>NZ_JBBXMY010000003.1:0-378017 GCF_038442315.1 Methylobacterium litchii | reverse complement strand
AGATCTTCCGGCAGCTCGCCGCCCGGCTCGGCTACGAGGAGGAGAACTTCAAGTGGACCGACTCCGAGTGCCTTGAGCACTACGTCGACTGGAACGCGCCGGCCTGCGAGGGCATCGACCTCGCCTATATGCGCGAGCACGGCTTCGCCGGCCTGAAGGTCGGCACGCCCGACGACCGGGCGCCGCACCGCGAGGGCAACTTCCCGACGCCGACCGGCAAGTGCATGCTGAAGGTCGAGGGCGCGACGAACTTCGTCGCGCCGCCGTTCCGCCAGATGTACGAGGGCTTCCAGCCCGGCGAAGCCCTTGACCCGCTGCCGGACTACCTCGGCCCGCGCGAGTCGCACACGAACGATCCGGAACTGGCCAAGCGTTTCCCGCTCAACATCGTCTCGCCCAAGAGCCACTACTTCCTGAACTCCTGCTACGCGAACATGGAGGACAAGCAGAAGGGCCAGGGCGAGCAGTTCGTGATGATCAGCGCCGAGGATGCGCGGGCGCGGGGCATCCTGGACGGGGACCGGGTGAAGGTCGCCAACGACCGCGGCGCCTTCAAGGGTGTGGCGCGCATCACCGACGACGTGAAGTCCGGCATCGTGGTGGCGACGCTGGGCTACTGGCGCCAGCTCAACGAGGGCACGGTGAACAGCATCTCGTCGGGCGCCTTCACCGACATGGGCCACGCGCCGTCCTTCTCGGACAACCTCGTCGAGGTCTCGCGCGCCAACTGAGGGGGAGTGGCGGGCGGGAAACCGCCCGTCACCCCGTTGGCACGCTCATCTCGAAGCGCAACCCGTCGCCGTCGATCGTGCGCGAGAAACGGCCACGCAGGCTGCGTTCGATGGTCTGCTTCAGCAGCCGCGAGCCGAAGCCCGTTCCCTCGCCCTTCACCGCGCCGGGATCGGCCCCGCCCTCGCGCCACGTGAGCCGGATCGTGTCGCCGGTCATGCTGCCCTCGACCCGCACCGCCCCGGAGCCGGACAGCGCCCCGTACTTCGCCGAGTTGGTGGCGAGTTCGTGGAAGATCATCGCGTAGTCGTTGGTGTATTCGGACCCGACGACGACACCCTCGTCGATGGCGACGGCGATGTTGTAGCCCTGGTGGTAGGGCGACAGGATCCGCTGCGCGAGGTCCTTCAGGTGCACGTGGCCCTGGTCTGACTTCTGCGAGCGCGTCGCCAGGGTCGTGGCCTCGTGGAGCACGCCGAAGCGGCGGGCGAGGTCTTCCGCGAAGGCGGGCGTCGAGGTCGCCTCCCGCGCGACGATGGAGGTCAGGGCGCGGGCCACGCTGAACATGTTCGAGACCCGGTGCGCCAGTTCGGCGGTGAGGAGGCGTTCGGCCTCCTCCGCGCGCTTGTGCTCGGTCACGTCCATGAAGATGGCCTGGAGCCATTCGCCGACGCGCCCGGCCTCGCCGCCGACGCCCCGCGCCGAGATCCACCGCGCCTCCGGCCCCACACCGATGCGGAAATCGAAGCTGTAGGGCTGCGGGTCGGTGGCGCTGGCCTCCCATTCCCGGACCATCCCGAGGCGGTCTTCGAGGTTCACCTTCGCGAACAGCTCATCGATGCCGATGACCGTCTGCGTGGTGCCCCAGAATTCCTGGCAGAGGCTGTCGAGCCGCGCGAGGCGCCGCACGGGCGACCACGCCCACAGGGCGACGCCGCCGCGATGGATCGTGTCGCTGAAGCTCGCCAGCGTCCACGCCTCGTCGGCCGTTCCACCCCGCTCGGTCATGGCTGTCCGGGTTTGCTCTGTCAGGTCGGAGGGATCGAGACCCATGGGCGGGATACTGTCTCCATAGCTCCCCGCGAGATGGCGGGCGGCGGGGCTTCGGCAAGGGGATCACGGTCATGCCTCACCGCGCGCGCCTATCAAACACGGCGGATTGCCGCCCGCCGGCCGATTAGCCATTTTCATTCACGCTGTGGCGAAGAAACCGCTGGTTGCGCAGATTCTGGCAATGCTCGTGTCTTAAACCGTGTGCCATAGCAGCTTCGACAACCAGTCGTCGCATCTTGCCGTTGGCACGAATGAAGATCATCGCCCTTGCAACCGCCCTGACCCTGGCGGGTATAGGCCTCATCACCGGCCGAGCGACGGCCGAGACCGGCCCGAGCGATCTCGGAAATCTGGTTTGGAGCGGGGAAGCGACCTCCCGCCGGGACGTACAGGGCAGGGACATCTCGCCCGGCGACCTCCGGGACCGGCTGACCGTCGTGTCCTTCGCGAGCGCGGGCTGCACGATCCTCTGCGTCACCCGGACGATGGACCTCGACAAGCTCGCCCGCGACCTGCCCGCGTCGCTGCGGGACCGTGTCCGCTTCCTCGTGATCGGCACCGACCCCGCCGCCGACGATGCCGCCCGGCTGCGGGCCTTCGCGGACGGGCTCCTCGGGCCGAACCGGCGCCTGCGCTTCCTCGCCTCCGATGCCGCGGAGACCAAGGCGCTCGCGGAGCGGCTGCGCTACCCGGCCGACCGCCTGCCGGAGCCGCCCCCGACGATCCTGCTGTTCGACCGCCGGGGCAACGTCGCCATGACCTACGGCGGCGACGCCGTGGACGCGTCCCGCCTGCAGCGGGACCTCGCGACCCTCGACACCTTCCCCCAGGGCATCGGCCAGCCGGCCACGCCCGCCTCTCACTGACCCCCAGCCCACGACTCCGGACCCCGACATGACCGTCTCGACCCCCTCCCACGCCGCTTCGCGGGCGCGCCGGATCGCGCTCCTCTCGGCCACGATGCTCGCGGGCGGGCTGATCCAGCCTGCCGACGCAGCCCTGTTCAAGGTGGTCGTGAACCAAGTGCCGGACCCGCTCCTGTCGGGCCTTTCGATCCCCGCCTCGGCGGCGACGACCGGCATGTTTTCGGGCGTCTCCACGTGGCCGATCAACGCCATCACCCTCGGCCTGCTGCCGAACGGCAAGATCGTCTCCTACGGCACGCCGGTGAACAACCCCGGCACTCAGGATGGCCGCACCTTCGACATCTGGGACCCGACCCGCGCGGGCGCCGCGAACGCGCACGTCACCGTGCAGGGCGTCGTCGGCGTGAACAGCTTCTGCGGCGCGCAGGCGTTCCGCTTCGACGGCTCGCTCATCTCCTCCGGCGGCATCTTCGACAACGGCCAGGACAAGGGCAGCGTCATCCTCAACAGCAGCGCCACCGCCATCGGCGCGGTGAAGGCCCAGATGGCCAACGACCGCTACTACTCGACCTTGCTCACCCTGCCGAACGGCAAGCAGATCATCCTCGGCGGCACCTATCCCTACGCCGCCGGCTACGGGAACCCGCAGGCCTCGATCAACAACGGCGAGATGAAGGCGATGACGCCGGAGATCTTCGACGGCAACCAGTGGAACAGCCTATTCGGCGCCAACAGCCGCGATGCGTTCGGCCCCGACAACAGCCGCTACTGGTATCCGCGCGCCTGGAACGCCCCGAACGGCAAGGTCTTCGGCATCACGTCCGACAAGATGTGGTACCTCGACATAAACGGGAACGGCTCCGTCACAACGATGAATTTCCGCGATGGGCAGAAGAACGTCGCCAACGCCGTGGACGCGCCGAATGTCGGCCCCGGCTCGACGGCCGTGATGTACGATTCCGGCAAGATCATCCAGGTCGGCGGCAATGCCTGGACGAACGGCGAAGGCTACACCGCCTCAAGCCGCGCCACCACCGTGGACATCAGCGGCGCGAACCCCGTCCTGAAGGACGTGGCGCCGATGAAGTACGGCCGCTCCTTCGCCAACGCGACGGTGCTGCCCCCCGGCCAGGTCGTCGTGAACGGCGGCAGCACGCATGTTGACGATGCCGGCAACGCCGCCGTCCTGCAGACCGAGATCTGGAACCCGGGTAGCGGCCAGTGGACCGTCGCCGCGTCGGCCGCGATCTATCGCGGCTACCATTCCACCGCGATCCTGATGCAGAACGGCGCCCTGCTCACGGCCGGCGGCGGTTCGCCCGGCCCGGTCGCGAACCAGAACGCGGAAATCTACTACCCGCCCTACCTGTTCACCTCGTCCAACGGCGCCGCCGCCCTCGCGCCGCGCCCGCAGATCGTCAGCCTCGCCTCGCTGCAGATGGCCTATGGCCAGAGCACGCAATTCGAGCTGACCTCGCAGAACGGCCTGTCGCAGGTGGTGCTGGTGGGGCTCAGCCTCGTCACGCACAACTTCAAGTCGACGCAGCGCCGCTACGTCGCGCAGTATTCGCAATCCGGCAACGTGGTGACGGTGCAGACGCCGTCCTCGGCCAACGTCGTCCCGCCGGGCTATTACCAGCTCGTCGCCGTCGATTCGAAGGGCGTGCCCTCGCCGGGCATCATCGTGGCGGTCGGCAACACCGTCGCCGCCCCGGCGCAGGCGACGACCTACGTCGCCTCTTCGCAGGGCGGTTCCGGCGGGACCAATGGCGGCGGGACCGGCGGCACGGGCAGCGGCGGTTCGGGCAACGGCACCGGAGACACCGGGACGGGTGGGACCGGCGGCGGGACCGCCAGCGTCCTGAAGGCCTCGCATTCCGGCCTCTGCCTCTCGGTGCCGGCCGGCAACACTGCCGACCGCACCCCCGTGACCCAGCAGGCCTGCACGGGCGGAAACGAGCAGTTGTGGCGCCAGACCTCGACCGTCACCGGCACGGCGTTCGTGAACGTCGCCTCGGGCAAGTGCCTCGACATGACCCTCGACAACCAGCCGGTCAATCCGGGGGCGCAGATCTATCAGTACGCCTGCCACGGCGGCAGCAACCAAGCGTGGACGCCCAAGGCCCAGGGCGCGGGCAACGCCCTCGTCTCGGCCTACAACAATTTCTGCGTCGGCGTGTACGGCGCCTCGACCCAGGCGGGCGCGGGCGTGGTGGGCTGGACCTGCACGGGCGTCCCGGACCAGACCTATACGGGTCCGAGCGCCAGCAGCACCGCGACCGGCCAGCCGCTGGTGTCGGCGCAATCCGGCCTCTGCCTCGCGGTGCCGGCCGGCAACAAGAACGACCGGGCTCCGGTGACGCAGCAGTCCTGCACGGGCGCGGCCGAGCAGATGTGGCGCCCGACGAGCGGCAACGGCGGCACGGCCTACGTGAACGCCGCCTCCGGCAAGTGCCTCGACCTGTCCCTCGACAACCAGCCCGCCGCCCCCGGTGCGCAGGTCTATCAATACGCCTGCACCAACGCGACGAACCAGGCCTGGACGCCGAAGGCCCAGGGCACGGGCAACAGCCTCGTCTCGGTGAACGCTAAGCTCTGCCTCGGCGTCTACGGCGGCACGGGTCAGGTGGGATCGGCGGCGGTCGGCTGGACCTGCAATGGCGCGGCCGACCAGCTCTTCACCTCAACTGCCTCGAAGCTCTGAGGTCGTCAGCGCCGCGCGGATCGCGGCGCAGGCGGGATGATCGGCGCCGGGCGTGGCGGACAAGGCCACGCCCGGTTGCCAGACGAGGAAGTCGGTTCCGGTCCGGGTGCCGCCGAGGGCATAGACCCCGACGCGCCCGGCCCGCGCCGTCCCCTGCACGAGGGTGACGGACATGCGGAAATATTGGCGCGGGGAGGGTGATCGTTTCCCGTCCTGCGGCGGCATCGGGCCCGAGGGCCGCAGCCTCCGCACCAGGGAGGCGAGGTCGAACGACCCGGCCTCGTTGTAGACCGTGAGCGCCGGCTGCAGCCGCGCCGCGATCTCGGGCGTCACGGACGGAAGCCGCCCGATCTCATCGACGCTGAGGAAGGGTCCGTTGCGCGGGCCGTAGGCGAGGCCCCGGGCGCGGTACTGCGCCAGTTCGGCGCCGCCATTGGGCTCCGGCACATCGTCCGCGTCGCGGTAGTCGGCGATCTCCGCGCCGAGGGCGAGGGCGGTGGAATCGGGCACGCCGAGAAGCCGGAAGACCTCCTCCATCGCCGGGCGCGGCGTGCGGTTCAGGTCGATCAGGCGGCCCTGATCCTCCAGGGACAGGACGGCCACGCGGCCGGAGGGGAGGGCGCAAGCGATGGGGCTGCCGTCTTCCGGCAGGCCGAGCCCGGCGAGGCGGTAGGTCCGGCCCACCGCGAGGTCGTGGGCGAGGAGGCGGGTGATGCCGTCCGCCATGCCCTGTAGGTTAACGAGGTCGGCGCGGGTGCGGGCAAGGGCGGCGTTGGCCCGCGTCTGCAGGATCGCCGTGGCGAGGACCGCGCTGACGACGGCGAGCACCATCACCACCGAGACGAGGACGAAGCCGTCCTCCCCCTGCCGGTCGCCGACGCTCACCGGATGTCTCCCGTGGCGATGAGGAGCGGTGGCCAGCGCCGGGCGTCCGCCGGGGCGAAGGCGACCCGCACCTCGATGAGGTCGGGTTGACGGTCGCGGCGCGCCCAGGCCTCCGCCCAGGTGGCGGGCATCCCCTTGGCCGGCGCTCCGAAATAGCGCAGCCCGAGGCCGGCGACCCGTTCGAGCAGCACCTCCGAGCGCGCCGTCGCCGCCGTGCCCTGGAGGGTTTCGAGGGGGATGCGCCGCTCCACGAGATCGAAGCCGCCATCCCCGCGCGGGATTCCCGCCAGCGTCGCGACGAGTTCGGCCGGGCGCTCGACGGCGCGGTCCGGGGCGATGGCCGCCGAGAGGCCGTCCGGCCCGCCCTGCAGGACCGGTTGGGTGCCGTCCATGTGACGGCTGGCGAGGCTCCCGAAGGTGCGGGTCAGGTGATCGCGCACCGCGCGGACCTGTCCCGATCCCTCGGCGGCGGCGACGGCGGCGGAGGTCCGCCCCGCGACGCGCACCGTCTCGATCAGCAGCACGCCGACGAGCGCGGCGAGCGCCAGGGAGACCAGCACCTCGACCAGCGCGAAGCCATCCTGCGAGCCGGGCTTGCCCTCACGCATCGGGCTTGCCCGGCACGAGGGTGGTGTAGACCGGCCGCCCCTCCGGGCCGCCGAGCGTCAGGACGAGGCGCCACACCGCCGGGCCGCGCCGCGCGGGCAGGGCGGCGCGCACGTCGCTCACCATGAGCGTCCAGGGTCGCCCATCCGCGAACCGCCCCTCGCCGATTCCCGCCGCCAGGGGGCCCGCCGCGATCCGGTGCAGGCAGATCGATTCGGCCTCGTCGGCTTCCGTCTGCCAGAAGGCCGCGCGGCGCAGGCCCGTCACCGTCTCCCCCGCGATCTGCAGGGCGAGGATCATGCCGATGGCGGCGATGGCGAAGGCCACCAGCACCTCGACCACGGTGAAGCCGTCCTCCCCGCCGGATCGGGATGCGCTCACGGCAGCGTCCCCCGCGAGACGCGGCCGAGCAGCATGCCGACGGTGAGCACCCGCCCGCCGATGACGATGCGCCCGCCGCTCGATCCGCCGTCCGGCAGGAAGCGGATCTCGCCCGGCGTCGCCGTCGCGGCCTCCTCGACCTGCACGAGGACCGGGAGGGGTACCGTCGCGATGGGCGCCGCGCCGGGCCTTGAGGAAAGGAAGCGCCCCGAATCGGGCTCGAACACGAGATGCGCGGTCTCGCCGGAGCGCAGGGCCTGCACCCGCAGCAGGGCCATCTCCGCGCCGAGGGTGGCGGCGATCCGGTCGGCCCGGCGCCCGACGCCGCTGCCGGCGAACTGCGTCGCGACCGCCGCCGCGAGGCCGAGAATCACCAGGGTCACGAGCATCTCCACCAGGGTGAAGCCCGCGTCCTCGCCTGCCTCCTCCGGGATTGCTCGGGCCGACACGTTCGCGAATTCTCCCAACCCCGGCGCGAGGTTGCCCGCGCGTGAGACAACCGGAGCGTGGTGAAGATTCGGTTTCGAGGCTTGGCCGGTGCCAATGGCCCGGCCCATGCTACGCTCGCGTGCCTTCCACAACGGAGCGTGTGATCGTGCTGAACAGACGTCGTTTCATGGCCGTGTCCGGGGCCGCGCTGGCCGCGCCGGCGCTCGCGCAGGGTGCGAACTCGCGGGTGCTCAAATTCATCCCGCAGGCCGACCTGACGGTCCTCGACCCGATCTGGACCACCGCCTACGTCACCCGCAACCACGGGCTGGCGGTCTTCGACACGCTCTACGGCCTCGACAGCAGCTTCCGCGCCCAGCCGCAGATGGCGGCGGGCCATGTCACGGAGGACGACGGCAAGCGCTGGAAGATCACCCTGCGGCCGGGCCTGAAGTTCCACGACGGCACGCCGGTCCTGGCGCGGGATTGCGTCGCCAGCATCGGCCGGTGGGGCAAGCGCGACGCCATGGGGCAGTCGCTCCTGAGCTACACGGACGAACTCACCGCGCTGGACGACACGACCATCCAGTTCCGGCTGAAGAAGCCCTTCGTCCTCCTGCCGGATGCGCTGGGCAAGGTCGGATCCAACATCTGCGCGATCATGCCGGAGCGGCTCGCCAAGACCGACGCCTTCACGCAGGTGACGGAGATGGTCGGCAGCGGCCCGTTCCGCTTCAAGGCGGACGAGCGCATCGTCGGCGCCCGCGTCGTCTACGAGAAGTTCGCCGACTACGTCCCCCGCGAGGGCGGCGAGGCGCAATGGACCTCCGGCCCGAAGCGCGCCTACGTCGACCGGGTGGAGTGGACGATCATCCCCGATCAGGCCACCGCCGCCTCCGCGATGCAGACCGGCGAGATGGATTGGTGGGAGCAGCCCCCGGCCGATCTCGTGCCGACGCTGCGGGGCCTCACCACCACCATCAAGGACCCGACCGGCCTCATCGGCACGCTGCGGATGAACCAGCTCCTGCCGCCGTTCGACAACCCGGCGATCCGCAAGGTGCTGCTCAAGGTCGTGGACCAGACCGACTTCATGCAAGCGGTGACGGGCACCGACCCGAAGCTGATGCACGCGCCTGTCGGCTATTTCTGCCCGAAGCTGCCGATGGCGAACGATGTCGGCCTCGAAGCCCTGACCTCGAAGCGCGACTTCGAGGCGGCCAAGAAGGAACTCGCCGCCGCCGGCTACAAGGGTGAGAAGATCGTGCTCATGGGCGCGTCCGACTTCCCGACCCTCAAGGCGCTGGCCGATGTCGCCGCCGACATGCTCTCCCGCGCCGGGTTCAACGTCGATTATCAGGTCATGGATTGGGGCACCGTCGTGCAGCGGCGGGCGAAGAAGGACCCGATCGCGCAGGGCGGCTGGAACGCGTTCTGCACCTTCTGGGCGGGGCTCGATCAGGCGAACCCGGCCGTCAGTTCGTTCCTGCGCGGCAACGGCGCGGGCGCGGCCATCGGCTGGCCGACCAGCGAGAAGATCGAGGCCCTGCGCTCGCAATGGCTCGATTCGCCCGATGTCGCGAGCCAGAAGACGGTGGCCGCCGAGATCCAGAAGCAGGCCTTCGTGGACCTGCCCTACCTGCCCCTCGGCCAGTACTTCGTGCAGACCTCCTACCGGCCCAACATCTCGGGCGTGCTCGAAGGCGTGCCGGTGTTCTGGAACGTCAAGAAGGGCTAAGCCCTGCGGCGTCCCGCCGGGCCTGCTGGCGGGGCGCCCTCCCGAACCTATCTCGGGGGCGGGAGGAGCACCGATGCAGACGATCGACCACGGCAGCCATGGCGAGATCCGCGATGCGGTGCGGGCGCTCTGCGCCGACTTCCCGGCGGAGTATCACCGCCGCATCGACGAGGCGCGCGGCTACCCGGAGGCGTTCGTCGAGGCCCTGACCAAGGCCGGCTGGATGGCCGCGCTGATCCCCGAGGCATACGGCGGCTCCGGCCTCGGTCTGACGGAAGCCTCCGTCATCATGGAGGAGATCAACCGCTCGGGCGGCAATTCCGGCGCCTGCCACGGCCAGATGTACAACATGAACACCCTCGTTCGGCACGGCTCGGAGGAGCAGCGCCGACACTACCTGCCGCGCATCGCGGCGGGGGAGTTGCGGCTGCAATCGATGGGCGTCACCGAGCCCGGCGCCGGCACCGACACCACCAAGATCAAGACCACGGCCGTGCGCCGGGGCGACCGCTACGTCATCAACGGGCAGAAGGTGTGGATCTCGCGGGTCCAGCACTCGGACCTGATGATCCTGCTCGCCCGCACCACGCCGCTCGATCAGGTGAAGAAGAAATCCGAGGGGATGTCGATCTTCATCGTGGACCTGCACGAGGCCATGAAGAAGGGCCTGACGGTGCGGCCGATCCTCAACATGGTCAACCACGAGACCAACGAGCTGTTCTTCGACGAGCTCGAGATCCCCGCCGAGAACCTGATCGGCGAGGAGGGCCAGGGCTTCAAGTACATCATGACCGGGCTCAACGCCGAGCGGGCCTTGATCGCCGCCGAATGCATCGGCGACGGCTACTGGTTCATCGACAAGGTCACCGCCTACACAAAGGAGCGCGTGGTGTTCGGCCGCCCCATCGGCCAGAACCAGGGTGTGCAATTCCCCATCGCGGAGAGCTTCATCGAGGTAGAGGCGGCCAACCTCATGCGCTACGAGGCCTGCCGCCTCTACGATGCCGGCGAGCCCTGCGGCGCGCAGGCCAACATGGCGAAATATCTCGCCGCCAAGGCGTCCTGGGAGGCGGCCAATGCCTGCATCCAGTTCCACGGCGGCTTCGGTTTCGCCGCCGAATACGACGTGGAGCGCAAGTTTCGCGAGACGCGCCTCTATCAGGTGGCGCCGATCTCCACGAACCTGATCCTGTCCTACGTCGCCGAGCATATCCTCGGGCTTCCGCGCTCGTTCTGAACCGCCCGGCCCGATTGGGCTTGAACCGGAGCGCCAACCTTGGCACTCCCCTTGGGGGCATGCACGCACCCCGCACGTTCCGTCGCCCGGCCTCCGCCCTCCGACGCCTGCTCGCCAGCGAGGCCGGCGGCGGGCTCGTGCTGATGGCAAGCGCCGCGCCGGGCGGCATCGAGACCCTGCGCGGCCGAGCGCGCGGTCGACCCCGTCCACCGCGACCGAACCGATCCCCGCTCGCCTGCCAGCCGCAACGTCGGGGCAGGGGAACCGGCCCCAGCCTTGGGCATTGCACAACTCAGGCTTTCAGAAGAGACGTGTGAAGGGTCGTGCTCGTGCCGAATTCCCGGCAACCGCTACAGTCTGAGCCCGCTGCGATCCGGCCGCTACCGACGCTGCGCCATGCGGGCCAGTTGTTCGAAACCGAGCGGCGGCTCAACGCGGTCCTCAACAACGCGTCGGTGTCCATCTTCCTGATGGATGACCGCCAGCATTGCATCTACATGAACCGCGCCGCCGAAGAGCTGACCGGCTGGACGCTGGACGAGGTCCTGGCGCGGGATTGCCCGCTGCACGACATCGTCCACCACACCTATCCCGACGGGCGCCCGTTCCCGCTGCACGAATGCGCCATCGACCGCGCCTTCCCGGAGAACAACCAGGAGCGCGGCGAAGAGGTGTTCGTCCACCGCGACGGGCATTTCTATCCGGTCGGGTTCACCGCGAGTCCGATCCGCGACGATTCCGCCAACATCATCGGCACGATCATCGAGGTGCGAAACATCAGCGAGGAGAAGGCCGCTGCCGAGCGTCAGCGCCTGCTGATCAACGAGTTGAACCATCGGGTGAAGAACACCCTCGCGACGGTGCAATCCATCGCCGCGCAGACCTTCCGGGGCCGCACCGATCTGGCCGTGCGCGCCGTGTTCGACGCACGCATGACCGCCCTCTCCACCGCCCACAACGTGCTGGTCGAGGACAATTGGGAGAGCGCCAGCTTGATCAGCGTGATCGAGCGGTCGCTCGCCCCCCATCTCCTGGCGGAGGTCGACATCAACCGCTTCCGGCTCAACGGCCCGGATGCACGGCTCCACCCGAAAGTCGCTGTGACCCTGGCGATGGCGCTGCACGAGCTGATGACCAACGCTGCCAAGTACGGCGCCCTCTCGACCGGCGAGGGCAGGGTCTCCGTCACCTGGGCGCTGTCGGACCTCGGCGGCGGGCAGCAGCAGCTCGACCTAACGTGGCAGGAACAGGATGGACCGCCCGTCACGCCGCCCACACGGAAGGGGTTCGGCTCCCGGCTGATCGAGCGGCAATTGCCGCTGGAGTTCGACGGCAGCGCCGTCATCACCTACGCGCCGGCCGGCGTCGTCTGCGCCATGCGCATCCCGCTGACGCAACTAGGCTGGATCGGCCAAGAGACGGTCGAAGGGTCCCTGGCCCCATGACCATGCTGACCGGACGCCGGGTGCTACTGGTCGAGGACGAGAGCCTCGTGGCCATGTTCGCCGAAGACATGCTTCTCGATCTCGGCTGCGAAGTCGTGATCGCGATGCGCCTCGAACAGGGGCTGGCCCTCGCGCGCAACGAGGACTTCGATTTCGCGGTGCTGGACGTGAACCTCGGCAACACGCGCAGCTACCCGATCGCGGATCTGCTGTTCGAGCGGTGCATCCCGTTCCTGTTCGCCACGGGCTACGGGCGGCAGGGCCTGGAGGCCGCCTATCAGGCCGTGCCGGTGCTGCAGAAGCCGTATCAGGCGGACCCGCTGGAGCACCTGCTCACCCGCCTGCTCACCTGCGAGGCTCCGGCGCACAAGGGTGCCTCGTCCGTGCCGGCGACCTGCCGGTGCCAACCCGCCGAAGCGGAACAGGGCCGCTTCCGCGCCGACCCGATTAGGTAGGGGTCGGCGCGGCCGCGCGATAGCGCGTCCGCTGCGTGCGCCCGTCGCGATCCGTGACCGCCACGTGGCCGGCTTCCTCCAACTCCGACAGGGCGCGCAGGACGAGGGCGTGCTCCACCGCGAAGGTGCGGGCGAAGGCGCGGCTGTCCCCCGGCAAACCGAGGGCGAGGGCGGCGAGGAGCCCCGCTTCGAGCGGGGGCAGCTCGGGGTGAACGGCCGACACCCGGCCGAGGGCGGCGACGAACGCCGCCTCGTCCAGTGTTTCGCTCACGCCGCCGCGCGCGGCTGAAGGGTCACGAGAACCGATTTGGAGGTCGGCGTGTCGCTCTTCTCGCCGAACGTCGAGAGCGGCACGAGGACGTTCAACTCCGGGTAGTAGCCCGCCAGCGAACCGCGCGGCATGTCGAAGGGCACGAGGCGGAAATCCTCCGCCCGCCGCGTGATGCCGTCGTCGTGGGTGCCGAGGATGTCGACGCGCTCCCCGAGCCGGTCGCGGATCTCCGCGAGGTCGTCGGGATGGGCGAAGATCACCCGGCGCTCGCCGTACACGCCGCGGTAGCGGTCATCGAGACCGTAGATCGTCGTGTTGTACTGGTCGTGGCTGCGGAAGGTCTGCAGCACGAACGTGTCGCGCGTCTTGGTCGCAGCCTGATGCTCCGTCTCGGCGGGCAGGGGCACGGCGGCGAAGTTGGCGCGGCCGGTACCGGTGTCGAAGACCCGCTCGGCGGCGAGGTTGCGCAGCATGAAGCCGCGCGGCTTGCGCACCCGCGCGTTGTACCCGGTGAACCCCGGGATCGTGGCCGCGATGGCCTCGCGAATCCGGTCGTAATCGGCGGCGAAGCCCGCCCAGTCGATGGCTGCGGAGCCCACGGTGGCCTGCGCCATGCCGGCGATGATGCCGATCTCGGAGCGCAGCTCCTTCGAGGCCGGTTTGTTGATGCCGCCGGAGCCGTGGACCATGCTCATCGAATCCTCGACGGTCACGATCTGGATCTTGCCCTCGGCGTTGCGGTCGATCTCCGTGCGGCCGAGGCAGGGCAGCAGGTAGCCGATCGCGCCGGGCACGAGATGAGCGTGGTTGAGCTTCGTGGCGATGTGCACGGTGAGCCGGCAGGAGGCCAGCGCCTTCGCCACCACCGGCGTGTCCGGCGTCGCCCGCAGGAAGTTGCCGCCGAGCCCGATGAAGGCCTTCGACGTGCCGTCGCGCATCGCGCGGATGGCGGCGAGCACGTTGTGCCCGTGCCGGCGCGGCATCGGCAGGCCGAAATGCTGTTCGAGCGACGCGAGGAAGGCCTCGGCGGGGCGCTCGTTGATGCCGACCGTCCGGTCGCCCTGCACGTTCGAATGGCCGCGCACCGGGCAGAGGCCCGCGCCCGGACGGCCGATATGGCCGCGCAGGAACAGGAGGTTGGCGATCTCCCGGATGGTCGCCACCGAGTGCCGGTGCTGGGTCACGCCCATCGCCCAGGTGGCGATGACGCGCTGCGCCCCGAGATAGACCTCCGCCATCGCGTCGATCTCGTCCCGGGTCAGGCCGGACTGGTCGAGGATCGCCTCCCAGGAGGTCGCCTCGACGGCGGCGCGATAGGCGTCGAGCCCGGCCGTGTGGTGTTCGAGGAAGGCGCGGTCGAGGATCGACGGGCGGCCCGCCGCCAGGGCTTCGGCATCGCGGGCGAATACGATCTTGGCGATGCCCCGGAAGGCGGCCATGTCGCCGCCGGAACGCGGCTGAAGGTAGTGGCTCGCGATGGGCTGGCTCGCGCCGCGCAGCATCTCGACGGTGTTCTGCGGGTCGGCGAAGCGCTCCAGCCCCCGCTCGCGCACCGGGTTCAGCACCACGACCTTCGCGCCGCGCTCGGCCGCCCGGCGCAGGTCGCCGAGCATGCGCGGATGGTTGGTGCCGGGGTTCTGCCCGACGCAGAAGATCGCGTCCGCCTTCTCGAAATCCTCGAGGAGCACGGTGCCCTTGCCGACGCCGATCGCGTCGATGAGGGCGACCCCGCTCGCCTCGTGGCACATGTTCGAACAATCGGGGAAGTTGTTGGTCCCGTAGGCGCGGGCGAACAACTGGTAGAGGTAGGCGGCCTCGTTCGAGGCGCGGCCGGACGTGTAGAACTCGGCCTGATCGGGGGAATCGAGCCCGCGGAGGGTCTCGCCGATCTCCGCGAACGCCGTCTCCCAGCTCACCGGAAGGTAGCGGTCGCTCGCCGCGTCGTAGCGCATCGGGTGGGTGAGGCGGCCCTGGCCTTCCAGGGCGTAGTCGCTCCAGCCCCGCAGCTCGGTGAGCGTGTGCCGGGCGAAGAAGGACGGCTTCGTGCGCTTGTCGGTGGCCTCCCAGGAGACCGCCTTCACGCCGTTCTCGCAGAATTCGAACGACGAGCCATGCTCCGGGTCGCCCCAGGCGCAGCCAGGACAATCGAACCCGTCGGGCTGGTTGGCCTTCAGAAGGGCGCGGGCTCCCGTCAGCGGCGCACGGCTGCCGAGCAGGTGCTTGCCGCAGCTCTTCAGCGCACCCCACCCGCCAGCGGCCGATGAGCGCTTGGAAGACCCTTCAGACTGGGCCATGAACCATCCTGGTTGGCTGACACGAGCAATCTCGCAGACGCGAGATAATCGTGCCGCGGCTCACGTCACAATGGCGTGCGCGCGCAGGCCCCTCATGCACAGAACACAGGCTAAGCTCCCGCTTCGCAAAGTCTTTCTAAACTGAACCGCGTTCGCGGACACTCGCATGATCAGGAGATCACCACCGTGACACGGATCGGTTACCACGTCTCGCACGAGCAGCATGCTCCCTCGGCGCTGCTGCGCGACGTCCAGGCGGCCGAGGCGGCGGGCTTCACCTGCGCCATGTCCTCCGAGCATTTCCGCCCCTGGAGCGTGAAGCAGGGTCACGCGGGCCACGCGTGGTCCTGGCTCGGCGCCGCCCTCGCGACGACGCGCCTGCCGTTCGGGATCATCACCGCGCCGGGCTACCGCCACCACCCGGCGGTGCTGGCGCAATCGGCCGCGACCCTGTCCGAGATGTTCCCGGAGCGCCTTTGGCTCGCCCTCGGCTCCGGCCAGCGCCTCAACGAGGACGTCACCGGCCTGCCCTGGCCGGACAAGGCCGAGCGCACGGCCCGGCTGGCCGAATGCGCCGCCGTGATCCGCGCGTTGTTCGAGGGCGAGACCGTCACTCACCGAGGGCGCGTCACCGTCATCGACGCCAAGCTGTACTCCCGGCCCGAACGCCCACCCCTGCTGATCGCCGGCGCGGTGACGCCGGAGACGGCCCGCAAAGTCGCCGCCTGGGCGGACGGGCTCGTCACCGTGGGCATCGACCCCGCCAAGCTGCGCCCGGTCTTCGAGGCGTTCCGCGAGGGCGGCGGCGCGGGCAAGCCGATCTTCATGCAGACGAAGGTGTGCTGGGATCCCGACCCCGCCAAGGCGCTCGCGCAGGCCCACGCCCAATGGGCAAGCAACATGCTCGAAGGCGACGCGAACTGGGATCTGCGCCGGCCGGAGGATTTCGACACGGCCTCGCGCTTCGTGCGGCCCGAGGACGTGCCGGGCTACGTGCGGGTCTCGGAGGATTTCGGGCGCCATGCCGCGTGGCTCGCCGAACTCATGGAGTTGGGCCCGGCCGAAATCATCATCCATCAGGTCGCGGGTGATCAGACCGCGTTCGTAGAGGCGTTCGGCCGGCATGTCCTGCCGGCCCTCGGCCATCGGGGATAATCAAGGAACGACTGCACAAACCTCCGGTTGTACTATCATACCGGAATGACCCGGCAGAAAGAATTGAGCACGCCATGATCAACCGTACCCTTCAATCGTCGGTCCTCGCGCTCGCCGTTCTCGCTGGCACGGTCGGCATGGCCGCCGCGCAAAGCACGCCGAACGGCAACACCTCGACGTCCGGCGCCGCCGCCGGTTCGGGCAGCACCGGCAACGGCGCCACCGGCAGCGGCGCGGCCCCCAGCGGGAAGTGACGGCGGCGGGGCCGCCATCGCGCGGCCCCACCACACCCGGGCGGTGATTCGCCAACTCGACAAGACCAGCCTCGGGCCGAGTCTTGTCGAGACATGATGCAAGGACATCGCAGACTGAGATTGTCTGCGGACTGACCTTCGTGGAAACACCACCGATAAAGGGTTGGCGTGCCACTCATTGACCGACTTGGTCGGAAAGATCACACGATCTTCGATCATCCCAAGCCGGTCGACCGCCTCTCAAGACGGTCCGGCGGCTGACGCGAGGTCGTCTTGATGCGGTTGCGGACGCTCCTTGCCCTCGTCTTTGCCGGTGGGGCATTGCTCCTCACCGTCGCCGCCACGCTCGTCGTGTCCCAGTTCGTCGCCCAGCGGGTGCAGATCCGCGCCGAGGCACACACGGCGGAACTCGCGGAACACCTGCGGCAGATCATCGACGCGAACATCACCGAGCGCCTCGGCGACATGACCGTGCTGTCCTCCGTGGCCCGCACCAACGCGACCACGCCCGAGGCCCGCCGCACCTGGGTCGATGCCCTGCGCGAGAGCTATCCCGCCTATGCCTGGATCGGCTTCGCCGACAGCAACGGCATCGTCCTCGCGAGCACTGGGGGCATGCTGGAGGGCGAGAGCGTTGCGGCACGCCCGTGGTTTCAGGAGGGCCTCCAGGCGCCGACCGTCATCGACATCCACGAAGCGAAGCTGCTCGCCACGCGTCTGCCGGCTCTGCCATACGGCGAGCCGCACCGCTTCGTGGACGTCGCCATGCCGTTCCGTAACGCGTCGGGCACGAAGGTCGGCGTCGTCGGTGGCCATCTGAGCGTCAGCTGGATGCGGGAGATGAGCCAAGCGGCCATCGCGACGGCGCTGAAGCGGGAGCCGAGCGTCGAGGTGATGATTCTCGCCGGGGACGGGACCGTCGTCCTCGGCCCGGGCGATCAGACCGGCCGCCGGATCGACACCGATCTGCCGGCCCTCTCGGCGCTCGCCGCCGGGGCCGAACTCGCCAGCGCCCGGGGACGGTGGCCCGATGGCGGCGATTACTTCACCGGCGCCAGCCGTGGCCAACCCTCCCTCCGGAGGCCGACGCTGCCCTGGACCATCCTGGTCCGGCAGCCGGTCGAATTCGCGCGGTCCATCTCCGATCCGATCATCAACCGGCTGGTGCTCGGCGGCGTCGCCTTCGCGCTGCTGTTTGCGCTCCTCGGCTGGTTGGCCGCCGAGCGGCTGGCCGATCCCCTCCGCGCTCTCGCGCGGGCGGCCGGCGTCATCGGCAACGCCCCCGCCCATGGCCAGTTGCCGAAGCCGCGCGGCTATCTCGAAATCACCGTGCTGACGGATGCGCTGAGTAAGCTGCTCGCGCGCCTCAGCGAGCGCGACCGCGCCCTCGAACAGGCCAATGCGGACCTTGAGGTGCGCGTCGCCGCCCGGACGACGGAACTGGCCGAAGCCTGCGACCGGGCCGAGGCGGCGCAGTGTCGCGCCGAAGCCGGCGAGCGCGCCAAGAGCGACTTCCTCGCCACGATGAGCCACGAGGTGCGCACGCCCCTCAACGCCATCGTCGGCTTCGGCGATCTCCTGCGCGACGATGCCAGCCTGACCCCGGAGCAGCGGCGCTGCATCGACCAGATGCGGGTCGGATGCGAGGTCCTGACCACGGTGGTCAACGACATCCTGGATTACGCCCGCATCGAAGCGGATGGCGTCACCCTGGAAGCTACCCCCTTCTCGCCGTTCGGCCTCGTGGAGGAAACCGTAGCGCTGGTCGCGGGCGCCGCCGAGCGCAAGGGCCTCGCCCTGGTGATGGAGGGCGACGCGGCGGACGATCATCCCGTCATCGGCGACAAGACCCGACTGCGGCAGGTTCTACTCAACCTCGTGAACAACGCGGTGAAGTTCACGCAGGCCGGCTCCGTCACCACCACGATCACGCAGACGGCGACGCCGGAGGGTATCGCGCTCCGCGTCACCGTCCGCGACACCGGCATCGGCATTCCCGAAGACGCCCAGGCCAGGCTCTTCGCGCGCTTCGTCCAGGCCGACAGCAGCACGACGCGACGCTTCGGCGGCACGGGCTTGGGCCTCGCCATCGCCAAGGGCCTCATCGAGGCGATGGGCGGCACCATCGGCTTGGAGAGCCGCGACGGCGAAGGCTCGACCTTCTGGTTCGATCTCGTCCTGCCCGCAGCACCGGCCGAGCAGCGGAGGCTCGACCCACCATCGCCCAGCGCGCCGCTTCCCGCATCCGGGACAGCGAAGACGCGGCCGGCGCATCTCCTCCTCGTGGAGGATGGCGCGATCAACCGCGAGATCGCGCAGATGGTGCTGGAGGCGATGGGCTACCGGGTCTCCACCGCCTGCGACGGACAGGAGGCCGTCGCCCTGGTCGAGGCCGAGCCCTTCGACCTCATCCTGATGGACATCGAGATGCCGGTGATGGACGGCATCACCGCGACGCGCCTGATCCGTGGCTTGCACAGCGAGATCCGCGATGTGCCAATCCTCGCGATGACGGCGCATGTGCTGCCGGAGCAGGTCCGCGCCCTGATCGCAGCCGGCCTGGACGACCATGTCGGCAAGCCCTTCGACCGGACCCGTCTGCAGACGCTGATCGAACGCCACCTCGCGAGGTCCCGCGCACGGGCGATGTCGGCGGCGTGACGGGGGAGCGAGACCGACGACGCCGGCGGGCCACAGGTCGCGAGGACGGGAATGGTGGGCCCGGTAGGACTCGAACCTACAACCAGACCGTTATGAGCGGTCGGCTCTAACCATTGAGCTACAGGCCCAAGCCGTTCACCCGGAACAGCGATTCGGCTTCCGCATCTTCGCAGCGAGCAGACACGACGACAGATGCGTCCAATTCAGTAGCCGCCGGGACAGGGCGGAGCAAGGGGTTGCGCCCCCTGACAAAGCCGGGGGCGCTCACTCTCGCGGGCGAACTGGAACGATGCGGTGTCGCGTTACGACGGAGGCCGCTCAGCGATGCTGGTTTTGCCGGCGCATCCGGGCTTCGCTGGCGAGCTTCTCGGTACGCAGGTCCGAGATGTGCTTCTGGCTCGCTTCCTTCTGAATCCGAAGCTCGCTTACCTCTTTCTCGGACCGCAGCTTCGCGACACGCGCCTCACTGGCCGCTTTCTCCGAACGCAGGCGAGCCACTCTAGCCTCGCTGGCCTGCTTCTCGACGCTCAACCGCTCCGCCCGATTCTCACTGGCGGCTCTGCCATCCTGAGCCTGGCTCACGGACTGCCCCATCGCGGAAACGACGGCAGCTACCAGAATGTACTTGGCAAAAGTCAGCT
The DNA here is from genome assembly GCF_038442315.1 of Methylobacterium litchii. NCBI lineage: Bacteria > Pseudomonadati > Pseudomonadota > Alphaproteobacteria > Hyphomicrobiales > Methylobacteriaceae > Methylobacterium > Methylobacterium litchii. The sequence continues at coordinate 358,213 of NZ_JBBXMY010000003.1, read as the reverse complement.
TTGTCCGGGACGAATCGTTCATATCGGCTACTTTCCCCTCACAACACAAATCTTCAACCTGCGATTTGTGACGATCACTGGCTAAATGCCAAATGTGTCGGCGTGAGGCTCGGCGGACGCACGAACGCTTGCCCTCACGCAGTTGTGCGAGCGGGGCGTCACTTCTGGAGATGGGCTTTTCGGCTGGGAACCTAACCGTCGGTGAGTTTCGCGAGCGGCGATGCAGGCGCCCTTTGCCTCCGCGCCTCAGTCGAGGTCAGGGCGCGGCAAACGGCGGATGTCTCTCCGTGGTCTCGCCGTGAGATTGGCCGGCCTAGATGCGGAAAACACCGATCTCGTGGTCGCCACGCCACACGATCTCGACAGCAAACATCTCCGCAGTCGATGGAATTTGCAGGACGAACTGATCCGGTACGCCGCTGAGGCTGGCAAGCTGAAGCAGCGCACCGCTCTCGGACCGGTTCCTCACCTTACAATCGAGGACACCGCCGTTGGGGAGAACGATCTTGCCGGCCTGCAGGACTTTTCGAAACCGCGCTTCCGAACGCCGATCGGACCGCGATCCTTCGGACGCCGTGGGCCTTCGAGAGTCGTGGGGTTTCGCCTCGCTGGGTTCCTCCGGTCGGGCACCTCCCTCTGCGCGGCCAGCGAGGATGCGCGCGAGATCATGTAGATCGAGGTTATCTGCGGCGAGCGCCCGGCGGATGGCCCTGGCCGCACCGGCGACTTCGCCGTCCTGATCGCTCGCCAGCAATGGGAGCAGCTTCACGAGTTTACGAGTTGATTCCGTCGAAAGCACTGTGGCTCCCTACCGTTCTTTTGCTTGTCTCCACTTCTGATGGCCCCCCGGTTTTGAGGGCGTTAATGGCTCAAATCGGCCTGTCTTGAGGGTTGATGGAGTCTTCAAATTCCTGGTTATTTTTACAATCCGTTATCGAGTTGGTGCTCACGCCACGGCGCGGGCCGGCGCGGCGGGCTCGTCCTCCTGCACGGCGTCGTCACCGTCGGCGTCCTCGCACAGGGCCGTCGCCAGCACTCGGGAGCGGTAGCGCCAGAGGTCGCGCTGCTCGCGCAGGTGATCGAGCCGGCCTTCGGCTTCGGCCAGGGCGACGCGCAGGGCGTCGAGTTCGCTGCGCAGGGTCGTCGTGCGGGTGCGCTCCTCCGCCAGGGCCGCCTTCAGGATGGCGATGGCCGCGGCATCGCCCGCGATCCGCGCGGGAACGGGCTCGGGCGCGGGTGACGGCACGACCTGCGGGCGAGGGAGGGGGGCGATCTCCTCGCGCAGGCGGGCGGTGTCGAGGGCGCGAGGGGCGGGGGGCGGGGCGGCCGGCGGGGCGGCCATGCCCTCTTCCTCGAGGACGAGGCCGTGCAGCATGGAGAAGACCTCGTCGCCGTCGAGGCGGCGCAGGTCGAAGCCGCTCTCGGTGGCGAGGCGGCTCCAGGCGGCCTGTCCGCCGGTCGAGCGGCCGACGAAGGCCATCGACCATTCCGCGAAGCTGCGTTCCGTCACCGGGCGGCATTCGAGCACCGTCACGTCGCCGTGGCGCAGGTCGCGCTGGATGCGCTCGAACGTGTCCTCGACGCCCTTCTGCGGGCCTTCCAGCACCTGGGCGAAGGCGCCGTCGTTGAACATCAGCGCCCCCGTCACACCGACCCGGGGATTGTTGCGGCGGGAGGCGTCGAGGATCGTCTCCACGGCCGCCCGGGCCTCCGGCTCCGAGCCGTTGAGCAGGTTCTTGCTGGCGTAGACGAGGCGGTAGAGGTCGCTCATGGGTGAACTCCCGGGGCGGACGGGTTGTCGTGCGGATCGCGCGGCAGCAGGCGCATCAGGTCGTCGAGGGGCACCGGCCGGCTGATGAGGTAGCCCTGCACGTCGGTGCAGCCTTCGGCCTGGATGCGGCGCATCTGCTCCTCGGTCTCCACCCCTTCCGCCACCGTCGTCATGCCGAGGCTGCGGCCGAGCCCGGCGATAGCGCGGATGATCGCGTCGCCGTCCGGCGCGGTGGCGATGTCCTTCACGAAGGAGCGGTCGATCTTGATCTTGTCGAAGGGGAAGCTGCGCAGATAGCTCAAGCTGGAATAGCCCGTGCCGAAATCGTCCATCGAGACGCGCACACCGAGCTTGCGCAGCCGGTGCAGGGTGTCGAGCGTGTGATCGTTGTTCTGCAGCAGCACGCCCTCGGTGATCTCGACCTCCAGGCGGCGCGGGGGCAGGCCGGATGTGGCGAGGGCGGAGACGATCATGTCCACCAGCCGGTCGCTCTTGAACTGGGCGGGCGAGACGTTCACCGCCACCGAGACCGTGTCCGGCCACAGGGCCGCGTCCCGGCAGGCCTGCCGCACCACCCATTCGCCGATCGGCACGATCAGCCCGACCTCCTCCGCCAGCGGGATGAAATCCGCCGGGGAGACCGTGCCGCGCTCGGGATGCTTCCAGCGCAGCAGCGCCTCGCAGCCGGTGACGCTCTGGTTCTTCAGGTTCAATTGCGGCTGGTAGTGCAGCACGAATTCCCGCCGTGCGAGCGCCTGCCGGATGTCGAGTTCCAGCCGGCGCCGAGCCTGCATCCGCACGTCCATCTCCGGCTCGAAGAACCGGAACGTGGCGCGCCCGTCGAGCTTGGCGCGGTAGAGGGCGAGGTCGGCATGCTTGAGCAGCCGCTCCGCGTCGGTGCCGTCCTTGGGCGCGAGGGCCGCGCCGACGCTGACGCCGATGGTCAGCAACTGCCCGTCGATGATGTAGGTGCGGCCGATCAGGTCCACGAGTCGCCGGGCGAGGATCGTCACGTCCTCCTGCCGCGCGGCGCCGGCCTGGATCACCACGAACTCGTCGCCACCGATCCGCGCCACCGTGTCGGCGCTGCGCACGGCCGAGCGCAGGCGGTCGGCCACTTTCTCCAGCAACGCGTCGCCCACGGCGTGGCCGAGGGTGTCGTTGATCGGCTTGAAGCGGTCGAGGTCGAGGAGGAGCACGGCGCAGGGCTCGCCGTAGCGGTTCAGGCGGTCGAGGGAGGCGCTGAGGCGCTCGCGCAGCATCAGCCGGTTGGCGAGGCCGGTGAGCGGATCGATCCGCGCCAACTCGGCCGAGTTCGCCTCGCGCGCGCGGACCTCGGTCATGTCCTCCAGGGCGACGGTCCACCCCCCGTCCACGGGGTGGATGCGCAGGGCGATGGTGCGCCCGGCCGTCACCGTCTCGAAGGCCTGCGGGCCTTCCTCCGCGCGGGCACGGCGCAGCATCGCGAAGCCGTCGCGTAGGCCGGAGCCGGTGATCGCCGCCAGGATGCGCAGCAAGTCTCGGCCCGAGGAGCCGGTGGTCGCGGTGAAGCCGAGGCCCGAGAGGATGGCGCGGGCGGGGGCGGTGGCGACCACGACGCGGCCCCGCCGGTCGATGGCGATCACACCCTGGTCGAGCCCATCGAAATAGGTGGCGAGCCGGCGTACGGGATCGGCCTCGACGGAGGGATTCGTGGAGACGACGCGGAGCGGCTGGGGGGCGGGCATCGGGGACCGATCGGACGTGACGGCGCACCGGGGCGCGCCGCTTCTCCACCAGAAGTGCAGGCAAGCGTCACCAATTCGTGACCAAACCGAAAAAGTCGGTGAAACGACTGCACGAATCGGCGGCGATACGCGTTCGCAATTGCCTATGTTTGCGGGCCGCCACCCTTTCCGTGATGTCGGCTCCGTCCGAGGCAAGTACAGCCGCAGGGAAGCTGCCCGATCCGGAAACGAAACGGCCCCGCCCGCACCGCCTCGCGAGAGACGGCACGACCGGGGCACGGGGCGGTGAGGCCGCGTCAGGTGTTACCAACGGCGCCAGCCGTGGTGCCAGCCACCGCGCCAGCCGACATGGCGGTGCCAGCCCCAGTGGCGATGCCAGCCATAGTGCCGACGCCAGCCGTAGCCATAGGCCGGACGGAACGCGTAGGGGCGGTAGAAGCCGTTCGGACGGCAGAAGCCGTAGATCGTGCGGTGGAAGCCGAGTCCGCACCCGTCGCGGGCTTCCGCGCTCCCCGCCGTGGCGGTGATGGTGCCGAGCGCGAGAAGGGCCGCGCCAATCAACTTCATTCGCATGGAAGTCTTCCTCCTTCGTGAGTGCCTGGAAACACCGGATGCTGAAGGGGAGTTGCAACTCAGCTTTGAAGGTTGTGTATCATTTTGTTTCAGGGGCGGAGTAGCCTGACATCCCTGCTCGGAGACTGTAGACGTGCCTTGTAATCCATCGAAAAACTTGGCCGCCCCGCCGCCGATCCGCGCGCCCGGTCGGCGCAGCATTCATCGTTCTCGACATTCTCGACGAGGCCAAAACCTACCTTAGATCTCTTATAATCAAGCAAAGTGCTGGCATTTCACGCCTGCAATGCTTGGGAAGGGCGCTTGATCGGGCCGGCTCCATCACCTACCCGGTGCCGCATGCTGCCGTCCCGGCGGACAGCCCGGAGCCCTTGCGATGCCGAGCCCCCGCGCGATCCTCTTCCGCCTGCATTGGGCGCTCGGCCTCACGGCCGGGCTGATCCTGGCGGTGATGGGCGCGACCGGGGCACTCCTCAGCTACGAAGAAGCCCTCACCGATTGGGCGAACCATGACCGCCTGACGGTGGCGACGCGGGAGGCGCCGCCGCTCGCCCTGCCGGATCTCACGAGGCGCGTCGAGGCGCAGAGGCCCGGCCAGCGCGTCTCGCGGCTGACCCTGCAGGACGACCTGACCGCCAGCGTCACCATCCGCTTCGCCCGCGATCCGGCGACGCGCCAGCGGCCGGACTCGGTCTTCGCCGACCCCTATGACGGCGCGGTGCTCGGGCCGGTGCGGGGCGAGCCCCTGTTCGACACGGTGCTCGCCCTCCACCGCTTCCTGCTCCTGCCCGGCAACGGCAATGGGTGGGGACGGCAGATCACGGGCGCCTGCGCCATCGCCCTGCTTGTGTTCCTCGTGACGGGGATCGTGCTGCGCTGGCCGCAGGTGCACCGCCTCAAGATCTGGCTGCGCCCGAGCCTGTCCCGGCCCGGGCGGGCGCGGTGGTGGTCGCTGCACGCGGTGGCCGGGACGTGGCTGCTGCCGGTCTACCTGATCATCGCCCTGTCCGGGCTCACATGGTCCTACGGCTGGTTCAAGGACGGGGCGAACGCCCTGCTCATCGGCGGGGCCAAGCCCGCCGCGATGGGCAAGCGCGCCAAGGCCGGGCCGGAGGGGCCGCCCAGCCTCGATGCGGTCTGGACCGCGTTCCGCGAGGGCGAGGGGCGCCATGCCGCCCGCGCGCAGATCCTGCTGCCGGAGGAGGGGCGGCAGCCGATCCGCATCCGCTGGTTCTCCCGCGACGACGACCGCCCCGCCGCCCGCAACGAGGCGCGATACGAGGCCGCCACGGGCACCCTCATGTCGGCCGAGCGCGCGGCCGATCAGCCGCTGGGCAAGCGGATCGCCGGCAACATGCTGGAAGTGCATCGCGGCCGGTTCTTCGGCGCGGGCTTCGCCCTGCTGTTCTGCCTCGCGGCCCTGGCGATGCCGGGTTTCGCGGCGACGGGGATCGCCCTCTACGTCCTGCGCCGCCGGGCCGCCGGGCGGCGGACCGCGCGCAAGCCGCTGGTGGCCGCGCCCGCCGAGTGAGGGCGCGCTACAGCTTCACGCGGATCGCGGCGATGGCCGAGAACGGCGCCCCCGGCGTGTTGTTGAACTGGTTGAACGGCTGCTCGATGTAGCGCGCATCCGTCAGGTTGCGGATGTTGACCGAGAGACGCCAGCGCTCGTCGAAATCGTACCAGATCGCGGCGTCCACGCGTGCATAGGCGCCGACGGAGTAGCTGTTGTTGAGGTCGCCCGTCCGCTGGCCGACATAGGTGACGCCCGCCCCGAGGCCGAGGCCGCGCAGCCAGCCCTCGTGGAACTCGTAGGTCGTCCACACGCTGCCGCTGAAGGTCGGCACGCCGGCCAGGCGGTTGCCGATGGCGAAGGTGGTGTCGCGGGTGATCTTCGCGTCGAGGAAGCCGACGCCGCCGATCACGTTCCAGCCCGGCAGGATCTCCCCCGCGAGGTCCGCTTCGAACCCCTGCGATTGCTGCTGCCCGGTGATGACCGAGAAGCCGGTGTTCGCGGGATCAGTGGCGGCGACGTTGTCGCGGGTGATGCGGAAGGCCGAGCCGGAGAGGGTCAGGGTCGGCAGGATGTCGATGCGGGTGCCGATCTCGACCTGCTCGCCGGTCTCCGGCGCGGGGTTGGCGACGTTCAGGACATTGGCCGTCTGCGGCGCGAACGAGGTGGCGTAGCTCGCGTAGAAGGTCAGCGGCTCGAAGGGCCGGTAGATCAGGCCGATCCGGGGCGAGGCGCCGAACAATTCCTGATCCGGCGGGATGGTCCGCGAGGCCGTGGTGCGGCTGAAATAGAATTGCGATCCGAGGTCGAACCGGGCGCCGATCACAAGCTGCAATTGCGGCGTGAGGGCGATCTGATCCTGCAGGTAGAAGCCGAACAGTTCGAGTTTCTGCTTCAGGTCCGATTGCAGGCTGAGGCCCACCGGGGAGACGTTGGAGAGGATCGGGTTCAGGAAGCTGGTCGAGGGCAGCACGCCCTGGAGCGAGTACGGGTGGCGGAACCCGTTCGTGTACTCGAAGCCGAGCAGCGCCGTGTGACTGAAGCCGAACGTGTCGAACTTCAGCACCGCCTCGCTCTGGGTATCCACCGCCGCGAAGGTCGAATCGACGGTCGATTCCCGGCGGGCGACCGTCGTGCCGGCGGCGTTCACCCCCGTGGCGCGGGACGCGAAGACGTGGAACACGCCCCATTGCCCGTTCACGATCTGGCGCAGGGTCAGATTCTCGTTGACGTCGTGCTCGATGCGCAGCGTCGTGGAATTGACCTCGCCGTAATAGCGCGACCACGGCGTGCCGTAATACCGGCCGACATCGTCCAGCGGCACCCGCCCCCGGAAGGCGATCAGCCCCTCGTCGTACTGGCTGTACTGCTTCGTGAACTCGGAGTTGAGGTAGACCCGCGTGTCGGGCGTCGGCGTCCAGCTGATCGCCGGGGCGATGAAGTACCTGGAATTGGTGTTGTCGCCGATGTTGCGGAAGGTCGGGTCTTCCTGCGCGGCGAAGCTGATCCGGCCGGCGAGGGTGTCGGATTCGAGCAGCGCGCTCGACACGGAGCCCTGCAGCCGGCGCAGGCCGAAGCCGCCGCCGAGCACCGAGAGTTCGCCGGAGGGCTCCAGCGTCGGGCGCCGCGTGACGATGTTCACGACGCCGCCGGGATCACCCCGGCCGAACAGCACCGAGGCCGGGCCCTTGATCACCTCGACCCGCTCGGCATTCGCGAGGTCGCGCTCGACCGGATAGAAGGCGATGGCCGGATTGATCAGCACGCCGTCGACGGCAAAGATCTGCGTGCTGAAACCGCGGATGATGTAGTTCTGCGAGCGCCCCTGGACGATGCTGCCCGGCACGACGTTGCTGACATTCGTCACCGCATCGGTGAGCCGCAGATCCTGCTGATCGCTGATCACCTGCCGGGGCACGACGTTGATGGTCTGCGGCGAGTCGCGCAGGGCCGTGTCGGTCTTGGTGCTGGTGGCGGAGCGGGTGGCCCGGTAGCCGCTGACCGGTCCGGTGGCGATCTCCGGGACGGGGCCGCCCTGGCCGACCACGCTCAGTTCTTCAAGGACGACCTCGCTCGGCACTGGTTGCGCCCGTACCGGGCCGAGGCTCGCCGCCGCCAGGGCGAGGCCGAGGGGAAGCCGGACCCGAGAGGGGGAACGGCGGTGACATAGGCGGGACATGGCTCATCGACTCGAAGCGGCGCGGCACGCGCGCCCTGTCGCGTCTTCTGCGGCCACGCTTCCCGGATCAACCGAGTAACGGCGTTTAGTTCTGGGTTTCCGTCTATTGCCGCCGCCTGTTCCTCAAACACAACAAAGATGAATTAGATCAATTCCAGACAACATACACGCGGCAATGGCGAGGCTCATCGTTCGACACCTGCCTAATAAGATCGTGCGCGATGAAAACAGAGCCATGCGGCGCCGGCCCTTGAGCGCGGCAGGCGCAACCGCTACCTCTCCCGACGGGGGGCCCCGCCACCCTTGGGCCGGGTTCCCCGGCAGCCTGCGGCCGAGAGGGCAGTCGTGGCGTCGAGTCTTCCCCCGATTCCGTCCCCGGATATCGATCCGGCCGCGCCGAAACGGCGCGTGAGCGCCCGAGGGCGGCTGCGGACCTACTTCCTGACCGGCGTGATCGTCGCGGGGCCCCTGGCCATCACCGCCTACATCACATGGTGGATCATCGCGCTCATCGATTCCTTCGTGAAGCCATTGATCCCGGCGAGCTACCTGCCGGACCATTACCTGCCGTTCTCGATTCCCGGCATCGGCCTCGTCATCGCCTTCCTCGCGGTGACGATGCTCGGCTTCCTCACGGCCAACCTCGTCGGCCGCTCGATCATCGAGTTCGGGGAGGTGTTGCTCGCCCGCACCCCGGTCATCTCCGGCCTGTACAAGGGGCTGCGCCAGATCTTCGAGACGCTGTTCTCGGCGAACGGCACCTCGTTCCGCACCGTGGGGCTGGTGGAGTTCCCGGTGAAGGGCACGTGGTCCGTGGTGTTCCTCTCCGCGCCGGCCGCGCCGGAGGTGGAGAACGCCCTGCAGGGGAGGGGCGTCTCGGGGGGCGACCTCGTGGGCGTGTTCCTACCCTGCGCCCCGAACCCGACGACGGGCTTCTTCTTCTACCTGCCGCGCTCGGAGGTGGTGGAGGTGCCGATCAGCGTCGATGACGCGGCCAAGCTCGTGATGTCGGCGGGCGTCATCCAGCCGGAGGATCCGCAGGCGCGGCTCAACGCCATGGCGGCGACCCTGCGCTCCACCCACGCCCCAGGTCCCCACCCCGCCGAGACGCGGCACGCGGCGCCGGAGGATGCCTGATATGCGAAGGGCCGCTCTATCCGGCGGATGGAGCGGCCCTTCACGAAAAGTCTTGGACCCTTTGGTCCGATCAGCGCTGCAGGGAAGCCTGCTGGGGCGCGATGGTCGGCGGGGTCGCCTGCGCCACCGAGACGGTGGTGCGCTGTGCGGGGGCCATCCAGCCCGTGCTCGCCTGAACGGTGAGCGCGAGCCCGAGGGCCACCACGAGGCCATTGGCGGCGATCCAGAACGGGCGAGACGCCCGCTTCACGGCGGCGTGAAGCTCGTCCGCAGTCCGGTTCGCGACGGTCTCCCGATCCGAGATGGGCATCAACCACGGCTCATTGGGGAGCGCGAAGTGGCCGGCCATCTCGTTGGAGCCCGGCAGGTGCTGGAACAGTCCGTTCGACATGTCCGTCCTCCAGATTCGTCCGTGACGACCCGGCGTACCGGGCCTTTCGTTCATCTGGAGTTAAGGGACGATTGTGTCGGATGCAAGGTCTTAGCCTACCTGAAGCTCGCCTGAACGACTGCGCCAGCTTGGCAGGAAATTTCTAAGCCTCTGTAATTGCTCGCATATTTCTGAGCGGCCGTCGCGATCCGATCGATTGTGCAGTAATTTTCCGCACATTTTGATCCTGTCGCTTTTCTGAACGAACCCGTTCAGCCGGCCCCGATCAAGCGGATCGCCGCCTCCCGTTCGAACAGGTAGAGCAGCACCCGGAGGGCCTGACCGCGCGGACTTTCGAGGCGCGGATCGCGCTCCACCACGAGCCTCGCATCGTCGCGGGCGGTCTCCAAAAGATCTCCGTCGCTCTCGATCCGGGCGAGGCGGAAGGCGGCCATGCCCGATTGGCGGGTGCCGAGCACTTCGCCCTCGCCGCGCAGCTTCAAATCGGCCTCGGCGATGCGGAAGCCGTCCTCGGTCTCGCGCATCATCTCCAGACGCGCCCGCGAGACCTGCCCGAGCGGCCCGCGGTAGAGCAGCAGGCAGGAAGACGCCTTGGCGCCGCGCCCGACGCGGCCCCGCAGCTGGTGGAGCTGGGCGAGGCCGAAGCGCTCGGCGTGCTCCACCACCATGATCGTCGCCTGGGGGACATCGACGCCCACCTCGACCACGGTGGTCGAGACGAGGAGCGTCGTCTCGCCGGCCGCGAAGCGGGCCATGGCGGCGTCCTTCTCCGGCCCCGGCATCTTGCCGTGAATCAGCCCGACGACCCCGCCGAAATGCTGTTTCAGGTCCTCGAACCGTTCGGCCGCCGCCGCGAGGTCCACGAACTCGGATTCTTCCACTAAAGGGCAGATCCAGTAGACGCGCTCGCCCTGTGCCATGGCCCGGCCGAGCCCGGCCACGACCTCGTCCAGGCGCTCGGTCGACATCGTCACCGTGCGGATCGGCTGGCGGCCGGCGGGCTTCTCGTCGAGGACCGAGACGTCCATGTCGCCGAAGAAGGTCAGCGCCAGGGTGCGCGGGATCGGCGTCGCGGTCATCACGAGGAAGTCCACGGCCTCGCCCTTGGCGCCGAGGGCAAGCCGCTGGTGGACGCCGAAGCGGTGCTGCTCATCGACCACGGCGAGGCCGAGATCGCGAAAGGTCACGGCCTCCTGAAACAGGGCATGGGTGCCGACCAGGATGTCGATCTCCCCCGCCGCGAGGTCGGCGAGCGTCGTCCGGCGCTCGGCCGCCTTGTCGCGACCGGTCATCAGGCGCAGGCGCAGGGCGCCGGCCATGGGCACGAGACGTTCGAAATGCTGCCGGGCCAGGATCTCGGTCGGCGCCATCAGGGCGGCCTGCCGCCCGGCCTCCACCGCCGAGGCCATGGCGAGGAGCGCCACCGCCGTCTTGCCCGAGCCGACATCGCCCTGGAGCAGGCGCAGCATCCGGCGGGGCTCGGTGAGGTCGGTGCGGATCTCGCCCACCGCCCGCTGCTGCGCCCCGGTGAGGGCGAAGGGCAGATCGGCCGTAAGCCGCGCGACGAGGCGTCCGTCGCCCGCGTTCACCCGGCCCGCCTTCCGCCGCTGGCGGGCGCGGGTGAGGGCGAGGGCCAGTTGCGAGGCCAGAAGCTCGTCATAGGCAAGGCGGCGCCGGGCAGGGGTCACGGGCGCCGGCTGAAGCGGGTCGGCCGGGCGGGGCGGCACGTCCTCCGGGCGGTGCTCGACGCGCAGGGCGTCGGCGAAGGGCGGGTAGCGGTTCTTGGCGAGCCAGGCCGGGTCCTGCCATTCCGGCAGGGGCGCCAGCTTGTCGAGGGCGGCGACGGCGAGCTTGTTGATCGCCCGCGAGGTCAGCCCCTCGGTGGCGCCGTAGACCGGCTCGACGGCGGGCAGGTCCGCGAGCCCGGCCTCGTCCATGATGCGCGAGGGATGCACCATCTGGCGCATCCCCTCCCAGACATCGATCTTGCCGGAGACGTAGCGATGCGAGCCGAGGGGCAGCATCTTCTCGATGCGCGCCCGGGGCATCCCGAAGAAGACGAGCGTGACCTCGCCCGTCGCGTCTTCCGTCACCACCCGGTGCGGGCGCCGGCCCGCGCCGACCGTGGGCGGCCGGTGGCCCACCACCGTCACGCCGATGGTGACGGGCTCGCCGGCCGGCGCCTCGGCTACGGAGCCGACGAGCCGGCGCGACACCCCGCCCTGCGGCAGGTGGAACAGCAGATCGACGATCCGCGCCTCGCGCTCGGGCGAGCCGAGAAGCTTCTCGATCAGCGGCGCGACCTTCGGCCCGACGCCCGGCAGGGTGCGGGCCGGGGCGAAGAGCGGATCGAGGAGGCTCGGGCGGAGGCTGGGTTCGGACATCGCTTTCGGCGAGGCTAGACCGGAGGGGCTTACCGGAGCCTTCCCCGCCATGCCACTCATGACGAAGGCCGCTCGCTCGTCGCACGCCCTTGGCAGGGGCCGGTGGGGAGGACAGATAGGACCCGAGCGGAGACAGAGACGGTGCAGGGCGTGTCGGCGGGAACAACGAATCCGCAGGTCGAAGTGGCCGTGGTCGGGGCCGGAGCGGCGGGTCTCGCCGCCGCCCTGGCTTGCGCGCAGGCGGGCGTGCCGACGGCCCTCGTCGGCCGCCATGCCCCGGTGGCGGATGGGCGCACCGTCGCCCTGCTCGACGGGTCCGTGCGCTTTCTGAAGGCCCTCGGCGCCTGGGACGAGGTCGGCGTGAAGGCGAGCCCTCTCTGCACCCTGCAGATCGTGGACGACACCGGCAGCCTGTTCCGCCCGCCGCCCGCCCGGTTCAACTCCGCCGAGATCGGCCTCGACGCCTTCGGCTGGAACGTGGAATCGTCCCACCTCGTGGCGGCCCTGCGCCGCTGCGCCCGCAGCCAGCCCAATCTCACCCTGATCGAGAGCGACGCCGTGGGGGCCGTGCCCGGCGAGGCGGCTTCCCGCATCACCCTCGCCGATGGCGGCACGGCCGAGGCGCGGCTCGTCATCGGGGCGGATGGCAGCCGCTCGCCCCTGCGCGCCGCCAGCGGCGTCTCCGTGCGCGAATGGACCTACCCGCAATCGGCGATCACCACGATCCTCGCCCACACCAAACCGCACGGCGACGTCTCGACGGAGTTCCACACCCGGTCCGGGCCCTTCACCCTGGTGCCGATGAGCGGCGGCTTCCGTTCCAGCCTCGTGTGGGTGGCGGGGAAGGGTCAGGCCGAGCAGCTGGCCGCGATGGACGATGCCGGCCTCGGCGCGGCCGTCGAGCGGCAGGCGCGGGGGATGCTCGGCACGATGCGCATCGATGGGCCGCGCGGCCTCGTGCCGATGCGCGGGCTCCTCGTCACGACCCCGGTGTCGGCGCGGCTCGCGCTGATCGGCGAGGCGGCGCATGTCTTCCCGCCCATCGGGGCGCAGGGCTTGAACCTCGGCCTGCGCGATGCGGCCTCGCTGCGGGACATGGTGGCGCGAGCCCATCGGGACGGGCGCGATCCGGGAAGCCGGGCCGTGCTCTCGGCCTATGCGGGTGGGCGCCGAATCGATGCTGCCGCGCGCACGGCCGCCGTCGATGCACTGAACCGCTCGCTCCTCACGGAATTGCTGCCGCTCGATCTGGCGCGGGGGCTCGGCCTGCTGGCCATGGCCCATCTCGGGCCGCTGCGGCGGATGGTGATGCGGGAAGGGGTGTTGCCGCGATTCGGCGCGCCCGAACTCATGCGGGCGGACAGGCGGGCGGCGTCGGCCTGAGGGCTGCCGCGTCCGCCGGTTTCAGAAGTCGGGCTTGGCCGCCACGCAGGCACCCAGCCGCGTCGCGAGATCGACTGGCGCGCCGCTGCGCGTCTCGCCGTTCTCGCCGATCAGGATGACGGGGATGCCGCGCTCGCGCATCCGTGCCCGAAGACGGGCCGCCCGCCGCGCATAGGTCGGATCGCGCCGGGCGGGCGCCTGGACCAGGACTGCGGCGGGAGGAGCGATGACGGCCAGCACATCGTCCGCCGCCTCGAGGGAGGCGGTGACGCTGGCGTAACCCAGCCCGGCAAGCTCGCCGGAGAGCGAGTGGTCCACGGCCCGAACGCCGTCATCCACCACGAGGACTTGCTGCAGCGCAACCATAAGCTTGAGCGATACCCCATCGGTTGCGCGCTGAAAAGATAGCCGCGCTCGGAAACCTAAGCCAAACCCACGAAAAGGCTGTTGGATCCACCTCTCGCACTCTGCCGCGAAGGTGAATCGTACAATCTGAGCGGGGGCTGAACCGATCCCGGGATGGGGTTCAGGGGGTGGGGATGACGGTCAGAACGCCCTTGGCCTGATGGGCGCAATAGGCGGTTTCCTGCCAGATCGCGTCGCCGGACGAATCGTCCGTATCGCGGTGCGAAGGGGCGGCGCGGCAGAGGAGCTGCCCGTCCCGTGGCCGGCGCACGAGCGGGTGGGGGACCTCCGACGCGCCTGATTCGTCGAGGCTTGGGATCTCCCACCGGCCGCGGGGGCGGGTGAGGATCGCGTCCTCGTCGAGGACGAGCACATCGAGGCAGGGCGGGCCCGCCACGTCGCGGGCGCTGGGTTCCGGCATCCGCGTGGGCGCCCGGTGAACGATGTCGATGGCCCGTACCGTCCAGGGCAGGGTGGTCTCGGCCAGGGCCGCCTCGAAGGCGGCGGGCACGACGAGGCGCGTCGGGACCGGGCGCATGAGGGCGACCCGGAAGGCGGCCGAATCGAAGGGAATCAGCGTTTCGAGGCTCGCGCCCGAGGCCACGGCCATGCCGAGGCCGGTGACGAGCCCGCGCAGGTCGTGCGGCGGCAGGAGGGTGAGCACCCGTTCCGGGGAGGGCAGACGCTCCCTGTGGGCGGCGACCGCCGCGCCGAACAGGGCGGCGTCCCGCCGGACGGGGCGGCGCGGATCGCCGCCGGCGAAGGTGAGAAGGCCGAGGCCGGGCGCGGGGTCGATGATGCCGCGTTCCAGCGCCATGGCGTCGAGGCTGATCACGCCGTCGGGCAGGCCCGGCCCGAAGGCGGCGAGGAAGCGCAGGCCGAAATGGCGCAGGGCCGTGAAGGCGAGTTCCTCCGCCGGGCGCCGCGTCCCGCGCCGTCCTTCGGTGAGGACGGCGACGAGCCCGGCCGATTCGATGGCGGCGGACAGGGCCTCGCCCTCCCAGACCGGCGAGAGCGGGCAGGGCAGGTGGCCGGCGGCCTCGACCGCGAGATGGGCGAGGGAGGATTCGGCGCCGCCCGCGAAGAAAAGGCCGATTCGGCTGCCCGGCGCGAGGCGCCATGCGGCGATCCCCCGCGCCAGCCGCCCGACGATCTCGGCGGCGGCCTCGTAGGTCCAGGTGATCGCGGGCCGGCCGCACCACGCGCGGCGGTCTCCGGCATCGCGCAGAAGTGTCCGCTGCGGGGCGAGGCGCGCCGCCGCCATCAGGGCGATGGCCAGCCCCTGCCGCAGCGGCTCGTCGGCCGGCTGTGACGGAAAATGCGCCGCGTGCGCGCTCACTCGGCCCCCTGACGGACAGCGTTCGGGGGCACCATTCCCCCTTCATGGTTAATCCCGCGTTGACGCTCGCCGGGCCGCGCCTCTTGCGGCGGAACGGCATGCGGCCTAGGGAGGCCCGCGTCCGCACGCGGATTCCCAAGAGACGACAGCGTCATGCCTTCGCCTCATTCGGAGGGAAAGCAGCCGCCCGGCCCTCCGGGTGGATCCATCCGGTTCGCAGCGGCCGACGGCCATACCGTTCCGACCGGGTTTCGAGTGGCGATCGTCATCGCGGCACGCTCCCCGGAGGCTTCGGCAAGCCGCCGCGCAGGTTCCACGTCCAGGTAACGAACGCCCTAAGGAATAAGAGCCGATGTCCTTCACCCGCTCCGCGCCGTTCGCGCGCGCCGCCTTCCTCGGCCTCGCGGGCCTCGCGCTGGCGACGGTTCCGGCCTCGGCTCAGCCGAAGAAGCCCGCCGCCCCGGCGGCTCAGGCCCCCGCTCCCACTGCTCCCGCCCCCGGCCAGACGCCGGCCGCGCAGACCCCCGCCGCCCAGACCGGGCCGCAGATCGTCACGCTGAAGTCCGAGCCGAGCCAGGCCGACTGGACCAAGGTGTGCGGCAAGGACCAGGGTTCAGGCACCGACATCTGCTACACGACCCGCGACTTCGTGTCGGACCAGGGCCAGCCGGTGCTCGCCGCCGCCGTCTACGACATGAAGAACCCGGCGCAGAAGCAGGAAATCCGCGTCGTCCGCTTTCTGCTGCCCCTCGGCCTGCTCCTGCAGCCCGGCATCCGCTTCAGCGTCGATGGTCAGGGCGCCACCGCCGGCCGCTTCGCCGTGTGCTTCCCGAACGGCTGCTTCGCCGAAGTCGGCGGCGTCGATGCGGCCGTGATCGCCGCCCTCAAGAAGGGCACGACCCTCAACGTCTCCGTGCAGAACCAGACCCAGCGCGAAGTGACCTTCGCCGTGCCGCTCGCCGGCTTCGGCAAGGCCTTCGACGGCCCGGCCATGGACCCGAAGGTGCTCGAGGAGCAGCAGAAGAAGCTTCAGTCCGAGCTGGAGAAGCGCAGTGAAGAGATGCGCAAGAAGCTCGAGACGCAGCAGGGCGCCGCTCCGGCCGCCCCCGCCGCCAAGTAAGCCAGCACAACAAAAGGGGCGCCCCAGGGCGCCCCGATACGACCGGAAAGGGTCGGGCAGGAATGCCCGGCCCTTTTTCAGTTGGTCGCCCTGTCGCGCATCCGATAGGTGCCGGAGGCGTCGCGCTCGAAGATCTCCTTGATCCCGGCATGGCGCAGGGCCTCCCCCGACGTGTCGGGCAGGAGGTTCTGCTCGGAGACGTAGGCGACGTATTCCGTCTCCGCGTTCTCGGCGAGCAGGTGGTAGAACGGCTGGTCCTTGCGCGGCCGGACTTCCTCCGGGATCGCGAGCCACCATTCCTCCGTGTTGTCGAACACGGGATCGACGTCGAACACGATGCCGCGGAAAGGATAGACCTTGTGCCGCACGATGGCACCGATGCCGAATTTTGCGGTCTTGAGTGTCACGTCCGTCATCAGTCGTTCCGTCCTCCGCGTGAGATAAGCGCGATGGACGGTTCTGTCACCGTGGACGCGGTGAGCTTCACGCCCCTGTCACGATCCCAAATTCCTGGGCGATGGCGCGGGCCGTGGCCTCCCGGCGGGCGATGAGGGTGGCGGACGCCGCCCGCACCGCCGCCACGGTCTCTGGCGAGGCGGTGTGCGGCGAGCCGCTGTCGAAGGGCGGCTCGGGCGCGTATTGCATCATGAGCTGGATCGCGCGGGCGGCCTCCTCGCCGCGCAGGATTGCCGCGAGGCGCAGGGCCCCGTCGATGCCGGCGGTGACGCCCGCCGCGAAGACCCAGTCCCCGTCGATCACCACGCGCTCATCGACGGGCGTCGCGCCGAAATGCGGGAGCAGGTCGACGGCGCTCCAATAGGTCGTCGCACGCCGCCCCCTGAGAAGGCCCGCCGCGCCGAGGAGCAGCGCCCCGGTGCAGACCGAGAACACCATCCTCGCCCCGGCTGCTTGGTCCCGCAGCCAGCCGAGGACAGCCTCGTTGCGCATCAGCGCCTCCTGCCCGGCACCGCCGGGGACGTGGAGCACGTCGAGTTGCGGCGCCTCCGCGATGGCCCCATCGGGCACGAGGCGCAGGCCTCGCACGTCGCGCACCGGAGCCCCGTCCGGCGAGTAGAGCCGCACGGTGGAGTTGGGCAGCCGCCCGAACACCTCGAACGGGCCGGTGAGGTCGATCTGGTCGATGCCCTCGAAGAGGAGCGAGCCGATGGCGAGCGGCTGGTCGTGGGGGATCATGGGAGCCTCCTGTCTGGACCCGCCGATCCTAATGCGGCATCGTCTGGCCGAAATGCCAAAGACCCCACACATTCCGCCAAAGCCGCGCATCGTCGAGATCCTGGCCTTCCCGCAGGTCCAGATCCTCGACGTCGCCGGGCCGTTGCAGGTCTTCGCGACGGCGAACGAGCGGTTGGGCTTGGCCCTGCCGCCCTACGCGCCGCGCGTGGTCGCGCCGGGCGGTGAAACGGTGTCGGCGTCCGCAGGACTCGGCCTCGCGACTCTGCCGTTGCCGGAGACGAAGGCCCCTATCGACACGTTCATCGTGGCCGGCGGCCCCGGCGTCACGGCGGCGTCGGGCGACCCCGCCCTCGTGGCGTGGGTCGCGGCGCGGGCGGATCGCGCGCGACGGGTCGCCTCGGTCTGCACCGGAGCGTTCCTCCTCGCGGCCACGGGCCGTCTGGACGGCCGGCGTGCCGCGACCCATTGGGCGCATTGCGACCGGCTGGCGGCCCTGCATCCGCGAGTCCGGGTGGAGGCCGACCCGATCTTCGTGCGGGACGGCGCGATCTGGACCTCGGCGGGCGTCACCGCCGGCATCGACCTCGCCCTGGCCCTCGTGGAAGAAGACCTCGGGCGGGACGCGGCTCTGGCGATCGCCCGCCACCTCGTGATGTTCCTCAAGCGCCCCGGCGGGCAGGCGCAGTTCAGCGCCGCCCTGGCGCTCCAGGGCGGGGAGGACCGGTTCGCGGCTTTGCATGAATGGGTCGGCGCGAACCTTGCCCGCGACCTCTCCCTGCCGGCGCTCGCGGCGCAGGCGGGGATGAGCGAGCGCAGCCTCAGCCGGCGCTATCGCGAGGCGACGGGATTGACGCCGGCCAAGGGCGTCGAGCGCCTGCGGCTGGAAGCGGCGCGGCGGGCGCTCGGGGAGACGCGGGCGCCGGTCAAACGGATCGCCCGCGAGTGCGGCTTCGGCACGGAGGAAACGATGAGACGGGTCTTCCTGCGCCACGTCTGCGCGACGCCGCAGGATTACCGGGCGCGGTTCGGAGCCTGACGGATCAAGCCGGCAGGGTGAGGAGCCCGGCCTTGCCGTCGCCGCAGCCGAAGATCAGGCGGGCGCCGCGCCCGTCCCAGGCCAAAGCGGTGACGCCGCTGCCGGCGACCGCCGGGCGGACCAGCAGTTCCGCCGCATCGGTGAAGCGCACCAGCAGAATGCAGCCGTCCTCGTAGCCCATCGCCAGCACGGGCGCCTTCGGATGGAAAGCGACGCAGGAGACGCGAGCCGGGCGCACGCCGCATTCGCGCGGGGGCTTGCCGGTCGGGCCTTCCTTGGAATCGAACGGCCAGACGATGGCCGCCTCGGCGCCGCTGGTGGCAAGCCAATTGCCGTCCGACGACCACGACAGGGAGCGGACCTTGCCGGGGTAGCCCGACATCCGCATGTGGCCCTTGTCGGGCTGGAGGCGCCAGCCGTGCAGGGAGTTCTCCTGCATGGTGGTGACGACGAAGCGCCCATCCGGCGACCACGACACGTCGATATGCGAACCCTTCCACGACAGGTCCTCGGGGGCCGTCTCCAGGTTCGGGTACCAGAGGCTCGCGCCGTTGTAGTGGGACACCGCAAGGCGGTAGCCCTTGGGGGCGAAGGCGAGGCCGCGCGCGGAGGAGGGGGCCTGGAAGGTCTTCTCGCGGCCCTTGGCATCGACGGCCACGACGTTGCGCCCGGCCGAGAAGGCCACCGCGCCGTCCCCGTGCAGGGCGATGGCGTCGATCCAGGCATTGTTCTTGGCGCTGGCGACCTCGCGGGTGGTGCCGTCGGCGCGGGTCTCGACCACGCGGCCGTCGTCGCCCCCCGTCACGAGGCGCGCCGGGCCGCCCGCCGCTACGAGCACGCCCGCTTCGGGATGGGCCGCCACGCGGGACACGTCACCGTCGCGGATCAGGGCGACATGGCCGTCGGCCAGCGCGAGGCAGGGGACGTCGCCGAGCCAATGGGCGGCGACCGCATGGGCGCCGGGTTCGAGATCGGCGACATGGCTCGTGAGCGAGGCGGTAGAAATGGAAGAGCTCATGAGGAAACCTTTGCGGCCGGACCGGCGCGGGCGACGATCAGGGTGGTGATCAAGGCCAGGAGCCCCGCGACGAGAGCCGGCGGGACCAGGGCGTAGAGGTTGACGGCCTGATAGGCCAGGGCGCCGCACAGGGCACCCACGAGAAGCGACAACCAGACGACGCCGTCGCCGGCCCAGCCGAACGGCGAGCCGGTGCGGGTCAACGCCTCGGCGATCTTCTGGCCGAAGCTGAACAGCGCGCCGGTCACGAAGGTGGTGCCGGCGCGGAACCCCTTCACGCGGGCAAGCACCGCGTTCTGCGCGCCCATCGCGGCGGCGAGGGCGAGGCTCGCGTTGCTCGGCTCCGGGAAGGACAGGCCGATGGCGAGGGCGGCGGCGATGAGAATCGTTTCGAAGGCCAGCACGGCCGGTGTCGCCCAGCGGTCGGACACGAGGATCGCCACCACGCTGCCGAGGATGGCGCCCGCCAGGAAGCAGGCGACGAGCCCGAGGGGCAGCAGCGTCCGGTTCCAGTCGGTCTCCCCGGCATAGACCGCCAATTGAGTCGTGTTGCCGCTCATGAACGACGTGTAGAGGCCACCGAGCCGCACGAAGCCGAGGGCATCGACGTAGCCGGCCAGCGCAGTCAGGACCAGACCCGCGCCCAACTGCCACCTGCGGTTCACGAACCGGCTTCCCACACGCAGCGCGTCAACCCTTCGTTAACCAAACCAGCGCCTCCGTTTACCACCCCGCCGACGCGGTTAACGCAACGCTCACCTAACCTCTGCAATTCGATGCAAATCCGGCGAACGCCGAGCCGCGGGGCTCCGTTTCCCCTGCGATCTGACACCGGGGCCGTATGCCCTGGCCAGGTGAGTTGGAGTTGCGTCATGATCCCGTTCGCGTTCGCCGTACCGGCCGTCCCGCACCTCGCCCCCGCCGCCACCACGGTGCTGGTCGTGGAGGACGAGCCCACCGTCTGCGAGCTCGCCGCCGAGGCGCTGCTGGACGAGGGCTACCGGGTGCTCACCGCCGCCGACGCCTGGGAGGCCGAAGCCATCCTCTCCCGCGAGAGCGTGGATCTGCTCTTCACCGATATCGACTTGGCCCGCAACACGAACGGCATCGTGCTGGCCCGCCACGCGCGGGAGCAATGCCCGCACTTGGCCGTTGTCTACACCTCCGGCGGCCGCGCCTGCCTCGCCACCGGCGAAGCGGTGCCGGAATCCCTCTTCGTCCCGAAGCCCTACCGTCCGAGCCAGCTCGTCGCCCTGACGAACGAGATCCTGCGCCCGGCGGATTCCCACCACGCCTGAGAGGACACACGACCCATGCGGCCCCGCTTCACCGCCCTGTTGTGCCTGATGCTCGGCACGCTGATGACGCCGGGGGCTGCCTTCGCCGCCTGTGACGTGCAGGGCGCGAAGATCGAGGAACAGATCGCCGCCAAGGCGGAACTGCAGAAGGATGCCAACGCCCAGACGGTGCGCGACCTGCGCACGCTGCGCGACGCGGCCATCGTGCTGGAGACCTACAAGTATCCCGGCGAGTGCGAGGTGCTGCTCGGCATCGCCCGTTCGCTCCTGTCCGACCCCGCCAAGACCATCGAGCAGGGCGGCGACACCGACGAGGACAAGGCCGAGACCCTGGTGGAGGCCCGCAAGCCCAAGGGCGGTGCCGAGAAGGCCCCCGAGAAGGCGCCGAAGTCCGAGTAGCCCGGCCCCTACTTGCCCCCGCCGCCCGCGTTGATCCTCGCCTTGGCGAGGGCGCGGGCGAGCTTCGCGGCGATCTCGCCCCGCAGGGCGTCGGCCATCTCGATGTCGGCGAGCCGCCACGTGAAGCCGCGCAGGCGCAGGCGGATCCGGGTTCGCTGCGCCCGCGGCCCCTCCGGCGGGATCGGGATCACCACCGCCCGGAAGCCCCGCATCTCGGCCGCCGCGTAATAGGACATCAGCCGGCCCGCGTTGCGGATCGACAGGCCGGTCGTCCTCGCGCTCTCCGGCTTCTTCAGGTCGAGTTTTTCCGGCCAGCCGTCATCGAGCAGATCGATCACCGTGTCCGGCGTCACGAGGCTCTCGGCCAGGGCGAGGGCGAGGCCGTAGGCCGCCTCGTTCAGCCGCTGCCGGTCCTTCGGGTCGAGATCCTCGTCGGCGTCCGTCGCCACGCGCACGGCGGCGACGATCTGCCGGACCAGCGACAGCCGCAGGGTGCGGAAGTTGACGTGCGTCTCGACATAGGCGGCATCGTGCCGCCGCACCGCGTCCGCGAGGCTGTAGAGCGACCACAGGGGGCTCAGCGTGAACAGGAGCCACGCGACCGCGATCGCGAGGGGGATCGCGAGCCAGCGCCGCATGGCTCAGACCGGACCGGGCCGGATCATACCCGCTCCGCCCAGGCGGACAGGCCGGCGAAGGCCGCCACCACCCGCTCGTAGACCGGACGCTTGAACGGGACGATCAGCCCCGGCAACTCATCGAACCGCGCCCAGCGCCACGCCTCGAATTCGGGCTTGTGCGCCCCGCCGCCGGGATTGAGCACGTCGATGACGTCCTCGCTGCCGACGAACCCGTAGGCGAACCATTTCTGCGTCTGGCCCCGGTAGCGGCCCTTCCAGGCCTGCTTCATCACCGCGGGCGGCAGATCGTAGGCGAGCCAATCCGGCACTTCGCCAATCAGCCGCACAGCCTCGGGCGGGACGTTAGTTTCCTCGAACAATTCGCGCCGGGCCGCCGCCTCGGGATCCTCGCCGGGATCGATGCCGCCCTGGGGCATCTGCCAGCTATGAGGGCCGTCGACATGCTCGGGGCCCGCATCCCGCCGCCGCCGGCCGACGAGGACGCCGCCCTCGGGGCCGATCAGGGTGATTCCGACGCAGGGTCGGTAGGGCAGGTCGTTCGAGTCGCTGTCGTGAGCCATCGCGGGCGACCATAGGCCGGCGCCCCGAGGCGCGGCAACGCGCATTCACGCCCGCGCCACGATCAATCGGCCTTGGAGACGCGTTTCGGCGTCCCGCGCAGGGCGACGCTGGCCGGCACGAGGCGGATGCCCCGCGCGTCGAGGTCGCGCGCCCAGCGCACGATGCGGTCCACCGCCATCAGCGAGCCGCCCGTCGAGACGAGGACGAAGCTGTTGCTGCGGGCCAACCCCTCGGCGCGGGCGAGTTCGGCGTCGATGGCGTCGGGGCGGGGCGTCGCGTCGAGGACGATCTCGGCGCGGGCCGAGGGCGTGCGCGACTTGTTGGCCAGGGGAGGGGACTTCGGCACCGTGCCGTCGTCCACGAAGCCGAGGCCCCGCGCGCCGATCTCTCGCAGGATCGGCTCGAAGGCGGGATCGCCCATCATCTTGCCGCCCATCAGGTTGACGAGGCCGACATAGCCGGGAAACCGCGCCAGGACCCAGGCGAGGCGATCCGCGTTCTCCGGCCCCTTCAGGGCGGTGAGCAGGGCCTGCGGGCCGGGATCGCTGTCCGGATAGTCGAAGGGCTCCATCGGCAATTGCAGGAACACCTCGTGCCCGGCATCGCGGGCGCGGGCGGCGGCGCGCTCCACCTCGTTGCCGTAGGGCGCGAAGGCGAGGCTCACCGCCTGCGGCAGGCGGGCGGTGGCGGCGGCCGTGGCCGATTGTCCGATCCCGAGCCCCGTCACGAGGATCGCGATGCGGGGGCCGGTGCCGGGCTCGTCGGGGCGGGCATAGACATCGAGGGCGCGCAGACGGCCCTCGCCGATGCGGGGCATGAGGCCGTGGCGGCCCGGCTCCGTCAGGCGCGGATCGGGCGCCGCCGCGAGGCGCGGCGCGTTGGCGGGCGGCACGCGGATCACCACGGCCTCGCTCGGGGCCGAGCCGGGCGGGCGCACCACCGTCACGCCGGAGGCGGTTTCGACTTCCTCGGCGCTGCGCTGCGCCGGTGGCGCGACCGCGTCCGGGGCGGGCATGGCGACGACCGCCTGGGGCGCGGGCTTCGCCGGAGGGGGATCGCGCAGCTCGATCATCGCCCGCGCGCTGGGCTCGCCGGCCTGCGGATCACCGAAGGCGAAGACGAGGCCGAGGGCGGCGACAAGGCAGCCCGCGCCGAGACCCGCCGCGACGCGCGGCTGGCGGGCACGGGCGATCAGCCCGGCGGCGCGACCGGTCGGCGGCGCCTTGGCGCCGGCTGCGGCGACCCCAAGGGGCCGGGTCAGGATATCGTCTGCGGGCTCGGTCACACGGAACTCGTCGCAGGAGCCATCCCGCAACCGAGAGCAGCGGGCGATCCTCGTCCATATCTGCCGGTCGTTGTAGTTAACGTTCCGCTAATGCCGCCCGACTGTTCAATCCCGTGACGTTTTCCGGCCACGCTGGATCAATCGTGCCGCCCCCAATCGCGACCCAATTATCATAGATCAGCACGCGTTGACTTATGTTGTTTCGATCATGCTTGGCAATATTCCCAAGCAAATGCGGCGATAAGCTCGGGCGGGAACTTTCACTCGGTGAAAGCATCGACGGAACGACGCCGTGATCGACGATCCCGGCCCCGGAGCGGAGCCATACAATGTCCACCAGCGCCAAAGAAATCTACGTCACAGCCCTCAAGAATACTCATGCCGTCGAGATGCAGGCGCTTCAGATCATGGAGCGGCAGGTCGAGCGGCTGGAACGCTATCCCGAAATGACGGATGCCCTGCGCAAGCACATCGACGAGACCCACGGGCAGCGCCGCCGACTCGAAGAGGCGCTTCACAGCTTCGACGAGACGCCCTCGGCTATCAAGGAGGGGTTTCTCGGGTTCGTCGGCAACATGATGGCCCTTGGCCATACGCCCGCGCAGGACGAGATCCTAAAGAACACCTACGCGAACCACGCCTTCGAGAATTTCGAGATCGCGGCCTACACCTCGCTCCTGGCGATCGGTGACGCGGCGGGTCTCTCGGCGCATCGGGCCGGGCTCACCCAGTCCCTGGACGAAGAAAAGGCCATGGCGCAGCGCGTCCATGACCTCATCGTGCCGACCACGCAGCGTTACGTCCAGTTGACCGCCAGCGGCGAGAAAGCCGACCGGTAGTCGACCGACAGCCGGTGCCCGCGCAAGGCGGGCACCGGCCGTGGCGGGTCTTAGTTCGGCAGGCTCGGCTTCGGCTGCGGGGCCTGGGTGCCGTTGGCGGCGCCCTTCTGGATGCCGTGCAGGAAGTCCACCGCCGAGATCAGCTGCTTGTCCTTGGCCGGATCCGGCGGGACGTAGGCGGACGATCCACCCCGCTCGTCGGTATCCTTCTGCTTCAGGTGGCCCTTCAGCCCGGCCTCA
Source organism: Methylobacterium litchii (assembly GCF_038442315.1). NCBI lineage: Bacteria > Pseudomonadati > Pseudomonadota > Alphaproteobacteria > Hyphomicrobiales > Methylobacteriaceae > Methylobacterium > Methylobacterium litchii. The sequence goes on along the minus strand of NZ_JBBXMY010000003.1, from coordinate 333,780 downwards.
CCCTTGGTCTCGTCCTTGCCCTTCAGCTCGTCCGGCACGTCCTGCAGCACCTCGACGTCGGGCTCGATGCCCTTCGCCTGGATCGAACGGCCCGACGGCGTGTAGTAGCGCGCGGTGGTCAGGCGCAGGGCGCCCGAGCCGCCCAGCGGGATGATCGACTGCACGGAGCCCTTGCCGAAGGAGCGGGTGCCCATGATGGTCGCCCGCTTGTGGTCCTGCAGGGCGCCGGCCACGATCTCGGACGCCGAGGCCGAGCCGCCGTTCACCAGCACCACGATCGGCTTGCCCTTGGTCAGGTCGCCGGACTTGGCGGAGAAGCGCTGCGTCTCGTCCGGGTTGCGGCCACGGGTGGAGACGATCTCGCCGCGATCCAGGAAGGCGTCGGAGATCATCACCGCCTGATCGAGCAGGCCGCCGGGGTTGTTGCGCAGATCGAGGACGAAGCCCTTGATCTTGTCGTTGCCGATATCGGTCGTCAGCTTGTCGATGGCGGCGCGCATCCCGTCGAAGGACTGCTCGTTGAACTGCGTCAGGCGGATGTAGCCGACGTCGTTGCCCTCGACCTTCGAGCGCACCGGCTTGATCTTGATGGTGTCGCGGGTGAGCGTGACCTCGATCGGGTCCTTCGACTCCTTGCGGGAGATCTTCAGCTTCACCTGCGAGTTGACCGGGCCGCGCATCTTGTCGACCGCCTGGTTCAGGGAGAGGCCCTGCACCTGATCGTCGTCGATCTGCGTGATCACGTCGTTGGCGAGCAGCCCGGCCTTCGAGGCGGGGGTGTCGTCGATGGGCGTCACGACCTTGATGAGGCCGTCCTCCATCGTGACCTCGATGCCGAGGCCACCGAACTCGCCGCGGGTCGTGGTCTGCATGTCACGGAACGCCTTGGCGTCCATGTAGCTCGAATGCGGATCGAGGGAGGTCAGCATGCCGTTGACGGCCGCCTCGATCATCTTCGACTCGTCGGGCTTCTCGACGTAGTCCGTCCGCACCTTTTCGAACACGTCGCCGAACAGGCTGAGCTGGCGGTAGGTCTCGGCGGAGGCCGCGACCGCACGGGGACCGGAGAGGAACTCCGTCTGCGTGGCCACCATCGAGGTGCCCGCGCCCAGGAAGGCGCCGAGCATAATCAGGGATGTCTTGCGCATCAGCCGCGAACCTTCTCGCCAAGAACCTTGTCATTGGGGCTTTTCGCCCAGAACGGCTCCGGATCGATGGAGCCGCCGTCTTTCTTGAACTCGACGTACAGGGTCGGATCCCCATCGGGTCCGGGCGTCCCCTCGCCCATAGAGCCCAACGGTTCGCCGGCCAACACGAACTGGCCGACCTCGACGCTGATCTGGTCCATACCTGCCAGCAAAAGATAGTAGCCGTCGCCAGCGTTGATGATCAAGAGTCGGCCGTAAGAGCGGAACGGGCCGGCAAACTGGACCCAGCCGTCGGCCGGGGAGGCCACGGTGGCCCTGGGCCGCGTAGCGAAGGAAACGCCCCGCGTCGAGCCGCCATTGCCGTCCGGCTGGTTGAACGCCCGCACCAGACGGCCCGCGACGGGGCGCGGCACTTCGCCCCGCGCCTCGGCGAACTTCACCTTGGGGGCCAGCCGGGCCGGATCACGGAAACCCGCTGCGGCAAAGCGCTCCTGCGTCACGCGCACCTCGCGCTCGGCCGCTGCCTTGGCTTCCTCGGCCGTCCGCTTGGCGGCGCTCACCTCGCCCTCGACCCGTTCCAGCAAGTCCTTCAGGCTCTTGGCCTGGACCCCGAGTTCCGCCGACCGCCTGCGCTCGGCCGCGAGCCCGCTCTCCACCTCGGCCTGCCGCGCCCGCCGGGCGGTCACGAGGGCCTTCAGACGCTGCTGCTCCCGCGCCCAGCCGGCGAGGTCGGCGGAGAGGCCTTCCTTGTCGCGGGCGATGGCATCGCGCAGGCGCACCATCTCGGTGAGGTCGGCGGCGAGCGTGTCGAGTTCGCCGCGCAGTTCCGGCACCACCGCGCCGAGGAGCATGGAGGTGCGGATCGCCGCGAGCACGTCCTCCGGGCTCGTCAGCACCGCCGGGGGCGGGCGCCGCCCCATCCGCTGGAGGGCGGCCAGGATCTCGGCCACCGTGCCGCGCCGTGCCTGGAGGGAGCGACGGATCGCCGCCTCGCTGTCGGTCATCGCCTTCAGGCGCTCCTCCAGGCGGGTCATCCGCTCCTCGGTCGCCTGCGCCTGGCGCCCGGCATCGAGCAGGGCCGCGTCGAGCTTGGCGCGGTCCGTACCGATGGACGCGATTTCCTTCTCGAACTGCGCCCGCTGGCCCTCGCTCGCCGAGAGGGCATCCTGCACGCGCTTCAGGTTCTCAGCGCGGCGGTCGCGCTCCTCGGTCGCCTGTCGGATCTTGTCCTGATCGAGCGCGTCCTGGGGGAGGGCGGGGGCCGGCGCGAGAACGAGGAGGGCCGTGCAGGCGAGCCACGCCAGCCGTGAACGATGCACCACGCTCACCCCGGCTCGCCGCGGTGATAGGGATGGCCCGCCAGGATGGTGAGGCTGCGATAGATCTGTTCGAGGGCGAGCACGCGCACGAGTCCGTGGGGCAAGGTGGCGGCCCCGAAGGACAGGATCAGGTCCGCCCGCGTCCGAAATGAGGCGTCGAGTCCATCCGGCCCGCCGATCACCACCGCCAGGGCGGGCTTGGCGGCATCGCGCCATGCGGCGATCCGCCGGGCCAGATCCTCGCTCGGCAGATCGGCCCGGCCGCGCTCGTCGTAGGTAAGGAGGGCGCTGCCCGGCGGCAGGAGCGGCAACAGCGCGGCCGCCTCCTCGGCGGCGCGGTCGGCGCCACGCCGCGCCCGCGATTCCGGGATCTCGATGAGGTCGCAGGCCGGGAAGCCGAGGCTGCGGCCGAGTTGCCCGGCGCGCTCGCGATATCGTGACGCCAAATCCCGCTCGGGACCGGCCTTCAGCCGGCCCACCGTGGCGACGACGAAACGCAACGGGGGTGTCGATCAGCCGGCGGCGACACCGAGGGGACGGTCTGCGCCCCACATCTTTTCGAGGTTGTAGAAACCTCGAACCTCCGGCCGGAAGATGTGAACCAGGATGTCGCCGGCATCGATCAACACCCAGTCGCAGGCCGGCAGGCCTTCGACGCGGGCGGTGCCGTAGCCCTGGTTCTTCATCTCCTGGATGATCTTGTCGGCGATGGAGCCGACATGACGCTGCGAGCGCCCCGAGGTGATGATCATCGTGTCGGCCAGCGATGTCTTGCCGGCGAGGTCGATTTCGACCGTCTCCTCGGCCTTCATCTCGTCGAGGCAGCCGAGCGCGAGGTCCCTCAGGGCTCCCACGCGGGCAAGGCCGTCATCCTCGGCGCCGGGGCGGGAAGGGGCATCGGTGCGCACGGTCTCTGTGCGAAGGGTCTCGGGCAGCGTCCTGATTCCTCGTGGGGCCGTCTCCCGGCCTTATCGCCTGAAAGTGGCGGCTTCGCACGGCGATTGCAACAGGTCTGTGCGACGGATGCACCGGATCGGGGCACCGAGCGGCTACCAGCCGCGCCGTTTCTCGCGGATCGCGGTCGAGGACAGTTTCGAGCGCGGCCCGTGCAGGAACACCCAGGCGGGGGGCCTGTGCCCGGCCAGCGTCGTCGCCGCCGCTTCGGGGATCCGCGCCCCGGCGAGCCGCCGGGCGGCCTTGGCCGAGACGGGCGTGAGGGTCGAGCCCGGCCGGTCGATCACCGCGATGGGCATCAGCCGGGCGATCTCGGCCGCCCCCTTCCAGCGGTGGAACGTCGCCAGCGAATCGGCCCCCATGATCCAGACGAACCGCACCCCCGGTCGCCGCCGGGCGAGATAGCGCAGGGTCTGCACGGTGAAGCGCACGCCCAGCGCCGCCTCGAACCCCGTCACCGCGATGCGCGGATGCGCGGCCACCCGCGCGGCCTGTGCGCAGCGGACCTCCAAGGGGGCGAGGCGGCTGCGGTCCTTCAGCGGGTTGCCGGGGCTCACGAGCCACCACACCCGGTCGAGGCGCAGGCGCCGCAGGGCGGTGGTGGAGACGTGGAGGTGCCCCTCATGGGCGGGATCGAACGACCCGCCATAGAGGCCGATCCGCATGCCGGGCGCGCTCGGCGGCAGGATCAGCCGCACGAGGCCCAACCGGAGATGGCGTGGATCACGGACGCGTCTGGCCGCGACCGTGGACCCGGTACTTGAAGGTGGTGAGTTGCTCGACGCCCACCGGGCCGCGCGCATGCATCCGCCCGGTGGCGATGCCGATCTCCGCGCCGAAGCCGAACTCGCCGCCATCGGCGAATTGCGTCGAGGCGTTGTGGGTGACGATGGCCGAATCGACCTCCGCGAGGAAGCGGCGGGCGGCCTCCTCGTCCTCTGTGATGATCGCATCGGTGTGGTGCGAGCCGTAACGCTCGATATGCGCGATGGCCTCGTCGAGCCCGTCGACCACCCGCGCGGCGATCACCGCGTCGAGGTATTCGGTGCTCCAATCGGCATCGCTGGCCTCCGTCACGCGCGGATCGACGGCGCGGGTCGCCGCGTCGCCGCGCACGGCGCAGCCGGCTTCCAGCAGCGCCGTCACGAGGGGCTTCAGGTGCGTCTCGGCGCAGGCCCGGTCCACGAGCAGCGTCTCGGCGGCGCCGCAGACGCTGACACGGCGCATCTTGCTGTTGAGCAGCACCGTGCGCGCCATGTCGAGGTCGGCCGCGCGGTCGATATAGACGTGATTGATGCCGTCGAGATGGGCGAAGACCGGCACCTTGGCCTCGGCCTGGACCCGCTCCACGAGGCTGCGGCCGCCGCGCGGGACGATGACATCGACGCAGCCGTCGAGGCCGGCGAGCATCAGCCCTACCGCCGCCCGGTCGCGGGTGGGGACGATCTGGATCGCGTCGGCCGGCAGCCCGGCCTCTTCGAGCCCCTGGCTCATGGCGCGGGCGATGGCCTGGGAGGTGCGGAAGCTGTCGGAGCCCGCGCGCAGGATCGCGGCGTTGCCGGCCTTCAGGCACAGGGCGCCGGCATCGGCGGTGACGTTGGGCCGGCTCTCGAAGATCACGCCGATGACGCCGAGGGGCACGGCGACGCGCTCGATCAGCAGCCCGTTCGGGCGCTCGATGGCCGCGAGCTGCCGCCCGACCGGATCGGCCAGCGCGCCCACCTTCTCCACCGCCTCGGCGATGGATTCGAGCCGCCGTCCGTCGAGCTTCAGCCGATCGATCAGCGCTGCGCTCTGCCCGGCCTCCTGGGCGGCGGTGACGTCGCGCTCGTTCTCGCGGAGGATGGCCTCCCGGTCGGCGCGCAGGCGCTCGGCGATGCGCTGGAGGGCAATGTCCTTGGTCTGGGCCGAGGCCAGGGCCATCTTGCGCCCGGCCTGCCGCGCCCGGCGGCCGATGGCGGCCATCTGCTCCGGCAGCGAATCCGCGCCCGCGAAATCGGATCTGAGATTCAGGACGGGCACGGCGGGGCCTCCGGGTTCCGAGGCTGAGGGGGCCGTCGTCTTGACACATCGCGGCGAGCCCCGACAAGGCCCGCCCCGTGCGCTAGAACATGGCAAGATCGTCCCGGTGCACCATCCAGGCGCGACCGGGATAGTTCAGCAAGTCCGGGATCCGCGCGCTCGGATGGCCGATGATGAGCGCGGCCTCCCCGCTGTCGTAGCCGACGAGGCCACGCCCGATGGCCCGCCCCTCGGCGTCGCGGATCAGCACCGCGTCGCCCCGCGAGAAATTGCCCTCGACCGCGCGCACGCCCACCGGCAGCAGGCTCGCGCCCCCCGCCAGGGCCTTCGCGGCGCCTGCATCGATGGTGAGGCTGCCGCGCGGTTCGAGGGAGCCGGCGATCCAGGTCTTGCGCGCGGCGTTGGGCGTCGAGCCCGAGAGGAACCACGTGCAGCGCGCCCCGTCCTGCACCGCCTTCAGCGGGTTCTTGGCCCGTCCGTCCGCGATGACGAGATGCGTGCCGCCGGCCACCGCGATCTTGGCCGCCTCGACCTTGGTGCGCATGCCGCCCCGCGACAGCTCCGAGGCCGGGCCGCCGGCCATGGCCTCGATCTCCGGGGTGATGCGTTCCACCAGCGGGAGGTGCTGCGCCGTCGGGTCCGCGTTCGGCGGCGCCGTGTAGAGGCCGTCGATGTCGGAGAACAGCACCAGCACGTCGGCGTCGATCATCGTCGCGACGCGGGCGGCGAGGCGGTCGTTGTCGCCGTAGCGGATCTCAGCGGTGGCCACGGTGTCGTTCTCGTTGACCACCGGCACCGCCCGCAGTTCGAGCAGCTTCTGCACCGTAGAGCGGGCGTTGAGGTACCGGCGGCGCTCCTCCGTGTCCTGCGGCGTCACGAGGATCTGGCCCGCGACGATGCCGTGATGGCCGAGCGCCTCCGCCCAATGGCGGGCCAGCGCGATCTGCCCCACCGACGCCGCGCCCTGGCTCTCCTCCAAGCGCAGTGCCCCTGGCGGCAGGCCGAGCACGGTGCGCCCGAGGGCGATGCTCCCCGAGGACACGACCAGCACGTCCACGCCGCGTGCGTGCAAATCGGCGATGTCCTCGGCCAGGGCCGCGAGCCACGCATGGCGCAGGCGGCCACGGGCACGGTCGACCAGCAGGGCCGACCCGACCTTGATGACGACGCGGCGGAAGGTGTCGAGGGCGGGGATCATGGGACTCGTCTACGAAAGCGCGGCCGAGATGTGGCCGAAGACGACGCCTTTGAACAGCGCTTACAGCGCCGGCATCAGAGACTTGGTCATCGCTTTAAAAGTCGCAACCTTAAGCCAAGATAATTATCCCAGCCTGTCCCTGATGTCACTCACGGCTGCCACTCCGCTGCAACCGGAGCCTCCTCCGCGCGGCCCGTCTCAATGGCGTCCTGCAACGCTCGCAGCGCCTCCGGCACGCCCTTCCGGCTGGCCGAGGAGAGCAGCAGCGGCGCCTTGCCCGCCGCCCGCTTCAGCTTGGCGGCCTGGCTCTTGAGCGTCTCCGGGTCGAGGGCGTCGACCTTCGACAGGGCGACGATCTCCGGCTTGTCCGCGAGGCTGTGGCCGTAGGCCTCGATCTCGCCGCGCACCAGCTTGTAGGCCTTGCCGGCATGCTCGCTCGTGCCGTCCACGAGGTGCAGCAGAACCCGGCAGCGCTCCACGTGCGCGAGGAACTTGTCACCGAGGCCGACACCCTCGTGGGCGCCCTCGATCAGCCCGGGAATGTCGGCCAGAACGAACTCGCGCTGGTCGTTGCGCACCACGCCGAGGCCGGGATGGAGCGTCGTGAACGGGTAGTCGGCGATCTTGGGCTTGGCCGCCGTGACGCTCGCGAGGAACGTCGACTTGCCGGCATTCGGCAGGCCCACGAGCCCGGCATCGGCGATGAGCTTCAGGCGCAGCCAGATCCACATCTCCTGGCCTTCCAGGCCGGGATTGGCATGTTTCGGCGCCCGGTTGGTGGAGGTGGTGAAATAGGCGTTGCCGAAGCCGCCGTTGCCGCCCTTGGCGAGGCGCACCCGCTGGCCGATCTCGGTCATGTCGGCGATCAGCGTCTCGCCGTCCTCGGCCAGGACCTGCGTCCCGGCGGGCACCTTGAGCACGGCGTCGGCCCCGGACGCGCCGTGGCAGTTCGAGCCCATGCCGTGCTCGCCCTTCTTGGCCTTGAAGTGCTGCTGGTAGCGGTAGTCGATCAGGGTGTTCAGCCCTTGGACGCACTCGATCCAGACATCGCCGCCCCGGCCGCCGTCGCCGCCGTTCGGACCGCCGAACTCGATGAACTTCTCGCGCCGGAACGACACGCAGCCTGCCCCGCCGTCACCGGAGCGGATGTAGACCTTAGCTTCGTCGAGAAATTTCACGGCACCGTCTCGTTGTCGCGGGCGGGCCGCCCGCGGCGGCCCTGCCTCAATACCTCATTCCGCCGCCGCGAGGGCAGGGGGTTCACCGGCCGCCCGGGCGAACCAGCGGCCCCGGTCCAGGCGGAACCGGTCGACTTCGTGCTCGCCGCCCCGGAGCGGGAAGGGCGTCATCGCCCGGCCGGTCCAGACAAAGCCGGTCTTCTCCAGCACCCGCCGGGAGGCGGCGTTCGTGACCCGCGCCGAGGCGTCGAGGCGCGTCGCCGGCGTCCACTCGAACCACGCCCGGACCAGGGCGTCCGCCGCCTCGGTCATCAGCCCGCTGCCCCAGGAGGAGCGGCCGAGCCAATAGCCGAGATGGGTGGGGGCGTCCGCGGCCTCCCGCGTGATGGAGACCACCCCGATGGCCCGGCCGGGCCGCGCCCGTTCGGCGAGCACCAAGATCAGGCCGGAGCCCGCGGCGTTGCCGGCCCGGCTCGCCACGATGAAGGCATCGGCGGCCGCCCGCTCGAAGGGCAGGGGAATGCCGGCTGTCATGTCCGCCACCGCCGGATCGCCGGCCAGCCGCAGGATGGACTCGGCGTCGCGGGCGGTCGGCCAGCGCAGCCACAGGCGGCGGGTCTCGATCCGGAAGACGTCGTCGCGAAACAGATCTGGGAACATGGCGCCCTCACCGGCGCCGCTCCCCTCGGGATGGCGGCGCCCAGAGACGACGAAGGGGAGGATGGTGTCCCATCCTCCCCGGCGTTCCGTCAGACCCATCCCGGTGAAGGGCGGCTCACGTCTCCGGTCCGGTGTGGGACACCGTCGCGGGACGCTCGCTTCGCCTTTCGGGCGCCCGCCTGTTACTCTGCGGCCTCGGCCAGCGGCACCACCGCTACGAAGGCACGCCCACGTCGCGTCTGGAACTCGACGGTGCCGGGTTTCAGGGCGAACAGGGTGTGGTCCTTGCCCATGCCGACATTGGCGCCGGGGTGCCACTTGGTGCCGCGCTGGCGCACGATGATGTTGCCCGGAATCACGGATTCCGAACCGAACTTCTTGACGCCGAGGCGCCGGCCTTCCGAGTCGCGGCCGTTGCGGGAGGAACCGCCTGCCTTTTTATGTGCCATCTCTCGAACTCCGAATCTGTCAGGGGGATCGCGCGGATCGCAGGCTTCCGGTCAGGAAAGCCCGCGCTCGATCACGCGGAAATGCCGGTGATGCGGACCACGGTGTGGTCCTGGCGGTGGCCGCGCTTGCGGCGCGAGTTCTGGCGGCGGCGCTTCTTGAAGGCGATGACCTTCTTGTCCCGGCCGTGACGGACGATCTCACCCGTGACGTTGATGCCCGACAGGGTCGGCGCGCCGACCTGGGTGGCGCCGGCGCCGTCGGCGAACAGGAGGACCTCACCGAAGGTCACGGCCTCGCCGGCCTCGCCCGGAAGGGTGGCGATGGTAATGGTGTCGTTAGCGGCGACGCGGTACTGCTTACCGCCCGTCTTGATGACTGCGAACATCGTTCTCTCGTGCTCTCGAACGGCCTCTGGGAGCCTTGCGGCGGCCCTGGACCGGCTTCTTGTTTGAGTCATTGGCCGGGCCGAGCCGGACAACGCGAAGACGCGCGAAAACCTACGGGAGGCCGCGCGTGCTGCGGGCTCTCTAGTGCGCGGAGCGGGCGAATGTCAATCCGGGCTCAGCGGGTCAGCACGTCCCTGGCCACGGTCCCCGCAGGCCCGAACGCGTCGTAGGCGGCATCGCACCAGGTCGCCTGCCCGTCCGCCGCGAGGCGCTGCCGCAATTCGGTGGCCCGGCTGCGGAGCTTGGCTTCGAGGGCGGCCTCCTGCGCCGGCACGACCTTGGCGGCGAGGCGCAGGGTGGTGAGCCGGCCCGCCTTGAGATGTGTGCGCGGGCAGTTCTGCTCGGCCAGGATCGTGGTCGCCGCCGCCTCGGCATAGGCGTCTAGGGGGCTGAGCGCCGCCGGCTGCTCGGCGGCGGAGGCGCCCGCCGCGCCGAGGGACGAGATCAGCGCGAAGAGGACGCTCCGTCTCATCACGGCGCCGCCTTGAACTCGCCCGCGATGCGCAGCGTCACCTCGTCGCCGACCATGGGCAGGAACGCGCTCACCCCGAAATCGGAGCGCTTGATGATCGTGCGCCCCTCGAATCCGACCGTGTAGCGGCGGTCGATCGGGTTGGTGCCGGCCTGGGTGAAGGTGGCATCTACCGAGACGGGCTTCGTCACGCCCCGCAGAGAGAGGTTCCCGGTGATGCGGGCCGTGGTGGGGCTCGTCGGCTCGACGCCCGTGCCCACGAAGGTCGCCTCCGGAAATTTCGCCGCGTCAAAGAAGTCCGGCCCGGCGAGGTGCTGGTCGAGGCGCTGGCTGCCGGTCAGCACGCCGCTCAGGGGCACCGTGGCGGTCAGGCGGCTCTTGGCCGGCGCCTTCGGGTCGAGGTCGAGGCGGGCGCTCACCCCGGTGAACTGGCCGTAATAGGTCGAGTAGCCGAGGTGGTTCACCGACCACGTGATCTTCCCGTGGTCGGGATCGAGCACGTAGGCGCCCGCCCGGACCTGATTCGGATCCTGGGTCGGGTCGGCGGCCTGCTCCTGCGCGAGGGCTCCGGTCGCGTGAAGGAGAAGGGCCGCGAGGGCGAAAGCGGTGGCGCGCATCTGGGCTCGTCGGTCGGTCTGGCCTGGACGGGCTCTTTCCACGAAGCCGCGCGCCACTCAAGGTTCGGCGCGTCCGTTCCCCTTTCGACCGCCGTGCTCTATCCCCCCGGGGATCGGACGGATGGGCAGGGCATGATCGGCAAGCTGAAGGGCGTAGTCGATTCCTACGGCGAGGATTTCGTGATCCTCGACGTGCAGGGGGTGGGCTACGTGGTGCATTGCTCGGCGCGCACGCTCCAGCGCCTGCCGACGGCGGGGGAGGCAACCGCCCTGTCGATCGAGACCTTCGTCCGTGAGGACATGATCCGCCTCTACGGCTTCCGTTCGGATGCGGAGCGGGAATGGTTCCGCCTGCTCCAGACGGTGCAGGGCGTCGGGGCCAAGGTCGCCCTCGCGCTGCTGTCGGTGCTGGAGCCGCCGGCCCTGGCGAGCGCCATCGCCACGGGGGACAAGGGGGCCGTCGCCCGCGCGCCGGGCGTCGGGCCGCGCCTCGCCGCGCGCCTCGTCGCGGAGTTGAAGGACAAGACGCCGGCCTTCGCGCCCATCGATCCGGCCCTCGTCGCGCTCTCCGGCGCGGTGGAGGAGAACCGCGCGCCCCAGCCGGTGAGCGATGCGATCTCGGCCCTCGTCAACCTCGGCTACCAGCAAGCCCAGGCTTCGGCCGCCATCGCCACCGTGATGAAGGGTGCGGGGGAGGGCGCGGAGGCCAAGGTGCTGATTCGCCTCGCCCTGCGGGAACTCGCCCGCTAGTTGCTCACGCCGAGGCCACCCGAAACGCTCATCGGCAGTGTGACTCCGGTGACACCGGGGCGTCATGCGCCCATGCGATCCCTTCGGCCGAGGCGCGGAATGGACTGTCCATCGCGGGGGCGTGAAGAGGTCGCGCTTGACCAAACGGCTCGGCGCTGTCATCTCCCCCCTCGCGCTAAGAGCTTGAAACTCTTGTAGTTTTTAAGAATTCCAAACTGCGCACGACCGGAACATGGATATAACGATCGCATGATCGTCTGCTCCTGCAACGTCCTGTCGGACGGCGCCGTCCGCGATTGCCTCGGCCCCGGACCCGGCTGTCCGCGCACCCCCGCGCAGGTCTATGCCTGCCTGGGTTGCAGCCCGAAATGCGGACGCTGCGCCCGCACGATCCGCGAGATCATGCGCAGCGCCCTCGGCGCCGTCGTGGGCGAAGACATCCCCTCCGCAGAACCCGCCCATGCCTGTACGACCGCTTGCGCTAGCGCTTGTACTCTGGTGAAGGTCCAAAAAGCGGAGGAGCGGGTCGGCGCCTGATGGGGCGGGTCGTCCTCCGAGGACAATCTCGGGGAGTATGGGGATGAAGGGCGACACCAAGGTCATCGAGTATCTCAATCGCGGCCTGCGCAGCGAATTGACCGCGGTGAGCCAGTATTGGCTGCATTTCCGCATGCTCAACGACTGGGGCTACGTCGAACTCGCGAAGTTCTGGCGCAAGGAATCCATCGAGGAGATGAACCACGCCGATCGGTTCATCGACCGGATCCTGTTCCTGGACGGTTTCCCGAACCTGCAGGAACTGGACCCGCTGCGCATCGGCCAGAACGTCGAGGAGATCCTGCACAGCGATCTCGCCGCCGAGAACGAGGCGCGCTCGCTCTACCTCGAAGCCGCCAAGTACTGCGATTCGATCAACGACCGCGTGTCGAAGCGCCTGTTCGAGGATCTGGCCGAGGACGAGGAAGGCCATATCGACTTCCTCGAGACCCAGCTGGAGTTGATCAAGCAGGTCGGCCTGCCGCTCTACGCGCAGAAGCACATCGGCGGCCTGGAGCAGATCGCGCCCGAGAAGGAGTAAGCCTCAGGGGCTTCCTCCGCGCGAACGGGTTCCGCCTCCGGGCGGAGCCCATGGCACATTCCGAGACGGACAGGTTCACGATGCGGCTCGTCGTGGTCGGCGCCGATGGGCGCATGGGGCGGATGCTGATCCGCGCGGTGGCACAGGCCGAGGGGTGCAGCCTCGCGGCCGCCATCGAGCGCGAAGGATCGGCCGCCCTGGGGCAGGATGCCGGCACCCTGGCGGGCCTGCCGGCTTTGGGCGTCCCGGTGACGGACGACCCGTTGCGGGCCTTCGCCGCCGCCGACGGCGTGCTCGACTTCACCGCGCCGGCCGCGACGGTGCATTTCGCCGAACTCGCGGCGCAGGCGCGCATCGTCCACGTCGTGGGCACGACCGGCCTGTCGGAGGACGACCACGCCAAGCTGAAGGCCGCCTCGTATCACGCTCGCATCGTGCGCTCCGGCAACATGTCGCTCGGCGTGAACCTGATGGCGGCCCTGGTCCGCAAGGTCGCGGCGACGCTCGGCGCGGAGTTCGACATCGAGATCCTGGAGATGCACCACCGGATGAAGGTGGATGCGCCCTCCGGCACGGCGCTCCTGCTGGGCGAGGCGGCCGCCGAGGGGCGGGGCGTCGACCTGCCCGCCGTGCGCGTCTCCACCCGCGACGGCCATACCGGCGCGCGCAAGTCCGGCGACATCGGCTTCGCGACCCTGCGCGGCGGTTCGGTGGTGGGCGACCACAGCGTCCTCTTCGCGGGCGCCGGCGAGACCCTGACCATCACCCACCACGCCGCCGACCGGGGCCTGTTCGCGAACGGCGCGGTGAAAGCAGCGCTCTGGGCGCAGCCGAAGCCGCCGGGCCTGTATTCGATGGCGGACGTACTCGACCTGTAAACGGCCACGCTCTTTTATAACCGTAAGCGGATCACCACCCTTTGGGCTCCGGCCTGGGGCTGTTACGAGCCCCTCGCAACAGCGGCATATCCGCCGCCGATCAGAGACCGAAGAGACCCGATTATGGAGCGCCTGCTCGTCCTCGCTCGCCACGGCCAGAGCGAGTGGAACCTCAAGAACCTGTTCACGGGCTGGCGCGACCCCGGTCTCACCGAGCGCGGCGTCGAGGAGGCGGTGAAGGCCGGGCGCTGGCTGAAGGGCGAGGGCTACGGCTTCGACGTCGCCTTCACCTCGAATCTCGGCCGCGCCCAGCGCACCTGCGCCCTGATGCTCGAAGAGATGGGCCTGTCGAACATCGAGGTGCTGCGCTCGCAGGCCCTCAACGAACGCGATTACGGCGACCTCTCCGGCCTGAATAAGGACGACGCCCGCGCCAAGTGGGGCGCGGAGCAGGTCCACACGTGGCGCCGCTCCTATGACGTGGCACCCCCCGGCGGCGAGAGCCTGAAGGACACCGCCGCCCGCGTGCTGCCCTACTACATCGAGACCATCCTGCCGCGCGTCATGGACGGGCAGCGGGTGCTCGTGGCCGCCCACGGCAACTCCCTGCGTGCCCTGGTGATGGTGCTCGACCATCTCGGCCCGGCGACCATCGCCGGCCTGGAGATCGCCACCGGCGTTCCGCTGGTCTACCGCATCAAGGGCGACACGACGGTGGCCTCGAAGTCCGTCCTGGAACGCGACATCGACGACGCGTGAGCGTCGAACTCCGCCCCGGCCTGATCCACCATCCGGGCTTCCTCGACGAGGCGGCCCGGATGCGGCTGGCCGGGGAGGTGGCGGCGGTGCTGAGGGCGTCGCCGCCCTTCACCCCCCGGATGCCACGCACGGGCAAGCCGTTCTCCGTGCGCATGGGCAATGCCGGGCCGCTCGGCTGGGTATCGGACGAGGGCGGCTACCGCTATCAGCCCACCCACCCGGAGACGGGCGAGCCCTGGCCGGCGATCCCGCCGATGGCGCTCGCGGCCTGGGACCGTTTGGCGGGCGACGCGCCGCCGCCGGAGGCCTGCCTCATCAACCTCTACGGGCCGCAGGCGCGGATGGGCCTGCATCAGGACCGGGACGAGGAGGATTTCACCGCCCCCGTCCTCTCCCTGTCCCTCGGGGCGCCGGCCCTGTTCCGCTATGGCGGACTCGCGCGCTCCGATCCGACCCGCTCCGTGCGGCTTCAGCCCGGCGATGCGGTGGTGATCGGCGGGGCCTCGCGGCTGGCTTTCCACGGAATAGACCGCCTCTACCCCGAGCCCGGCCTTCTCGCGCAGGATCTTCTCCCCGGTTTGCTGCCCGCAGGCGGACGCTGCAACCTCACCCTCCGGCGGGTGAGGCCGCACCATGCGGTAACGTGAACCGCCGGAACCGGCGCGGGTCGCTTGACTCCGGGCACGCGGCGTCGGACCCATCGTTCCCGTCCGTCCCCCCGTGGACGGCAGGTGGAGAGCGTTGAGTTCCATGCCGGTGCGCGATCTCAGGTGGTCTCTCGCGGCGCTCGTCGTCGCCGCCGGGCTGATCCCGGCATCGGCGGCGGACAGGGTGTTTCCAGCGGGCTCCCGCTTCGGCTTCGAGCCCCCCTCGGACATGGTGCTCTCGAAGCGCTTCACCGGCTTCGAACGCGAGGGCGGCGGGGCGACCGTCTCGGTGGTGGAACTGCCGCCGAACGCCTTCCCGGAACTCGTGAGCGGCTTCACCGACGCCAACCTGCGCAACCAAGGCTTCGCCGTCGCCAAGAAGGAGCCGATCAAGGTCGGCGACAACGAGGCGATGCTCTACACGGGCGAGCAGCCGAGCGACCCGGCCAATCCCGGCCAGACGATCCGCAAATGGATCACCGTCGTCGGCACCCCGACCGTCACCGGCCTCATCATCGCCCAGGCGACGCCGGAGGCCGAGACCGAGGAGACGATGCGCAAGCTCGTCACCGACATCGCCGTCCGCGCGCCCCTGTCGCTGACGCAGCAGGTGGATGCGCTGCCGTTCCGCATCGCCGACCCGGCGGGCTTCCGGCCGGTTCGCGTGCTGGCCGGCAATTCGGTCCTGCTGACCAAGGGCCCCAAGGACCAGATGCAGAATCTGGAGCAGCCGATCCTCGTGATCGCCCAGGCGGTGCAGCCCCCGCCCACGGCCGAGCAGCGCGACGCCTTCGCCCGCACGGCCCTCTACGCCAACCAGACCATGAAGGACTTCGTGATCGAGCGCGCCCAGAGCTACCGCTCGAACGGCGTCGATTGGCACGAGATCGTGGCGCGGGCGACCGACATGCCCACCAACAAGCAGGTGGTGGTCGCCCAGACGATCCGCTTTAACCCGGACGGCTACCTCCGCGCCGTCGGCGTGGTGCGCGAGGATCAGCGGGACGGCGTGCTCGCCGCCTTCCGGCAGGTGGTGGACAGCATCCAGATCAAGTGAGACCCATGCGGCGCCGGGGCCTGAGACCTGCATAGGCCCCGGTGACGGGTCCGGACGGTCGCGCGATGGCGGATTTCCGCAGCTTGGAAGTGTTTTACTGGGTCGCCACGCTCTCCAGCTTCCGCCGGGCGAGCGAACAGGTGAACACGACCCAGCCGGCCGTCTCGCAGCGCATCGCCGCCCTGGAGCACGAGTTCGGCACCCTGTTCGAGCGCCGCAGCCGCGATGTGGCCCTCACCGAGCGGGGCCGCGTGCTGCTGGGCTTCGCGGAACGCTTCCTCGCCCTGCAAGCGGAGATGGCCTCGGCCCTCGACGAGACCGGGCGGACCACGGGCACGCTCCGCCTCGGCGTCTCTGAAACCATCGTCCATCTCTGGCTGTCGCGTTTCATCGAGCGGATGAGGGCGGTGCATCCGGGGATCAGCGTCGACATCACCGTCGACATCTCACCGAACATGCAGGCGGCCCTGGTCGCCAACGAACTCGACCTCGCCTTCCTCGTCGGCCCCATCACCGTGCCGAGCCTCGTGAACCGCACGCTCTTCGCGGTGCCGGTCGCCTGGATCGCGGCCCCCGGCCTCGTGCCGGACGCGGAGCCCCTGAGCCTTGGGGCGCTGATGCGCCACCCCCTCGTCACCTATCCCCGCAACACCAGCCCCTACGTGGAATTGCGCGACCTCGTGCTGAAGGCGAACCTCCTGCCGAGCCAGATCCACACCAGCGCGTCGCTGGCCACCATCGTGAAGATGGGCGTGGAGCGGCTCGGTATCTGCGTGATCCCGCCGGCCATCGTCCGGAACGAGTTGGCCTCCGGCGCCCTGCGCATCCTGCCGACCGAGCAGGCCCTCTCGGACCTCACCTTCACCGCCACCCACGCCAAGCGCCCCGAGGGGCATTTCGTGGCCGATGCCGCCCGCATCGCGGAGGAGGTCGCGCGGGATTGGGCCGCCGCCCGATAAGGCCGGGTTATCGCCCGCCATTCGCAATGACGATTGGCGCGCAAAGCGGCAGGGTGGGATCGTGTCTCATAAGGCGGCAAATCGACCGCCCGACAGGGAGACATGCCGGTGCTCGCGCAACCCGACGCCCCCCGAGCGGCCATGGCCTTCGACGATGCCCGCGCCGCCCGCCGGGCGATCCGCCACGGTGAATGGCGCGGCCACACCTCCGGCCTCGCCCCGGCCCACGTCCAGGGCAACCTCATGATCCTGCCGGCGGCGCTCGCCCCGGACTTTCAGCGCTTCTGCCAGCAGAACCCGAAGCCCTGCCCGGTGATCGGCGTGTCGCAGCCCGGCGCCCGCGACCTGCCCGCCCTCGGCGCCGACCTCGACATCGCCACCGACGTGCCGGGCTACCGGGTCTACGAGCACGGCGAGATGGTCGCGGAGGTGCCGGACCTGACGCGGCACTGGCGCGACGACCTTGTGACCTTCGTGCTCGGCTGCTCCTTCTCCTTCGAGGCGGCGCTGATCGAGGCGGGCATCCCCCTCCGCCACGTCGCGGAAGGGCGCAACGTCGCCATGTACCGGACAGCGATTCCGACAGTGCCGGCCGGGCCGTTCCACGGCCCCCTGGTGGTCTCGATGCGGCCGATGAAGGCCGCCGACGCGATCGAGGCGGTGCAGGTGACGGCCCGCGTGCCCGCCGTTCACGGCGCCCCGGTCCATCTCGGCGATCCGAGCCTGATCGGCATCCGCGACATCGGCAAGCCCGATTTCGGCGACCCGGTCGCCATCGCGCCCGACGAGATCCCGGTCTTCTGGGCCTGCGGGGTGACGCCCCAGGCGGTGGCGATGGCCGCGCGCCTGCCCCTCTGCATCACCCATTCCCCCGGCTTCATGCTGATCACCGACGTGCTCAACCGGGACCTGCCGTACCGCTAGGGCGCCATCGCTGCCCCCACCCCGTCATTGCGAGCGGAGCGAAGCAATCCAGGGATCCGCCACGTCCTGAAGCGTCCCGCTGCCCTGGATTGCTTCGCTTCGCTCGCAATGACGGCGGAGACAAATGTCCCATCTGAAGAATGACCTGACCACCGATCCATCCTGAGGGAGCCAAACCATGTGGTTGAAAGACACGAGCCCGCCTGAACGCCGGGTGTTGGGTGCGGCATTCGCCGGATACGGCGTCGATGCCTTCGATTACATGATCTATACCTTCCTCATCCCAACGCTCGTCGTGGTGTGGGGGCTCACGAAGGTCGAGGCGGGCAACATCGCCACCGCCGCCCTCGTCACCTCGGCCATCGGCGGATGGGCCGCCGGCATCCTCGCGGATCGCTACGGCCGGGTGGTGATCCTGCAGGCCACCGTGGCGTGGTTCACCGTCTTCACCGTGCTCTCTGGTTTCACCCACTCCTACGAGCAGTTGCTTGTCACCCGCGCCCTGCAGGGCTTCGGCTTCGGCGGGGAATGGTCGGTCGGCTCGGTGCTGATCGCCGAGACGATCCAGGCCCGCTACCGGGGCAAGGCGGTCGGGCTCGTGCAATCGAGCTGGGCGGTCGGCTGGGCCTGCGCGGCCATCGCCTTCTGGGCGGTCTTCGCCCTGGCCGAGCCGGCCCAGGCGTGGCGCATCCTGTTCTGGCTCGGGGCCGCGCCCTCGATCCTGATCTTCTGGATCCGCCGCAACATCGAGGACCCGGAGGTCTACCGGCAGACCCGCGCGGAGATGCGCATCGTCGGCGACGGCGGCAACTTCCTCGACATATTCTCCCGTGACCTCATCGGCCGCACGGCCCTGGCGAGCCTCCTCGCGACGGGGATGCAGGGCGGCTACTACGCCGTGACGACGTGGCTGCCGACCTACCTGAAGACCGAACGCAACCTCTCGGTGCTCAACACCAGCGGCTACCTGCTGATGCTGATCTTCGGCTCGTTCCTCGGCTACCTGACGAGCGCCTACCTCTCCGACCGGATCGGCCGCCGCAGGGGCTTCATCCTGTTCGGTTTCTGCGCCGGCGTCCTCGTGCTCGCCTACACGCTGATCCCGATCACCGATACGGCGATGCTGTTCCTAGGCTTTCCGCTCGGCTTCTTCCTCTCCGGCGTGTTCTCCGGCATGGGCGCCTTCCTCAGCGAGCTGTTCCCGAGCCGGGTGCGCGGCTCGGCGCAGGGGTTCTGCTACAATTTCGGCCGGGCGACCGGCGCCGTCTGCCCCGCCCTCGTCGGCTCTCTCAGCGCATCGCTGACGCTGGGCGTCGCCATCGGCGTCGTGGCGGCCTGCGCCTATTGCCTCGTGATCGTGGCGGCGCTTCTCTTGCCTGAGACGGCCGGGCGCGAACTCGACACACAGGTCGAGTCGCCGACTGAACCCGTCCCGGCGGCGATAGCCTGAGTGGAGTGACGACGATGGGAAACGTCGATCTCAACGCGGACCTCGGCGAGGGCTACGGGGCCTATGCCTGCGGCGACGACGCGGCGATGCTCGCCGTCGTCACCTCGGCCAACGTCGCCTGCGGCCTCCATGCTGGCGACCCCGAGATCATGGCGAGTACCTTCCGCCTCGCGAAGGAGAAGGGCGTGGCGGTGGGCGCCCATCCGGGCTTCCCCGACCTGTGGGGCTTCGGACGGCGGCGGATGCCCTTCACCCCGGCCGAGATCGAGCGGCTGGTCGCGTATCAGGTCGGCGCCGCCGCCGCGCTCGCCGCCTATGCCGGCCACCGCATCACCTACGTGAAGGCGCACGGGGCGCTGGCCAACCTCGCCGCCGAGGACCGCGCCGTGGCCGATGCCATCGCGGGGGCGGTGCGGGCGGTGGACCGCGACCTCGCGCTGCTCGCCATCGCGCTGACCGCGCAGGTCCCGGCCGGCGAGGCGGCGGGGCTCGACGTGCATCAGGAGATCTTCGCGGATCGCGGCTACACCGAGGACGGGCAGCTCATCGCCCGCAGCCAGCCCGGCGCCCTCATCACCGACCAGGACGAGGCGGCCAGCCGCGTGCTCACCATGGTGCAAGAGGGCGCGATCCTCACCGCTTCGGGGAAGCACCTGCCGACGCCGATCCGCTCGATCTGCGTCCACGGCGATTCGGCCCACGCGGTCGGCACCGCCCGCGCGGTGCGGGCGACACTGGAAGGCGCGGGCGTCACCCTCGCTCCGTTCAAGCCGTGAGCGCCGCGCCCCGCATCCTCGACGCGGGCGAGGCGGCCCTGGTGGTCGAGTTCGGCACGCGCGTCGATCCCGCGATCAGCGACCGCGTGCTCGCCCTCGACGACGCGCTCCTGGCCGACCGGCCGGAGGGCATCGCCGAGACCGTGCCGACCTACCGCTCACTGATGATCCATTATGACCCGCTCATCCTCGACCGGGACACCCTGACGGGCCACGTCCTGGCGCTGGCAGGCGGCGCATCCCAGCGGGCCACGGCCCCGACCCGGTGGATCCTGCCCTGCTGCTACGAGGCGCCCCACGGGGAAGACCTCGCGGCGGTGGCGGAGCAGATCGGCCAGTCGCCGGAGCAGGTCGCCGCGCTCCATGCGGGGGCGACGTTCCGCGTCTACATGTACGGCTTCGCACCGGGCTTCGCCTATTGCGGCGGCCTGCCCGAGGCTCTGGCGGTGCCGCGCCGGCCGAGCCCGCGCCCGCCGCATCCGATGAACGCGGTGATGATCGGCGGCGGCCTCGCGGCGGTCGCCACCGTGCCGATGCCGACCGGCTGGTACGTCCTCGGCGCGACGCCCTCGCGCCTCTACGCGCCGGAGCGGGAGGAGAGCTTCTTCGTGCGCCCCGGCGACACGATCCGGTTCGAGCCCATCGACGCGGCGACCTTCGCCCGGCTCGCGGCGCGCGAGGCGGCGGGCGAGCGGGTCGCCCAGCGGGAGGAGGGGGTCTCGTGAGCGTGCTGGCGATCGAGGCCGCCGGGCCCGGCGTGACCCTTCAGGACGGCGGCCGGAAGGGCTACCTCCGCTTCGGCATCACCGCCGCCGGGCCGATGGACCCGCTGATGTTCGCCACCGCCAACCGGGCGGTGGGCAACCCCCTCGATGCCACGGCGATCGAGGTCTCGACAGGCGGCCTCACCATCACCGCGCGGGAGGGGCCGCTCGGCCTCGCCCTGGTCTCGGGCGGCTTCCGAGCCACCCTCGACGGCGCAGCACTGCCGCCGGCCTTCGCGCTCACCCTCGAACCCGGCCAGACCCTCACCGTGCGGGCGGGAAGCACCGGAGCCTGGGGCTACCTCGCCGTGGCGGGCCGGCTCGACGTGGCGCCGGTCCTCGGCGCGACCGCCACCCACACCCGCTCCGGCCTCGGCGGCCTGGACGGGCGCGGGCTGCGGGCGGGGGATCGCCTCGGCGTGTCGGAGGCCCGCGCGGGTGACGGGGCGCCGCAGCGTCTGCTCGCCCCCTGGCTCGACCGCGACCCGTCGCGGATCCGCGTCGTGCTTGGGCCGCAGGACGATTACTTCTCGGACGATCAGATCGCCGCCTTCCTCGCCGGGCCGTGGACGGTCTCGCCGCGCGGCGACCGGATGGCCTGCTTCGTCGACGGCACGCCGCTCACCCATGCGAAGGGCCACGACATCGTCTCAGACGGGGTGGCGATGGGGGCGATCCAGGTGCCGGGCAACGGCCTGCCGATCATTCTCATGGCCGACCGGCAATCGACCGGCGGCTATCCGAAGATCGCCACGGTGATCGGGCCGGATCTCGGGCCGCTGGCGCAGGCCCAGGGCGGCACCCGCATCGCGTTCGCTGCTGTCTCCGTCCCGGAGGCCGTCGCCGCCCGCCGCGCCGAGGCAGAGGCCCTGCGCCACGAAATCCCGCGCGAGCCGTTGCTGCGCACCGACTTCCCGGCGGAATTCCTGCTCGGGCTGAACCTCGTCGGCGGCGTCACCGATGGGCGGGACGGCGTCGCGAAGGTCGCCTGAGCCCACGAAAAAGGGCGCGGACCCTCTCGGATCCGCGCCCTGTGTTGAGAAACCGCCGAACCTTAGTACGGGCGGCCGTAGAGCGGCGAGGTCGGGTCGAGCCGGTCCACGAAGGACAGGTCGACGTTGCGCACCGCGCTCGACCGGGCGCCGATGAACGGGCCGTTGGTGATCGGATCGGGCAGGATGCCGGCGCCGTAACGGTCGCTCGGGCCGTAGGGCGGGGTCAGGGCGTTCGAGGCCGCGATCAGGTAGGGGTTCGTGGCCGGGTTCCGCGAGCCGCCGGCGCCGGGAACACCGGACGACAGCGGGACGTTGCCGGCATCGAGCCACGAGCGCGGACGGACGCGGATCGGGAGCGGGCGGCTGACGCGGTAGAACGGGCCGGGAGCGACGCCGTCCTGCGCCTGGGCCGGCGCAGCGGTCACGGCGGAGAGGCCGGCAGCGGTGAGGGCGCCCAGGAGGGCGATCTTAAGGGAGCGCATGGCCGTCCTTCGGATGAGAGTGCCATCATTGTGGCGGCCGAAGCTTAACAGTTCGCCGCCGTTGTGGAGAAGACGTTCGAGACCGGTCATAGTTCCGCTTGAATGGCTGCGCTTGTGCGCTTTGCCACATTGGTGCCTCAATTTTTCGTGGATGGCCGGCGCCGCTCGATGGAACCGGTTCGCCCGGTCGGGTCCGCGGTGGCCGTGCCGGCGGGCTCGCATGCGCTGCGGCCCTTGGCCTGCCGGAACAGGGCGCTGGCGGTGGGGTCCGACTGATCGTCGAAGTCGAGGGCGTCGAGGGTGCAGGCGAGCGCCTTCGGCTCGGCCGCGCCCCCGAGCGGCGCGCAGAGGAACCCGTCGATCCGCAGGCCCGCCTGGGCGAGCACGAAGCCGGTGCAGGTGCGGGTGAGGGGGCCGGAGAGGGTCGCCTCCGCAATCTCCGCGGGCCCGAAGCGGGTCGCGACGACGCCGCGCGGGACCATCCGCGACAGGGAGAGGGGCAGCTCGCCCCGCGCGGCCATCGCCGCCCGGCGGGCGACGAGGACGAAGAGGCCCGGCGCCCGTTCGGCCCCAATACCCCGCGTCACGGCGAGCCGCAGCACGGGCGCCTCGAGGGCGGAGAAGCTGCCGCGCCCGAGCACGTCCTCGCGCAGGCCGGTCTTCGGGTCGATGCGGCCGGGCTCGACGCGGACGGGGTCGATGCCGGGCTCGGTGAGCCGCAAGGGCGCCGTGCCGACGATGGCCGGCACCTCGCCGGTCCGGTTGAGCATCGGGACCGGCGCGGGGGCGGAGGGCATCCGTGCCGCGATGGCGATGAGGGCGACGATCAGGGACCCCACCGCGATGCGGACGGGCAGGCCGATCGCGGAGAATCCGCGCCCGGAGGGCCCCTCGTCCGCGTCGTCGATGGCTCCGATCCGCATGTGTGTCCCGTGTCCCTCGGCGCCCTGGCCGGCGCCACCCTGCACGGGGCGCAACGACCGAAGGGTTTCCGGGGCGGGGCTTTCGCGGGACAGGGTGAATCGTTGCTTGCCGTCGCGGTGGCGCCGCCATGCGGCCTTGACAGGCTCCCGCCTTCCTGTGCCTTGCTGACGCCCTGGCCGTCGATGCCGGCCCCACTGGGGACCGGGTCTGCGGCCGCGCCCGTTTGCGGGCGAGACGGACCGGTGCGAACGATCCCGCCGCCGGCACAACCCCGAGGAGAGGCGCAACCCCCGGATCGTTCGGGGTTCAGGACGCGCGGAGACGAGAGATGGGTTACAAGGTCGCCATCGTCGGCGCCACGGGCAACGTGGGCCGCGAGATGCTCGATATCCTGGCCGAGCGGGCTTTCCCCGCCGACGAGGTCGTGGCGCTGGCTTCGCGCCGCAGCCAGGGTCAGGAGGTCTCCTTCGGCGACAAGACCCTGAAGGTCAAAACCCTCGACACCTACGATTTCTCCGACACGGACATCTGCCTGATGTCGGCCGGCGGCGAGGCCTCCAAGGAGTGGTCGCCCCGCATCGGCCAGCAGGGCTGCGTCGTGATCGATAACTCGTCGGCCTTCCGCTACGACGCCGACGTGCCGCTGATCGTGCCCGAGGTGAATGCCGACGCCGTCGCCGGCTTCACCAAGCGCCACATCATCGCCAACCCGAACTGCTCGACGGCCCAGCTCGTCGTCGCCCTCAAGCCGCTGCACGACGCGGCGACGATCAAGCGCGTCGTGGTCTCGACCTACCAGTCGGTCTCCGGCGCCGGCAAGGAGGCGATGGACGAGTTGTTCCAGCAGACCCGCGCCGTCTTCACCGCCGGCGAGATCAAGCAGGGTGGCAAGTTCACCAAGCGCATCGCCTTCAACGTGATCCCGCACATCGATGTCTTCATGGAGGACGGGTACACGAAGGAAGAGTGGAAGATGGTCGCCGAGACCAAGAAGATGCTCGACCCGAAGATCAAGCTCACGGCCACCGCCGTGCGCGTGCCGGTCTTCATCGGCCACGCCGAGTCGGTGAACGTCGAGTTCGAGCAGCCTCTGTCGGCCGAGCGGGCGACCGAGATCCTGCGCGCGGCGCCGGGCATCCTGGTGATCGATAAGCGCGAGAACGGCGGCTACATCACCCCGCACGAGGCGGCGGGCGAGGATGCCACCTACATCTCCCGCATCCGCGAGGACGCGACGATCGAGAACGGCCTGAACTTCTGGTGCGTCTCGGACAACCTGCGCAAGGGCGCCGCCCTGAACGCGGTACAGATCGCCGAGGTGCTCGTGAACCGCAAGCTCATCAAGCCGAAGTCGGCGGCGTAGGCGCCAAACTCTCCCTTCTCCCTGGCGGGGGAAGGGAGATCGCTCTGCCGGTGTCCCGCATGGCCGCGTCATACGAAGTATGATAGCGTATGACTTCCCTTGGGAGGCGGTGAATGCCTGACCTCGAGCGTCTGACGGTCACCGTGCCGGCCGAGATGGCAGTCAGCATCAGGAATGCGGTCGAGGCCGGCGATTACGCCTCGACGAGCGAAGTCATGCGGGCCGCCCTGCGGGATTGGAAGACCAAGCGCGCCCTTCAATTGGACGAGTTGGCGGCGCTCAAGGCCGATATCGACCAGGGCCTCGCCGATGTGGCCGCAGGGCGTGTCAGGGACTTCGATTCCGATCGCATCGTTGCCCGGGGGAAAAAGCTATTAGCCGACCGCTCGTCCTCCGTCTGACCGAGGCGGCGGAGGACGATCTCGCCTCGATCTGGAGCTACCTCGCATCCGAAGCGTCGGAGGACGTGGCCAACCGGCTGATCGCCCGGATCGAAGGCGCCTGTCGGTCGGCCTGCCAATTTCCGGATTCGGGACCGGCTCGCGCGGCCCTGGCCATGGGGCTCCGCGTGACGTTCGAGGGTCGGTACGCGATCTACTACACCCATGACGAGGTCGCGCTCACGGTTGTACGTGTGCTGCACGGTGCCCGCGATCTCACCGCGCTTGTGAACGGGGGCACCTTCACCTGAGCGTCGTCAGCCTTTCCGTCATTGCGCGCGCCGCGAAGCAATGACGGCGAGGCTTGGCTCAATGCCCGCCGAGATAGGCGGCGCGCACCGCCGGATCGTTCTTCAGCTGCGCCGCCGGGCCCTGGAAGCGGATGCGGCCGTTCTCCAGCACGTAGGCGTGATCCGCCACACCCAGCGCCGCCATGGCGAATTGCTCCACGAGGAGCATCGTCACCTTCTCTTCCTTTAGCTGCCGAATAATACGGAAAACCTCCTCCACCAGCTTCGGCGCGAGGCCCATCGAGGGCTCGTCGAGGAGAAGGATCTCCGGCTTCAGCATCAGCGCCCGGCCCATGGCCAGCATCTGCTGCTCGCCGCCCGAGAGGGTGCCGGCCAACTGGTTGCGGCGCTCCTTCAGGCGCGGAAACAGGGCGAAGGACCGGTCCCGGTCGGCGGCGATGTCGCCTTTCGGCCGGGAGCCCGTCAGGCGCGGGAACGCGCCGAGCGTCAGGTTATCCTCCACCGACAGCGTCGGGAACACCCGGCGCCCCTCCGGCGAATGGGCCAGCCCCTCACGGGCGACATCGTGGCTCTCCAGCCCGGCGATGTCCTTGCCGTTCAGGCGGATCGTGCCCGAACGCGGACGGATCATGCCCGAGAGCGCCCGCATGGTCGTCGTCTTGCCGGCGCCGTTGGAGCCGATCAGCGTGACCACCTGACCCTTCGGCACTTGGAAGGTCAGGCCGTGCAGCACCTCGACCAGGCCGTAGCCGGCGTGGAGACCCTGGACCTCAAGCATGGGCGGCCTCCGTGGTGGTGCCGCCCATTTCGCCGGGTGCACCGAGATAGGCTTCGATCACCTTCGGGTCGGCCTGCACCTCGCGGGCGCCGCCCTCGGCGATCTTGTGGCCGAAATCGAGGACGCTCACCCGGTCGCAGAGACCCATGACCACGTCCATGTGGTGCTCGATCAGGATGACGGTGATGCCCGCGTCCCGGATCTTGCGGATGATCGCCACGAGGTCGGCGATGTCCGGCGCCGTCAGGCCCGCCGCCGGCTCGTCGAGGAGCAGCAGCACCGGATCGAGCGCCAGCGCGCGGCCGATCTCCAAGAGGCGCTGCTTGCCGTAGGGGAGGTTGCGCGCTTCCGTCTGCGCCAGGGCATGCAGCCCCATGAAGTCGAGGATCGCCATGGCGCGGGCGCGGGCCTCGCGCTCCTCCCGGCGCCGCCGGGGCGTGCCGAGGATCGCGTCGAACAGCGTGCCCTTGAAGGTGTGGTGGAGGCCGACCAGCACGTTCTCCAGGGCGGTCATCTCCCGGAAGAGCTGCACGTTCTGGAAGGTCCGCGCCACGCCCGCGAGGGCGATCTCGGACGGCGTGCGTCCGTCGAGGCGCTGGCCGCCCGCCACGGCGAGCGTCACCGTGCCGGCGGTGGGTTTGTAGATGCCGGTGAGCACGTTCATCATCGTGCTCTTGCCCGAACCGTTCGGGCCGATGAGCCCGTGGATCGTGCCGGGCTTTACCGTCAGGTCGACGCCAGCCAAGGCCTTCAAGCCGCCGAACTGCATCAGCGCCTGATCGACCTTGAGAAGCGCCTCGGCCCCCGCATCGCCGCGCTGGGCGATGAGCGCCGAGCCCTCGGCCGCCACGCTGCGGCCCTCGGCGGTGTGGGCTGGGCGCAGCGCCGGGATCATCTGGCGCAGGAAGCCCACGATGCCGTCCGGCAGGTAATAAACGACGAACAGGATCAGCAGGCCGAACACCGTCAGGCGGTAGTCGGTCACGGATTCCATCGCCATCGTGGCCGGGAAGAACAGGATGCAGAGGGCGACGGGGATGAGGATCGCGTAGCGGTTCTCACGCTTGCGCAGGAAAGCCTGCGCCCCCACGACCACGGCGGCGGCCGCGATGATGCCGGCCATGATCCGCACGAGGCCGATATCCGCCAGGATGTTCGGCATCATCACGATGATCACCGAACCGATCAGCGGCCCGGAGCGCGACTTGCGCCCACCCATGGTGACGGCGAGCAGGAACAGCACCGTCAGTTCGAAGCTGTAGGTGTTGGGCGAGACGTAGCGCTCCGACCACGCGAACAGCGCCCCCGCGAGGCCGGCGAGGCCCGCCGAGACCACGAAGGCATAGACCTTGTAGCGGTAGACCGAGACGCCCATGCAATCGCAGGCGATGGGGGAATCGCGCAGGGCCTCGAAGGCGCGGCCGAAGGGCGAGCGCACCACCCGATTCACCAGCACGATGGTGGCGAGCAGGCAGGCGCAGACGAGGTAATAGAATTCGAGCTTACGGCCGGCGGAGCCCCAGGGGGCCTGCATGCCGATCAACGAGAAGTCGAGGACGCGCACCGGGGGCAGGGTGATGCCCAGCGGACCGTTGGTGATCGGCGTCAGCTCGTTGATGAAGATCTGGATGATCGTGCCGAAGGCCAGCGTCACCATGGCGAGGTAGGGGCCGCTCACCCGGAGTGCCGGCACCGCGAGGATGGCGCCGAAGGCGGCGGTGAGCCCGATCCCGGCCACGAGGCCGAGCCAGATGCCGATCTTGAAGTGGAAGAACAAGGCGGCGGCGGCATAGGCGCCGATACCGAATAGGCCGGCATGACCCAGCGAGACCTGCCCCGTGTAGCCGACGACGATGTCGAGGCCGAGGATCAGTATGGCGTAGATCGCGATCACGATCATCAGATGCACGTAATAGGTGCTCGTGACGACGTGCGGGAAGCCGGCGAGGAAGGCGACGAGCAGCAATCCCCCGACCCAGCCGATGCCACGGCTGAGCGATGGGGTGGCGGCGGGCTCGGCCGCCGGCGCGAGGGCGGTGTTCGCCATGGCGGTCAGACCTTCTTGATCACGGCCTTGCCGAACAGGCCGACCGGGCGAATCGAGAGCACGACGAGGAGGAGGATCAGGCCCGGCACGTCCTTGTAGCCGGTCGAGATGTAGAAGCCGGTCAGCGTCTCCGCGACGCCGAGGATCAGGCCGCCGACGATGACGCCGAGGCCGGATTCGAGGCCGCCGATGATCGCCACGGCGAAGGCCTTCAGCGCCAGCACCGAGCCCATCGTCGCGCCCGTCAGGGTGACAGGGGCCACCAGCACGCCCGCGAAGGCGGCCGTCATGGCGCTGATAGAGTAGGAGAGGGTGATGACGCGCTTGGTGTTGATGCCCATCAGCCCGGCCGCGTCGATGTCGTTCGAGGTGGCGACGACCGCCTTGCCCCAGATCGACTTGCGGTTGAAGATTTCGACCGCGAGCATCATCAAGAGCGCGCCGCCGACGATCAGCATCTCCATGGGGAGGATGCGCACGCCGCCGATCTCGATCGGCGCGTCGGGGAGCGGGGAGGGGAAGGGAAGGTCATCCCGGCCCCAGATGTTCTCGGCGACGTTCTTGAAGATGATGCCGAGCGCGATGGTGGCCATGATCCACCCGTACTCGGACTTGATCGCGATGGCGGGGCGCACGCCCAGCCGCTCGACCACGGCGCCGAGGCCGAAGCCGAAGACGAGGACGAGCGGGATCATCAGCCAGTAGCCGGTGAAGGGCACCAGCGTGAGGCCGAACAGGGCGCCGACGGCCAGCGCCTCACCCTGGCCGAAGTTCAGGGTCTTCGACGTGGCGAAGGTGAGCTGATAGCCGAAGGCGATGGCGGCATAGATCATGCCGACCGCGACGCCCGAGGCCACGAGTTGCAGGAAGATGGTCATGGACGGCCGTCTTGATGAACGGGCAACGGGAATAGTCGCGAACGGCGCCCCGGGCTCTCACCCGGGGCGCTTAACCTCGAACGATCAGTTCGAGGACTTTTCCTTCACGCGGACGGTGCTCGCGTTCTTGGCGTCGTCCGGGTTCGCGTAGACGATCTTGCCGTCCTGCACCTTGCCGAACACGACCATGTTCCGCGAGATCGCGTTGTGGTCCTTGTCGGTGAACGGGTGATCGTAGGTCGTCACCACGCCCTCGACCTTGGTGTTCAGGTTCTCGAGGGCTGCGCGGATCTTCGGCCCGTCGGTCGAGCCGGCCTGCTTGATCGCGGCGGCGATCAGGTAGATCGAATCGTAGCCCTGCGCGCCGGCGACCGGGGTCGGAATCTTCGAGACGCCGTAGCTCTTGTAGTAATCGTCGAGGAAGGCGGCGCGCTTCGGCACGGACTTATCCTCGATGAAGGTCTGCGGCATCACCACGCCGTTGCCGTTGGTGCCGGCGATATCGATGAAGCTCTGCATCGAGGCCGGCCACGACGCGATCATCGGCACCTTCCAGCCGAGCTTGGCCATGCCGTTGGTGACCTGCGCCAGTTCCGGGCCGATGCCGTAGGCGAGGATCACTTCGGCGCCGGCTTCCTTCGACTTCAGGAGCTGGGCCGTCATGTCGACGTCCTTGATGTTGAACTTCTCGACGGCGACCGCCTTCATCTTCTTGGCGGCGAGCTGCTTCTCGATGTCCTCGCGGCCGAGCTGGCCGTAATTGGTCGAATCCGCGAGCACCGCGATCTTCTTGAAGCCCTGGCGCAGGGCCTCGTCGACCATCATGCCGGCCTGCAGCACGTCGTAGGCGGAGTTCCGGAAGACGTAGTTGTTGTCGTAATCCGGCGCCTTGAACTGCTCGGTGATGACCGTGCCGGTGGCGACGTTGTTGAACACCGGAATTTCGGCTTCCTGGTAGAAGCGCTGGGCGGCCAGCGCCACGCCGGTGTTGATGAAGCCGACGGTCGCGACGACCTTTTCCTTGTTGATGAGCTCCTGCGCGACCTGCGCGCCGACCTCGTTCTTGGCCTCGTCATCACGCTCGACGAGCTGGATCTGCTTGCCCAGGACGCCGCCGTTCTTGTTGATCTCGGCGGCGGCGAGCTTGGCGCCGTCGCGCATCGAGACGCCCATGGAGGACGAGCCGCCGGTAAAGGGTCCGGTCAGGCCGATCTTGATCGCGTCGGCGGCGAAGGCGGCGTGGAAGGGGGCGACGCTGAGGGCGGTCGCGCAAAGCAGCGCACCCACGAGGGCGCGTTTGGTCACGATCATCGTTTCCTCTCCCATGCCGGGACGGCGTTACGGCTCTGACGGTCTTTGAGTCGTACGACCGGCCGCGCCGTGTGCCGTCGAGGGCTACGTCGTCGCGGTTCGGTGCCCGCGCGGTATGCCCTTCAGCGTGGCAACTTTCGTGCGGTAACGCACCTTTGAAGGCAACGTCACCGTAACGTCAAGGTCTGGAAGAGGTTTCTGCGTAATGGATACAGGAAAGATCCCGGGAGACGTCACGTCTCCCGGGGTTCCTGGTATATTGGCTACGCCATACCCAGGGCCTGCAGGTACAGCTCCAGGATGGCTTCCTGCTCCTGGCGCTCGCTGTGGTCCTGTTTGCGGATGCGCAGGATGGTGCGGACGGCCTTCGAGTCGAAGCCACGGCCCTTCAGTTCGGCGAACACCTCCTTGATGTCGCCCATGATGCCGGCCTTCTCCTCCTCCAGGCGCTCAAGCCGCTCGATGAACTGCTTGAGTTCGTCGGCGGCCACGCCCTCGGCGGAGGAGACGTCGCCGGAGGCCGGCGTGCCCGCTCGGGGCATCGAATGCGCGTTCATGGAGATCTCCGCTGTTGCGCCAGATCGGGCGCCTCGGACCCGCTGGTTAAGCGGTCAAGCTTACCCGATTCTTATTGCGGGAGTCCCCGTTCAGTGGCCGCCCTCGCGGGTGGAGAAAGCCGCCTGCTGCGCCGGGCTGGCTTCCGTCTGGTGCTGCGCCTTCCACGTCTCGTAGGGCATGCCGTAAACCGCCTCGCGGCTCTCGTCCTTGGTGAGGGCGATGCCCTTCTCGTCGGCCGCGTCCTTGAGCCAGTTCGACAGGCAGTTCCGGCAGAAGCCGGCGAGGTTCATCAGGTCGATGTTCTGCACGTCCGTGCGGTTGCGCAGGTGCGAGACGAGCCGCCGGAACACCGCCGCCTCCAGCTCGGTCTGGGTCGCTTGGTCGATCTCGGCCATGGGATGGGTCCTTCGGTGACGGGGTCAGGCGGCGATGAGCGGCGCGAGGACGCGGGCGAACCTGTCCGCCCATTCGCGCTGCCCGTCCTCGCCCGCGATGAGGTCCTGGCGGATCTCCACCAGGGCGTTGGGCAGGCCGCGCAATGTGGCATGGCGGTCGATCGTGTCGCCGGGCAGGCCGCCGCCATAGGGGTCGTTGTCGCCCACGATGAGACCCGCCGGGTCGGCCTTCAGGGCGTCGATGAGCGGCCGGGCGAGGCGGTCGTCGCGGTCGTAGAGGATACCGACATGCCAGGGCCGGGGCACGCCGCGCCAATAGGGCGTGAAGCTGTGGATCGTCACGAGCGAGGGCACACGCCCCGCGCCCTCGGCCGCTGCCAGCGCGCCGGCGATGCCGGCATCGAACGGATCGTAGAAGCGGGCGATGCGCGCCGCCTTGCCGGCCTCATCGATCCGGGCGTTGCCCGGCACCACGGCGCCGTCCGAGAGGCGCATGACGAGGGTCGGGTCGGCCCGCCCGCGATTCGGATCGATGATCAGGCGCGAGAAGTGCGTGAGCACGGCCGGTGCGTTCAGCGCCCGGGCGAGCGCCCGCGTCACGCCGGCGGCGCCGATGTCGTAGGCGATGTGCCGGCTGAACTCCTCCGGCGCGACGCCGAGATGGATGTCCGGCGGCACGAAGTTCGAGGCATGGTCGCAGGCGAGGACCAGCCCGCAGGCGGGGTCGCCCTCGATGATCTCGCAAGGGTGGGAGGGCGCGTCAGGCTCCGGGCGGATCACGCAAAACTCGCTGGCCGGGACGGGAAGGGCGAAGAGCGCGGCGGATAGCGCGGGCGGCACGCTTGCCGTCGCGCGACGGCTCGGGCACAGCACCTATCAAGGATCGTGCGCTCACGGCAAGGAACGGGCCCGCCGCCCCGGGAGGGGCGGGGATCGCACGGCCTGGTCGGGCGCTCCCGCCGACGGGAGGCCCCCGGCAATCAAGAAACGCGCGCCGGCCCCGGGCCACGGCGCCGAGGGAGCCCGTTGCACGCCATGTCCGAGACCCCCGCCACCGACGTCCAAACCCAGCGCGCCCATCTGGACGCCTTCCTCACCGCCGCGATCCGCGCCGCCCATCCGGATCTCTGCCTGCCGGCCCACCTGCCGCCGCCAAGCCCCGGCCGGTTGATCATCCTCGCCGCCGGCAAGGCCGCCGGCAGCATGAGCGCCGTGGCGAGCCGGTTCTACCGGCAGGAACACGGCCTGGGCGATGATCGCATCGTCGGCCTCGCCGTGGCGCGCCACGGCTACGGCCAGGAGGCGCCCGGCATCCGCATGGTCGAGGCGGGCCACCCGGTCCCCGATCAGGCGGGCATCGACGCCACGGAGGAGGTGCTGCGCCTTGCGGCAGCCGCCGGGCCGGACGACGAGGTGCTGGTGCTGCTCTCCGGCGGCGGCTCGGCCAACTGGATCGCCCCGGCCGGCGACCTCACCCTCACCGAGAAGCAGGGCATCACCCGCGCGATCCTGCGCTCCGGCGCGCCGATCGGCGAGTTCAACACGGTGCGCAAGCACATCTCGCGGATCAAGGGCGGCCGCCTCGCCCGCGCCGCGCGCAACGCCCGTTCGGTGCTGACGCTCGCCATCTCCGACGTGCCCTTCGACGATCCCGCCGTGATCGCCTCCGGCCCGACCGTGCCCGACCCCTCGACGCTGGCCGATGCCCGCGAAATCTGCGAGCGCCGGAACATCCCGCTCCCCGAGGCGGCCAAGCGGCTGCTGAACGATCCCAATAACGAATCGCCGAAGCCCGGCGACCCGCTCTTCGCCAACAGCACGTACAAGATCATCGCCCGTCCGCAGGACGCCCTCGACGCGGCGGCGGCGGCGGCGCGGGAGGCCGGCTACGAGCCGGTGATGCTGGGCTCCGACCTCGAAGGCGAGGCCCGCGCCGTCGCCGCCGAGCACGCGGTGCAGGCCAAGCGCTATAAGGATGCGGGCCGGCGCGTCGCGCTCATTTCCGGCGGCGAATTGACGGTGACGATCCGGGGCGAGGGCCATGGCGGCCCGAACCAGGAATACGCCCTGGCCCTCGCCATCGCGCTGGACGGCACGCCCGGCATCAGCGGGATCAGCGCCGACACGGACGGCACCGATGGCGGGCGTGGCCTCGCCACCGACCCGGCCGGCGGCCTCGTGGACCCGACGACCCTCGCACGCGCCCGCGCCGCCGGCCTCGATCCGGCCGCGATGCTCGACCAGAACGACTCCACCGCGTTCTTCGCCGCCCTCGGCGATCTGGTGAATCCCGGCCCCACCTGCACGAATGTCAACGACTGCCGCATCATCCTCGTCGGCTGACCGCCTGCGCCCCCTCGTGCTCGCCCTCGGCCTCGCGCTCCTCGGCGCGGGGCCGGCGCGGGCCGACCTCCGTCTCTGCAACCAGACCGAGAGCAAGGTCGGGGTGTCCCTGGGCTACCGCGACACGCAGGGCTGGGTGACGGAGGGCTGGTGGGAGTTGAAGCCGAAGGGCTGCGAGACGCTGCTCTCCGGCTCCCTGGCGGCCCGGTTCTATTACGTCTTCGCCGTGGACTACACGCGCGGCGGCGAATGGGGCGGACGCTCGCTGATGTGCACCCGCGACGCGGAGTTCACGATCCGGGGGATCGAGGATTGCCTCGCCCGTGGCTTCGACCGGAATGGCTTCTTCGAGGTCGATACCGGCGAGCAGAAGAATTGGACGATTCAGCTCACCGAGCCGGACCGCTCGACGGCCAAGCCAATGGACAAGCCTTGAGGGTTGCCTCCGGGGGACGAATCCTGATATGGCGACGCCGATCCCGCGATGCCTGAGCCGTCATCGCCGGGCGCGCCTTGCGCGACCGGAGACCGGCCGGACGTTTTCGACGAACCCCGTTCCTGGACGGCCCCTCGCGGGCCGAGAGACCCATGAAGATCCGCAACTCCCTCAAGTCCCTGCTCGGCCGCCACCGCGACAACCAGCTCGTGCGCCGCAAGGGCCGCGTCTACATCATCAACAAGACGCAGAAGCGCTTTAAGGCCCGCCAGGGCTGAAGCCCGCCGCCCGGCTCCGGTCGGACGCGCGATTGCGATGGTTTGCGAAGCCGCGTCCGCGAGGGCGCGGCTTTCGCGCGTCGGGCTGCGCGGCACGACGGCGCGTTGACGGGAGCGCCCGTCCGCCGCAGCTTACAACCATGGCGCGCGTGAACCCCTTTCTGCTTCTTCTGGCCGTCCTGCCCCTGGCTGGTGCGGCCGTCGCGGCCCCGTCCGACGGCATGGGACGGGCTGGCCCCCGGTCCACGCCCGAGAGACAAGCACCCGAGAAACCGGCGGCCAAGCCCGTTCCGAAGCCGCCGAGCCTCGACGACCTGTTCGCCCGGTTGAAGGCCAGCGACGACCCGGCCGAGGCCAAGGGCGTCGCCCGTCTGATCGAGCAGCGCCTCGACCGCTCCGGCAGCGCCACCGTCGATCTCCTCACCGACCGGGCACGGCAGGCGATGACCGGCCGCGATTTCGCGCTGGCCGCCGAGCTGATGGACCGGGCCACCGCCCTCGACCCGACCTGGTCCGAGGGCTGGAACCGCCGGGCGACCGTGTTCTGGCTGCTCTCCGACAAGAGCGAGGCCCTGGCGGACCTGCAGCGGGCCCTGGTGCTGGAGCCGCGCCATTTCGAGGCGTGGTCGGCCATGGGCAAGATCTACGAATCGATGGACGACAAGGGCCGCGCGCTGGCCGCCTTCCGCCGGGCGCTGGCGCTGTATCCGAAGATGGACAAGGTGCAGGACGCGGTGGACCGCCTCGCCCCCGACGTGGACGGCCGCGACCTGTGATCGCCAGCACCGGCGCCCCGGTGGGCCTGTGATGGCGCGCGCCTCCGGTCTCCTGCTCGTTCTCCTCGCGCTGCCCTTCGCGGTGGCGGGGCTCGTCCTCGCCCTCGGGGCGGTGGCGAGCCTCGTCATCTCGTTGCGGGTCGGCTCCCTCTATCCGCCGGCCGGGCCGTTCGTGGATGTGCCCGGCGGACGGCTCGCGACGATCCAGGCCGGACCCGCCGACGGCAAGCCGATCGTGCTGCTGCATGGCGCCTCGGCCAATGCTGCCGACCCGATGGGCGGCGTCGGGTACCTGCTGGCCGCGCGGGGGTTCCGCGTCATCGCCTTCGACCGGCCGGGCTTCGGCTGGAGCGACCGCCCCCAGGGCGGTGCCGACGCCGCGCCGCAGGCCCAGGCGACGCTGATCGCGGACGCCCTCGCGGCGATGGGGGTCGGCCCGGCCATCGTCCTCGGCCATTCCTGGGCAGGGGCGCTGGCCCTGGCCCTGGCCCTCGACCACCCGGAGCGGGTGGCGGGGCTGGTCCTCGCGGCGCCGGTCGGGATGCCGATGCCGGGGCCGATCACCCTGCCGTGGTACTGGCGTCTCGCGTTGAAGCCGCCGATCCTCTGGGTGCTGAGCCGGACGGTGGGGCCGCCCATCGCCCTGGCCTATTTCCGCGAAGCCGGGAACCGGGTGTTCAAACCCGAGGAGCCGGTGCCCGGCTACATCGAGACCTCCCGCGCTGCCCTCGTCCTGCGCCCGCACACGCTGCTCGCCAACGTGCAGGACCTCGTGGGCCTGACGCCGAGCCTCGCCGCCATGAGCCCGCGCTACGGCACCCTGCACGTGCCGACCACCGTCGTCTCCGGCGCGGCCGACCCGATCGTGCGGCCGGACCTGCAGGCCCAGCCCCTGGCCCGCGCCATCCCCGGCGCCCGCCTCGTCCTGCTCACGGGGCAGGGGCACATGATCCACTACACCGCCCCGGAGGCCCTGGCCGGCGCGGTGTCCGACCTCGAGGCGACCATCCGGCGCGACGCGGTGCCCGCCGCGTTGCCGTAGGGGCGGGAGGTCACGCCTTCTCGGCGTGCTCCCGCGTGATGAAGGTGAGGCGCACGAGGTTCGTCGCGCCCGGCGTGCCGAAGGGCAGGCCGGCGACGACGATGATCCGGTCGCCCACCGCTGCGAATTTTTCGCGAACGGCGAACTTGGCGGCGCGGAACGACATGTCGTCCACGTCGCTCGCATCCTTCGTCACGATGGGGTGGACGCCCCAGGCGATGGCCAGCCGCCGGGCCGTCTCGCGGCGGGGCGTCAGGGCGATCACCGAGGCGTTCGGGCGCTCGCGGGTCAGGCGCAGCACCGTCGAGCCGGAATTCGTCCAGGCCATGATCGAGCGCAGATCCAGGGCGTCGACCATCTGGTGCGCGGCCGCCGCGATGGCGTCCGCGGCGGTGTGGTCGGGCGTGTCCTTCTGCGCGCGGATGATCGACCAGTAGAGCGCGTCGCGCTCCACCTGCTCGGCGATCCGGCTCATCGTCGTCACCGCCTCGATGGGGAAGGCGCCGGCCGCGCTCTCGGCCGACAGCATCACCGCATCCGCCCCCTCGTAGACGGCGGTGGCCACGTCCGAGACCTCGGCGCGGGTCGGGACCGGCGCGGTGATCATCGATTCGAGCATCTGCGTCGCGACGACCACCGGCTTGCCGGAGCGGCGGGCGCCCCGGGTGAGACGCTTCTGCACCCCCGGCACCTGTTCGAGGGGCATCTCTACGCCGAGATCGCCGCGGGCGACCATCAGCCCGTCCGAGACCTCGATGATCTCGTCGAGCCGCGCCAGGGCCTGCGGCTTCTCGATCTTGGCCATCACCAGGGCACGCCCGGCGCAGACCTTCTTCACCTCGGCCACGTCCTCCGGCCGCTGCACGAAGGACACCGCGATCCAGTCGGCCCCGGCATTGAGCCCGGCTTCGAGGTCCAGGCGGTCCTTCTCCGTCATGGCCGGCACCGGCAGGACGGTGTGCGGCAGGGACACGCCCTTCTTGTTCGAGATGCGCCCGCCGACCTCGACGCGCGTCACCGCGCGGTCGCCCGTGGTCTCCAGCACGGTGAGGCGCAGCTTGCCGTCATCGAGCAGGATCGCGTGGCCCGGCTCCAGCGCCTGCAGGATCTCCGGGTGGGGCAGGTGGCAGCGACCGATGTCGCCCGGCGTGGTGTCGCCGTCGAGGATGAAGGTCGCGCCCTTCTCCAGGATCGCCGCGCCCTCGGCGAAGACGCCGAGCCGCAGCTTCGGCCCCTGAAGATCGACCAGAATGCCGATCGGCCGCTTAGCCTCGCGCTCGATGGCCCGGATCACCTCGACCTTCTCGGGCAGCTTCTCCCGCGAGAGGTGGCTCATGTTGAGGCGGAAGACGTCGGCGCCGGCCCGGAACAGCCGCTCGATCATCTCCGGCGTGTCGGAAGCGGGGCCGAGGGTCGCGACGATCTTGGTGCGACGGGAACGTTTCAAAACGGCGGCCCTCCCGGACTCGTCTCGGCCGCCCGCGGCGACCCCTTGGTCCGTTCCGGCGGTCTGAGCATCGGCCGCGCCACGCCGTCAAGCCGCGCCGTCATCCCGGCACGAAAAGCTACCCACAGATCCTTTGGTCGCAGCCCGGAACGCTGCCCGGGGCGTGAGGTTGCCGAAGGGCCGGGCAGGTACCGCCCAAGGCGTAAGCGTTCCTGAGTAATCGAGCAGCAGACCACCAATGGAATTTCCGCGCGACGACCGTGAGCATCCGCAAGCCCAGGCTTTGCGAGCGTTCATCCAAGATCCGCCTTTCCCCTGCGTCGGCGCGAAATCGGCGCTGTCTCGCGGAAAATTGAGGATCGTCGTCGCCCGCGACATCCGATCGGGGTGGGACGACATGCGGATTTACCCCGCTCTTCTGTCGTTCATTGCCAGCTACCGCGAGGCGCCGGACCTGTTCCAGAGCTTCGCCGTGGTGTTCGAAGAGCCCGAGCGGCTTTCCGAGGAGGCGTTCGAGACCTGCCTGTGGCAACGGGCGCAATCGCTGTCCGACAAGGATTCCTGGCTCGGCCAGCCCCATGACGGGCGCGTCGCCACCGATCCGGACAACCCGCATTTCTCCCTGAGCTTCGGCGGTGAGGCCTTCTTCGTCGTCGGCCTGCATCCCAATGCGAGCCGCCCGGCCCGGCGCTTCCCCTCACCGGTCATGGTGTTCAACCTGCACGCGCAGTTCGAGCGGCTTCGCAACGAGGGCCGCTATGAGAAGCTACGCGCCTCGATCCTGCAGCGCGACGAGGCCCTGGCCGGCAGCATCAACCCGATGCTCTCCCGCCACGGCGAGACCTCCGAGGCGCGCCAGTACAGCGGGCGGCAGGTCGGCCCGGAATGGCAATGCCCCTTCACCCCGCGCGCGGAGCGCGCCCCGGCGGACATCGCCAAGCTGCGGGAATCGATCCACCCGTTCGATCTCCCCCTGATCGGGAGCGGCGCGTGACCCAGATGGCGGGCACGGGGACCGGAGGGACGGGCGTGAGCGGCGAGCACCAAGAGATTTCACCGCGCTCCGGCGTGGCCTTCACCCTGAACAAGGGCGACCGGCTGACGGTGATCGACCCGCGCGGCGAGCAGGTCGCCGACCTCGTGGCCTTCAACCGGCACGATCTCGATGAAGTGATCTCGAACGGCCGCACCCTCGATTACGCGAGCAAGATCTATCTCACGACCGGCGATCCGCTCTACTCCAATCGCTCGAACGTGCTGCTGCGGATCGTGGAGGACACGGTGGGCCGGCACGATTTCCTGCTCACGCCCTGCTCGGCGGACACGTTCCGCATCATCTACGGCGACACGAACCCGCATCGCGGATGCTTCGGCAACCTCGCGGCGGCCCTCGACCCGTACGGTATCGCGCCGGATCGGATCCCGGTGGCGTTCAACTGCTTCATGAACGTGCCTGTGGATGGCACGACGGGCGCTCTGACCGTCGAGCCGCCCCTCAGCAAGGCGGGGGACCACATCGTGTTCGTGGCGGAGGCCGACCTCATCGTCGGCCTCACCGCCTGCTCGGCGCTGCAATCGAACAACGGCAGCTTCAAGCCGATCCACTACCGGATCGACCCGGCCGGCTGAGAATCAGGTCCGCGCGTAGGTGCCGATCAGGCCGCCCTTTGCGAGGACCTTGTCCCGCATCGCATCGACCAGCGCCTCACGGCCCGAGCCATCCTCCAGATCGAGGCGCTGCGACAGCGCGTAGACCTGGAACAGATATTCGTGGTCGCCGTGGCCGGTGGGCGGGTCCGGCGGGAGCCAGCCGGTATTCATGAAGCTGTTCTTGCCGAATATCGGGCCGGTGGCGCCCTCCGGGAGGGACGCGGCGGGGTCGAGGTTCCAGGCGAGGAGGTGGACGAGGGGGCGCGGCGTCGGGCTGCCGGCGTCCTCCACGATCACCGCGACGGACACGGCGCCCGTGGGCAGGCCGTCCCACGACAGGGGCGGCGAGACGCCCTCGCCATCGGCGGTGAAGCGCGGGGGCAGGGCGGCGCGGTCGGCGAAGGCCTCGCTGCCGACGCGGATCGTCTCCGCCACGCCGGGGAATTCGGAGAGGTAGGTGGTTCCGTCGAGACCGGCCTTCAGGCCCGACAGGGCCTCGCCCAGCACGCGGGGCATCTTCTCAAGCATCGGGCACTCCTTCTGACGCCGGTCAACGGCGGAAGGGTCCCACGGTTCAAGCGGGGCGGGCGGCGCTCAGCATGTAGTTCACCGCCGTGTCGCGCCCCATGCGCCAGCCGTCGGTCAGCGGGTTGTAGACGACGCCGGTCGTGTCGGTGACGTCGAGCCCCCCAGAGCGGATCGCGGCCGCGAGTTCGTCCGGCTTCACGAACTTCTCCCAGTTGTGCGTGCCCTTCGGCAGCCAGCCGAGGACGTATTCCGCCCCGACGATGGCCAGCGCGAAGGAACGCATCGTGCGGTTGAGGGTGGCGGCGAAGAGCAGCCCGCCGGGCTTCACCGCTGCGCAGGCGCTGCGCACGAAGGCCGGCATGTCGGAGACGTGCTCCACCACTTCCATGATGAGCACGGCGTCGAACGTCTCGCCGGCCGCGACGATCTCCTCGATGGTCCGCGCGCGGTAATCCACTGGCACGCCCGCCGCCTCGGCATGGGCGCGGGCGACGGCGAGGTTGCGCTCGGCCGGGTCGAGCCCCGTCACGGTGGCGCCGAGGCGGGCCAAGGGCTCGGACAGGACGCCGCCGCCGCAGCCGACATCGCAGATCGTCAGGCCGTCGAGGGCGAAGGGCACCGCCGGGTCGCGGCCGTGATGGCGGCACAGGGCGTCGCGGATGTAGCCGACGCGCACGGGATTGAAGCGGTGGAGCACCCGCATCGGCCCGGCCTCATCCCACCACGTGGCGGCCATGGCGTCGAACCGCGCGACCTCCTCCCGGTCGACGAACCCGCCCTTGCCTTCACCCGCCGAGACCATGCCGCTTCACCTCAAGGACCCTTCCGCGACCTCCACCCCATCCCGCGCCCGAGCGCAAGACGCCGGGCCTGCGGCGCGGCCTCGCGGGCGGGGGCCATGCTTGACCGGCAATTGACAGTGCAGGCAGGCCCGAGTACCCGCGAAACCCGTCCGGGGGCGGGCCCTGGCCGGTCTTCGGCGGGATGCCCGCTCCGGCTGCACGGGCTTGGAAACGTTCGAAGAATGCCCCGTCTGGTAATGAAGTTCGGCGGTACGTCCGTCGCCAACGTCGAGCGCATCCGCAACGTCGCGCGCCACGTCGCCCGCGAAGTCGCGGCCGGCTACGAGGTCGCCGTCATCGTCTCGGCGATGTCCGGCAAGACCAACGAGCTGGTCGATTGGGTGAAGGACGCCAACGCCCTCTACGACACCGCCGAGTACGACGCCGTCGTCGCCTCCGGCGAACTCGTGACCGCCGGCCTCCTCGCCATCGCCCTGCGGAAGGAGGGCATCGCGGCCCGTTCCTGGCAGGGCTGGCAGATCCCGGTCCTCACCTCGGACGCGCACGGCTCCGCGCGCATCGCCGACATCCCCTCCGCCAACCTCGACGCCGGGTTCGCGCGGGGCGAGGTCGCGGTGATCGCCGGCTTCCAGGGCATCCACCCCGAGAGCGGCCGGGTGACGACCCTCGGGCGCGGCGGCTCGGACACCTCGGCCGTGGCGATCGCGGCGGCCATCGGCGCCGAGCGCTGCGACATCTATACCGACGTGGACGGCGTCTACACGACCGACCCCCGCGTCGTGCCGAAGGCTCAGCGCATGGAGCGCGTGACCTTCGAGGAAATGCTGGAGATGGCCTCGCTCGGCGCCAAGGTGCTGCAGGTGCGCTCCGTCGAACTCGCGATGGTGCACCGGGTGCCGACCACCGTCCGTTCCTCCTTCGACCCGCCGGACGCCGCGCGCCCGGGTACCCTCATCTGCGACGAGGACGACATCGTGGAACAGCAGATCATCACCGGGATCGCGTTTTCCCGGGACGAGGCGCAGATCACCCTGCGCCGCGTCAAGGACAGCCCCGGCGTCGCCGCCGCGATCTTCGGGCCGCTGGCCGATGCCAACATCAACGTCGACATGATCATCCAAACGGTCTCGGGCGACCAGTCGACCACCGACATGACCTTCACGGTGCCCTCCGCCGAGTACGAGCGCGCCCGCGCCATCCTCGATCAGGCCCGCGAACATATCGGTTATGCGCAGATCGAGGGCGCCACGGACGTGGTGAAGGTCTCGGCCATCGGCGTCGGGATGCGCAGCCATGCGGGCGTGGCCGCCAAGGCGTTCCGGGCGCTGGCCGAGAAGGGCATCAACATCCGCGCGATCACCACCTCCGAGATCAAGTTCTCGGTCCTGATCGACGCCGCCTACACAGAGCTTGCGGTGCGCACGCTCCACTCGCTCTACGGGCTCGACCAAGCCTGAGGCGCGGAGGAGGCCGGCTCAAGCGCCGCCGGCCTTTGATAAGCCGTGCTTTGATGAACTAAACGCCCCGGGACGGATTGCCGTCCCGGGGCGATTGGCGCCAAGGTTGCAGGGGGCCGACGCCACGGCCGCCCGCCGACGCTGGAACGACGATACGATGCCCGCTGCGCTCGGAGGCCCGCGCCTTCTGCTGCGCCGCCTCCGCGAAGCGATGGCGGAGCCGGTGAGCCCGCAGGCGCGTCTCGACCGGATCGTCGTGTTGATCGCCGCGAACGTGGTGGCCGAGGTCTGCTCGGTCTACGTCCTGCGCGACGACAACATCCTCGAACTCTTCGCCACCGAGGGCCTGAACCGCGAGGCGGTGCATCTCACGCGGCTGCGCGCCGACGAGGGCCTCGTCGGCCTCATCGCCTCCACCGCCGAACCCCTCGCCCTCTCGGACGCGCAGAAGCACCCGGCCTTCTCCTACCGGCCGGAGACGGGGGAGGAGATCTACCACGCCTTCCTCGGCGTGCCGCTCCTGCGCGCGGGCCACACGCTCGGCGTGTTGACCGTCCAGAACAAGACCTACCGGGTCTATTCCGAGGAGGAGATCGAGGCGCTTCAGACCACCGCGATGGTGCTCTCCGAGATGATCGCCTCGGGCGAGCTCGACGGGCTCGGCTCGCAGGCGAGCACCGCCAACCGCCGCCCGGTCATGGCGCGGGGCGTCGCCCTCTCGGACGGAATCGGCCTCGGCCACGTGGTGCTGCACGAGCCGCGCCTCGTGGTGAAGACCCTCATCGCCGAGAACGTCGACCGCGAGGTCGCCCGTCTCGATGCGGCCATCGAGGGCGTGCGCTCGGCCATCGACGCCCTGGTGGAGCGGGGCGACCGGATCGGCACCGCCGAATCCCGCGAGGTTCTGGAAACCGTGCGGATGTTCGCCCACGAT
Organism: Methylobacterium litchii; assembly: GCF_038442315.1. Lineage (NCBI taxonomy): Bacteria > Pseudomonadati > Pseudomonadota > Alphaproteobacteria > Hyphomicrobiales > Methylobacteriaceae > Methylobacterium > Methylobacterium litchii. Next base: position 291,158 of record NZ_JBBXMY010000003.1, on the reverse strand, counting down.
CAGGGCTGGCTGCGGCGGATGCGCGAGGCCGTCGCCTCGGGCCTCACCGCCGAAGCCGCCGTGGAGCGGGTGCAGTCGGACAACCGGGCGCGGATGCTGCGCCAGTCCGACCCGTACCTGCGCGAGCGCCTGCACGACCTCGACGACCTCGCCAACCGCCTCCTGCGGGCGCTGATTGGCCCCGGCGCGGCGGGGACGGCGCCGTTGCCGGAGAACGCGATCCTCGTCGCCCGCACCATGGGGCCGGCGGCGCTGCTCGATTACGATGCGGGGACGCTCCGGGGCATCGTGCTGGAGGAGGGCGGCCCGACGAGCCACGTCGCCATCGTGGCGCGGGCGCTCGGCATCCCCGCCGTGGGCGAGGTCGAGAACGCCACGGCGCTCTGCGAATCCGGCGACGCGATCATCGTGGATGGCGTCGCGGGCGAGATCCATGTCCGGCCGGGGCCGGAGATCGAATCCTCCTATGCCGAGATGGTGCGCCTGCGCGCCCGGCGGCAGGAGCAGTACCGTGCCCTGCGGGACGTCCCCGCCATCACCCGCGACGGGGTGAAGGTCGGCCTCAACCTCAATGCCGGGCTGCTCATCGACTTCAGCCATCTCGACGAGACCGGGGCGGAGGGTGTCGGCCTGTTCCGCACCGAGTTGCAGTTCATGGTCGCCCAGCGGATGCCCTCGGCGGCGGAGCAGCAGGCGCTCTATTCCCAAGCCTTCGCGGCCTCGGGCGGGCGGCCGGTGACGGTGCGCACCCTCGACATCGGCGGCGACAAGATCCTGCCGTACATGGCCAAGCTGGAGGAGGAGAACCCGGCTTTGGGCTGGCGGGCGATCCGCATCGGCCTCGACCGGCCGGCGCTCCTGCGGATGCAGCTGCGCGCCCTCCTGAAAGCGGCCGAGGGGCGGCCCCTGAAGATCATGTTCCCGATGGTCGCGACCGTGCACGAATTCGTGCAGGCGCGGGAGATCGTGGACCGGGAGAAGGCCCATCTCGCCCGGCACGGCTACAGGCTGCCGCAGCCCTGCGAACTCGGGGCGATGGTCGAGGTGCCCTCGCTCCTGTTCCAGATCGACGAGATCGCCCGCGAGGCGGATTTCCTCTCGGTCGGCTCCAACGACCTGATGCAGTTCCTGTTCGCGGTGGACCGCGAGAACCGGCGCGTGGCCGACCGGTTCGATCCGCTCTCCGTGGCGGCCCTGCGCGCCTTCCGCCTGATCGCCGAGCGGGCCAACGCGGCCGGCTGCCCGGTGACGGTCTGCGGCGAGATCGGCGGGCGCCCCCTCGACGCGATGGCGCTGATCGGGCTCGGCTTCCGCAACCTGTCCATGTCGCCCGCCGCCATCGGCCCCCTGAAGGCGATGGTGCTCAGCCTCGACGCGGGGGAGGTCGCCCGGCTGATCGAGGCCGAGATGGCGACGATGCACGACGGCCAGACCCTGCGGCCGCTGCTCACCGCCTACGCCCGCGACAACGGCGTCCCGATCTAGCGACGCCCGCCGCACCTTGCGAAACCTTCCGCCGGGGTTGTACCCCCTCGCGGAACCGGGCCGACACACCGACGTCCCTACAGAACAACCGGGCGATGATACCTTTTCCCCCCGAACGCCTCGACGCCATCCTTGTCCGGCACGACCTCGTCACCGCGCAGCTCGCCTCCGGCGAGGGCGATGCCGAGACGGTCGTGCAGCTCTCGCGCGAATTGTCCGACCTCGATCCCGTGGTCGCGGCGATCCGCGAGTACCGCTCCGCCCTCGATAACCTGAAGGGCATCGAGGCGATGATCGAGGAGGCCGGCACCGACCCGGAGATGCGGGCCTTCGCCGCCGAGGAGAAACCGCCGGCCGAGGAGGCTCTGGAGGCCGCCCACCGCGCCCTGCAACTGATGCTGCTCCCCAAGGACGCGGCGGACGAGAAGAGCGCCATCCTCGAAATCCGTGCTGGGACCGGCGGCGATGAGGCGGCCCTGTTCGCGGGCGACCTGTTCCGCATGTACGCCAAGTACGCCGAGACGAAGGGCTGGCGGGTCGAGTTGGTCTCGGAGAGCGAGGGCACGGTCGGCGGCTACCGCGAGGTGATCGCCGAGGTGAAGGGCCGGGGCGTGTTCGCCCGGATGAAGTTCGAGAGCGGCGCCCACCGGGTGCAGCGCGTGCCCGACACGGAGACGCAAGGGCGCATCCACACCTCCGCCGCCACCGTCGCGGTGCTGCCGGAGGCCGAGGATGTCGACATCGTCGTCAACGACGCCGACCTGAAGATCGACACGATGCGGGCGCAGGGGGCGGGCGGTCAGCACGTCAACAAGACGGAATCGGCGATCCGCATCACCCACCTGCCGACGGGGATCGTGGTCTTCGTCCAGGAGGAGCGCTCGCAGCACAAGAACCGGGCGCGGGCGATGTCGCTCCTGCGCGCGAAGCTCTACGACGCCGAGCGCACCGCCAAGGATTCCGCCCGCGCCGCCGACCGCAAGGCGCAGGTCGGCTCCGGTGATCGCTCGGAGCGGATCCGCACCTACAATTTCCCGCAGGGGCGGGTGACGGACCACCGCATCAACCTCACCCTCTACAAGCTCGAAGAGGTGATGGCCGGCACGGCCCTGGACGAGGTGGTGGACGCGCTCATCGCCGAGCACCAGGCGGAACTGCTCGCCGCCGAGGGGATGGCGTGAGCGGGGAGGGCGGCCTCGACGCCTCCCTGTCCCTGCGCGACGCGATCCGCCGGGCGGGCGCGGTCCTCGCCGCCGCCGGCATCGAACACGCCGAGGGGGATGCGCGCTTCCTCGTGCTCGGCCTGCTCGGTCTGTCCTCCCGCGACCTCGCCCTCGACGGCCACCGCCCCATCGGCGGGGAGGCACCCCGCCTGTCGGAGGCCCTGGCGCGGCGTGTGGCCGGGGAGCCGGTGTCGCGCATCCTCGGCGCCTGGGAATTCTGGGGCCTGCCCTTCGCCCTCGGGCCGGACACCCTGGTGCCGCGCCCGGACACCGAGACCGTCGTGGAGACGGCGCTCGCCGCCTTGCCCGACCGGCGGGCGCCCCTTCGCATCCTCGATCTCGGCACCGGCTCGGGTTGCATCCTCGTGGCGCTGCTCAGCGAGTTGCCGAACGCCACTGGCTTCGGCCTCGAGCGCTCGGAGGCGGCCCTGCGCACCGCCCACGCCAACGCCGGGGCGAACGGCGTCGGCGGGCGGGCCTGTTTCGTGCGGGGCGATTGGTGCGCCGCCCTGCGGGGGCCCTTCGACCTCGTCGTGTCGAACCCGCCCTACATCGCCGCCGCCATCATCGACGGGCTCGACCGGGAGGTGGCCGAGCACGACCCCCGCGCCGCCCTCGACGGCGGGGCGGACGGTCTCGACGCCTACCGCCAGATCCTCGGCGCCCTCGGGCAGGGCGGGATACTGGGGCCCGGCGCGCCCGCGATCCTCGAGATCGGATACGATCAGGCCGAGTCCGTCCGAGCAATCGGCGTGGCCAACGGGCTTCGCGTCACGGGATTGTTTCAGGATCTTGCCGGACGCGACCGTGCTCTCAGCTTCGTGCATTGAATTTGGCCGAGAGGGCGCCCAGATCGAGCCTTCGAATACAAGTCGAGCCGTCGCCCGCAGCCTGCGTAGCGCCCGCGAGGAGCCGCAAACCGAAAAAAGCTTGTTGCAGCGCGCATGAGACGGTAGACTCCGCTTGAAGATCGCGAACGTTTCGTTAAGACGAGCCGCGATAGGGTCGGTGGAGACCACGGCCGCCACGTAGTTCGCCGACCCCCTCAAGATCCGGAACAGGGTGTACGCGAGGCTCGCGCGCCGGTCCGGTACCGCTCGAATCTGACAATCGCCTTGTGGTCCGCGCCGATGCTTCGGCCTGCGACGCAAGCGGTGGCTCAGGCGAACGGTGAGGTTCGTGCGAGGTGTTGCACGGCTGCTTTTGGGCAGTACGGGTCGGGACGACGCACCGCAGCCGTGCGCGACCCCGAACGTCCCTTTGACTTGTCTGGCGTGAACTGAGGGTCACTGAAGACCGATGAGACCGAACCAGAATCGACGGATGCGCGGGCGTAATCGCCCCAAGGGTCCCAATCCGCTGACGCGCTCGTACGAATCGAACGGCCCCGACGTCAAGATCCGCGGTACCGCTCAGCACATCGCCGACAAGTACGCGCAGCTCGCCCGCGACGCGCTGGCGGCCGGCGATCCTGTCGCCGCCGAGAACTACTTCCAGCACGGCGAGCATTACTTCCGCATCATCTCCGGTGCGCAGGAGCAGACGCGCCCGGTCGCCGGCGGCTATGCCGCCCGTCCCTTCGACGAGGAGTTGGACGAGGGCGACGAGGAGGCCCAGGGCCAGGGCGGCCAGCCGAACGGGCAGGCCTATAACGGCCAGGGCTACGGCCAGGACGAGTACGGCGACCCCGGCCACCAGCCGCAGCCCTACGAGGGCCGCCAGGATTACCAGGACAACGGGCGCCAGAACCGCGACCGTTTCCAGAACCGCGACCAGCGCCGCTTCGACGGCCAGCCGCGCCAGGACAATGGACGCCAGGATTACAACCGGGACCGTCCGCGCCAAGAGAATCGACAGGACGGGAACCGGCAGGATTACAACCGGCAGGACCGGCAGGACTATCAGCGCCAGGACCGTCAGGAGTATCGCGGTCAGCAGGAGAACAACCGGCAGGACCGTCCGCGCCAGGATTACCAGCGCAGCGAGGGCCAGGAGTTCCGGCAGGAGCGCCAGGATCGTCCCGAGCGTCAGGATCGCGCCGAGCGGCAGGACCGGCCCGAGCGTCAGGACCGGCCCGAGCGTCAGGAGCAGCGGCGCGAGTTCCGCCCCGAGACGCCGCGCGCCGAGTTCCCGCGTTCCGAGGCGGCGCCCCGCCGTGAACGCCGTCGCGAGGAGCCGGCCGCCGTCACCGAGGAGGCCGCAGCCCTGCCGGCCTTCCTGATGGCGCCCGCCCGCCCGATCGCCTCGACCTCTCCGGCCGTCCCGACCACCGCGCCGGAGCCCGAGCCGCCGCCTGCCGTCGAGGCCACCGCCGCCGACGAGGCGCCCGCGGCGAAGCCCCGCCGCCGCCGCCGTCCGCGCTTCGAAAGTGCCGCCGCCGAGGCGGGTGAGGGCGGCGCCCCGTCCTCCGACGAGACGCCCACCGAGTGAGCCTTCCCCCGCCGCCCCGCCGTCATGGTGGGGCGGCGGGGATTGTCCTGCTCCCCAGGGCTGTCTATCTCGCGTCGGCCGTGAAACCCTGGATTCCGATGGCCGCTCTGCCCCGACGTCTCCTCGCAGGCCTGCTGGTGCTCGCGAGCCCCGCGCTCGCCGCCCCCGCCACGCCGGAGCCTACCGAGGCGCCAGCGCCCGCGCAGGCCCCGGTCGTCCTGGCCAACCACCGGGCGGTCTACGACCTCTCCCTCAGCGGCAGCACGAGCACCCGCGCCGTCGAGGCGGCGCGCGGGCGCATCGTCCTCGATTTCCGGGGGGATGCCTGCCGGGGCTACACGATGCAGACGCGGCAGGTCACGGAGCTGACCTCCGGCGAGACCGGCACCCGCGTCTCGGACCTGCGCAGCACGACCTTCGAGAGCGGCGACGCGCGGGAATTTCGCTTCAAGACGACCACCGTGTCCGACGGCGACAACGCGGCCCCCGTGGACGGGACGGCCACCGAGGATGCCAGCGGGCTCACGGTGAAGCTGAAGGGCAAGCCGAAGCCCGTCACGGCCTCGGGGCCGGTGCTGTTCCCGAGCGCGCATATGCGCAAGCTCGTGGAGATGGCCCGGGCCGGGCAGACCACGCTCTCGGTCAAGGTCTACGACGGTTCGGACGACGGCCGGAAGGTCTACGACACCTTCGCGGTGATCGGCCACGAGGCGGTCTCCGGCACCGATCTGGAGAAGCCGCTTCAGACGGGGCCCATCGCCTCGGTGAAGCGCTGGCCGGTGAAGCTCACCTACTACACCGAGGGCGCCGGCGAGCGCACGCCGATCTACACCCTGAGCTTCGACCTCTACGAGAACGGCGTCAGCGGCCGGATCAAGCTCGATTACGGCGAGTTCGTCCTGGCCGGCACGATGACCACCCTCGATCTGGACACGACGCCGCCGAAGGCGGGCAAGGGCTGCACGCCGTAGGCGTCACGCCCACTCGTCGTCAGGCCGGGGTGACAGGCGCTGCCACGCGGCGACGATCCGCTCCGGCTTGATCTCCAGGGCCTGCGCGCAGGCGAGCAGCACCGGCTCGTTCCCCGCGACATGATCGAGCACGCCCGCGAGGAACGCGGGGTCCTTGGCGCCGGCCCGAACCGCCTCCAGATCGAGTCCGGTGGCGGCGAGGAAAGGAAAAAGCCGGTCTTCATCCCCAAGGATCCACAGCAGAACATCGAGAGCGATGCCTTCCGCAGGGTCATCCGCTTGGTGCAATTTGCCTTTCGTCAACATGTAACCCTTAAAACCGACGCAATGGGGCTGATGGGTCCTTAATCATGATCGGCTCTGACCGAGGCAAGGAACCATGTCGAAGACGGTGCTCATCGTCGAGGACAACGAACTGAACATGAAGCTGTTCAACGACCTCCTGGAGGCGAACGGCTACGCGACCCTGAAGACCGCCAACGGCATCGAGGCGATCGAGCTGGCGCGCGCCCATCATCCCGACCTGATCCTCATGGACATCCAGTTGCCCGAGGTGTCCGGCCTGGAAGTCACGAAGTGGCTGAAGGAAGACGACGACCTGAAGTCGATTCCGATCATCGCCATCACGGCCTTCGCCATGAAGGGCGATGAGGAGCGGATCCGCGAGGGCGGCTGCGAGGCCTATCTGTCCAAGCCCATCTCCGTCGCGAAGTTTTTGGCAACCGTTCGCGCGTATCTTGAACCGAAATGATGCGGCGCAGGGCCGTCTCCCCCGTCGCGAGACCTTGAGTCGCGCCCGAGGTTTGGCGACGGCGAGCGACGCAAGCGAGGTAGCATGTCGGCCCGCGTCCTGATCGTCGATGACCTCTTCCCGAACGTCAAACTGCTCGAAACGAAGCTCGGCCTGGAGTATTTCGACACCCTCGCGGCGATGAACGGCCCCGATGCCATCGCGATCTGCGAAAAGGGCCTCTGCGACATCGTCCTGCTCGATGTGATGATGCCGGGCATGGACGGATTCGAGGTCTGCCGCCGCCTCAAGAGCAACCCCGTCACGGCGCATATCCCGGTGGTGATGGTCACCGCCCTCGATCAGCCCTCCGACCGGCTGAAGGGGCTCGATGCGGGTGCCGACGATTTCCTAACCAAGCCGGTCGACGACACCGCGCTGTTCACCCGCGTGCGCAGCCTCGTCCGCCTGAAGGCCGTCACCGACGAATTGCGCCAGCGCGCGCTCGCCTCCCGCGCCATCGGGATGGGCGATCCCCTCACCACCGCCGCCGCCGAGACCGGCCTCGACGCGCGCATCCTCCTCGTGGAGGATCGCCCCGGCGCCACGGAGCGGATGGCCATGGCGCTCAGCCAACTCCACCGCGTGACCGTGGAGGCCGACCCGCTCGTCGCGATCCAGGTGGCGGCCGAGGGCGATTTCGACCTCGCCCTGGTGAGCCTCGACCTGCAGGGCCATGACGGCCTGCGCTTGTGCAGCCAGCTTCGCTCCCTCGACCGGACGCGGGGCATGCCGCTGATCATGGTGGCGGAGGCGCACGACCGCGCCCGGATCGTCCGGGGCCTCGATTTCGGCGTCCACGACTACCTGATGCGGCCCGTCGACCGGAACGAGCTGCTGGCACGCGCCCGCACCCAGGTCCGCCGCAAGCGCTATTCCGACGTCCTGCGCGGGGCCATGCAGGCCTCCCTGCAGATGGCGGTGACGGACGGCCTCACCGGCCTGCACAACCGCCGCTACCTCGACAATCATCTCGGCGTGCTGTTCTCCGAGGAGGCGATGCGCCACCGGCCGCTCGCCGCGCTCATCCTCGACATCGACCGGTTCAAGGCGATTAACGACACCTACGGCCACGAGGCCGGGGACGAGGTGCTGCGCGCCTTCGCCGAGCGCGTGCGCCAGCACACGCGGCCCATCGACATCGTCGCCCGCTACGGCGGCGAGGAGATCGTGGTGATCCTGCCCGATTCCGGCCTTGCCGAGGCCCATGCCATCGCCGAGCGCATCCGCGAGCGGATCCAGGCCGTACCCTTCGCCGTCCAGCGCGACACGCGCAGCCTGTCCGTCACCGTCTCCATCGGCGTCGCGACCCGCTGCGCCGACGACGCCTCGCCGGGGGACATGCTGCGCCGGGCCGATGAGGGGCTGTACGAGGCCAAGGCCGGCGGGCGGAACCGGGTCGTCGCCCAGGCGGCCTGACCCGCCGCAGAGGTTGACAGCGTCGGCCTTTGCGCCAACACCTCGCGCCGGCCGCGGCCGGGCTCCCCACCGGGCGTGCGACATCCCACGACTCGGTTACGGAACTCCATGGCGGTCACGCGCTCCTATCTCGACTTCGAGAAGCCGGTGGCTGAGCTCGAAGCGAAGCTCGAAGAACTGCGCGCCGTCGGCAACCAGGACGGCGCCGTCTCGATCAGCGAGGAAGTCGGCCGGCTGGAAGCGAAGGCCCGTCAGGCCCTCGCGGAGATCTACGCCGCCCTCACGCCCTGGCAGAAGACGCAGGTGGCCCGCCACCCGCAGCGCCCGCATTTCGTGGATTACTGCGCCGGGCTCATCACCGAATTCACCCCGCTGGCGGGGGACCGCACCTTCGGCGAGGACGAGGCCATCGTCGGCGGCTTCGGCCGCTTCAACGGCCGCCCGGTCTGCGTCCTCGGCCAGGAGAAGGGCGCCACCACCGAGGCCCGCCTGCGCCACAATTTCGGGATGGCCCGCCCCGAGGGCTACCGCAAGGCCGTGCGCCTGATGGAGACCGCCGACCGGTTCGGCCTGCCGGTCATCGCCTTCGTGGACACGGCCGGCGCCTATCCCGGCATCGAGGCCGAGGAGCGCGGGCAGGCCGAGGCCATCGCCCGCTCCACGGAAGCTTGCCTCGGCCTCTCGGTGCCGAACGTCGCGCTGGTGATCGGGGAGGGCGGTTCGGGCGGCGCCATCGCGCTCGCCACCGCCAACCGGGTGCTGATGCTGGAACACGCGATCTACGGCGTGATCTCGCCGGAGGGCGCGGCCTCGATCCTGTGGCGCGATGGCGGCCGGGCGCATGAAGCCGCCACCGCCATGAAGATCACCGCGCAGGACCTGCTGCGGCTGGGCGTCATCGACGCCATCGTCCCCGAGGCGGTGGGCGGTGCGCACCGGGATCGCGAGGGTGCGGTGCAGGCGGCCGGTCAAGCCATCGCCGAATCCCTCGCCATGTTCGACGGGCTCGACGGAGCCGCAATCCGTGGGCGCCGGGCCGACAAGTTCCTCGAAATCGGCAGGCGCCTGTGACGGCAGCGGCCGGGCTGCGCGGCGCGCTCGGCCGGCTCGGCCGCCGTCTCGGCCGCCGCGACGGCCGCGAACCGGGGGCGTTCAACACGATCTCCCTCGGCTGCAATTGTCAGATGGCGCATGTCCTCAAGACCCTGGACCTGCGCACGTGGTCCGGCCCGTTCGACTGGATCTTCACCCTGCCGGGCATGGTGCGGGACTGCCTGGAGGACGATTTCTCCGCGCTGACAGACCGCCGCGAATTGGAGAGCATCCCCGCGCCGGAGCGCCGGGGGGAGGGCATCTGGAAGGGCCGCCACCGCCTCTACCGCGAGCGGCATGGCCTCGAATGCGTGTTCAACCATCACGATCCGGCTGCCGACCCGGCGGATTACGCCTTCCTCACCGAGGGCGTGCGCCGGATGCGCGTGGCCCTCGACACGCCCGGCACGCGCAATCGCCTGTGGATGATGACCCATCTCTACACCCCCCGCCCGGTGGTGGAGGAGATCGACGCGCTCCTCGGCCGGCGGGCGAGCACAAACCACCTGACCTTCGTGCAGCTCATGCCCGGCCAGGGACACGTGGAGCTGGCCGAAGCCGTGGACGTCTCCGCAAGCCTACGCTGTCTGACGATCCACAGCCCCACCGAACCGGTCGGCCTGCGCCTCGCCGATCCGGCCGACGATGCCGCCCTGCTCGGGATCCTTCGCGCCGAGGCCGACCGCAGTCCCGCGCGGCTGGCGTGATCCACAGATCGCGGCGCCGTGTTGCAACGGCGCCATTGCGGTAACGAAGGCGCAAGCTTAACGCAGGTAGACGGTTGGGGAGTGATGCCTGAAGCCGGCCGAGTCCAACGGCCTCCGGGCGAGAGTTCGAGGACGAGGTTCCCCATGACGGCGCGTCCCGCCTTTGCGAGGATGCTGGCGGCCGCTGCCTTGACCGCCCTACTGCTCGGCGCCTGCCAGGATGGCAGCGGGATCAACGGTCCCACGGCGCGCAGCATCGCACCCATCGCCCCGCAGACCCTGGCTCTGATGCAGACCAAGGGGATGCAGCAATCCGACCCGATCACGATCCGCGCCTACAAGAAGGAAGCGGAGATGGAGGTGTGGAAAAAGGGCGGCGACGGAAAGTACGCCCTGCTCAAGACCTTCCCGATCTGCCGCTGGTCCGGCCAGCTCGGCCCGAAGACGCGGGAAGGGGATCGCCAGACGCCCGAGGGCTTCTACACGATCACGCCGGGCCTGATGAACCCAAATTCCTCGTACTACCTCTCGTTCGACACCGGCTTCCCGAACGCCGTGGACCGGGCGAACGGGCGCTCCGGCCGCTACCTGATGGTGCACGGCACTTGTTCGTCGGCCGGCTGCTTCGCGATGACGGATGCGACGATCGCCGAGATCTACGCCATCGCCCGCGAAGCCTTCATCGGCGGCCAGCGCAGCTTCCAGTTCCAGTCCTACCCGTTCCGGATGACGGCCAAGAACATGGCCAAGTTCAGGAACGACCCGAACGCCCCGTTCTGGCGCAATCTGAAGGAAGGGTCGGACTACTTCGAGGCCCTGCGCGAGGAGCCGAAGATCGGCGCCTGCGGCACCCGCTACGTGTTCGGCGGGGCGGATGTCGCGGCCGGCTCGTGCAAGCCCAAGGTCGAGCCGCTCGTCGCGGAGAAGCGCGCGGAGGACGAGCGCGAGATCGCCGAACTGGTGGCCAAGGGCACTCCGGCGGTGCGCATGGCGTATCTGGACGGGGGCCAGAACGCGGTCTTCCGCCCGCAGAACAACCCGACCACCTTCGCGAGCCTCGGCGGCACCGAAACGGTCCTGCCCTACGACGCGAAGGAATACGGCCGCCACAACCTCGGTGAGGTGAGCCGGCCCGAGACCCTGGCCGCCGGGCCGGAGGAGGTCGAGATCGATGTGAAGGGGCGTCCGGTGATGCTCGCCGCCGTCCCGTCGCCGACCACCACGGCCTCCACCACGCCGAAGGCCGTGGCCGCCGCCAAGCCGGGAGAGAAGGCGAAGGGTCCCGTGCGACCGGCGCCGACGACGCTCATGGCCGCCCGCCCAACGGAACCCGCCGCCGAACCGGAGAAGCCCGCGCGGATCGCCATCGCAGACGCAGACGGCAACTCGGACGGCTACCAGCAACTGCTCGGGAAGCTGTTCACGAAGGACAAGCCGGCCCCGGTCGTCACCCCCGCCACCGACGCGGCGACGGTGGAGCCGATCAAGCTCGCGGCCCGGATCGAGCCCCCGGCGGCGAAGCCTGCCGCCAAGCCCGCTCATGCGGGCAAGGAGCACGCGGAGCACAAGGCCGAGGCCAAGAAGACCGAAATCAAGAAGACCGAGACCAAGAAGGTCGAAGCGAAGAAGGCGGATGCGAAGCCGTAACGGCTTGCCTCCTCAGAGCAGCGGCCGGTCGCGGTTCATCAGCCACAGGGCGTGGACCGTGCCGGGCAGCCAGCCTAGAATCCAGAGCACGATGTTCAGCAGGAACTGAATGCCAAAGCCCGTCGTGACGAGCACGGCGATGGGCGGGAAGAAGATCGCGAGCAGGATACGGATCAGGCTGGACACGGGAACTCCGTGGGAGGAGAGGGCAGTTGCGCTGCAGCAACGACGCGGGGCGGTGCCGGTTCCGCTGAGAGACTTGCCGCCTTGCTGGCAATGCAGATTCGCCTTACCTCTTGCGAGGAGGAGCACAGGCGAATGGCGATTCTCACCGTGACGGCGCGGGGCCAAGTGACCTTCCGCAAGGAAGTGCTCCAGCACCTCGGCATCAAATCCGGCGACAAGATCGAACTGGAATTCCTGCCCGATGGCCGGGCGGAGCTTCGCGCCGCCAAGCCTGCCGGCGGCTGGCAGGATCTGAGCGGCTGCCTGAAAGGCAAGGGCAACGGCGCGGCGCTCTCCCTCGACGACCTGAACGAGGCCATCGCCGCGATGGGCGCCGAGGCCGGACGCGGACAACCGTGAAGATCACCGCCGACACCAACGTGCTGGTTCGGCTGCTGATGGCCGACGACGCGGTGCAGAACGCCATCGCGGTCCGCACTGTCGAGGAGGCCGACACCGTGGCGATCGGCGTGCACAGTTTCTGCGAACTGGCCTGGGTGCTCCACCGCCATTACGGCGTGCCGCGCCCCGATATCGCGCGGGCGATCCGCCAACTCAGCGACACCCGCAATGTCGTGATCAATCGCCCGGCGGTCGAGGCCGGGCTCGAGGTCCTGGAAGCCGGAGGCGACTTCGCGGATGGGGCCATCGCCTATGAGGGGCGATGGCTCGGGGGCGACACCTTCGTTTCGTTCGATGCGAAGGCAGTGAAGCTCCTCGAGCGCCAGGGCAAACCGGCGCTCGTCCTCTCGTAGGCCAACGCGCGAAAGCTACTTCGGCGGCGTGGTCGCGCCCGGCATGGAGGTCGGCACGTTCGCCGCCTGCTTCTCCGGGTTCTTCACTTGGCTGTAGGCGACGTTCGAGAACGTGCCGATCACCGCCGGCCAGCTCGGGTTCGCGTATTGCGGGTCGTCGCGGCCGACCTTGCAGAAGGCGGTGGTGAGGCCGTTGACGATGTCGTCGTCGGTCACGCCGGTCTGCTCGGCCTTGATCTGCGGCGTCAGCCGGGCCAGCGTCGGCACGAAGTCCTGCTGCTTCAGGCCCTTCAGGCTGTCCTGGATGTTCAGCTTGTCGAAGGCAGTCTTGAGCTTGTCCTGCTCGATCTCGGCGCAGGGCGCCGTGCCGGACAGCATCGTCTTGGTCGCCGCCCGCGCGTCGGAGGCCTCGGAGCCGGACAGGACCGGCGCCTTGTTACCCCAGGCGTTGCGGATGTAGTCGGTGACGTTCTTCACCTCGACATCGGTCATCTGCTGGCCGATGGCGACCATCGGGGCGAGGCCGCTCTGCGCGGCGAGCCCGCCATAGATCACCCGCAGCACGGTCTCCGGCCCATGGGACTGCACGGAGGTGTTGCCGGCCAGCGCGGGCACGGCACCCTCGATGCCCTTGCCGTCCGGCTGGTGGCAGGACGAGCAATAGGTCAGATAGGTCGAGGCGCCGGGGGCGTCCTTGGTGTCGAAGGCGGCGAGGTCCTTCGCCTTGTAGGTCTGCTTGGCGGGCACCGTGCGCAGGTAGGCGACCATCGCCTTCAGGTCCTCCTCCTTCACCTTGGAGAGGGATTCCATGATGGTCTGGCGCATCGGGCCGGCGGCGACGCCCGGCCGGTCGCCGGGGGCGGTGCCGGTCTTGAGGTAAGTGACGACCTGCTCGTCGGTCCAGGCGCCGATGCCCTGGTGGCCGTCCGGGGTGATGTTCGGGGCGTACCAACCGTCGATGACGCCGCCGCCGAAGCGGCCCGCGAAGCTCGAATTGCCGACGAGCTTGTTCTCGTTATGGCACATGGCGCAGTGGCCAAGGCTCTCGACGAGGTAGGCGCCGCGGTTCACCTCGGCGCTGGCGTTCGGATCGGGCTCGAAGCGCTTCTCGGTGAAGAACGCCGTGCGCCACGTCACGAGGGCCGTGCGGACGCTGAACGGGAACGGGATCTGGCTTTCCTGCCGCTTCTCGTTCACCGCCGGAATCGACTGGAGGTAGGCCCAGATCGCCTTCGTGTCCTCGTCGGTGACCTTCGTGAACCAGCCGAACGGGAAGGCCGGGTAGAGATAGCCAACGTGTTTGCTGTAGCCCTGGCGGAAGGACTTGTCGAAATCCTCGTAGGAGTAATCGCCGAGGCCGGTTTCCTTATCGGGCGTCAGGTTCGGGGTCATGATGACGCCGAAGGGCATGTTCAGGGCGTAGTTGCCGGCGAGGTACTTGCCGCCGGGCGCCGTGTGGCAGGCGGCGCAATCGCCCATCGTGACGAGATACTTGCCCCGCTCGACGGGGTCCTGGCTGTCCTGCGCCCAGGCGGGCGCCCCGAGGATGGTTCCGGCAAGCAAGCCGGACGCAAGGACTAAGCTGCGCTGCATGGCCTGCACCTCCGGGGCGAGGACTTCAGAAGGATTCAAAACGGTTGCCGCGCGTGAACGCGGGGTCGGAAACTGTTGTTCCTGCCGCGCTAGCGCCGAACCTGCGGCCAAGCGTCCTTTTGTGGAGCGCAGTGCGAGGATGCCGCAGGGCGCAGGCTGTTCCGGCGCAGGATCAAGTCGGCGACGTGGGCCACGAGCCCGGCGAGCATGAAGCCAGCCACCACCGGCCAGGCCGAGCCGGTGAGGGCGGCACGCAAGGCCAACATCAAAGCGGCCCCGGCGGCGATGGTCGCGCCGAAGGGGGCGAACCGAGCCGCCCCCCGGCAGAGGAGGGCGAGCAGCACCGCCTCGGCCGCGACGCCGATGAGGATGAGATCCACGATGCGGCCGGAGGCGAACAGCCCCTCCATCACGCGAGGCTCCGTCGCGGGTTCAACTGCACGATGCGCAGGTTGAGGCAGGCCGCGACGCTGACCCAGGCGAGATAGGGGATGTTCAGAAGCGCGGCGGTGAGGCTCGTGCGGCCCACGGCGAGCATCAGCGCGAGGATCGAGAGCCACAGCATCGCGACCTCGACCAGCGCCCAATCGGGCCGGCGGAAGCGGAAGAACAGCACGCTCCACGCAATGTTGAGCACGCCGTTGACGGCGAAGACGGTGGCGATGAGAGGCCGGGCTGCCGGATCGGCGGTCCAGGCGAGGACGCCGGAAGTCGCGGTCATGGCGAAGATCGTGGTCCAGACCGGCCCGAAGGCCCAATCCGGCGGCTTCCAGGCCGGCACGCGCAGGCGCTGATACCAGCCGTCGGTGCGCGTTGCGACGCCGCCCGCCACCGCGACCAGCACGGCGCAGACGGCGGCGACGAGGGCCGTGCGCCAATCCACCTGCGCCAGGGCGCTCACGGCGACACCCAGCGGAACAGGTGGGCGAGATCCTTGAAGAAGATGCGGACGTGGGCCGCCGGCTTCGCCCGGACCAATTCCTTGTTCATGTAGGAATCCCAGGTGAGCTGCTGCACGTCCTTGTCACGGCAGATCGAGACGAAGCGCTCCCGCAGGCCGTCGCTGCGGTACCAGACCCACTGCATGATGCCGAGGATCAGGAACACGCGCCCGTGTTGCTTCATGAAGCGGCGGCGGGCGAGGCCGAGCGCCTTCGCGTCGCCCGTGGCGAGGAACGCCTCCGCCGCCTCCGCCGCGAGGCGCCCGCCGAGCATGGCGTAATAGATGCCCTCGCCGGAGGCCGGCGCCACGACACCCGCCGCGTCCCCAGCGAGGAGCACGTCGCGGCCATTGTCCCAGCGCTTCAGGGGTTTCAGGGGCAGGGGCGCCCCCTCGCGCCGCACCGTCTCGGCGTCGGCGAGGCCGGTCGCCTCGCGCAGGGCGCGGATCGAGGAGCGGAGCGAGAAGCCTTTGCGGGCGCTGCCCGTGCCGATGCTCGCGGTCTCGCCGTGGGGGAAGATCCACGAGTAGAAATCCGGCGAGTGCCGGCCCTGGTAGAACACGTCGCAGCGCGCGGGGCCGATGGCCGCCTCGCCCGCCTCTCCGGCGCGGGGCACCCGGACGATCTCGTGATAGGCGAAGACCTGCCGCATCTTGTCGTGGCCCGGCACCTCGGCGCGACCGACCGGCGAGGTGGCCCCGTCCGCGCCGATCACCAGCGTGGCGCGGACGCTGTGGTGTTCCAGGCTCTCGCCCTTACCGGTGGTGAAGTGGACCACGGCCGGGCCGGTATCCGGGCGCGAGAGACGGTCGAACGCGGCCTCGCGGAGGTCGGCACCGGCCTGCGCCGCGCGCTCGCGAAGCCACGGGTCGAAATCCTTGCGGTCGACCATGCCGACGAACCCGTCGCCGACCGGCATATCCACTTCCTTGCCGCTCGGCGCGATCATGCGCGCGGCGCGGATGCGGGCAACGAGGAGATGGTCGGGAATCGCGAAATCGCGGATCAGCCGGGGCGGGATCGCGCCACCGCAGGGCTTGATCCGGCCCGGCTTGTCGAGGAGCAGCACCGAGCGGCCCGCTGCGGCGAGGTCGTGGGCCGTCGTCGCCCCCGCCGGCCCGCCGCCGACCACCACGACGTCGAAGGTTTCGACCGCGCTATCGTGTTGGGTCATGGCTCACCTCGCCTCGAATGCCGGATTGAGCGGGAAGGAGGAGGGCGCCGCGTCGAGGCGCAGGGCCACCGCGACCGCCACGAGGAACAGCATGCCCTCGGCCACGAAGACGGTGGCGTAGGCATGGACCGGATCGGCCACGACGAGGCGCATGGCATCGACGGCGAAGGCGCCGAGCACCCCGCCGCCGCCGAAGGCGACGCCCTGCGCCGCCCCCCAGACGCCCATGCGGGTGCCGCGCTCGCGCTCGCCGCCGCTCCCGGCCAGCGCCATCATCGAGCCGATGGCGGCGACCGCGTAGATGCCGTTGGCGAGGCCGAGGGCGAAGACCGCACCGCGCAGGGGAAAGTCCGGCCCGGAGGGTCCGCCCGCCGCGATGGCGAACAGGGCGAGGCCCGAGGCGCCGCAGCCGATGGCGATCCAGAGCCGCAGGGAGGCGAGGGCGGTGCCCTTGGCCAGCAGCGTCACCGCCGCCACGAGGAGCATCCCCACGAGCACGCCGCCATGCTGGAGCCCGGCGAGCTTCGTCGTGGCACCCGGCCCCATGCCGAAGACGAGCCCGGCATAGGGTTCGAGGATCAGTTCCTGCGCGCTGTAGGCGAGCATGGAGACGAAGACGAAGACCGTGAAGCGCCGGGCGACGGGGTCGGCCAGCACCTTGCGCAGCACCTGCATGAAGGGCGGCTTGGCCTCCGGGGCCTCGGGCCGCGCGGCCGGCAGCCGGGCCTCGATCCCCATCACCGCGAGGCTCGCGACGCAAAGGGCGATGAGAGAGACGGTGCCGGAGACCGCGACGAGGCGCATCACCGTGAAGGGTTCGAGGAAATGCCCGGCGAGCGGCGCGGTGAGCGCGAAGCCGAAGATCATCATCACCCAGACGAGGGTCGCCGCCGCCCCGCGCCGCGCCGGGGCGACGCCGCCCGCGAGCAGGACGAGGAGCGAGGTGCCCGCCGCCCCGACGCCAAGGCCGACGAGGAGGAAGGAGAGGGCGGCGAGCGCCAAGCCGGCGACGAGATGCGTCTGCGCCAGCGCCGTGCCGCAGGCCGCGCCGAAGCCGCCGAGGCAGAGGGCGGCCATGCCGCCGAGGATCCACGGCGTGCGTCGGCCCGTCCGGTCGGAGCCGTAGCCCCAGCGCGGGCGCAGCACCTGCACGGCGTAGTGGATCGCCACCAGCAGCCCCGGCACCAGGGCCGGCAGAGCCAGTTCCACCACCATCACGCGGTTCAGCGTCGAGGTCATCAGCACGACGACGCCGCCCAGGGAGGTCTGCACGAGGCCGAGTCGCAGGATCGACGGCCAGGACAGTTGCGCGGGTTCGCGGGCCATCAGGCGCCTCCCACCAGCGGGCGCAGGGCGAAGGCGGTGGCGAGCATCCCGAGCACGTAGAGGGTCGTGCCGGTGCCGTTGTACCACGCCGCCCGGCCGCGGGGGTCGTCGAGGAAGCGGACCATCAGCGCCGCCTGCCCGGCGAGCAGCGCGACGATGATCGCGGCATGCCACGGCCGCCCCCAGGCGAAGAGCAGGCCGATCACCACCACCTGCGGCAGCGCCATGACGAGGCAGGCGAAGCGCGCGGCCCGCGCCGGGCCGAGTTGCACGGGCAGGGAGCGCACGCCGGTCGCAATATCCCCCTCCACCGACTTGAAGTCGTTGAGGGTCATGATGCCGTGGGCACCGATGGAATAGAGCAGCGCGGTGAGGAGCACCCGCCAATCCGGCATGGCGGCGGCCATCACCGCCGCGCCCGTGAACCAGGGCAGGCCCTCGTAGCAGATCGCCACCGCCGAGTTGCCCCACCAGCCATTGCCCTTCAGGCGCAGGGGCGGCGCGGAATAGAGCCACGCCAGCACCAGCCCGAACAGGGCGGCGCCGAGGATCCACGGTCCGAGCGCCGCCGCGACGACGAGGGACAGGGCGGTCCAGCCGAGGGCGAGGTAGAGGCCCCAGCGGCCGGGTATCCGGCCCGAGGGAATCGGTCGGTTCGGTTCGTTGATGGCATCGACATGCCGGTCGAACCAATCGTTCGCCGCCTGGCTCGTGGCGCACACCAAGGGGCCCGCCAGCACGATCCCCGCCGCGATCACCGGCCATTGGCCGTGGGCAGGCACGCCGGACGAGACCACGCCGCAGGCGAACGCCCACATCGGCGCGAACCACGTAAGCGGCTTCAGAAGCTCGACGACGGCACTGGGAGCGGGCGTGGCGGCCATGGCGGGAGGCTATGCGAGCCCCGCGAGGTGTCAAGTCAGAATGACACCTCGCGCGTCATGTCGCGGTGGTTTAACGAGGAGCGTGAAACCCGCCAGCGTGACGGATATAATATTCGTCTACTTGTCAGACGTCGTCGCCGGCATCGAGATCGCCGACGCCGTAGCGGCGCATCTTGGCGTAGAGACCCTGCCGCGACAGGCCCAGCATCTCGGCCGCCGACGCCCGGTTGTCGCGGGTGATCCGTAGGGCGGCCTCGATGCACAGCTTCTCGATTAGGTCGGTGGTCTCGCGGACCAGGGTCTTCATGGAGACGCGGCCGACGAGTTCGGCCATCTGCTCCACCGAGCGCGGCTCGGCGCGTGTGCCGACATTGAGCGCGGAGCGGGGCGGCAGCGCCCGGATCGAGAGGCCGATGCAGGCGGGAGACCCGGCCGACGCCACGGCGGCGACCTCGACATCCTCCATGCCGCCATAGGCGCCGCGCACCACGGTCGCGAATCGGCGGACGGAGCCGTGATCCTGCAAGGTCGCGAACAGCGTGCGCGCCTCGGTCTCGTCGCGGGCGAGCCATTCCTCGATCGGGCGGCCCCGCGCCTGCCCCTCGGCGGCGAGTTGCGCCAGTTCGAGGAAGGCGGCGTTCGCCCAGACCACCTTGTGCCCCGAATCGGTGATGACGAAGCCTTCCGGCATCGCCTCGATCAGGGCGCGGGTCGGCAGGGCGGCGGAATTCTCCTGGTTGAGACCGTCGGATGCGCCCTGTTCGGGGATCAGCCGCAGGATCGCGCTGGTCCCGCCCTCACCACGGAAGAGGGAGGCCGAGATCGTCACCTCGCCCCGTCCCTGAAGTAAGGCGGCGCGGATGTCGGCGGCCTGACCGGTCGCGCGCAGCGATCCGTGCTGCGCTTCGAGGGTCCGCAGGCTCGCCGGATCGAACAATTCCACCACATCGACGCCGATGAGTCGGCGCACGGCCCGGCCCAGCAGCCGCGCGGCGGAGGGATTCGCCTCGATGACCCGGCGGGTGGTGGAATCCACCACCAGCACCGCCTCGCCGCAGATCTGGAAGAGCAGGCGGTAGCGGGTCTCGGCCGCACGGAGGCGGTCGTAGTCGCGCTCCAGCGTCTGCTGCGTGTCGGCCAGCCGACGCTGCAGGGCGGCGACGGTGCGCATGTCCCGCCCGAGGACAAGGATCGGCCCGTCCGCCTCGGGGCGCAGGGCGGCATAGCGAATCGGGAGGTCGATGCCGGTGGGCGAGGGATGGTTCACCTGCCGCCAGCGGGTAACTGCCCCCGGCCCGGCATCGCGAAGCAATTCATCGACCTTGGTGCGGCTCTCGATGGTGACGGTGTCCACGAGGCGCCGGCCGAGCCAGCCGCCGATCTTTTCCTCGGCGAACTCCGCCGCACCCGTCGCACCACGAATCACCCCGTCCGCATCCACGATGAGCGACAGGTCTGAAGCAGCGGTCACGGCGAGCCCCGCCGCGTTGCCGCCGAGGAGAGCGGCGACTTTGGGCAGGGCCTCGTTCGAGACCGGCTCAGCGGTGCGTGGTCGTGGCGTCACGAGAATCTGTCGCAGTGCGTCGATTGGACTACCTTTCAGCAAGCCAGTGCCGGTCTGTCCAGCATGGCTTCCGCAAGACCGGGCGCCGACCACGCATCGGGAGCGTAGGCATCGGCGCCGAAGGTGGACGGATCGGCGCCGGTGCGCGCGAAGTACGGTCCGCCAACCAACACGAACAGCGAAGGGTTGCGTGAAGCACGCCGAAGAGCCGGGACGAGGGCCTGAAGCGCGGGCGCGCAGACATCGCAGGAGAGCGACAACCCGAGCATGTCGTACCAGCCGGAGCTGAGGAGTTCGGCCGCGTCCGCATCGGAATGGCCGAGATTCGTGACCTCCCACCCCGATTCGCGGAAGAAGCTCGCGAGGATCGACAGGCCGTAGACGTGGGTCTCGCCGGGGCAGGGCATCAACAGGATACTGCGTCCGCTCGGGGCCGCCGAACGCTCCATGCCCGCACAAAGGCGCCGCGTGAGCGCCTGGAGCCGGCCGAGCCCCTCCGTCACCGCGAGGAAGTCGCAGGTATCCTCCTCCCACATCGTGCCGAGGCGCTTGGCGGCCGGGGCGAGGATGTCGAGGAGCAGGTTGTCGAGGGTGAGGCCGCAGCCGAGCAGGGCCTCCACCGCCGTGTCGAGATCGAATGAGCCGGGATGCAGCAGCACCGCGGCCAGCGCCTCGGGATCGTGCAGCGGCGCCACCGGCACGGTGCGCGCCGGACGGCTGTGGGCGAGCATGAGGCGGGGAAGGATCTCGGCCTCGACCAGCCAGGACAGCACGTCCCGGTCGTCGTCGTTCCGGTCCCGGTCGAGCGTCATGCCCGAATAGCCGTCGTCACAGAGGTGCCCCAGATCGTCCATCGGCATCCCTCCCGGCATGACGGGCTCTGACGGCCCGCTCTCTAGGATCGCGTCGTCATACTTGGCTTGTCGCTTAAAACCTGCCGTCCCACGGCTGTAACGGGCGGACCCGGCAGCACAGGCGGGAACCGAACCTCGACAGCACCACACTAGCCCAGAATTAGACTTTGGCAACGCGTCGATGCGGACACCTCTCGTAAAAGTGTCACCAACCCAGACCGTCAAGCGGGATTGACACTTTCGGGCGGCTCGATAGGTTCGAGGCCAACCGGGACGGGTCACGGACCGGATTGGCAGGCGAGGGCGAACCCATGGGTCGGCAGGACCTCGGTCGCGGAACCCGGCCGGCACTTCCGCTCTACACGGCAGACGAGCGGCTGAGGCGGGATGCCTCGCCTTGGACGCTCGTGCAGGGCGTGCTCGCCCCCCTGCAATTCGCGATCTTCCTCGTGAGTCTCGGCCTCGTCCTGCGCACGCTGCTCACGGGGGAGGGTGCCGCCGCCGCCCAGGCCTCCGTCGTCGTCAAGACGCTCGCCCTCTACGCGATCATGATCACGGGCTCGATCTGGGAAAAGGACGTGTTCGGGCGCTACCTGTTCGCCCCGGCCTTCTACTGGGAAGACATGGTCAGCATGCTCGTGCTGGCCCTCCACACCGCCTACCTCGCCGCCCTGACGACCGGGGCGCTGGGCGAGCGGGGCCTGCTGCTCCTCGCGCTGGCCGCTTACGCCACCTACGTCGTCAACGCCGGGCAGTTCGTCCTGAAGCTGCGCGCCGCCCGGCTGCAGGGCGGTTCGGCGCTTCATCCGGCCGGGGCCCTGTCATGAACGCCCCGCTCCCCCATACGCCCGGCTGCGGCGGCATCGACCTGCACCGGGAGGATGGCCAGCGCGCCGTCTTCTGCGGCCTCACCGGCATCGTCTGGCTGCACCGGAAGATCCGCGACGCCTTCTTCCTCGTGGTCGGCTCGCGCACCTGCGCCCACCTGATCCAGTCGGCGGCCGGCGTGATGATCTTCGCCGAGCCGCGATTCGCCACCGCCATCATCGACGAGCGCGACCTCGCGGGGCTGGCCGATTGCAACGAGGAGCTGGACCGCGTGGTCGCGCGCCTCGTGGAGCGGCGGCCGGACATCAAGCTCCTGTTCCTTGTGGGCTCCTGCCCGTCGGAGGTCATCAAGCTCGATCTCAGCCGGGCGGCGCAGCGCCTCTCGGCCAAGCTCTCTTCGGTGAAGGTGCTGAACTATTCGGGCTCGGGCATCGAGACCACCTTCACCGAGGGCGAAGACGCCTGCCTCGCCGCCCTGGTGCCGGACCTGCCGGCCGAATCGCCCGACGCGGCGCCGTCGCTCCTCGTGGTCGGCGCGCTGGCCGACGTGGTCGAGGACCAGTTCCTCCGCCTCTTCGCCGCGATGGGCATCGCGGATGTGCGCTTCCTGCCGGCCCGGCACGCCGACGCGATGCCGGCGGTGGGGCGGAACACCCGCTACCTCCTGGCGCAACCCTTCCTCACCGGCACGGCGCGGGCGCTCGACGAGCGCGGCGCCAAGCGGCTGGCTGCCCCGTTCCCGCTGGGGGCCGAGGGCACCACCGGCTGGCTCGCCGCTGCGGCGGAAGCGTTCGGCGTGTCCCAGGCGACCTTCGAAGCCGCCACCGCCGCCGGCCGGGCGCGGGCCGAGACCGCGCTTTCTCCGTATCGCGAAAAGCTCGGCGGCAAGCGGGTGTTCTTCTTCCCCGATTCGCAGCTGGAAGTGCCGCTGTCGCGGTTCCTGGCGCGGGAGGTCGGGGCGGAACTGGTCGAGGTCGGCACGCCCTACCTGCACCGCGCCCATCTCGCCGCCGAGATCGAGCTTCTGCCGGAGGGCACGCGCGTCACGGAAGGCCAGAGCCTCGACGATCAGATGGACCGCTGCCGCGCCGCCCGGCCCGACCTGACGGTCTGCGGCCTCGGCCTCGCCAACCCGCTGGAGGCGGAAGGGCTGACGACCAAGTGGTCGATCGAACTGCTCTTCACCCCCGTCCAGGGCTACGAGCAGGCGGGCGACCTCGCCGAACTCTTCGCGCGGCCGCTCGGCCGGCGCGCGCTGCTGGAGGTGTAGGGCGATGCAGCTCACCCTCTGGACCTACGAAGGCCCTCCCCACATCGGCGCGATGCGCGTGGCGACCGCCATGAAGGGCCTGCACTACGTGCTGCACGCGCCCCAGGGCGACACCTACGCCGACCTGCTGTTCACGATGATCGAGCGGCGGGACCACCGCCCGCCCGTCACCTACACGACCTTCCGCGCGCAGGACCTCGGCCGCGACACGGCCGAACTGTTCAAGACCGCCTGCGCGCAGGCCTACGCCCGGTTCCAGCCGCAGGCGATGATCGTCGGTGCCTCCTGCACCGCTGAGCTGATCCAGGACGATCCGGGCGGGCTCGCCAAGGCGCTGGACCTGCCGGTGCCGGTGATCCCGCTGGAACTGCCGGCCTACCAGAAGAAAGAGAACTGGGGGGCGTCCGAGACCTTCTACCGGCTGGTCCGCGCCCTCTCCGGCCAGGTCGAGAAGCGCCCCGCCGGCAGCCGCCCGCTGTGCAACATCCTCGGCCCCACCGCGCTGGGCTTCCGGCACCGGGACGACCTGATCGAGATCCGCCGCATCCTCGTGGAACTCGGCATCGACGTGAATGTGGTGGCGCCGTTGGGCGCGAGCCCCGCCGACCTCGCCCGCCTCGGCGCGGCCGACTTCAACGTGGTGCTCTATCCCGAGACCGCCCGCTCGGCCGCGGAGCACCTGAAGCGCGCGCTGGGCCAGCCCTTCACCAAGGCGATTCCCATCGGGGTCGGCGGCACCCGCGCCTTCGTGGAAGAGGTCGCGGCTCTGGCCGGCGTCGATCCGGCGCCGGTCCTGGAGGGCGAAGGCTCGCGCCTGCCCTGGTACTCGCGCTCGGTCGATTCGACGTATCTCACCGGCAAGCGCGTCTTCGTGTTCGGGGACGCCACCCACGCGCTCGGCCTCGCCCGGGTCGCGACCAAGGAACTCGGCTTCAAGCTCGTCGGGCTCGGCACCTACACCCGCGAGTTCGCCCGCGAGGTCCGGGCCGAGGCGGAGGCCCACGGCATCGAGGCGACGATCACCGACGATTACCTCGACGTGGAGGCCGCCATCCGCGCCGCCGCGCCGGAACTGGTGCTCGGCACCCAGATGGAGCGGCACGTCGCCAAGCGGCTGGGCCTGCCCTGCGCCGTCGTCTCGGCACCGGTCCATGTGCAGGATTTCCCCGCCCGCCACTCGCCGCAGATGGGGTTCGAGGGCGCCAACGTCCTGTTCGACACCCTCGTCCACCCGCTGATGATGGGTCTCGAAGAGCATCTCCTGGGCATGTTCCGGGAGGATCCCGAATTCCACGATGGCGTCGGGCCGTCGCATCTCGGCGCCGCGCCGGTGGTGCGGCCCGAGGCCGTGGAGCGGGCGCCGGCTTCTCCCCCTCCGACACCGGCGCCCGCTTCCGAGGCCAACGGCCCGATCGTCCTCTCCTGGGCGCCCGAGGCCGAGAAGGAACTGAAGAAGATCCCGTTCTTCGTGCGCGGGAAAGCGCGCAGCAACACGGAGACCTTTGCCCGCGAGCGGCGGCTCCCGCTCATCACCCTCGAGACCTTGTACGATGCAAAAGCGCATTTCGGTCGCTAGACCTGACATCCGCGTCGTCATCGTCACGCTCGACAACCATTTGGCGAGCGCGGTGGAGCGGGCGCGCCTGCGCCTGCGCGGCGCCATGCCGGGCCTGCACCTCGCCTTCCACGCCGCCGCCGAGTGGGACAACGACCCCGCCGCGCTGGAAGCCTGCAAGGCCGACATCGCCCGCGCCGACATCGTCCTCTCGGCGATGCTGTTCCTCGACGAGCATGTCCGCGCGATCCTCCCCGCCCTGAAGGCGCGGCGGGATTCCTGCGATGCCATGATCGGCTGCCTCTCGGCGGGCGACGTGGTGAAGACCACCAAGCTCAACCGCTTCGACATGAGCGGCACGAAGCGCAGCGCGCTGGATTTCCTCAAGAAGCTGCGCGGCAAGCCCGGCGCCGAGGGCAACGCCGCCCGCCAGATGGCCCTCGTCCGCAAGCTTCCGAAGATCCTGCGCTTCATCCCCGGCTCGGCGCAGGACGTGCGAGCCTATTTCCTGACCCTGCAATACTGGCTCGCGGGCTCGGACGAGAACGTCGCCGCGCTGATCCATTTCCTCGTGCAGCGCTACGCGGCGGGCGAGCGGGCGGTGTGGCGGGACCTCCCCGCCGCCCCGTCGCCGCTGCACTACCCCGAGACCGGCCTCTACCACCCCCGCATGGCGGGCCGCGTGGCCGAGGACGCGGCGCGCCTGCCCCGGCGCCAGGGCACGAAGGGCCGCGTCGGCCTGCTGCTGATGCGGAGCTACGTGCTCGCCGGCAACACCGCCCATTACGACGGGGTGATCGCCGCCATGGAGGCCAAGGGCCTCGACGTAGTGCCGGCCTTCGCCGCCGGCCTCGACAACCGCCCGGCGGTGGAGGCCTTCTTCATGGCCGATGGGCGGCCGACCATCGACGCCCTCGTCTCCCTCACCGGCTTCTCGCTGGTCGGCGGCCCGGCCTACAACGATTCGAAGGCGGCCGAGACGACGCTCGCGCGTCTCGACGTGCCCTACCTCGCCGCCCACGCCCTGGAATTCCAGACGATCGAGCAATGGGAGGCGGGCGCGCGCGGCCTCTCCCCGGTCGAGGCGACGATGATGGTCGCCATCCCCGAACTCGACGGCGCCACCGCGCCGACCGTGTTCGGCGGACGCTCCATCGCGTCCGGCGCCGACAACGCCCGCGACATGCGCGCCCATCCCGAGCGCGTCGCGCAATTGTCGGAGCGGGTCGCGCGGCTCGTCGCCCTGCGCCGTACCGCGAAGGCCGCCCGCAAGGTCGCGGTGGTGCTGTTCAACTTCCCGCCGAATGCCGGCGCCACCGGCACCGCCGCCTTCCTGTCGGTCTACGCCTCGCTCCTCAACACCCTGAAGGGGATGAAGGCCGAGGGCTACAGCGTCGAGGTGCCCGACAGCGTCGATGCCCTGCGCGACGCGATCCTCGCCGGCAATGCCGGCCGCTACGGCACGCAGGCCAACGTCCACGCCCGCATCCCCGCCGAAGACCATGTCCGCCGGGAAAAGCACCTCGCCGAGATCGAGGCGCAATGGGGCCCGGCGCCGGGCCGCCACCAGAGCGACGGCGCGGGCCTGTTCGTGCTCGGCGCGCAGTTCGGCAACGTGTTCGTCGGCGTGCAGCCCGCTTTCGGCTACGAGGGCGATCCGATGCGGCTGCTCTTCGAGAGCGGCTTCGCCCCGACCCACGCCTTCAGCGCCTTCTACCGCTACCTGCGCGAGGATTTCCGCGCCGACGCCGTGCTGCATTTCGGCACCCATGGGGCGCTCGAATTCATGCCCGGCAAGCAGACCGGCCTCTCGGAGGCCTGCTGGCCGGAGCGGCTGATCGGCGCGATGCCGAACGTCTACCTCTACGCGGCCAACAACCCCTCCGAGGGCACGCTGGCCAAGCGCCGCTCGGCGGCGACTTTGGTGAGCTACCTGACCCCGAGCCTCGCGGCGGCCGGGCTCTATCGCGGCCTCCTCGATCTCAAGAGCAGCATCGAGCGCTTCCGGGGCCTCGACGCCGAAGCCACGAGCGAGCGCGCCGACCTCGCCGCCCTCATCCAGGCGCAGGGTGCGGGCGTCGATCTCGTGCCGGCCGAACCGGCCTGGGACGGCGACTTCACCACCCGCGTCGGAACCCTCTGGGCTGCCGTCAGCGAACTCGAACAGACGCTCATCCCGTACGGCCTCCACGTCGTGGGCGAGGGCGTGCCGGCGGAAGAGCGCGCCGACCTCCTCGCCGCCGTGGCGGAAGCCTCGCACGGGCTGAAGCCGGAGCGGGCCGCGATTCTCGCCCTGGTGGCAGGGGAGGGCGCGGAGGCGGCGTTGCGCCTCTCGGGCCTGCCCGCGACCGACGAGACCCGCGCCGCCTTCGCGAGCCTCGCGCAGACCGACGCGCTGCTCTCGACCGATCACGAGGTGGCCGGCATCCTCACAGCCCTCGACGGGCGCTTCGTGCCCCCGGTGGCGGGCGGCGATCTGCTCCGCAGCCCGGCGATCCTGCCCACCGGCCGCAACATCCACGGCTTCGACCCCTGCCGCCTGCCCTCCGCCTTCGCGGTGGCCGACGGCGCGCGGCAGGTCGCCCGCATCCTCGCCCGGCACGCCGAGGAGGGGAAACCCCTGCCCGAAAGCGTCGCCATCGTCCTGTGGGGCACCGACAACCTCAAGAGCGAGGGCGGCCCCATCGCCCAGGCGCTGGCGCTCCTCGGCGCCGCCCCGCGCTTCGACGGCTACGGCCGTCTCGCGGGCGCCGAACTGATCCCGCTCGAAACGCTGGGCCGCCCGCGCATCGACGCGGTCGTGACCCTCTCGGGAATCTTCCGCGATCTGCTGCCGCTGCAGACCAAGCTCATCGCCGAAGCCTGCTACCTCGCCGCCACCGCCGACGAGCCGGTCGAGCAGAACTTCGTCCGCAAGCATGCCCTGGCCATCCAGGCCGAGCAGGGCTGCGACATCGAGACGGCGGCGCTCCGGGTCTTCTCCAACGCCGAGGGAGCCTACGGTGCCAACGTGAACCACCTCGTGGATTCCGGCGCCTGGGACGACGAGGACGAGCTGTGCGAGGCGTTCTCCCGCCGCAAGAGCTTTGCCTATGACCGCTCGGGCAAGCCGGCGCCGCAGCGGGCCTTGATGAAGGCGGTGCTCGCCTCCGTCGATCTCGCCTACCAGAACCTCGATTCCGTCGAGGTCGGGGTCACGAGCGTCGATCACTACTTCGACGGCCTCGGCGGCATGGGCCGCGCGGTCGCCCGCGCCAAGGGCGAGGCGGTGCCGATCTACATCAGCGACCAGACCCGCGGCGAAGGCCGGGTCCGCACCCTGCCGGAGCAGGTGGCGCTGGAAACCCGCACAAGGATGCTCAACCCCAAGTGGTACGAGCCCCTGCTCGGCCACGGCTACGAGGGCGTCCGCCAGATCGAGGCGCATCTCACCAACACGGTGGGCTGGTCGGCGACCGCCAACGCGGTGCAGCCGTGGATCTACGAGCGCATCACCGAGACCTTCGTCCTCGACCCGGCCATGCGCGAGCGCATCGCCTCCCTCAACCCCACCGCCTCCGCCAAGGTCGCCCAACGGCTGATCGAGGCTCACAAACGCGGCTTCTGGACCCCCGACGCGGAGACCCGCGACGCCCTCGACCGGGCGGAGGAGGAACTGGAAGACCGGCTCGAAGGCGTCACAGCAGGAGTGGCCGCATGAACATCGCCATCCGAAACCCCGTCCCCGTGCGGAAAGAGGAAGGCAGCCTGCAGGTCGCCCTCGATCCCGATCTCAAGATCGACACCGCGAAGGTCTTCGCCGTCTACGGCAAGGGCGGCATCGGCAAGTCGACCACTTCGTCGAACCTGTCGGTGGCCTTCTCGAAGCTCGGCAAGCGGGTGCTCCAGATCGGCTGCGATCCGAAGCACGACTCGACCTTCACCCTCACCAAGCGCCTCGCCCCCACGGTGATCGACGCGCTGGAATCCGTGAACTTCCACTCGGAAGAGTTGCGGGTCGAGGATTTCGTGGTCGAGGGCTACAACGGCGTGATGTGCGTCGAGGCGGGTGGGCCGCCGGCCGGCACCGGCTGCGGCGGCTACGTCGTCGGCCAGACGGTGAAGCTCCTGAAGGAGCACCACCTGCTCGAAGACACCGACGTGGTGGTGTTCGACGTGCTGGGCGATGTGGTCTGCGGCGGCTTCGCCTCGCCCCTCCAGCACGCCGACCGGGCGCTGATCGTCACCGCCAACGACTTCGATTCGATCTTCGCGATGAACCGGATCGTGGCCGCGATCCACGCCAAGTCGAAGAATTACGGCGTGCGCCTCGGCGGCGTCATCGCCAACCGCTCGGCCAAGACCGACGAGATCGACCGGTTCAACGAGGCGGTCGGCCTCAAGCGCCTCGCGCACTTCCCCGATCTCGACGTGGTGCGCCGCTCGCGGCTCAAGAAGTCAACGCTGTTCGAGATGGACTCGTCCCCCGAACTCGACGCCGTGACCGCCGAGTACATGCGCCTCGCGGAAACCCTCTGGGCCGGCGGCGAGCCCTGCGAGGCGGCCCCGATGAAGGACCGCGACCTGTTCGAGTTCTTAGGGTTCGATTGATGGCCAGCGCCAGCTACGACGCCCGCCGGGGCGAACTCACCACCTATTTCGACCGCACCGCCGTCGAAGCGTGGTCGCGGCTGACCTCGGACGCGCCGGTCAGCAAGGTCCGGGCGACCGTCCGGGCCGGGCGGGACGCGATGCGCGGCACGCTGCTCTCCTGGCTGCCGGCCGACATGACGGGCCTGCGCCTGCTCGATGCCGGCTGCGGCACCGGGGCGCTCTCGGTGGAGGCGGCCAAGCGCGGGGCGGAGGTGGTCGCCATCGACGTCTCCCCGACGCTGATCGGGCTGGCGCGGGAGCGCCTTCCGGCGATCGCCGGCGCCGGCCGCATCGATTTTCGCGTGGGCGACATGCTCGATCCCGTCCTCGGCCGGTTCGACCATGTGGTCGCGATGGATTCGCTGATCCATTACCGCGCCGCCGACATCGCCCGCGCCCTGGCCCGGCTCGCCGAGCGGACGGACAACTCGGTGCTGTTCACCGTGGCGCCGCGCACCGCCCTGCTGACCGTAATGCACGCGGCCGGGAAGCTCTTCCCCCGAGGCGACCGCTCGCCCGCCATCGTGCCGGTGACGGAGCGCGGCCTGAAGCGCCGCATCGCCGCCGAGCGCGCGCTCGACGGCTTCGCCTGGGCGCAGAGCCACCGGGTGAACAGCGGGTTCTACCTGTCGAACGCCGTGGCGCTGACGCGGAGCGCGTCACGATGAACCTCACCCGCACCCTTATGCGCCTCGGCCCGTCGATCCTGCCCTTCGCGGATGCGGCCACCGTCGAGCTGCCGATGGGGCGGTTGCTGCGGCTTGCCCTGTTCCAGGTGACGGTCGGCATGGCCGCCGTGCTGCTGATCGGCACCCTGAACCGGGTCATGATCGTGGAACTCGGCGTGCCGGCCTGGGTCGTGGCGGTGATGCTGTCGCTGCCGCTGGTCTTCGCGCCGTTGCGAGCGATCGTCGGCTTCCGGTCGGACACGCACCGCTCGGTGCTGGGCTGGCGGCGGGTGCCCTACATCTGGTTCGGGACGCTGCTGCAATTCGGCGGCCTGGCGATCATGCCCTTCGCCCTGCTGATCCTGTCCGGCGATACGACCGGCCCGCTCTGGGTCGGGGACGTGGCGGCGGCGCTGGCTTTCCTCCTCGTCGGCGCGGGGCTCCACACCACGCAGACGGTGGGCCTCGCGCTCGCCACCGATCTCGCGCCCGCCCATGCCCGGCCGAAGGTGGTGGCGCTGCTCTGCGCCGCGCTCCTCGTCGGGATGATGGCGAGCGCCGTCGTCTTCGGGCTGGCGCTTGCGAACTTCTCGCAGGTGCGCCTGATCCAGGTGATCCAGGGCGCGGCCCTCGTCACCATCGTGCTGAACGGCCTCGCCCTGTGGAAGCAGGAGCCCCGCGACCCCAACCGCAGCCGCGAGGCCCCGCGCCAGAACTTCAAGGACTCCTGGCACGCCTATGCCGGCCAGGGCCATGCCCGGCGGCGGCTCATCGCCATCGGCCTCGGCACGGCGGGCTTCTCGATGCAGGACATCCTGCTCGAACCCTATGGCGGGCAGATCCTGCACCTGCCGGTGGCGGCCACCACGGCGCTCACCGCCATGCTGGCGGCGGGCGGCGGCCTCGGCCTGCTCGTCGCCGCGCGCTGGCTGAACCGGGGCGGCGACCCGTTCCGGGTCTCGGCGGCCGGCGCCGGCATCGGCATCCTCGCCTTCTCGGCGGTGGTCTTCGCCGCGCCGCTCGCCTCGCAGAACCTGTTCGCGGTCGGCGTCACCCTCATCGGCCTCGGCGGCGGCCTGTTCGCCCACGGCACGCTCACCGCCTCCATGGAGAAGGCGGGGCCGGAGGATACCGGACTCGCGCTCGGCGCCTGGGGGGCGGTGCAGGCCACCGCCGCCGGGCTGTCCATCGCCGCCAGCGGCATCGTCCGCGATGTCGGCGCCGCCATCGCCCAGACCGGCATCCTCGGCGAGGGGATGAACGAGCCGGCCATCGGCTACCTCATCGTCTACCACATCGAAATCGCGCTGCTCTTCGCCGCCCTCGTGGCCCTCGGGCCACTGGTGCGCAGCAGCGAGCGTCGCCGGCTCATCGAGAGAACCGCCTGAAGCCAGGGGGAGGATCACATGCCAACGGGTGCCTTGACCGGATATGTCGACGTCGCACAGGTCGTGCTCTACGCGTTCTTCCTGTTCTTCGCGGGGCTGGTCTTCTACCTGCGCCGGGAGGATCGCCGCGAGGGTTACCCCCTCGAGGACGAGGCGGTGGGCCTGCGCCATGCGCACAACCCGTTCCTGATTCCCCCGTCGAAGACCTTCCGCCTGCCCGGCGGCGAGGAGACCTTCGCCCCGCAGGCGATGCAGGGCCGCACGGACATCGAAACCGGCATCCCGGCCCGTAAGGTCGAGCCCTGGCCCGGCGCGCCCTACGAGCGCACCGAAGGCTCGCTCGCGGCCGGCGTCGGCCCCGGCGCCTACGTCATCCGCCACGACGTGACGGACAAGACCTGGGAGGGCGAGGACCGGATGGCCCCCCTGCGCGTCGCCACGAATTTCGTCGTCCACGAGCAGGGCCCGAACCCGATCGGCATGACCGTGTTCGGCACCGACAACGCGGTGGCGGGCGTCGTCGCCGACCTCTGGGTCGACCGGGGTGAGTCCCTGGTGCGCTACTACGAGATCGAGCTCACCGACGGCTCCCGCCGGCTGATGCCCTCGGTCTTCTGCCGGGCCGGGCGCTTCACGCGGACGGTGAAGTCCGAGGCGCTGCTCGCGGAACAGTTCGCGGGCATCCCGACGACCAAGAACCCCGATGTCGTGACCTTCCTCGAGGAGGAGCGGATCATGTGCTACTTCGGCGCCGGCACGCTCTACGCCACGCCCGAGCGCGCGGAGCCGATCCTGTGAGCGGCGGCGACTTCCTCCCCGAGGGCACCCTGCGCGGGATGCCCGGCCCGCTGCCGCGCGGCGAGCGGCTGCTCTGGCAGGGCGCGCCGACCACGGCCGGCGTGTTCGTGCGGGTGTTCCACGCCCGGCTCGTGGCCCTCTGGTTCTGCGCCTGGGCGAGCGTCTTCGCCGCCGGAGCCGGGTCCCCGGGCCGCGCAGTGGTCACGGCGGGCGCAATCCTGTTGACGGGCGCCGCCGCGCTCGCCCTGCTGTGGGGGCTGTCGTGGCTTACCCACCGCACCACCGTCTACACGATGACCAACCGGCGGGTCGTGCTCCACGCGGGCATCGCCCTGCCGGTGACGCACAACCTGCCCTTCGCGCAGATCGAGAACGGCGCCCTGCGCGGCTTCAGCGATGGCAGCGGCGACATTCCGCTGCGGTTGCAGCCGGGGCTGCGGATCGCCTACCTTCACCTGTGGCCGCATGCGAGGCCCTGGCATGTCTCGCGCACCGAGCCCATGCTCCGCTCGGTGCCGGAGGCCGAATCGGTCGCCCGTCTCCTGGTGCAGGCGTTGAACGCCTTCGCCGAGGATGGGGAGCCGCTGGTGCCGGTGGTCGTCGCACGGCCCAAGCCGCAGGCGCCTCGCCTCGTGGCGGCAGAATAGGGAGGACGCGATGGGTGGAGCCATCCCAGGCAGGGGTGCTCGGCGGCAGGAGGTCGGCCCGGTGCCGGCGCTGCTCCTGATCGGCGCGGGCGCGCTTCTCGGCTTCACCATGCTCGCCGTGGCCATCGGCCGGGGGGAGGGCGTCGGCCTGACGCAATTGCCCCCCGCCAAGCCGGTCGCCCGCCTCGAATTCCGCGCCGAGGATCAGGCGGACGGCTCCATCGCCCTGCGCAACGCGGCCGATGCGAAGATCGTCGCCTGGATCCGCCCCGGTGAGGACGGCTTCGTGCGCGGCACCCTGCGGGGCCTCGCCCAGGCCCGCCAGCGCGACGGGCTCGGCCGCGAGCCGCCGTTCAGCCTGACCCGCTTCGACGACGGGCGCCTCGATCTCGCCGACGAGGCCACCGGCCGGCACGTGCCCCTCGAAGCCTTCGGCCCGACCAATTCCGGCGCCTTCGCCCGGCTGCTGCCGGGGCAGGGCGCCCCGGCGACGGAGACCCGCTGATGGGCTGGCCCGGCTCCCGCACCGTCACCGTGCCCTGCACGGTCGAACTCGAGAACACGCCCGAGAGCCTGCACGCGCATGTCACCCTCGATGCCGGCTTCGACATCGAGCCCGGCGACGAGGTGCAGGTTCACGACGCCCCGACGGAAGTGCCCTACGGCGAGCGCCTCACGGTGCGCCGCACCGCCACCGTGGTCCGGGCCGGCGCGCTGGAGCGCGCCTGGACCAAGCTCATCGCCCATCTCGAACTGACCGAACTCTACGAGGTCAGCTTTTCCGAACGGAGGACGCTGTGAACGCTCCCGTCCCGAAGTTGCCGATCAACGAATCGACCAAGGCCGCCCAGGAGACGACCTTCCTGTCGCCGCGCTTCTACACGACCGATTTCGTGGAACTGGACCGCACGAATGTCGAGCCGGTCCGCCGCGATTGGGACGTGCTGATCGCGGAGCTGAAGGCGGACCCGAACAAGCGCCACTTCACCCGCAACGAGGAGTTCGATTGCGACCTCTCGGCCATGGAGCCGGAGCTGCGCAAGGAATTCCTCGACTTCCTCGTCTCCTCGATCACCGCCGAGTTCTCGGGCTGCGTGCTCTACGCGGAGATGCGCAAGCGCGCGAAGAACAAGGACATCAAGGAGTTGTTCGGCCTGATGAGCCGCGACGAGGCCCGCCACGCCGGCTTCATCAACGACACGCTCAAGGATTTCGGGATCGGCGTCGACCTCGGCTTCCTGACGAAGTCGAAGAAGTACACCTTCTTCAAGCCGAAGTTCATCTTCTACGCCACGTACCTCTCCGAGAAGATCGGCTACGCCCGCTACATCACGATCTACCGGGAGCTGGAAAAGCACCCGGAGCGGCGCATCCACCCGATCTTCAAGTGGTTCGAGAAGTGGTGCAACGACGAGTTCCGGCACGGCGAGGCCTTCGCCCTGCTGATGCGCGCGAACCCGAAGCTGACGAGCGGCGTGAACCGCTACTGGATCCGCTTCTTCCTGCTCGCCGTGTTCGCGACGATGTATGTCCGCGACCATCACCGGCCCGCCTTCCACGCGGCTTTGGGCGTCGATCCGTCCGACTACGATTACAAGGTCTTCCGCATCACCTCCGAGATCTCGAAGCAAACGTTCCCGCTGGAACTCGACATCGACAACCCGAAGTTCCGGGCCGGTCTCGACACGCTGCTGGCCCATTCCCGCGCCATCGCGGCGGCGCGGGCCAAGGGTGGGCTGATGGGCAAGGTCTCGCACGGGCTGCACGCGGCCGGCGCCGCGCTCACCTTCGCGCGGCTCTACCTCCTCCCGGTCAAGGCCAACGCCCTGCCGGCCGACATCCGTCTCCAACCGGTCTGGTAGAATGGCGACATACGCCGCCCCGGTCGTCTATGCGGTCCTGCTCTGGTGGTTCTCCACCGGGGTGATCCTGCTTCTCGACCACGCCCCCCGGCGGACCCATCCGTGGAGCATGGCGGCGGCGACGCTGCTGCTCGCCGGGGCGCTGGTGATGGTGCGGGGGAGCGCCGGGGATACGGGCGCGGGCGGAGCCTACACGGCCTTCACCGCCGCCCTGGTCGTCTGGGGCTGGCAGGAGATGAGCTACTACATGGGCTTCATCTCCGGCCCCCGGCCGGTGGCCTGCCCGCCCTCGCTGCGGGGGAGCGAGCGGTTCTTCGCGGCGCTGGCGACCAGCCTGTGGCACGAATTCGCCATCGTGATCGGCGGGCTCGCGATCCTGGCCCTTGTCTGGGGCCAGCCGAACAAGTTCGCCCTCTGGACCTACGCCACCCTGGTGGTGATGAACCTGTCGGCCCGGCTCAACCTGTTCCTCGGGGTGCGCAACCTCCATTCCGAGTTCCTGCCGGACCATCTCGGCTACCTCGCCTGCTACCTGACGCGGGCGCCGATGAACCGGCTCTTCCCGGTCTCCGTCACCCTCGGCACCGCCGCCGCCGCCCTCCTCGGGCGGGCGGCGATCGCCGACGAAGTGCTGGCGCATGAACTGATCGGCTTCACGGTGCTCGCGACGCTGATGGCGCTCGCGACCCTGGAACATTGGTTCCTGATGCTGCCGTTGCCCTCCGCCGCCCTGTGGCGCTGGAGCCTGCCGGGTCGCGGCCTCGACGGCGCGCGCGGCACGCCGGACTGATCCACCGTGCACGGTTTTCGCTCACGCGGGCGCCGTGCACCCCTCGATTTGGAATTCGTCGTATGCGAGTTCTAGAGCGAAGCGAGTCTAACGAAACAAGCGGGCCGAACCTGCGGCAACCGGGGAGTAGGGGAATGGACTACGAGGCCTTCTTCGGCGCCGAGATCGCCGGTCTCCACCGGGAGGGGCGCTACCGCGTCTTCACCGATCTGGAGCGCCATGCCGGCCGCTTCCCCCACGCCACCCACCACCATGCCGGCGGCACGCGGCCCGTGACCGTGTGGTGTTCGAACGACTATCTCGGCATGGGCCAGCACCCGACGGTGCTCGGCGCGATGCACGAGGCCCTGGACCGCTGCGGCGCGGGCGCGGGCGGCACCCGCAACATCTCCGGCACGAACCACTACCACGTGCTGCTGGAACGCGAGCTCGCCGACCTCCACCGCAAGGAAGCGGCGCTGCTCTTCACCTCGGGCTACGTCTCGAACTGGGCGGCGCTCGGCACGCTCGCCTCCCGCCTGCCGAACTGCGCGGTGTTCTCCGATTCCGAGAACCACGCCTCGATGATCGAGGGCATCCGCTTCAGCCGGGCCGAGCGCCACATCTTCCGCCATAACGACCCGGAAGACCTCGACCGCAAGCTCGGCCTCATCGACCCGTCCCGCCCGAAGCTGGTGGCGTTCGAGTCGGTCTACTCGATGGACGGCGACATCGCCCCGATCGGCGAGATCTGTGACGTGGCCGAGAAGCACGGTGCGCTGACCTATCTCGATGAGGTCCACGCGGTCGGCCTCTACGGCGAGCGCGGCGGCGGCATCTCCGAGCGCGACGGCGTCGCCCACCGGCTGGACGTGATCGAGGGCACGCTGGGCAAGGCGTTCGCGGTGCATGGCGGCTACATCACGGCGTCCGAGAAGCTGTGCGACTTCGTGCGCAGCTTCGCCTCGGGCTTCATCTTCACCACGTCCCTGCCGCCCTCGGTGGCGGCGGGCGCGGCGGCCTCGATCCGCCACCTGAAGGAGAGCGGCGTCGAGCGCGCCCGCCATCAGGAGCGCGTCGCCAAGACCCGCGCGGCCTTGGAGGCCGCCGACATCCCGACCATGCCGAACGACAGCCACATCGTTCCGGTGATGGTCTGTGATCCCGTGCTGTGCAAGGGGATCTCGGACACGCTGCTCGACGAGTTCGGCATCTACGTGCAGCCGATCAACTACCCGACCGTGGCGCGCGGCACCGAGCGCCTGCGCATCACGCCCTCGCCGCTGCACACGGACGAGGATATCGGTCATCTGGTCGATGCGCTCTCCACGATCTGGGGCCGCATCGGCCTCCGGCAGAAGGCGGCGGAGTAGGGAACCCGTCGTCCAACTCTCCCCCTCATCCTGAGGTGCCCGCGCCAGCGGGCCTCGAAGGAGCCCTCCAGAGGGCACCGCGATCCCTGGAGGCCTCCTTCGAGGCCTCCGCTGCGCTCCGGCACCTCAGGATGAGGGCGGTGAAGGGAGCGAGGTCGCCCTTCAACCTTGAGCGTATCCGTGCCCCCCTTTCCCTTCTCGGCCATCGTCGGCCAGGACGAGATGCGCCAAGCGCTGCTGATCGCGGCGGTGGATCCTGCGGTCGGGGGCGTGCTGGTCTTCGGGGACCGGGGAACCGGCAAGTCCACCGCCATCCGGGCGCTGGCCGCCCTCCTGCCGCCGATGAACGCGGTGGCCGGCTGCCCCTACAATTGCGACCCCGCGAGCCCGGCGGACCTCTGCCCGCACTGCGCGACCACACCCGGCGCGCGGAAGAAGTCCGAAAAAAAAGCCGTGCCGGTGGTGGACCTGCCGCTCGGCGCCACCGAGGACCGGGTGGTCGGCACCCTCGACCTCGAACGGGCGCTCGGCGCCGGGGTGAAGGCGTTCGAGCCGGGGCTGCTCGCCCGCGCCAACCGGGGCTTCCTCTACATCGACGAGGTGAACCTGCTGGAAGACCACCTCGTGGACCTGCTCCTCGACGTGGCGGCCTCCGGCGTGAACACCGTGGAGCGCGAGGGCCTGTCCCTGCGCCATCCGGCGCGGTTCGTCCTCGTCGGTTCCGGCAACCCGGAGGAGGGCGAGTTGCGCCCGCAGCTCCTCGACCGGTTCGGGCTGGCCTGCGAGGTCGCCACTCCCACCGACATCGCCACCCGCATCGCGGTGGTCCGCGCCCGCGACGCCTACGAGCGCGATCCGGACGCCTTCTGCGCCGCCCACGCGAAGGAGGATGCGGCAACCCGCAAGCGGATCGAGGCGGCGCGCAAGCGTCTCCCCGCCGTCACCGTGCCGGATGCGGCCCTCGAACAGGCGGCTCGCCTCTGCCTCGCGCTGGGCACGGACGGCCTGCGCGGCGAACTCACGCTGATGCGCACCGCCCGCGCGCTCGCCACCCTCGACGGCGCCGGCACCGTCACCGACGACCATCTGCGCCGGATCGCCCCGGCGGCGCTGCGGCACCGGCTGCGCCGCAACCCGCTCGATGAATCGGGCTCGACGGTGCGCGTCGAGCGGGCGCTGGCCGAGGTGTTTGCGTGACCACGGCGGGCGAGCCGGAGCGCGTCTGGGCCGACGCCCTCCTCGCCCTCCGACTCCTCGCCCAGGACCCGCACGGCCTCGGCGGCATCGTGGTCCGCGCCGGGCCGGGTCCGGTGCGCGAGGCCTGGATCGAGCGCCTGCGCGACGCCCTCGGGCCGGAGCGCGCCTTCCGCCGAATGCCCCCCGGCATCGGCGACGAGGGGCTGCTCGGCGGGCTCGACCTCGCCGCGACCCTCTCCGCCGGGCGGCCGGTGACGCGGACGGGCCTCCTCGCGGCGGCCGATGGCGGGGTGATCGTCGTGCCCATGGCCGAGCGGCTGGAGCCCGGCACCGCCGCGCGCCTCGCCGCCGCCCTCGATACCGGCCGCGCGGGGCCGGAGAATACGCCAGCCCGGTTCGGCCTCGTGCTCCTCGATGAAGGCCGGGACGACGAGGCCGCGCCCGTGGCCCTGGCCGACAGGCTCGCCTTCCGCATCGACCTCGATTCCGTGCCGCCGCGCGTCGCCCTCACCGAGGGTCGCGGGGTGGAGGAACCGGAGGTGGAGGAGGCCGATCCGGTCGCGATGCTGTGCAGCCTCGCGTCGGCCTTCGGCATCGCCTCGCCTCGCGCGCCGATCCTGGCCCTGCGGGTGGCGCGGGCGCTGGCCACGGACAACGCGGCCGTCACGGCGGCGCGGCTCGTCCTCGCCCCCCGCGCCGAGCGCCTGCCCGAACCCGCGCCGCCGCCGGAGACACCGCCGGAGAACGAGCGCGAGGAAACCCCGCCGGGGCAGGGCGAGGAGCGCGAGCCTGCGCCGCCGGAGGATGTGGTGCTGGACGCCGTGCGCGCCGCCATTCCCCCGCGCCTCCTCGACCTGCTGCTCGCCGGGGGCCTGCGCCGGTCGGACGCGAGGGCGGGGCGAGGGGGCAGACCGGAGGCGGTGTCGCGCACCGGGCGGCCGGTGGGCCACCGGCCCGGCGACCCGCGACGGGGCCGGCTCGATCTGCTGGCGACGTTGCGCGCCGCCGCCCCCTGGCAGCGCCTGCGCCAGGGCGAGGGACGCCTCACGATCCGGCGGGACGACCTGCGCATCCGCAAGCTGCGCCGCCGGGTCGAGACGACCACAGTGTTCTGCGTCGATGCCTCGGGCTCGGCCGCCCTGGAACGGCTCGCGGAGGCGAAGGGTGCCGTCGAAGCGCTGCTCGCGGAAGCCTATGTCCGGCGGGACCGGGTCGCACTGGTGGCGTTCCGGGGGACGGTGGCGGATCTCGTCCTGCCGCCGACGCGCTCGCTCACGCGGGCGAAGCGCGGCCTCGCGGGGTTGCCCGGCGGCGGGGGCACGCCCCTGGCCTCCGGGCTCGACGCCGCGCTCACCGTGGCGCTCGGCGTGCGCCGGGGCGGGGGCAACGCCGTCGTGGTGGTGCTGACGGATGGGCGGGCCAACGTCGCCCGCGACGGGGCGGGCGGACGGGCGAGGGCCGGCGACGAGGCGTTGCAGGCAGCCCGCGCCCTCCGGCAGGCGGGGCTCCCGGCCCTGGTCGTGGATACCGGCGCCAGGGGGGGCGGCGCGAAGGCCATGGCCGAGGCCATGGCGGCGCGCTACCTCGCGCTGCCCCGGCTCGACGGCGGCGCCATCGGCGCCGCCGTGAAGGCGATCCGGTGAGGGGCCTACGGCTCGCTGGCGATGCCGAGATCGGCAAGGCGCTGGTGATGGGCGATCCAGGATTCGAACGCCCCGCGCAAAAGGGCGGCGAAGTTCCAGCCGGCGAAGCTGGCGGCGTGCGGGCTGGTGGGGACGAGAGGTATCATGACCTGCTCCTGAGGTGGGGGCGCGTGTTCTTGTTGAGTGACCCTAGGGTGCGCCTCATCCCGCATCGCAACAAGCACCCTAAGATCACCCGTGGCATGCGGAGATCGCATGGTTCGCCAATACCTTACGAAATACTTCCGCCCATGAACGATAACGCCGGACCTGCTCTCGCCTTGCCCCGCCATGCTGCGATGCGGCAAGATCGGGCGGTCCACCCGGCGATTTTTGCGAGGCCCGTGCTGTGAGCGTCGACACCCGAGACCGGCCGGATTGGGAGCGGGACGGCCACGATTGGCCCCACCGCGCGGCGAGCCGCTTCGTGACGGCCGGCGGCCTCTCCTGGCATGTGCAGGAATTCGGCCCGGCCGACGCGCCCGTGCTCCTCCTCCTGCACGGCACGGGGGCGGCCAACCATTCCTGGCGGGGCTTCGCGCCACTGCTCGCCGGCCCGTTCCGGGTGATCGCGCCGGATCTGCCCGGCCACGGCTTCACCGATCCGCTGCCGGATGGCACGCTCTCCCTGCCGGGCATGGCGAAGGCGGTCTCGGCCCTGGTGCAGGGTCTCGGGGTGGCGCCCGCCATCGTGGCGGGTCATTCGGCCGGGGCGGCGATCCTGGCGCGGATGTGCCTCGACGGGATGGTCGCCCCGCGCCTGTTCGCGGCGTTCAACGGGGCGCTGGCGCCGCTGCCGGGGGCGGCGAGCTTCCTGTTCCCGAGCATGGCGCGGCTGCTGTTCCTGAACCCCTTCACCCCGCGCCTCTTCGCCTGGACCGCCGACAGCGCCGCCGTGCGCCGGCTGATCGAGGGCACGGGCTCGCGCCTCGACCCGGTGGGGCTCGACCTCTACCGGCGGCTCTTCGCCCGCGCCGGGCATGTGCGGGGGGCGCTCGGCATGATGGCGAACTGGGATCTCGACCGGCTGCACCGCGACCTGCCGAGGCTCGCGACGCGGACGCTCCTGATCGTCGGCGGCGACGACAAGGCGATTTCGCCCGACACCGCCTTCACCCTCGTGAAGCGCCTGCCCGATGCGCGGGTGAAGCTGGTGCGCGGCCTCGGCCATCTGGCGCACGAGGAAGCGCCGGAGCGTGTGGCCGAGATCCTGCTTGAAGAGGCGCGGGGGCTCGGGATCGTGTCGGCCCCGGGGTAGCGCCCAAACCCCGGCGCGCTTACCTCTGTATGCGAAATACGGTCGACGGGGAGACTGGTGCGAGGATGGGCAGGCCCGTAATCGGCGTGATCGGCAATGCGCGCCTGCTCGAGAATCGCTTCCCGGCCCAGATCGTGGGCATGAACAACCTGCGCGCCCTGGCCGAGGTGGCGGGCGCCCTGCCGCTGGTCTTCGCCGGCTGCCCGCAGGTGACGGATCTCGGCGACCTCCTCGACACGGTGGACGGCGTGCTGCTCACAGGCGGCCGGGCGAACGTCCACCCGCACCGCTTCGGCCTGCCGGCGGACCCCGCCCACGAGCCCTACGACGAATCCCGCGATGCCCTGGCCCTGCCGCTGGTCGAAGCCTGCGTGGCGCGCGGGGTGCCGCTCTTCGGCATCTGCCGGGGCTTCCAGGAGATGAACGTCGCCTTCGGTGGCACCCTCGACCCGGAGATCCGCAACCTGCCGGGGCGGCTCAACCACCGGATGCCGCGCCTGCCGAACGGCGAGCTGCACCCGGATTTCGAGGTGCTGTTCGCGGATCGCCACGACGTGACGCTGACGGAGGGCGGCGTGTTCGCCCAGTTGATCGGCCGCGACCGGATCCGCGTGAACTCCCTCCACGGGCAGGGCATCCGCGAGAAGGGCGAGCGCGTCGTCGTCGAGGGCATCGCGGAGGACGGGACCATCGAGGCGATCCGCATCGACGGGGCGCCGGGCTTCGCGCTGGGCGTCCAGTGGCACGCCGAGCACGGTACCGCCACGAGCGACGTCAACCGGCCCCTGGTGGCGGCCTTCGGCCGGGCCGTGGCGGAGAAGGCAAGAACCCACCGATAGGGCGCGATGTCGCCCTCGACAAAACCGCCGCGCGCCCGACCTCTGGCGGAATGCAGATCCATCTCGATGCCTTGGGCGGCGTCGCCGGCGACATGGTCGTGGCCGCTCTCCTCGACGCCTTCCCCGAGCACGAGGCCGGGGTCGCCCGCAGCGTGCGCGCCGCCCTCGCCGAGGCCGTGCCGGACGCGGCGGGCAGCGTTGCGTGCACCCTCTCCGCGCATTCCGACGGCATCCTCACCGGCCGCCGCTTCGCGGTGACGCGCGACGGGCGCCCGGCCGAGGAGAACGGGCACGATCACGGCCATCACCATCACGGGCATCACCACCATCACGCCCACCGGCATTGGGCCGAGATCCGCGATGGGCTGCGCCGGGCGGACCTCGCGCCGGAGGTGGCGCGGCATGCCCTGGCGATCTTCGGGCACCTCGCCGAGGCCGAGGCGCGGGTCCACGGCATCCCGGTGGATCGGGTCGCCTTCCACGAGGTCGGCGCCTGGGATTCCATCGCCGACATCGTCGCCACCGCCCATATCGTGGCGGCCCTCGGTGCGAGCGCCTGGACCGTCTCGGCCCTGCCGCTCGGCGGCGGGCGGGTGAAGACGCAGCACGGCTCCCTACCGGTCCCCGCGCCGGCCACGACGCTGCTCCTCGACGGCTTCGCCCTGATCGATGACGGCATCCAAGGCGAGCGCGTGACGCCGACCGGCGCCGCGATCCTGCGCCATCTCTGCGGGACGGCCCGTGTGCCCGGCGCGCGGGTGCTCGCCCGCTCCGGCACCGGCTTCGGCACACGGCGCCTGCCGGGCATCAGCAATTGCCTGCGCATCCTCGCCTTCGAGGAGGGCGCGGGGAGCCAGCCCGCCGGAGCGCGGGAGATCGGCATCGTCGAGTTCGAGGTGGACGATCAGACCGCCGAGGATCTGGCGCAGGGCCTCGACCGGATCCGCGCCCACGAGGCGGTGCTCGACGCGGTGCAGATGCCGGTCTTCGGCAAGAAGGGCCGGATGATGACCCATGTCCGCGTGCTCACCCGCGCCGACGCCATCGACGCGGTCATCGGCGCCTGCTTCCGCGAGACCACGACGATCGGCCTGCGTTACCGCAAGGAAGCCGGCATCGCCCTGGAGCGGGACAGCGTGAGCGTCGAGGCGGAAGGCCGGGAGGTCCGGGTGAAGCGGGTGGCGCGGCCGGGCGGGCGCACCGCCAAGGCCGAGGCCGACGACGCCCTCGCGGGCGAGGACCACGCCGCCCGCGCCCGCCTTCGCCGCGCGGCCGAACGCATCGCCCTCGATCAGGGAGACGGGGAATGACACGCCTCGAAGAGGTGCTGGCCGGCATCGGCCCCCTCGCCGTCGCGGTGAGCGGCGGCGTCGACAGCCTGACGCTCGCCGCACTGAGCCACCGGGTGCTCGGGGACGGCGCCGCCATGGTCCACGCCGCCTCGCCCGCCGTGCCCGCCGAGGCGACGGCGCGGGTGCGGCGCGAGGCGGAACGCGATGGCTGGGCGCTGACCGTCGTGCAGGCCGGGGAGTTCGACGATCCCCGCTACCGGGCGAACCCGGTGAACCGCTGCTTCTTCTGCAAGACGAACCTCTACGGCACGATCCGCACGGTGACGGATCGGCAGATGGTGTCGGGCGCGAACCTGAACGACCTCGGCGAGTACCGCCCCGGCCTCGATGCCGCCCGCGAGCACGGGGTGCGCCATCCCTATGTCGAGGCGGGGCTCGACAAGGCCGCCGTGCGGGCGCTCGCCCGCGCTCTCGGCCTCGGCGACGTGGCGGAACTGCCCTCCGCGCCCTGCCTGTCGAGCCGCGTCGAGACCGGCCTGCGGATCGAGCCGGAGACGCTGGCCTTCATCCACGCGGTGGAGGGAATGGTCGGCGGCACCCTTGGCGCAGGCGATGCCCGCCGGGCCGTGCGCTGCCGCGTCCGCGCGGCGGGTGTGGCGATCGAGCTCGACCCCGCGAGCCTCGCCGCCCTCGACGCATCGACGCGGGACGACCTCGCCGGCCGGATCGCGGCGGTAGCCCCCGTGGGCCTCGTCGGCGGCGGCGTGCGCTTCCTGCCCTACAAGGTCGGCAGCGCCTTCCTCACCGGAGACGCGGCGTGAGCACCAAGGACGAATTCCTCCTCGATTTCGGCCGGGCCGAGCGGATCGGCCTGGAAGAGGCGATCTACTGCGCCGGCAAGTCGGCGGCGCAGATCGACGCCATCCTCGATGCGGCTGCGGAGCGGGGCGCCCGCTTCCTCCTCACCCGTCTGGATGCCGACAAGCTCGACGCCCTGCCGGGCCACCACCGCCGCGCCCTCGATTACTGCCCGGTCTCGCGCACCGCCTTCTTCGGCGAGCCGCGCCCGGTGGAGGCGGTGCCCTCTGTGGCCGTGGTGGCGGCCGGCACCTCGGACGTGCCCGTCGCCCGCGAGGCCCTGCGCACGCTGCACTACCAGGGCCGGGGCGCGACCCTCATCGCCGATGTCGGCGTCGCCGGCCTGTGGCGGCTGACCCAGCGGGTCGAGGAGATCCGCGCCCACCCCATCGTCATCGTGGCGGCGGGGATGGATGCCGCCCTGCCGAGCGTCGTCGGCGGCCTCGTCGCCTCCCCCGTGATCGCGGTGCCGACCTCCGTCGGCTACGGCGTCGCGGAGGGCGGGCACACCGCCCTGAACTCGGTGCTGGCGAGCTGCGCGCCCGGCATCACCGTCGTGAACATCGACAACGGCTACGGCGCCGCCTGCGCGGCGCTCCGCCTCCTGCACGCGGCGGAGCGTCTCGCCCGCGCGGCC
Source organism: Methylobacterium litchii (assembly GCF_038442315.1). Taxonomy (NCBI): domain Bacteria; kingdom Pseudomonadati; phylum Pseudomonadota; class Alphaproteobacteria; order Hyphomicrobiales; family Methylobacteriaceae; genus Methylobacterium; species Methylobacterium litchii. Next base: position 246,525 of record NZ_JBBXMY010000003.1, on the reverse strand, counting down.
GAACGATGACGCCCTGCGGCGGTTGATCCCCACAGCCCGGAGCGCCCCGATGACAGACCCGAAGCGACCCTCACGGAGACCGACATGGAACGCCGCGACTTCCTCAAGGGCGCTGCCCTCGGCGCCGGCCTCGCTGCCGCAAGCCCTGCGGGGGCGGCCGTGAGCGACCCCGGACTGCCCAACACCCGCCCGCAGGATCCGGCCGACCTGCCGCTCATCACCGACGCAGGTGAGCGCCGGGGCGAGATGCTCTACCGGAATTTCGGCAAGACCGACGAGAAGATCTCCGCCATCGGCATGGGCGGGTTCCACCTCGGCAAGAGCGCCGTGACCGACGACGAGGCGACCCGGCTGATCCATGCCGGCATCGACCGCGGCATCACCTTCATGGACAATTGCTGGGACTACAACCAGGGCCGCTCCGAGGAGCGGATGGGCATCGCCCTGGAGCAGAACGGCTACCGCAACAAGGTCTTCCTGATGTCCAAGATGGACGGGCGGACCAAGGAGGAAGCCCTCAAGCAGATCGAGCAATCCCTCCGGCGCCTGCGCACCGACCATATCGACCTCGTGCAGCACCACGAGATCCTGCGCTTCGACGATCCCGACCGGGTGTTCGCCGAGGGCGGCGCCATGGAAGGGTTCATGGAGGCCAAGAAGCAGGGCAAGCTCCGCTACATCGGCTTCACCGGCCACAAGGACCCGCGCATCCACCTGCAGATGCTGTCGGTCGCGCAGGAGCGGGGCTTCCACTTCGATTCCTGCCAGATGCCGCTCAACGTGATGGACGCGCATTTCCGCTCGTTCGGCCATCTCGTGCTGCCGCACCTCGTGCGCGAGGGCATCGCGCCGCTGGCCATGAAGACCTTCGGCGACGGGGTGATCCTGAAGTCGGACGCGCCGATCAAGCCGATCGAATACCTGCACTTCTCCCTGAACCTGCCGGTCTCGGTGGTGATCACGGGCATCCAGAACCAGCGCGACCTGGATCAGGCCTTCGAGGCGGTGAAGACCTTCCAGCCGATGGACAAGGCGAAGGTGGCCGAGTTGCTGTCGCGCTCGAAGCCTTATGCCCTCGAAGGCAAGTACGAGCTGTTCAAGACCAGCGCGACCTTCGACGGCACCGCCAAGAACGCGGCGTGGCTGGGAGAGGACGTGCAGAGCGTCAAGAAACTCGCCCCCGTCATGGAGTGAGGCCCCTTGTCCCGCGCCTCCGGGCGCGGGACAGTGCCCGTGACGCCGCACAGACGGCGCGCGAGGGGAGACGCCGATGAACCCGCGCTGGACCCGCCGGCCGGAGGGCTCGACCTGGGGCGATTTCGGCCCCGACGACGAACGCGGCCGGCTCAACCTGCTGACGCCGCAGAAGGTGCTCCAGGGCGTCGCGGAGGTGCGCGAGGGCCTGACCTTCTGCCTCAGCCTGCCCCTCGACCTGCCGGGCGGCAACATCCTGAATGCCCGCCGCCACCCGCCGCGCATCACCCCGACCAAGCGCGCCAACGGCAAGCCGGTGACGAACTTCCTCGTCTGCGAGGAGGTGGACGGCGCGAGCGACGTGATCTGCGACGACCTCGCGGTGATCCACCTGCAATACTCGACGCAGTGGGATTCCCTCGCCCATGTCGGCTGCCTGTTCGATCCGGACGGGCGCGGCGCGGGGCCGACCTTCTACAACGGCTTCCGGGGCGGGCGGGACATCGTCGGCCCGAGCACCGCCGAGGACGCGAACAGTCCCTCGCGGGCGAAGCATCTCGGCATCGAACGCCTCGCCGAGGCCGGGATGCAGGGCAGGGCGGTGTTGATCGACCTGCGCGCCCATCTCGGCGACGCCAGGACGGTCGTGTCCTGGGAGATGCTGCGCGGCATCCTCGACGCGGACGGGATCACCGTCGAGGAGGGCGACATGGTCTGCCTCCATACCGGCTTCGCGCAGCGGCTGGTGGAGATGGGCGGGAACCCCGACCCGGACCTCGTGCACAGCCTCTGCGCGGCGCTCGACGGGCGCGACCCCGGCATCCTCGACTGGATCACCCGCTCCGGCCTCGTCGCCCTCATCGCCGACAATTACGCCGTCGAGGCCTATCCGGCCCGCCCGGCCAGGGGTGAGGGCTGCGCCATCCTCCCCCTGCACCAGCATTGCCTGTTCAAGCTCGGGGTGAATCTCGGCGAGTTGTGGCACCTCACGCCGCTGGCCGACTGGCTGCGCGCGCACGGGCGCCACCGCTTCCTCCTCACCGCGCCGCCCCTGCGCCTGCCCGGCGCCGTCGGCTCGCCCGCCACCCCCATCGCCACCGTCTGAGGAGCCAAGCGCCATGGAGATCGCTGTCGTCGGCGGTGGGCTGATGGGCCACGGCATCGCCCTGGTCCTCGCGCTGGCCGGGCATGGGGTGCGCCTCACCGACACCCGACCCGAGACCCGCGCGGCGGTGCCGGGCCTGATGGCCTCCGCCCTCGCGACGCTCCGCGAAGCCGGCGCCACACCGGAGGGCTGGGACGAGACCCGCCTGTCGCAAGCGGTGCGGATCGAAGCGGATCTGGCGGCCACGGTGGCGGGCGCGGGCCTCGTCATCGAGGCGATCACCGAGAACCCGGAGGCCAAGCGCGCCCTCTTCGCCGAACTCGACCGGCTGTGCGGACCGGAAACGATCCTCGCCAGCAACACGAGCTACCTCGACGTCTTCCCGCTGATGCCGGACTCCCGGCAGGCGCGGGCGCTGGTGATGCACTGGTACACCCCGCCCTACATCATCGACCTCGTGGACGTGGTGCCCGGCCCCGGCACCGATCCGTCGGTGATCGCGGCGATGAGCGACCTCGTGGTCGGCCTCGGCCAGAAGCCGGTGGTGCTGAAGCGCTTCGTGCCGGGCTACATCGCCAACCGCATCCAGCAGGCGATCAGCGCCGAGGTGTTCCACCTGCTGGACGAGGGCTACGCCAGCCCCCGCGAGATCGACGAGGCGATGATCCACGGGCTGTCCTTGCGCATCGCGATCCTCGGGCACCTCGCCAAGGCGGATTTCACCGGGCTCGAACTCACGCAGCGGGCGCTCGCCAACGGCAGCTACGCGCCCCCGCCGCAGCGCGAGCGCTCGGAGACCCTGGACGCCCTCTGCGCCGAGGGGCGCACGGGGGTGATGGCGGGGAAGGGCTATTTCGACTGGGGCGGCCGCGACCCGGCCGACCTGTTCCGCGAGCGCGACCGCAAGCTCCTGGCGCTCAAGGCGGCCATGGCCGGGATCGGCCGGATGGAGGGCACATGATCGGCGCCGACCTCTCAGGCAAGCGGGTGCTCGTCACGGGCGCCTCGTCCGGCATCGGGCTCGCCACCGTCGCCCTGTTCGCCCGCAACGGCGCGAGGGTCGCCCTCAACCACCTGCCCGACGATGCGCGCGGCCCCGCCGAGGCGGAGCGGCTGTCGGTCCTCGCCGTACCGGGGGACGTGTCGAAGCCCGGCGAGGCCGAGGCGATGGTGGCGCAGGCCATCGACCGCCTCGGCGGGCTCGACGTGCTCGTGAACAATGCCGGCACCTCCGGCACCACTGCGCCCATCGCCTTCGAGGATCTCGACGCGATGACGGAGGCGTTCTGGGACACGATCCTGTCCACGAACCTCATCGGGCCGTACCGCTGCGCCCGCGCCGCCGCCGAGGCCCTGCGGGAGACGCGGGGGGCCATCGTCAACACCGCCTCCGTGGCGGGTCTCGGGCGGCGGGGCTCGTCCATCGCCTATTCGGCGAGCAAGGCGGGGCTCATCAACCTCACCCGCAGCCTCGCACGGGCGCTGGCGCCGGAGATCCGCGTGAACGCCGTGGCGCCGGGCCTCGTGGAGACGCCCTGGACCAGCGCATGGCCCGCCGAGCGCAAGGTCGCCACCCTCGACCGGACCATGCTCGCGCGCCTCGCGACGCCGGAGGACATCGCGGAGACGATCTTCTTCCTCGGGGCCGGCGCCGCCTACATCACGGGCGAGACGATCACCGTGGACGGCGGGGCGAAGTAGGGACGCGCTTCGCCCCCGTCATCTCGGCCTCCCCCTCATCCTGAGGTGCCGGAGCGCAGCGCTGTCTGGAGCCCTCCTTCGAGGCCGCTGCGCGGCACCTCAGGATGAGGGAGAGGGCTGGAAGGACTTTCCCCTCAAGCCACCACCGGCTCCGCGTCGAGGTCGAGTTCGATCGTCGCGCAGTTCTCGAGGAACGTGCCGGTCAGGTGGTAGAAGAACGTGCCGTGGCCCACCACCGCGATGGTGCGCTCCGGCCGCGCCCGCAGCCATTCCCGGAAGGCGACCACCCGGTCGTCGAACAGATGACGGGGCTCGATCGGCAGGCCGAAGGTGGTCTCCGCGCCGTCCTCGGCGTGCCACCACACCTCCGGCAGGTGCCCGATGTCGAGATGCGGGAAATCCGCCGCCAGCTCGGAGGCCGCCCGGCCGACGTCGCAGCTGCTCTCCTGGCATTCCCGGTGCAGCACCTCCACGAGGATGCGCGGCTCGCTCGGGTGCCCCTCGAACGCCAGCGCAGCGGTCTGGATCGCCCGGGTGAGCGGCGAGACCACCACGAGGTCGAAGGGGATGTCGCGGAGCGCGGCGGCGGCGGCGCGTGCCTGCGCCTCGCCCTTGGGGGTGAGGCGCGCATCGCGGTGGTCCGGGTCGATCCCCGTCGCCCGGTGGGCGGCGTTGAAGGTCGATTCCCCGTGCCGGAGGCAGACGATGCGCGTGGTCTCTCTCATGGTACCTGAAGCTGGCCTGTGAAACGTGTGAGGGTGGAAGGCGTTACGAGAAGCGCCCGCCACGCTGGATGACCTCGATCTTGTAGCCGTCCGGGTCGGTGGCGAAGAAGAACGTCGCGAGCTGCGTCTCGCCGTGCTTGAGGGTCTTCACGTCGGTGACGGTGAAGCCCGCCTGCTTGTGCTTGGCGTGCTCGGCTTCGAGATCGTCCACCACGAAGGCGATGTGCCCGTAGCCGTCGCCGATGTCGTAGGGCTTCTCCCGGTCCTTGTTGACCGTCAGTTCCAGCTCGAAGGGCGAGGACGGGTCCTTGAGGTAGAGCAGGGTGAAATCCGGGAAGTCGTAGCGGTCGGACGGCTCCAGGCCGAAGGCGCGGGCATAGTAGTCGCGGGAACGCGCCTCTTCGCGCACGCGGATCATGCTGTGGACGGGCTTGGCCATGGTCTCGTCGCTTCCGTGGTCGGGTGGTGCCAATGTGGTGCACCGGGGCGATGCCTCAATGGCCGATGCGGACGGTCTCGATCATCGCCCCTGCCGGGGCGAAAGCCTCCGGGTCGGTGCCGGTCATCCACACTTGGCCGGAGAGGGCGTCCAGCGCCTCGAACAGGCCGAGCCGGCGGCGCGGGTCGAGATGGGCGGCGACCTCGTCCAGCAGGATCGCCGGGGGGATACCGCTCATCGCCCGCACCAGCCGCGCATGGGCGAGGACGAGGCCGATCAGCAGCGCCTTCTGCTCCCCCGTGGAGGCCGTGCCCGCCGGCACGTCCTTGGGGCCGTGGCGGACCACGAGGTCGCTGGTCTGCGGCCCGCTCAGGGTGCGCCCCGCCGCCCGGTCGCGGGGGCGGCCGTGCCGCAGGGCCTGCCGGAAGCGGTCCTCGGCCTCGATGGCAGGCCAGACGGCGACGAGGTCATCGAGGTCGCCTTCGAGGCGCACCGAGGCCCAGGGGAAGGGCTGCGCGTCGTCGCGGCTCTGGGCGATGAGGCGGTCGAGGCGTTCCACCGTCTCCCGGCGGGCGAGCGCCACCGCGACGCCGAGTTCCGCGATCTCCCGCTCGATGGCATCGAGCCAGCGGGCATCCTGGCCCGGCTCCTCCAGCAAGCGATTCCGGGAGCGCAGCGCCCGTTCGAGAGCCGAAACCCGCGTGCCGTGGCCGGCATCGACGGCCAGAACCAGCCGGTCGAGGAAGCGGCGGCGGTCGCCCGCCGGCCCCCGGAACAGGGCATCGAAATCGGGGGTGAGCCACACCACCCGGAAGAACTCGCTGAACGCCACGGGCGAGGAGGCGGCGGCGCCGTCGACCCGGCACAGGCGGCTCGCCCGGCCGTCGAAGCCCGGCGGCTCCATGCCGGTGCCGAGGCGGTGCTCCGCTCCGTCCCGGTCGAGGGTGAGGGAGACGGCGAAGCCCCCCGGCCCGCCGTTGCGCGCCATGGCCGAGAACTCGGCCCGGCGCAGGCCTCGGCCGGGGGCGAAGAGGGAGATCGCCTCCAGAATGTTGGTCTTGCCCGCCCCGTTCTCTCCCACCAGGGCGACGAGGCGCGCCCCCGGCTTCAGGTCGAGGTCGGCATGGTTGCGGAAGTCGCGCACGATCAAGCGGCTGAGGCGCTGATCGGGGACAGCCGAGGGGGACTCGTCGGACATGCGGGGCGCGCCGAGACCGGCCGTCAGGCCGCCCGGCCGGGATCGAGCAGGGCCGAGACACGGGTGGCGAGGTCCGCCGACCGGAACGGCTTGGCCAACACCGGCAGGTCCGCCGGGATCTGCATCGCCTCGGCATGGCCGGTGAGGATCAGCACCGGCATGCCGGGCACCCGCGCCTTCACCTCGGAGGCGAGTTCCACCCCGCTCATGCCCGGCATGGCGAGGTCGGCGACCACGAGGTCGAACCGTTCCCGCGTCAGCAGATCGAGGGCGGCGTGGCCGTTGCCGGCCTCGGTCTCGTCGTAGCCGAAGCCCGACAGGAACGAGGCGGTGACGTGGCGGACCTCCGGGTCGTCATCGACCACGAGGATGCGGGCCGGGCGGGCGGCGGCAGGCGCGGCGGGCTCACTGGCCTCGTCCACCTCCGGCGCCGAGGCGGCGAAGGGCAGGGCGAGTTCGACCCGCGTGCCCTTACCGACCTCGCTCTCGATGACGAGCCGCCCCTTCGATTGCTGGGCGAGGCCGAACACCATGGCGAGGCCGAGGCCGGTGCCCTGGCCCACGGCCTTGGTGGTGAAGAACGGCTCGCAGACCCGGCGCAGGATCTCCTCCGGGATGCCGGTGCCCTCGTCGCTCACGCGGATGGCGAGGTAGGTCCCGTCCCCGATCTCGGGATCGCCGTCGATCGCCATCTGCCGCGTGGCGATGGTGATGCGGCCGCCGTCCGGCATCGCGTCGCGGGCGTTGATGCAGAGATTGAGCACCGCCAGTTCGAGCTGGTCCGGGTCGACCTGCGCGGCGGGAAGGTCGGGGGCGAGGTCGGTGCTGACGGCGACGAGTCCGCCGAGGCTGCTCTTGAACAGCTCGCTCATGCCCTCGATCAGGGCGTTCACGTCGGTGGCCCGCGCCTGAAGGTCGTGGGCGCGGCTGAAGCTGAGGAGCCGCTTGGTGAGGGACGCGCCGCGCTCGGCCGCCCCGCGGGCGTTCTCGATCAGGCGCTGGACGCGCGGCAGGTCGGCGACCTTCGGCGCCGCGAGTTCGAGGCTGCCGAGGATCGCGGTGAGCAGGTTGTTGAAGTCGTGGGCGATGCCGCCCGCGAGGGTGCCGAGGGCCTGCATCTTGTCCGATTGGCGCAGCCGTGCCTCCAGGCTCTTCTGCTCGGTGACGTCCCGCTCGATCACCGCGATATGCGAGACCGCGCCGCTGGCGTCGCGGATCGGCACACGGGTGAAGTGGCTCCACGTCTCGGCGCCGGGCGGCCCCTCGCTGACGAGGGTTTCCGCCACCGTGCCGAGGCGCATCGCCTCCTCGTCGGCGGAGGCCTCGGCCTGGGCCTTGGGTTCGGGCAGGTCGGCCTCGCGCAGGCCGAGGCAATCGGGCAGGTCGCGCTTGAGGAGGGTGGCCTTGCGCGCGTTGAGGCGCACGAAACGCCCGCCCGCGTCCTTAAAGCTGATCGCGTCGGCGGCGTGGTCGAGGAGGCCGCGCAGCAGCGCCCGTTCGGTGGCGAGGTCGCGCCCGAGCTGATGCCGCTGGTAGGCCTGGGCGACGGTGCCGCGCAGGATGCCGGGGTCCCACGGCTTCGTCACGTAGCCGACGATGCCGCCCCGGTTGAGGGCCGCGATCACGGCGGTGATGTCGGCATATCCGGTGAGGAGGATCGCCTGCGCATCGTGGAAGGCGCGGGCCTCGGCGAGCAGGGCGTCGCCGGTCAGGCCGGGCATCCGCTGGTCGGAGACGATGACGGCGATGTCCGGTTCGGCGCGGAGGATGTCCAGGGCGTCGGCGGGCCGGCTCGCGGTCAGGACGCGGTAGGAATCCTCGAACAGGTCCTCGAGGGCGATGAGGATATCGGGCTCGTCATCGACAGCCAGAATCGTGCCCGTGCGAGCCGAAAGACCTCCCCCGATGTCACTCATGAGCGCGCGCCGCCTGCCGCGGAATCCCGATCACGAAGCAGGCACCTCCCCCTGGGGCCGTCTCCACGGTCAGCGAGCCGCTATGCGCCTGAACGACGCTGTATGCAATCGCCAGACCGAGGCCCGTCCCGGCCCCGACCGGCTTCGTGGTAAAGAACGGCTCAAAGATCTTCTCGCGCAGATCTTCGGGAATACCGGGGCCGGTGTCGCTGATGCGGATCTCGTCGCAAGTGTCGTCGGAATGGGTGGCCACGCGCACCGTGCCGCCCTCCGGCATCGCGTCGGCGGCGTTGCCGAGGATGTTCATCACCACCTGATTGAGCAGCGCCGGGGTGCAGTGGATCTCCGGCCGCCCGGAGAAGGTGCGCTCCACCGCGATCCGGTCCCCGAGCTTGTGCTGCAGGAGCGCGAGCACGGTCTCGATCGCCTCCGGCACGTTCACGAGGGAGCGCTCGCCCTCGTCGAGGCGCGAGAACTTGCGCAGGTTCAGGACGAGGTCCTGGATCCGCGTCAGGCCGAGCCGCATGGCGCCGACGCGGCTGCGGGCCTTCTCGATGGAGCGGGCGGCGGTGGGATCTCCGGTGGTGGGGAGTTCGCCCAGCACGCGCTCGACCGTACCCTGGTGCGCCAGGATGAAGGCCAGCGGGTTGTTGATCTCGTGCGCGATGCCCGCGACCAGCTCGCCGAGGGAGGCCATCTTCGCGGCCTGGACCAGCTTCGCCTGCGCATCGGTGAGGCGGCGGTTGGCGTCGGCGAGGTCGCGGTTCGCCCGCTCCAGGGCGTCGGCGAGGCTAGCCCGCGCCTCGGCGGCCTCGGCCTCGGCCAGCGCCCGCTCCACGGCGCGCTCGCGCTGCCCGAACTCCCCCGCGATGCGGCGGTCGTCCTCTTCGAGTAGGCGGCGGCGGACGTAGCCGCGCACCCGTAGCGCCAGCACCTCCGCATCGGTCTTGGAGATGACGTCGTCGGCGCCGGCCGCGAAGGCCTGGACGAGGAAATCCTTGGCCGGATCGCTGCCGGAGATGGCGACGAGGTGGAAGCCCGCCCCGGCCGCGCCTTCGCGCCGCCGGCCGATCTCCGCGCAGAGGGTCAGCCCGTCGTAATCGTGGCCCAGCAGGTCGAGGGTCACGCAATCGAAGGCGTTGCCGTCGCCGTCGAGGGCGGCCAGGGCCGCCCCGGCGCTCTCGGCCACCGTGACCTGATGCCCGTCCTGGCCCAGGAGGCCGGCGAGGAAGGTGCGGTAGGTGGCGCTCCCGTCGATCACGAGGACGCGGCCCCGGCGGAAGGCCGCCGCGCCGGGGTTGTCGTCCCCCGCCCGGCGCTCGCGCAGCAGGGCGCGGATGCGCAGGATCATCAGGTCGCGGTCGGCGGATTTCGGGAGGTAGGCGTCGGCGCCGCTCTCCAGCCCCTGGCGCTCGCCGCCGTTGCCGCCCGTCAGCATCAGCACCGGCAGGGCGCGGGTGCGCAGCGACAGGCGCATCTGCCGGATCAGCTCGTCGCCGTTCATGCCGGGCAGGTGATAATCGGCCACGACGAGGTCGGGCTGCGCCTCGTTGAGGGCGTCGAGCGCGGTCTCGGCGCTGGCGCAGCGCGACACGCCGAAGCCGTTGGCTTCGAGGAACAGCCGCAATTCGAGGGCCTGGGTCTCGGAATCCTCGACGAGGAGGATCCGCGCCGGCTCGCCTGCGGCCGGCGCCGTCACGGCACCGAACCCGGCACGGCGAGGCGCATGACGTGGGCGGCGATCCGGTCCAGCGGCAGCACCGCCCGCGCCGCGCCGAGGCGCACCGCCGCCGCCGGCATCCCGTAGACCACCGCCGTGCTCTCGTGCTCGGCCACTGTCTGGGCGCCGGCCCCGTGCATGTCGAGGAGCCCCGCCGCGCCGTCCTCGCCCATGCCGGTGAGGAGCGCGCCGATGGCCGAGGCCCCCGCCTGCCTCGCGATGGAGCGGAACAGCACCGTCGCCGCCGGGCGCTGGCCCGAGACGGCGGGGGTGTCGACCACCCGCAGCACCCGGTTGGAGCCGAGTTCGAGGTGGCGATCCCCGGGGGCGACGTAGACCCGGCCGGGCTCCGCGCGCTCGCCGTCGCGGGCGAGGCCCACGGGCAGGGCGACGACGCTGTCGAGCCACGCGGCGAAGCCTTCCATGAAGGCCGGGCCCATGTGCTGCACCAGCAGGATCGGCAGGGGGAAGGTCTCGGGCAGGGCGCCGATCACCTTGGCGAGCGCCGGCGGCCCGCCCGTCGAGGCGGCGATGCCGAAGACGCTCGGCGACTGGCCCGGCACGACGGGCATGGGCGATGGGGCGGCGGCGGGCGCGGTGCGCCCGGCCCATTCCGCGCCGATCGGCCGGCGCCGGATCACCGGCACCTGGGCCATGATGCGCAATTGCGTGCAGATCTCGCCCGCCACCGCCTCGTAGCCCGCATGGGTCGTAGCGACGGGCTTTTCCACCACGGAGAGGGCGCCGGCACGCAGGGCATTCATCGAGATGTGGAGGGAGGAATCCTCCACCGCGTCGGCGATGACGACGATGGGGGTCGGCCGCTCGGCCATGATCCGCCGCGTGGTCTCCAGCCCGTCGATGCCGGGCAGGCGGATGTCCATCGAGATCACGTCGGGGCGGTTGCTGGCGATCGACGCCAGGGCCTCCTCGCCGGAGGCGACCGCCGCGACGAGTTCGAGCCGGGGATCGCGCGAAACGATGTAGCGCAGCAGCTCCCGCACCACGAGGCTGTCCTCGACGATCATCACCCGGACGGGACTCACGGCAGGTCTCCTTCGGGAGCTTCTCGGGCGAAAGCGGGCCGGGTCACAGCAATTGTCCGATCGTGTCGAGGAGCTTGCGCTGGTCGAAGCTCTGCTTGGTCAGGTAGGCGTCGGCCCCGAGGTCGAGGCCGCGCGCCACGTCCTCGGCGTCGCCGCGCGAGGTCATCAGCACCGTCGGCAGGCGGGCGAAGCGCTCGTCGGCGCGCAGGGCCTTGAGCAGGCCGAACCCGTCGAGGCGGGGCATCTCCACGTCGGCGAGCACGAGGTCCACCGGCTCGACCTCGGCGCGCAGCCGGTCGAGGGCGTCCTGTCCGTCCACGCAGACGACGACACGGTAGCCTGCCGCCTCCAAGATGCCCTTCTCCAAGGTGCGGGTGGTGATCGAATCGTCCACGACGAGGATCGTCGTGCGCCCGGCGGCACGCCCGCCGGGTTTCGGCGTGGTGTTCGGGTCCGAACGTGGCGCCTGCCCCTGGGTTCCGGCCGCTCCCGCACGCGCGGCGAGACCGTCCGGGTCGAGGACGAGGACCGGCCGGTCGCCCGGCAGGATCGCGGTGCCGCCGATCAGCCCGGAATCGCCCCCGACCTCGGGCGCGGGCAGGACGAGGAGGGAGCGCACGTCGCTCAGGCGGTCGACCGCGATCGCCGCCCGCCCATGCTCAGAGCGCAGGACGATGGCGGTCAGCCGCGCGGCGTCGGGATCGGGCGCGGCGCCGAGCATCGCGGCGAGGTCGGCGATGGGCAGGGCCTCGCCGTCGCCCTCGGCGGGCAGGACGGTGCGGCCCATGGAGTGGGGCAGGTCGGCGCGGGGCAGGCGCACCAGCCGCTCCACCGCCGCCGAGGGCAGGGCGCAGGTATGCCCGCCGGCCTCCACGAGGAGCAGGCTGCGCCGCGCCGCCGAGAGGGGCAGGCTGAAGACGAGGCTCGTGCCTGCGGGGGAGCGGGGCTCCAGCCGGGCGCTGCCCTGGAGCGAGCGCGCGGCGTCGGCGGCGACCGACAGGCCGTAGCCCCGGCCCGACAGGGTGTCGATGGCGTCCGCCGTGGAGAAGCCCGGCTCGAAGACGAGGCGCAGCAGCGTCTCCGCGTCGGGGGTGGATTCGGGCGCGAGGAGCCCGCGCTCCCGCGCCACCGCCTCGATCCGGCCGAGGTCCGGCCCCGGCCCGTCGTCGTGGACCGCCACCCGCAGCCGGCCGCCGCGCAGGGCGACTTCCAGCACGAGGCCGAGCGTGTCCGGCTTGCCCGCCGTGCGACGGGCCTCCGGCGGCTGCCACGCATGGCTCAGGGCGTTGCGGAGCGCGTGGAGGAGGGGGTCCTTGAGCGCCTGAAGGGTCGCGCGCTCCACCGGGATGTCGAGGCCGGCGACGGCGAGATCGACCTCGCGGCCCTGCTCCCGCGCCGTGTCGCGGATCGTGCGGGCGAGGGGGCCGAGCACGGTCTCGGCCGGCACCAGGGCGAGGCGTTCCGTCTCGGCGCGCACCCGCGCCGCCGCGCCCTCGACGGCGCCGAGGGAGGCCGATTGCCGCCGCGCATGCTCGGCGGCTTCCCGCGCCAGGGTCGCGAGGCCGGCGGCCACTGCCCGCTGCCCCGGCCCGGTCTGGTCGAGGGAATCGGCCTTGGCCTGAAGGTCGCGCAGGGCGGCGGCGATCCGGCCCATCCCCTCGGCCACCGAGGCCTTGGCGGAGAGGGTCGTGGAGAGGTCGGCGCTGGCCCGCAGGAGGGCGGCCACCGTCTCCGCCGGCACCCGCAGGAAGGCGGTGGCGGGCTCCTGCAGCTCGGCCGGACGCTCCGGCGCGGGCTTCTTCGGGGCGGGAGCAAGAGCGGGCTGAGGCGGGGGCGCAGGCGAGGGAGGCGGCGGCTCCGCGGCGGCGGGGGCCGGGGGCGCGCTCGGGGTCAGGCCGAGGAGTCGGCCCAGCGCGTCGAGGCCGTCGCCCGGCATGTCCGGGCCGGTGCCGCCGTCGAGGCCCGCAACGTAGGCCTCGATCCGGTCGAGGGCGAGTTCCACCGCCGAGGCGGCCTCGCGGTCCAGCGCCATGCCGCCGGTGCGGACGCGCTCGAACAGCGTCTCCAGCCGGTGCGAGACCGCCTCCACCGGGGGCAGGTCGACGGCGCGGGAAGCGCCCTTCAGGCTGTGCGCCCGGCGGAACACGTCGTTCCAGTCGGGCGCGTCGGCGCGGAGTGCCGCCCGGATCGCCGTGATGTGCTCCCGGTGCTCGACGTCGAAGGCCGCGAGGAGCAGCTGGCGGATGTCCGTCGCCATGAATTACGCCTTCAGGTGCGGTACCGCTCCGCGAGCGCCATCAGCGCCTGCGCGAGCTCGGTCATGTTGGCCGAGGCGGTCTCGACCTGCCGCGTCCCCGCCGCCGTCTGCTGGCTCGCCTGACGGATGTTCTGCAAAGCCCCCATCACCTGCTCGATCCCGAGCTGCTGCTGGTTCGTCGAGGCCACGATCTGCTGGAACGTCTGCACGTTCTCCTCGAACCGCGCCGTGATCTCCTCGATGGTCCGCTGCGTCGTGTCCGAGCGCGTCTTGCCCACCGCCGAGCGCTTCACCGCCTCCTCCGTCAGCATCACCGAGGTGTTGATGCCCCGCTGGATCTCCCCGAGGATCGCCCGCACCTGACCCGTGGCCGCCTTCGCCTGATCGGCGAGCAGCTTCATCTCCGAGGCCACCACCGCGAAGCTGCGCCCGCTCTCGCCGGCCGCCGCCGCCTCGATGGCCGCGTTCAGCGCCAGCAGGTGCGTGCGCTCCGAGATGTCGTTGACGCTCTCGATGATCTCACCGATCGCCTGGGTCTTCTCCGAGACGCCGACGATGTTGCCGGCCACCGCCTCGGCCTGCTCGCGGATCGCATCCATCGCCTGGGCGGTGTCGGAGACGGCGCGCAGGCCCTGCCGCGAGGTCTTGGCCGTGGCCTGGGCGGTGGCGATGACCTCGCTGGCGCGTTTCGAGATCTGCGCCCCGGAATGGGTGATCTCGTCCACCGTGGCGGCGGTCTCCTGCACGGCGGCGAATTGCTCCTCGACCGAGGCCGCCTGTTCCTGCGCCGAGGCGCGGATCTCGGCCGCCGCCGCGTTCAAGTCGGCGGTCGCCGCCCGGTTCGTGCGGGCGAGGTCCGACAGGCTCTCGACCATGCCGTCGAGGGTGCGCCCGAGGCGGGCGATCTCGTCCTGCCCGCCGAGGCGCAGGCGCCCGGTGAGATCGCCGTCGCCGACCTTGCCGACGAAGGCCATGACGGTGTTCAGCGGCCGCACCACGGCGCGGGTGACGAGGTAGGTCACGAGGAAGGCGAGCAGCACCGCCGCCAGCAGCGTTAGGGTGATCGACAGGCGCGAGCGCTCGTAGATCTCCGTCGCCACCCGCTGGCCGACCGTGACGCTCTCGTCGAGGGAGGCGCGGGCACGCTCCACCGCCGCCGTGGTCGCCGCGTATTGCCGGCCGAGCTCGTCGTTGCCGTCCTCGACCGCCTGGATGTTGCCGTCGACCGCCGCCTGGATCTGCCGCTCGCCGCTGTCGCGGTAGCGGCGGAACGTGTCGCTCGCCAGGGTCAGGGCGGCCTGCAGCTTCTCGAAGGTGGCCGCCCGGTCGGACGAGATGGCGGCCTTCTGGAACTCCGCAGCCTCGCGCGACAAATCGCCGAACAGCTTGTCGGAGGACGCGCTGTTCTTGCGCCACTGCGTGAGGATATCCGCCTCGCGCGCCTGCCGGCCCTGTGCCTTCAGGAGCGAGGCGATCACCGCGTCCCGCCGGAGCACGCCGAGGTCGCGGGTCTGGTTCCCGAGCTCGTCGAGCTGGCGCATGATCAGCAGGTCGCGCGCGACGATGCGGTCCGTCGTCTCGCGCACGGCGCCGACCTGCCCGATGGCGTAGAGGCCCAGCGCCACCAGCACGGCCGTGACGGCGAAGAAGCCGAGGAGGATGCGTCGTCCGATCGAGATGGTCAGGGCCGGGCTCCGGAGGGTCAGAGGGTCAGGCGATCACCCGTCGCAGCACCTGCGCCGGGTCGATGATGGTGAAATCCAGGCTGCCCTCGGCGGCCGGGACATAGGCGGAAGCGGAGCCGTTGCCCAGGGAGCCGTCCTCGCCCTCGGGCTGGGCACCGTCCTGCACGGCACGCACGATGGCGAGCGCCCGCCCGACGCTGAGAGCCACGGGCGGCTCCCGGCGCAGGACCACGAGGTGGTCGCGGGTGCCGTCGGACGCGTCGGGCCGCCCCAGGGCGCGGGCGAGGCCGATCACCGGCACGATCCGCCCCGAGAGGGCGACGTAGCCCGAGAGGGCCGGGGCCGTCCCCGGCACGGGGGTGCAGGGGCGGCCGGGCAGGACCTGCGCCACGCTGGCGAGGGGCAGACCGATCCGGTCGTCGCCGCAGGTGCAGACGAGATACGGGAAGGTCGCCCGCTCCGGCGCGGCGGCGCCCTCCGCGCGGCGGGCGAGGGCGAGGGTGCGCGCGGCCTTGATGTCCCGGATGCGGGTGGAATCGCGCTCCGTCGCGTCGCGCATGGTCAGGCCCGCCCCCGCATCGTCTCAAAGCTCCGGCCCAGGGCGGCGGAGACGCCGGCCGCGACGTCACGCGCCAGCGCCCCGTCGCCTTCCGGCAGCACCGTGTCGGGGGGAAGGGATTGGCTGAGGGCGAAGGCATTGTCGAGGGCCCTGACCGCCTCGACCCGGCGGCCGAGGCCAAGGAGCAGCAGGCCGAGATGGTAATGGGCCATCACGAAATGGCGGTCGAGGTAGAGCGCCGCCCGCAGCGCCCGCTCCGCTTCCGCCTCCCGCCCGAGGCTTACGGCGACGAGCCCCTCGTAGAAACGCAGGCCCGCATGGGTCGGGTCCGCGTCGAGGGCTTCCCGCAGGACCCGCCACGCCGCGCCGGTCTCACCGGCATCGGCCAGTATCCGCACGCGGTCGAGGGGCGCGGCGTCCTCGTTCCCCTCTTCGGTCTCTCCCTCAACCTCATCCTGAGGTGCCGCGTCAGCGGCCTCGAAGGAGGGCTCCAGGATTGGCTTTGAGACCTCGACCGCCCTTTCGACGCTCGCCAGGACGGGCAGTTCGGGGAGTATGAACGGCACGGGAGGCACCGGCTCGGGAGACAAACGTCCCCCCGGCCGGTAGGCGACGGTGCCCGGCAGGCTGACCGGATCGAGGAAGGCCGAAAAGGTCGGGTTCGGCTCGGCATGGCCCAGCAGGAGCCAGCCCTCCGGCCGCAGCCGCCGGCCGAGGCCGTGGACCACGCGGGTGACGGTGGCCGCGTCGAAATAGATGAGCACGTTGCGGCAGAGGATGAGGTCGTAGCCCTCCTCCCCACCACCCGGAGGCTCGGCGACCTTGAGCAGGTTGCCCTGCGTGAACCGGACCATCGCCCGGAACTCGGGCCGCAGGGCGAAACCGCCCTCCCGGCGCAGGCCCGGCTCCGGCGGGAGGTGGGTGAAGTAGCGCAGGCGCTCCTCCGGCGGCATCGTCCGCAGGGCCCAGCGCCCATATTCGGCCGCCCGCGCCGTGGCGATGGCCTCCGCGCTGATGTCGGTGCCGAGGATCGTCACCCGCCATTCGGGCAGCGCCTCGCCCAGGATCTCACGCACGAGGATCGCCAGGGAATAGGGCTCGGCCCCCGTGGAGCAGCCCGCACTCCAGATCCGCAGCCGCTTCTCCGACCGGCGGAAGTCGACGAGATCGGGCAGGATCGTGCCGCGCAGGGCGGTGAACTGCTCGCTGTAGCGGAAGAAGAACGTCTCCCCGATGGTGATCTCGGCTTCGAGCCGCGCCCATTCCGCCTCGCCCTGGGTCGGCTCGTCGAGGAGGGCAGCGAAGCCCGCGAGATCGGGCGCCCCCGTCGCCCGCATCCGGCGATACAGGCGCTCCAGCAGCAGGTCGTCCTTGTCGCTGTAATAGGCGTGGCCGGTGCGCGCGATAATCCGCGCCTTGAGCGCGGCGTAGGCGGGCTCGACGGCGGGGTCGGGTCGGGGCTTGCCCGGCCGGCGCATCCGGGGTCAGGCCGAAGCGGGATCGGGCAGGGCGGACAGGCGCGCGGCGGCGGCACGGGCCAGCCCCTCGACGCGCGCACGCTCGGCATGGGTGAGAAGGCGCTCGGGGTCGAGGGCGGGCACGAGGCGGTCCTTGATGACGAGGCCTGATGCGACGCAACCGTTCAGACTCGCCTCCGGATCCGCCGCGCGGTGCGCGTCGGGCGTCACGGTCGCGAGATCCGCCACCCGGTCGACGAGCCACGCGAGGGAGCGGTCGCGGGCCAGGATCAGATGGGCATAGAGTCCTGGCCCGGCGGAGGCGTCGCGCAGGCCGAGCAACGCGGCGAGGTCGAGCACCGGCACGGGGCGCCCGCCGAGGTTCACGAGGCCGAGGAGCCAGCCGCCGGAGGCCGGGGCGGCCTGCAGTTCCGGCAGAGGCAGCACCTCCGCGACGGCCTCGCGGGGCAGGGCGCAGGCCGTGCCGGCCACGTCCAGGATCAGATAGGCCGTCGATTCGCCCGCCACGTCAGCCTCCCGAGACGGCTCAGGGTAAGCCGACGTTCTCGATCGGTCATTGCCCACCGAAAATGTCTTAACTGCGGAACCATGTCCTCGTTAGGGGCTTTGGCGAGGCGCGGCGCCGCTGTTCATGCGAGGGGCGAGCGCTCGCGGATGGAAGGACTACACCCATGAGGAGCATTCTGCTCGGCGCCGCGGCGCTCACCCTGATCGCCGGCTCGGCCTTCGCCCAGGGCGGCTCGCCCTACAACACGTCCGGCGCGCAGGCCGGTGGCCCCCGTGGCGGCATGGAGCGCCGCATGGGCGATGCCCCGATGACGGGCGCCCCGATGGCCGGTGCCCCGATGGCGGAAGGCCGCCCGATGATGAAGCGTCACCGGATGCACAAGCGCATGCACCATCGCAAGATGCATCACCGCAAGATGATGCGCCACGGCATGTAAGCCGATCAGGCCCGCGCCTCGCGGGCCTTTTTTTCGCGACGAGCCTCCCGGACGGCGCGTTTGCGCGCCCGCGCAACACCGTTATGTTGCGAAGCGAAAACGAGCCGGGCGGGAGGAATCGATGGCGCAGCCGGTGGAGCACCGGGGCGAGGGCGGCGTCGAGGCGCGGCGCGAGGCCATCGTCACCGCCGTGCGCCAGCGCGGCTTCATGACCATCGAGGCCCTGGCCGGTCAGTTCGGCGTAACCGTCCAGACGATCCGCCGCGATCTCAACGAACTCAGCGCCGAGGGCCGCCTGGAACGCTACCGGGGCGGCGGCGGCCTGCCCTCCAGCGTCGAGAACATCGACTACGCCGACCGGCGGGTGACGCTGCTCGCGGAGAAGACACGCATCGGCCGCCTCGCCGCGAGCCGGATCCCGTCGCACTGCTCGGTCTTCGTCAACATCGGCACCACGCCGGAGGCGGTCGCCCGCGAGCTGACCCGCCACGACGACCTCAGCGTCATCACCAACAACCTGCACGTGGCGCTGTCGCTCGCCGACGCCACCGCGTTCCGCATCGTCGTGGCCGGGGGAACCGTGCGCAACCGCGACGGCGCCGTGCTCGGGCAGCTCACCAGCGACACGCTGGGCCAGTTCCGGGTGGACGTGGCCGTGATCGGCATCAGCGGCATCGACGCGGACGGGGCGCTGCTCGATTACGATTACGAGGAGGTCCGCGCCACGCAGGCGATCCTGGCCCATGCCAAGCGCACCTTCCTTGTGGCCGACCACACCAAGTTCACCCGCCGCCCGATGGTGCAGGCGGGTCATCTCTCGCAGATCGACACGTTCTTCACCGACAGGCCGCCGCCGGCCGGCATCGCCGCCATGATGGAGCGGGAGGGCGTGACCCTGGCCGTCGCCGATGAGCCGTAACGAACATTCAATTTTCGCTTGCGAAAATCCGAATCGGGTCTAGGATCGCCGCCAACGAACAAGCGGAGGAACCCATGGCGACCGCCTCGCCCCCACGCGGAGAGCCCGACGTCTACGATCTCCTCGTCGTCGGCGGTGGGATCAACGGCACCGGCATCGCCCGGGATGCGGCCGGTCGCGGCCTCTCGGTCCTGCTCGCAGAGCGGGGCGATCTGGCCGGGTCCACCTCCTCGTCCTCGACGAAGCTGATCCACGGCGGCCTGCGCTACCTCGAATATTACGAGTTCCGCCTCGTCCGCGAGGCCCTGGCCGAGCGGGAGCGCCTGCTGCGCCTCGCCCCCCACGTCATCTGGCCGCTGCGCTTCGTGCTACCGCACGACAAGGGCCTGCGCCCCGCATGGCTGCTGCGGATGGGCCTGTTCCTCTACGATCACCTGGCGCGGTTGCGAACGCTGCCGGGTTCGGAATCGGTCGATCTACACCGCTCGCCCGTTGGGCGCCCGCTGCAGGACCGCCTGACCAAGGGCTTCCTCTATTCGGATTGCTGGGTCGAGGACAGCCGCCTCGTCGTGCTGAACGCCATGGACGCGCAATCGCACGGCGCCACGATCCTGACCCGCACCGGCGTCGCCTCGGCGCGGCGCGAGGGCGACCTCTGGGTGGCGCGGCTGCACGACGAGCGCAGCGGGACCGACCGCACCGTGCGCGCCAAGGCGGTGGTGAACGCCGCCGGCCCCTGGGTGAGCAAGACGCTCGGCGGCACGCTGGGCATCAACTCCCGCGCCGCCGTGCGGCTCATCAAGGGCAGCCACATCGTGGTGCGCAAGCTGTTCGAGGGCGATCAGGCCTACATCCTGCAGCAGCCCGACAAGCGCATCATCTTCGCGATTCCCTACGAGCGCGACTTCACGCTCATCGGCACCACCGACGTGCCCTATGATGGCGAGCCCGGACCGGTTTCGATCTCGGGGGAGGAGACCGACTACCTCTGCTCCTGCATCAACCGCTCTTTCAAGACGGCGATCGGCCCGTCCGACGTGGTGTGGAGCTATTCGGGCGTGCGCCCCCTCTACGACGACGCGGCGGAGAACGCCTCGGCCGTCACGCGGGACTACGTGCTCGATGTCGAGGATGCGGGCGGGCGGCTGCCGGTGCTCTCGGTGTTCGGCGGCAAGATCACGACCTATCGCCGCCTCGCCGAGCACGCGCTGGAGAAGCTGGCGCCGTATTTCCCCGGCCTGAAGCCGGCCTGGACGGGGGAGGGCGTCCTCCCCGGCGGCGACATGCCGGACGCCGACTTCGACACCTTCCTCGCGGACCTGAAGCGGCGCCGGCCCTTCCTGCCGGACGAGCTGGCCCGGCGCCTCGCCCGCGCCTACGGCACGAAGGTCGAGATCCTGCTCGGCCACGCGACCACGATGGCCGATCTCGGCGAGGCCTTCGATGGCGGCCTCACGGCGGCGGAGGTCGATTACCTGCGCGACCACGAATGGGCGGTGAGCGCCGAAGACATCCTGTGGCGCCGCTCGAAGCTCGGCCTGCGCACCAGCCCCGAGAGCGCGGCGCGGCTCTCCACCTATCTCGACCGCCACGCCGTGGCGGCCTGACCGCACCACATCCCACGACCCCGAACCGGCCTGAGACCGGAGGGGACCGACCAAGGAGGAAACGATGAGCCGTTACGTCGGGGCCATCGACCAGGGCACGACCAGCACCCGCTTCATGGTGTTCGACCGTGAAGGCACGGTGATCACGGTCGCGCAGGAGGAACACGCGCAGATCTATCCGGCGCCGGGCCATGTCGAGCACGACGCCGCCGAGATCTGGGCGAAGACGCGGAAGGTGATGCGGGAGGCCCTGGCCAAGGGCAACCTCACGCCGCAAGACCTCGCGGCCATCGGCATCACCAACCAGCGCGAGACGACGGTCATCTGGGACCGGACGACCGGCCGCCCCCTGCACAACGCCCTGGTCTGGCAGGACACCCGCAACGACCGGCTCGTTTCGGAATTCGCCCACCAGGGCGGGCGCGACCGGTTCCGCGACCTCACCGGCCTGCCGCTGGCGAGCTACTTCTCCGGCCTGAAGCTGCGCTGGCTCCTCGACCACGTGGACGGCGCCCGCGAGAAGGCGGAGGCCGGCGACGTGCTGTTCGGCAACGTCGACACGTGGCTGCTCTGGAACCTGACCGGCGGGCCGGAGGGCGGCCTGCACGCCACCGACGTGACCAATGCCAGCCGCACGCAGCTGATGTCGCTGAAGACCCTCGACTGGGACGAGGGGATGCTCAGGGAGTTCGGCATCCCCCGGGCGATGCTGCCGAAGATCGTCTCCTCCAGCGAGGTCTACGGCGAGGCGAAAGGCGATTTCGCGGGCGTGCCCATCGCCGGTATCCTCGGCGACCAGCAGGCGGCCCTGTTCGGCCAGACCTGCTTCACCCCCGGCGAGGCCAAGAACACCTACGGCACCGGCTGCTTCGCGCTGATGAACACGGGCGAGGAGGCGGTGCCCTCGAAGGCCGGTCTCGTCACCACGCTGGGCTACCGCCTCGACGGGCAGAAGCCGGTCTACGCGCTCGAAGGCTCCATCGCCATCACCGGCGCCCTGGTGCAGTGGCTGCGCGACAACCTGCACATGATCAAGGATTCGGCCGAGGTCGAAACCCTGGCCGCCACCGTCGAGGACAATGGCGGCGTCTACTTCGTGCCAGCCTTCTCGGGCCTCTACGCGCCGCATTGGAACGAGGGCGCGCGCGGCCTGATCATCGGCCTCACCCGCTACGCCAACCGGGGCCACATCGCCCGCTCGGTGCTGGAGGCGACCGCCTTCCAGACCCGCGAGGTGCTGGCCGCCATGGCCAAGGATTCCGGCATTCCGGTGAAGGAGTTGCGGGCCGATGGCGGCATGGTCGCCAACGGGACGCTGATGCAGTTCCAGGCCGACATCCTCGACGTGCCCGTCGTCCGGCCGAAGGTCTCGGAGACGACGGCACTGGGTGCCGCCTACGTCGCCGGCCTCGCGGTGGGCTACTGGAAGGGGCTCGACGACCTCAAGCGCAACTGGGGCGTCGACAAGCGCTGGACGCCGCAGATGGACGCCGCCCGCCGCGAGACCACCGCGGCCATGTGGAGCCGCGCGGTGGAGCGCTCCTTCGATTGGAAGGCCGACGAGGACTGATCGGCCGCCGAACCAGAACAAGACTGCAACTACGGGGAGAATACGTCATGGCATCGCCGTTCCTGGGCGAGATGCTGGGCACGATGACGCTCATCGTGCTCGGCGACGGTGTGGTGGCGGGGGCGCTGCTGAAGCGCTCCAAGGGCGAGGCGATGGGCTGGATCGGCATCACCGCCGGCTGGGCCTTCGCGGTGCTCGCAGGCGTGTTCGTGGCGAACGCCACCGGCAGCGCCGACGCTCATATCAACCCGGCGGTGACGCTGGGCGGGGCGATCAGCACGGGCGATTATACGAGGCTCGCAATCTACCTGCCGGCGCAGTTCCTCGGGGCCTTCCTCGGCGCGGTTCTCGTGTGGCTGCATTACCTGCCGCACTGGGCGGAAACGCCGGACAAGGACCTGAAGCTCGCCGTGTTCTGCACCGGCCCGGCCATCCGCAACGCGCCGGCCAACATGATCTCCGAGATCGTGGGTACCTTCTTCCTCGTCCTCACCATCGCCGCCCTGGTGGCCACCACCTCCGGCAATGCCGGCGCCTTCCCGCGCGGCGTCGCGCCCTACCTCGTGGCGATGCTGGTCTGGGGCATCGGCCTCTCGCTCGGCGGCACCACCGGCTACGCCATCAACCCCGCCCGCGACCTCGGCCCCCGCATCGCCCACGCCGTGCTCCCCATCGCGGGCAAGGGCTCGTCCGATTGGGGCTACGCGCCGATCCCCGTGGCGGGGCCGGCCATCGGGGCGATCCTGGCGGGATTGTTCGTGCGGCTGCTCGGGATCTGATCCGCACCAACCCCGTGACACCGCCCGCATTCGGTCGCGCTCCGTGGTCGCGCCCGTTTGCGGCGGCGGCGTGAAGCGCCTAAGTCAGCGGCATCCTTTCTGAATGCGCGCCCCGGCGCGACCCGGTTGCCCATGGCCGTCGTCCTCGACATCCTCAAGAATGACCCGCGGCCGCCGCGCCATCCGGAAAAGGCCCACCGGCCCGACCAGCAGGTCGCGCTGAAGAAGCCGGACTGGATCCGCGTCAAGGCGCCGGGCTCGAAGGCCTGGGGCGAGACGCGGGCCATCGTGCGCGAGCACGGCCTCGTCACCGTCTGCGAGGAAGCGGGCTGCCCGAACATCGGCGAGTGCTGGGAGAAGCGGCACGCCACCTTCATGATCATGGGCGACACCTGCACGCGGGCCTGCGCCTTCTGCAACGTGCGCACCGGCCTGCCGGAGGGCCTGGACGCCGCCGAGCCGGAGAAGATCGGCGACTCGGTCGCCAAGCTCGGCCTGCACCATGTCGTCATCACCTCGGTCGACCGCGACGACCTCAAGGATGGCGGCGCCGAGCATTTCGCCCGCACCATCGCGGCGATCCGCCGGGCGAGCCCCGGCACCACCGTCGAAATCCTGACCCCCGATTTCCTGCGCAAGGACGGCGCCCTGGAAACGGTCGTCGCGGCCCGGCCCGACGTATTCAACCACAACCTGGAAACGGTGCCCGCGAAGTACCTGACGGTGCGCCCCGGCGCCCGCTACTTCCACTCGGTGCGCCTGCTGCAGCGGGTGAAGGAGCTCGATCCGACGATCTTCACCAAGTCCGGCATCATGGTCGGTCTCGGCGAGGAGCGGAACGAGGTGCTGCAACTGATGGACGACCTGCGCTCGGCGGACGTCGATTTCCTCACCATCGGCCAGTATCTCCAGCCGTCGAAGAAGCACCACGCGGTGATGCGTTTTGTCCCGCCGGACGAGTTCAAGGGTTACGAAACCACGGCCTATGCCAAGGGTTTCCTCCTCGTGTCGGCGACGCCGCTGACGCGCTCGTCCCACCATGCCGGCGAGGACTTCGCCCGGCTTCAGGCGGCCCGGCTCGCCAAGCTGTCGCCCGCACTGTCCGCCTGAGGAAAGTCCCTTCGGAATGCCATCCTTCCGGGTCACGCGCCGGGTGCGGCACACTGCCCAGCAGATGTACGACCTCGTCGCCGACGTCGAACGCTATCCCGAGTTCCTGCCGCTCTGCGAGTCCCTGCGCGTCATCCGCCGCCAGGACATGCCGGAGGGCGGGCATGTCCTGATCGCGGAGATGGGCGTCGGCTACAAGGCGATCCGCGAGCGGTTCACCACCCGCGTCTCCCTCGATCCCGGGGGGCGGAAGATCGTGGCCGAATACATCGACGGCCCGTTCCGGCATCTGGAGAACCGCTGGACGTTCAAGGAGGCCGAGGGCGGCACCTGCGACGTCGACTTCTTCATCACCTACGAGTTCAAGAGCCGGGCGCTCGGCCTGCTGATGGGCTCGATGTTCGACCGCGCCTTCCGCAAGTTCACCGACGCCTTCGAGGGCCGGGCGGCGCGCATCTACGGCGTCGCCTGACCGCTCAAGCCGCCGCCGGCCCCGCCACCTCGACGCGGTTCCGCCCGAGCGCCTTCGCCCGGTAGAGCGCCCGGTCGGCGTTGGCGAGAAGCTGGCCGAGATCGCCCCGGCCGGGCCGCCCCTCCGCGAGGCCGACGCTCACCGTAGCCCGGATGCCCTCGACGGAGGTCTCCGCGAACCGCGCGGCCACCGCCTCGCCGATCCGGCGCGCCTCCGCGAGGCCGCGCCCCGGCAACAGCGCGGCGAACTCTTCCCCGCCGAGCCGCGCGACCACGGGGTCCGGCACCTCGACGTCGCGGATGAGGTCGCGCACCACGATGGCGAACAGGCGGATCACCGCGTCGCCGGCCGCATGGCCGTGGCGGTCGTTGATCGCCTTGAAGTGGTCGAGGTCGAAGGCGAGCAGCGAGACCGGGGCGTCGGTGCCGCGCGCGGCCAGCATGAACTCCCCCTGCTCGAAGAAGCCGTGCCGGTTCGAGAGGCCGGTGAGGTAATCCGTCCGCGCGGCGGCGCGCAGGCGGTCCTGAGCCTCCTCGCGGACCAGGGAGACGAAGGTCATCGGCACCGCGATGGAATACAGCACCGCCTCGTACATCGTGATGTTGGCGACCACCGAGAGGATGTCGGCACCGTAGGTGGCGGCCAGCGGCGGCACCACGAAGGCGCGGGCGCAGTAGAACAGGGCGTGCCCGGCGGGGATCGCCACGGCGAGGGGCCGGGAGCGCAGGCGCCGCAGGGCGCGGCTGCGATAGGTGACGAGGGCGGTCAGGCCGCAGATCGCCGCGATAGGCAGCGCGGCGACGTGGTTCCAGAAGGCCGCCGGGAAATGCACCCCCGCCACGGCCCAGAGCAGGGCGAGGCCGAGGAGCAGGGCCGCGTACCAGCGCAGCCCCCCGACCGGTCCGTCGAGAAGGCGCACGCCGTGTAGCCACGTCAGGTAGCCGGAGACGAACAGGATGTTGGCCGCCGCGAGCCCGGTGATGCCGGGCAGGCTGAAGCGGTTCATCGCCATGATGGCGCCGGCCGTGAAGATCACGGAGCCGGAGGCCCAGAAGCCGAGCTCCGCCGCGCGGAACGGCTGTGCCATCCGCTCCCACAGCATCATCGCCGCTCCGGTGAGCAGCGTGCCGACGAGCAGGAAGTAGAGAGTGTGAAGATCGATCTGCATCGTGGTCACAGCGAGATGCATCGGCAGTATCACCACCGCGCTCGAATAATCCCTTACTGCACCGCCATCGCGTTCGATCGTGGTTAAGGCCGCTTGTTTGCTTTCGCTTGAAAGCCCACAGTCGCCCTCTACTCGGCCGGTGTGAGCGCGCCTTCGAGGAGACCGAGCGCGTCGGCGACGGCGGCGCGGCGGATGCCGGCCCGGCCGAGATCG
Organism: Methylobacterium litchii; assembly: GCF_038442315.1. NCBI lineage: Bacteria > Pseudomonadati > Pseudomonadota > Alphaproteobacteria > Hyphomicrobiales > Methylobacteriaceae > Methylobacterium > Methylobacterium litchii. The sequence goes on along the minus strand of NZ_JBBXMY010000003.1, from coordinate 220,720 downwards.
CCATAGCGGCGCGCGAGGTGGCGTGTCCCGAGCGGCCCGGCGACGGCGAGATGAACGAGGCCCACGGGCTTCTCCGCGCTGCCGCCGCCCGGCCCGGCGATGCCGGTGATGGCGACCGCGACGTCGGCGCGGGAGGCCGTCCGCGCGCCCTCGGCCATGGCGCGGGCCACCGGCTCGCTCACCGCACCGTGGCGCGCGATCAGGTCCGGATCGACGCCGATGGCCTCCGCCTTGGCCGCGTTGGAATAGGTGACGTAGCCGCGCTCCACCACCGCCGAGGAGCCCGGTACCGCCGTCAGCAGCGCGGCCACGAGGCCGCCGGTGCAGGATTCCGCCGTGGCGAGGGTGCGCCCGGCGCGGGCATAGGCCGCCACGAGGGCGTCCGCGCGGGCGAGGAGGTCGGGATCGTCGATCACGGGCGAGGACTTCCTTGGGCCGCAGGCGCCCTATGTCGCGGAAGCTTCGACCTTAGCCCCGCGTTGCAGGGCTGCTCAACCATGGAGACGATGGCCTCATGATCTTTCCGGCAACGACGGCTTATTACGCGGCGATCCTCGCCTTGGTCTATCTTGGTCTGTCGGGGTGGGTGATGGCCGGGCGCCTCTCCGGCAACGTCCTGCACGGCGACGGCGGCGATGCCGATCTGCAGAAGCGTATCCGCAGCCAAGCCAATTTCGGCGAGTACGTGCCGATCGCGCTGATCCTGATCGGCCTGCTGGAAGGGCGCGGCGCCAGCCACACCACCGTCCAAGCCCTGCTGATCGCGCTGCTCGTCGGCCGTCTGCTGCATCCGGTGGGCATGTTCGCCCCCGCCAACTCCCCGCGCCAGTTCGCCTGCCGGGGCGGCGGCATCCTGCTCACCTTCGGCGCGGTGCTGGTCGCGGCGGTGCTGCTGCTGGTATGACGCGGGACGGGGCGCCCTCAGGCGCCCGCCTCCTCGTCCGGCAGCCGGATGGTCGCAGCGGCCTGCGCGGCCAAACCCTCGGCGCGGCCGACGAAGCCGAGCTTCTCGGTCGTCGTCGCCTTGATCGACACCGCGCTCAGCGGCACCCCGGCGATGGCGGCGATGCGGGCGCGGATCTCCTCGCGGTGCTTGCCGATGCGCGGGGCCTCGGCCAGCACGGTGATGTCGAGATGGTCGATCCGGCCGCCCCGCGCCCGCACCAGCCCGCAGGCATGGGCCAGGAACTGGTCGGACGAGGCGCCGCGCCACTTTTCGTCGGAGGGCGGGAAGTGGGTGCCGATGTCGCCGTCGGCGATGGCGCCGAGCAGCGCGTCGGTGAGGGCGTGCAGGGCCACGTCCCCGTCCGAATGGGCGAGCACGCCCCGGTCGGCCGGGATGCGGATGCCGCCGAGCCAGACATGATCGCCCTCGGTGAAGGCGTGGACGTCGAAGCCCGTGCCGAGGCGGGTCACATACTGGGTCATGGCTGGCGCTCCGGCGCGGCGGCTGAGAAGGCCCGCTCGGCCTCGATGAGGTCGGCGGCCTGGGTGATCTTGCGGTTGTCGAGGTCGCCCGCGAACACCACGACGGGCAGGCCCGCCCATTCGGCGAGGGCCCCGTCGTCGGTGAAGGCGTGGAGGTCCTGCGCCGCCGCCGCCCGGTGGGCGTCCAGCAGCGGGCCGAAGGCGAAGGATTGCGGCGTCTGCACCGCGCGCAGCGTCTCCCGCGCCGGGGTCTCGACCACGCGGCCGATGCCGGGCTCGATCTCCTCGACGCGCTTGACCGTATCGGTCACGGCCACGCCCGGCACGGCGGCGCCGTAATCCCGCCCGGCGCGGATTGCCCGCGCGATCAGCTCCGGCCGGATGAACGGCCGCGCCGCGTCGTGGACGAGGACGATGGACGGCGCCTCGCCCCCGGCCAGGGCCTCGAGCCCGGCGCGCACCGACATCTGCCGCGTCGCGCCGCCCTCGACGGGCGCGGCGATGCGGGCGCGAATCGCCGGGTCGAGGTCTTCGAGGCATTCGCGGAAGAAGTCCGCCGCGTCGGCGGCGATCACCGGCTGGATCGTCGCGATGGCCGGGTGGGCGGCGAGCGCGGCGAAGGTCCGGGTGAGGACAGCCTGCCCGCCGACGCGCCGGTATTGCTTGGGCACCCCGCCGCCGATGCGGATGCCGCGCCCGGCCGCCACGACGATGGCGGCGACGCTCTCACTCTCTGCGGGGGCGGACATGGGGCGGTGGAGATCCTGGCGCGGACGGCGGCAGACCTGCCGCGCGGCCGGCGCCATACCTGTGAAACGTGCCCTGCGTTTAAGCGGGGGAGGGGGCGAAATCAACGCGAAGGCCGCGCTTGCGTCCGGCCCCGCTTTGCCTCATTGTTGAGCAGAATGAAGACTGACCATTATTTGGGCGCCCTGCGCCGCGGACGTTCGGCAGAGGATCCGCCTCTCTGCCTGCTGGCGCCGCTGTCCGGCGTGACGGACCTGCACATGCGCCGCATCGCCCTGCGCTGCGGGGCGAGCGCGGTCGTCTCCGAAATGGTCGCCGCGCGGGAATTCGCGAAGGGCTCGGCCGAGGCGACGCTTCGGGCGGAAGGGGCGGGCATCGACACCCACATCGTCCAGCTCGCGGGCTGCGAGGCCGCTCCGCTCGCCGAGGCCGCCCGCCTCGCGGAGGCGAACGGTGCCGACGCCATCGACGTGAACATGGGCTGCCCGGCCAAGATCGTGACGGGCATCGCCTCCGGCTCGGCGCTGATGCGCGACCTCGACCATGCGGAGCGCCTGCTCGCCGCCGTGCGCGCGGCGGTGGCGATCCCGGTAACGGTGAAGATGCGCCTCGGCTGGGACGATGCGACCCGCAACGCCGCCGACCTCGCCGCCCGCGCGGAGCGGCTGGGGCTCAACGCGGTGACGGTCCACGGCCGCACCCGCCAGCAATTCTACAAGGGCCGGGCCGACTGGCCGGCGATCCGCGCCGTGGTGGAGGCGGTCTCGATCCCCGTCATCGCCAACGGCGACGTCACCGGCCTCGACGAGGCCCGCGCCTGCCTGTCCGCCTCCGGCGCGGCGGGGGTGATGATCGGCCGGGCCGCGACCGGGCGTCCCTGGCTCGTGGGGCAGGTGGCGGCGGCGCTCGCGGGCCGCGAGGCGCCGTCCCCGACCCGCGCGGAGCAGGCCGCCCTGGCCGCCGAGCATTACGAAGGGCTGCTGTCGCTCTACGGGCCGCAGATGGGCGTGCGCCACGCGCGCAAGCACCTCGCCGCCTATGCCGAGACCGGCGGGGCCTTGAGCGGGACGGAGCGCACGGCACTCCTGACCACCACCGATCCGCAGGCGGCGCTCGCCCTTCTGACGCGCGCCTTCGCGGGCGCGGAGCCCATGATGAGGGAAGCGGCGTGAGCGGCGACGACTTTCCCCCTCCCGGCTACAAGCTCTCGGGGAGCGAGGCCGTGCTCAACGCCCTGCCGCTGCCGGTGCTCACCATCGGCGGGGACGAGCGCATCCTCCAGTGCAACCACGCGGCGGAGGCGTTCTTCGAATACTCGGCGCGGCTGATGCAGCGGCGGCGCCTGCGGGACATCATCCCCTTCGGCTCGCCGATCATCTCCCTGGTGAACGAGGTGCGCCGCCGCCGGGCGAGCGTCAGCGAGTACCGGGTCGACCTCACGCAGCCGCGCCTCGGCACCGAGCGCAGCGTCGACGTGTTCGCGACGCCCCTCGACGAGGGCGACGCCGTGGTGATGATGCTGCAGGAGCGCACCATCGCGGACAAGATGAACCGCCAGCTCACCCATCGCGGCGCGGCGCGCTCGATGGTGGCGCTCGGCGCGATGCTCGCCCACGAGATCAAGAACCCGCTCGCCGGCATCCGTGGCGCGGCGCAGTTGCTGGAGAGCACCGGCGCCGAGGAGGACCGGCTGCTCACCCGCCTGATCTGCGACGAATCCGACCGGATCGTGCGCATCGTCGAGCGGATGGAATTGTTCGGGGACGAGCGCCCGGCCGAGCGCGGCCCGGTGAACGTCCACGGGGTGCTCGATCAGGTGAAGCGCTCGGCGCAATCGGGCTTCGCCCGTCACATCCGCTTCGTCGAGACCTACGATCCTTCGCTCCCGCCGGTCCTCGGCAACCGCGACCAGCTGGTTCAGGTGATCCTCAACCTCGTGAAGAACGCCGCCGAAGCCATCGGCCCGGACGCGGTGGAGGGCGAGATCACCCTGGCCACCGCCTTCCGCACCGGCCTGCGGCTGCAGATTCCCGGTTCGCGGGAGCGGGTGAGCCTGCCCATCGAAGTGGCGATCCGCGACAACGGCCCCGGCATCACCAGCGAGATGCTGAGCGACATGTTCGACCCGTTCGTGACCACCAAAGCACAGGGTTCCGGCCTCGGTCTTGCTTTGGTCGCCAAGATCGTCGGCGACCATGGAGGGATCGTCGAGTGCGATCCCGCCCCACGCCGGACGACGTTCCGCATTCTCCTTCCGATGTCGAGCGCACGCGACGGGCGCGAGCCGACGGTCGAGCCATGATCGGGATGCCTGCCGGAGGTTCTGAGTAACAGTCATGCCGAACGGCCACATCATCGTCGCGGACGACGACGCCGCCATCCGTACCGTCCTCAATCAGGCGCTGTCCCGGGCGGGCTACGAGGTCCGCTCCACGGGCAACTGCGCCACCCTCTGGCGCTGGGTCGCCCAAGGGGAGGGCGACCTCGTCATCACCGACGTGGTGATGCCGGACGAGAACGTGTTCGACCTGCTGCCGCGCATCAAGCGCGTGCGGCCGGAACTGCCGATCATCGTGATGAGCGCGCAGAACACGTTCATGACCGCGATCCGCGCCTCGGAGCGCGGGGCCTACGAATACCTGCCAAAGCCCTTCGACCTGAAGGAGCTGATCGCCATCGTCGGCCGCGCCCTGTCGCGGCCGCGCGGGGCGCCTGCGCAGGGGGCCGGGCCCGAGAACGAGGACATCCCGCTGGTCGGCCGCTCGCCCGCCATGCAGGAGATCTACCGGGCGCTCGCCCGGCTGATGCCCACCGACCTCACCGTGATGATCACGGGCGAGTCGGGCACCGGCAAGGAGTTGGTCGCCCGCGCGCTCCACGATTACGGCCGCCGCCGCACCGGCCCGTTCGTGCCGGTCAACATGGCGGCGATTCCGCGCGACCTCATCGAATCCGAACTGTTCGGCCACGAGAAGGGCGCCTTCACCGGGGCGCTCCAGCGCTCCGCCGGCCGGTTCGAGCAGGCCGAGGGCGGCACGCTGTTCCTCGACGAGATCGGCGACATGCCGATGGAGGCGCAGACCCGCCTGCTCCGCGTGCTGCAGCAGGGCGAGTACACCACCGTCGGCGGCCGGGTTCCAATCCGCACCAACGTGCGCATCATCGCGGCCACCAACAAGGACCTGCGGGTCTCGATCCAGCAGGGCATCTTCCGCGAGGATCTGTTCTTCCGCCTGAACGTCGTGCCGCTGCGGTTGCCGGCCCTGAGGGAGCGCTCGGAGGACGTGCCCGACCTCATCCGCCACTTCTTCGTGCTGGTCGAGCGCGAGGGTCTGACCCGCAAGACCCTCGACGGCGACGCGATGGAGAAGCTCAAGCGCTACCGCTGGCCGGGCAACGTCCGCGAGCTGGAAAACCTCGTCCGCCGGCTCGCCGCCCTCTACCCGCAGGAGACGATCACCGGCCCTGTCATCGAGGCCGAACTCGACACCCTGCCGCTCGCGCAGCCTGCCTCCGCGGGGGGCACCAACGGCGCGTCGCGCAAGGCCGCCGGGGAATCGGAGAGCCTGTCGAGCGCGGTGGAGCGGCACCTGTCCGACTATTTCTCGGGCTACCGCGACACTCTGCCGCCGCCCGGCCTCTATCACCGCATCCTGCGGGAGATCGAAGGCCCGCTGATCGGCGCGGCCCTCGCGGCGACGCGCGGCAACCAGATCCGGGCCGCCGAACTGCTCGGCGTGAACCGGAACACCCTGCGCAAGAAGGTGCGCGACCTCGACCTGCAGGTGTTCCGCACCGCCCGCTGAGGCAAGGGGGCGGGGCCGGCCTACCGGCCCCGCATGATCGGATCGCCCGCCATCAGCGCGCGCAGCCGCTCGGTGTCGTAGCCGTTCGGGATCGCCGGGGCGACCTTCTTGGGCGCGGCCACGGGGGCCGGGAGCGGCGCCGGGATCGAGCCGGTTGCGGAGGGTTCGAAGGCGACGGCGCGGGCCACCGGCGCCGGAGGCGCGAGATGGGTGAGCCTATCGGCGCTGATCAAGACCACGATGGCGGTCGACAGCGTGACGACGAGGCCGCCGAGGAAGGGACGCAGGATACGCACGCCGCAGGACTCGGGAACACGGGATCGGGACGGCAACAGAATAGGCCCGTGGCCGTTAACGAAGCCCCACCCCAGACGCCCGCGAGACTTCATGTCGAACGTCCAGGCCACCGCCAGCGACAGCCCCTTCATCCAGGGCCGCAACGCCCGGCTCTACGGCAAGCCGAAGAGCGAGTGCCCCTATGCCGAGGGCACCGAGGACTACAAGGCCTGGATGCAGGCCTACGACGAGGCGCAGCAATGCGACCCGCCGCAAACACTCCGCTAAGCTAAAGTCGCGGCACATGGCGCTTTTCGGCCGTTACTGCGAGAATCCGAAGATCGACCGGACGGCCTATTAAGGAACGGCTCCCCCATTATTCGCCCATGAGTTGTGGTGGAGCGAGTCCGATGAGCGCGAGGCAGGGAAAGCGGGTACCCCTCGACCGCCCCGGACGGGTCGTGGCGGGCGAGGGCGCACAGCATGCCTGCATCGTGCGGGACATCTCGGCGGCGGGCGCCCGCCTGCTCCTGCCCGAGGCGGGGCATGTGCCGGAGACCTTCACGCTGTCCCTCGATCCCGGCGGCGATCCCTGGACCTGCCGGGTGGTGTGGCGCAGCCTCGGCGAGATCGGCGTGCGGTTCAACTGACCGTATGTCTTGACGGGGGAGGGCGGCCTCGGCTTCGTGCCGGGAACCCTTCACCCTCACCCATGGTCCCGATGTCCCTGACGCCGAAGCCTGATTCGAAGAAGCGGTTTGGCCCCGCCACGCGCCTCGTCCATGCGGGCCGCGATCCGTCCGAGCAGCACGGCTTCGTCAACACGCCGATCTATCGCGGCTCCACGGTCCTGTTCCCGACCTACGACGACCTTCAGCATCGGCGCGGGCGCTACACCTACGGCACCCACGGCACGCCGACCTCGGACGCGCTCTGCGACGCCTGGAGCGAGATCGCCGGGGCCGCCGGCACGGTCGCGACGCCCTCGGGCCTCGCGGCCCTCTCCATGGGCCTGATGGCCGCCGTCTCGGCGGGGGACCATCTCCTCGTCACCGACTCGGCCTACCGCCCGACCCGCATCTTCTGCGACGAGGTGCTGAAGCGGTTCGGCGTCGAGACCACCTATTACGACCCGCTCGTCGGCGCCGGCATCGGCGACCTGATGCGCGGGAACACGAAGGCCGTGCTGGTCGAGGCGCCGGGCTCGCTGACCTTCGAGATGCAGGACATCCCCGCCATCGCCGAGGCGGTGCATGCGCGCGGCGCCTGCGTGATCATGGACAACACCTGGGCGACGCCGCTCCTGTTCCCGCCGCACGAGCGCGGCGTCGACATCGCGGTGGAGGCGGGCACCAAGTATCTCAGCGGCGGCTCGGACCTGCTCCTCGGCCTCACCTCCGCCAACGCCCAGTACTGGCCGGCGCTGAACCGCACCTACCACCAGTTCTCGGTCTGCGCCGGGCCGGAGGACATGTTCCTCGCCCTGCGCGGGATGCGCACGATGGGCCTGCGCCTGCGCGAGCACGAGCGCCAAGCCCTGGACATCGCCCGCTGGCTCCAGGCCCGGCCGGAGGTGCTGCGGGTGCTCCACCCGGCCCTGCCGGAGGATCCCGGCCACGCCCTGTGGAAGCGCGACTTCTCCGGCGCGTCGGGCCTGTTCGGCGTGGTGCTGAAGCCCGTGCCGGAGGCGGCCGTGGCCGCCATGCTCGACGGGCTCGAACTTTTCGGGATGGGCTTTTCCTGGGGCGGCTTCGAGAGCCTGTGCATCCCCTTCGACTGCACGAGCTTCCGCACCGCCACCCGCTGGCAGCCGGGCGGGCCGACGCTGCGCTTCCATATCGGCCTGGAAGACCTCGCCGACCTGAAATCGGACCTCGATGCCGGCTTCGCGCGGCTGCGGGCGACGGCCGGCGGGATTTGACTTTCCCCGCCCGATCCCGATTGAGGAACCGGGATCGGAGAGCCGCGACCCGGAGCTTATGACCACACGTCTCTCAGCCGGCGCGCTCGCGCGCGACGGCGACGCCCCGTCCGGTCCTCTGCGCGAAGGCCGCATCGCCCTGCTCGACCGGCTGTCCGCCAGCCATGCCCGCGCCTGCGCTGGCCTCGCCCTGCTGTGCCTGCTCCTGTTCCTGCCGGGGCAGATTTCCCTGCAGCCGATGGACCGGGACGAGCCGCGCTTCGCCCAGGCCTCCAAGCAGATGCTGGAGACCGGCGACTTCGTGTCGATCCGCTTCCAGGACGAGGCGCGCAACAAGAAGCCGGTCGGCATCTACTGGGCGCAGGCCGCCGCCGTCGCGGCGGGCGAGGCGCTGGGCGTGCCACACGCCCGCACGCAGATCGCCCTCTACCGCCTGCCCTCGCTCCTCGGGGCGCTGGGCTCGGTGCTGCTCGCCTATTGGGGGGCGCTGGCCTTCCTGCCGCGCCGGAGCGCGCTCCTCGCCGCCGCCCTCTACGGCGCTTGCCTGATGCTGAACGCCGAGGCGCATCTCGCCAAGACCGACGCACTGCTGGCCGCCTGCGCCACCGCGAGCCTCGGGGCGCTGGCGCGGGTGTGGCTGGGGCGGGAGTCGCGCCTCGGCAACCCGATCTTCCTCGCCTTCTGGCTCGGCCTCGCCGTGGGCATCCTCGTGAAGGGGCCGATGGTGCCGCTCTTCGTGGCGCTGCCCGCCCTCTTCCTCTCGTGGAAGGCGCGATCCGGCGCGTGGCTGAAGCCCCTGCGCCCCTGGGCCGGGCTCGCGCTGACGGCGCTGATCGTCGCCCCGTGGTTCGTGGCGATCACGCTCAAGAGCGGCGGCGCCTTCTATGCCGAGGCGGTCGGGAAGGACATGCTCGGCAAGGTCGGCGGCGGGGCCGAGCGGCATTGGGGTCCGCCCGGCGCCTACAGCCTCGCCTTCTTCGCGACCTTCTGGCCCGGTGCCGCCTTCGCCGCCATGAGCCTGCCGCTGGCGTGGCGCGAGCGCCGGGACGATGCCATCGCCTTCCTGATCGCGACGGTGCTGCCGGCCTGGCTCGTCTTCGAGGCCGTGCCCACGAAGCTGCCGCATTACGTCCTGCCGCTGATGCCCTGGATCGCCGTGCTCACGGTGATCGCCCTGGAGCGGGGTGAGATTACGCCCCGCCGTCGCGGCGCGCGGGCGGTGGCCTTGCTGGTGCCGGCGATCCCGATCGGGCTGACGCTGGGCCTCTGCGCCACCGGCTGGAAGCTCGACAACCACGCGATCCCCTGGTTCGCACTGCCGGTACTGGGCGCCGCCTGCCTCGTGGCCGGGGCGAGCTGGCTCGCCTTCGCCCGCGCCCACCCGGAGCGGGCCTTCGGTCTCGCGATCCTCGCCTCCTGCCTGCTCGGTCCGGCGGTGCTCGGCCTCGCGCAGCGGCAATTGCCGGCGCTGAAGGTCTCGCCGCGCCTTGCAGCCTTGAAGGACACGCTGCCCTGCCGCGACCCGCTGATCGCGAGCCTCGGCTACCGTGAGCCGAGCCTCGTCTTCCTCACCGGCACCAATCTCGACCTCCTGCCCGACGCCGACGCGGCCAAGGCCTTCCTGCAGGGGGGCGGCTGCCGGCTGCTCTTCGTGGAGGGCAAGGAGCGCGATGCGTTCAACTTCGCCTGGCCCGTGGGCCGCCCCGCTCCGCCGCCGGTCGGCGTGGTCGAGGGCTTCAACCTCAACACCGGCCGCCGCGTGTTCGTGACGGCCTATGCGGCAACCCCATGATGTCCCCGGACGCCCTCCGCCTGACCGTCGTCGTCCCCGTCAAGAACGAGGCCGGCAACATCGCCCCGCTGGTGGCCGAGATCGAGCAGGCCTGCGCCGGCCTGCCCTTCGAGGTGATCTACGTCGATGACGGCTCGACCGACGCGACCCCCGCCGCCCTGGAGGCCGCCCGCGCCGGCCGCCCCTGGCTGCGGGTGCTGCGGCATCAGGCCAGCGCCGGCCAATCGGCGGCGGTGCGCAGCGGGGTGCTGGCCGCGCGCGGCGCCATCGTCGCCACCCTCGATGGCGACGGCCAGAACGATCCAGCCTTCATTCCGGCGCTGCTGGAGGCCCTGGAACAGGCCGGGGAGGGCGCCGGCCTCGCACAGGGCCAGCGGCGCGGCCGCAAGGACGGGCGCTTCAAGATGATCCAGTCGCGCATCGCCAACGGGGTGCGCGGGCGGATCCTCAAGGATTCCACCCGCGACACCGGCTGCGGGCTGAAGCTGTTCCGGCGGCACGTCTACCTGCGCCTGCCCTACTTCGACGCGCTCCACCGCTTCATGCCGGCCCTCGTCGCCCGCGAGGGCTACACGGTCGTCCACCGAGACGTGATCGACCGGCCGCGCCTCACCGGCACCTCGAATTACGGGCTGTTCGACCGTCTCTGGGTCGGGCTCCTCGATCTCGCCGGGGTGTGGTGGCTGATCCGGCGCAAGCGCGCCACCCCGCGCGCCGTCGAGGCGGCGGCGGGGGAGGCGGATGCCACGAGGGACGAAGACGTCGGATGCTGATCCAACTCGCGCACGACCTACCGGACTACTTCTACGACGTGTTCGTCACGCGCTTCGATTTCTGGCTCGTGTTCGGCATCCTGGCGCAGCTGATCTTCGGCTCCCGCTTCATCCTGCAATGGATCGCCAGCGAGCGGGCCGGGAAGAGCGTGATGCCGCTCTCCTTCTGGTTCCTCTCCATCGCCGGGGGCTTGATGACCCTGGTCTACGGCTTCGTGCGCAAGGAGCCGGTGATCATCATCGGCCAGGGGCTCTCGACGGGCATCTATGTCCGCAACCTCGCGCTGATTTTCCGCGAGCGGCAGCGCAAGCGCGGCGCGGCGGCATGACCCCGCTGCCGCCCTTCTACGACGACCTCGACGCCACCCTGTCGGAGCTCTGGCGGCTCCTGGCGGACGGGGCCGCGCACGGGCGCAGCGGCTTCCACCTGCCGACCCTCGCGACCGTGGCGGGGGAGGGGCCGCGCCTGCGCACGGTGGTGCTGCGCGAGGCCGATCCCGTCGCCGGGACCCTGCGGTTCCACTGCGACCGCCGCTCGGACAAGGCATTCGAGCTGGCCGAGAACCCGGCCTGCGCGCTCGCCGTCTACGATGAGGCGGCGAAGATCCAGATCCGCATCGAGGGCCGGGCCGTCCTGCACACGGACGACGCATTGGCCGAGGCGGCCTGGGCCGGCTCCCGGGCGATGAGCCGGGTCTGCTATGCGGCCGAACCGCCCCCCGGCACGGCGCTGACCGCCGGCAACGCCTACACCCTCCCCGACGAAGCGACAGCGGAGACGGCGGGCCGCCGGCATTTCTGCGCGGTGGTGGTGCGGGCGCAGCGCCTCGATTTCCTCTACCTCGACCGCAGGGGCCACCGCCGCGCGGCATGGTGCCGGGACGGGGCCGATTGGGAGGGGGGCTGGGTGGCGCCGTAAGCCTTGCCGGGGTGCAGCTCGTCTCCTAATGTAGGCAATCTCACTAGATTGGGGGTCGCCCATGGAGAAGACCATCTCGGCGGCGGAAGCCAACCGCGGGTTCTCCGAAATCCTGCGTGGCGTCCGCGACGGTCACAGCTACGTCGTGACGAACCACGGACGCCCCGTCGCGCGCATCGTCCCGGCCGAAAGTGACGATGCCGCGCGCGACGCGAAGAAGGAAGCTTTGCTTGAACGCCTGAGAAATCAGCCCCTCATGAATGCTGGACGTTGGACGAGGGAGGAATTGTACGAGGATGAACCGTGAAGGTCGCCTTCGACACCAATGTCCTGATGTATGCGGAAGGCATCGACACGGCGGAGAAGCGTGACATCGCGGTCAGGATGATCAACGAGATCCCCAGGGACAAAACGATCATTCCCCTTCAGGCCTTCGGAGAATCCTTCAACGTCCTGGTCCGAAAGGGAAGACGGACGCGAGATCAAGCCCGCGCCACGGTTCTCGGCTGGCTCGATCTCTATACCACCGTACCGACGACGCCTGAGATCTTGGCGGCGGCGACGGATATTGCCACCGAGCATCGCCTCGCGATCTGGGACGCGGTGATCCTCGCCGCTGCCTCGCAGGCGGGCTGCCGCCTCCTCCTCACCGAGGATCTTCAGGACGGCTTCCGCTGGGGTGGCGTCACCGTCGCCAACCCCTTCGCGTCCCCGCGCCATCCTCTGCTCGAGGCCGCTCTCGCCAGATCCGGCCCGCTGTCCTGAGGAAGCGGGCCGGCGAAGGAGCGATCAGGCGAACATATCCGGCTGGGTCGCCGCGATGTGGTTGTAGATGGTCTGGAAGTGCAGCCAGCCGATATAGTCGCTGCCGACATGCTCGCGGCTGTAGCGGGCGGTCTTCTCGGAGAGCAGCTGCGGCTTGATGCCGGTGGCCTCGACCATCAGCTGCTGCTTGCAGGCGCGCTCCAGGGCGATGAACCAGAAGGCCGCGTCGTCGATGCTGTGCTGCGAGCAGGTCAGCAGGCCGTGGTTCTGGTGCAGCACGCCGCGGTTGCGGCCGATCTGCTGGGCCACCGACATCCCGCTGCCCTTCTCCACCGCCACCGCGCCGGCCGAGGCGCCGATCACCGCGTGGCTGTTGTAGAAGGCGGCGGCGTCCTGGCTGATCATGTCGAGCGGACGGCCCGTGGCGCACCATGCGGTGCCGTAGGTGGTGTGCGCGTGGCACATCGCCATGACCTCGGGATACTCCTCGTGCACGGCGGCGTGCAGCACGAAGCCGGCCCGGTTGATCGCGTAGCGGCCCTCGACCACCCGGCCGTTATGGTCGGCGAGGATGAGGTTCGACATGTTCACCTGCGAGAAGTGAACGCACATCGGGTTGGTCCAGTACAGCTCGGGACGCTCCGGGTCGCGGATCGTCAGGTGCCCGGCGAAGCCGTAATCGAAGCCGTGCATCGCGAAGGAACGGCAGGCGGCGACGAGGTGCTTCTTGCGGTACTCGCGCTCCTCGGCGTGGTTGGCGAAGTCCGGGATTTCCGGGAAGATCAGGCCGGCCTGCTCGGGCTGGTAGATCGAGGTCCGCTTGCGGCCGGAATCGTCGTTCGGCAGGTCGATGGCGACGGTGTCGTGGTGATCGTGTTCGTCGAGCATGGCGTGTCCTTTCGGTGAGGGTGAGGGGTCGAGGAGGGAGACGCGCCGTCAGCGGTTGACGAGGCGCTTGGGCATGGTGAGAGCGAGCATGCTGCCGATCGCGAGGCAGGCGGCCAGGGTGTAGACACCGAGGCTCGTCGACTTCGTCGCGTCGATGATCCAGCCGATCAGGTAGGGGCTGACGAAGCCCGCGAGGTTGCCGACCGAGTTGATCACCGCGATCCCGGTGGCCGCCGCCGCGCCGGCGAGCACCGCGGTCGGCAGGCACCAGAACTGGGCGAGGGTGACGAGCACGCCGATGGTGGCGACGGTGAGCGCGGCTTCGGCGATGACGAGGTCCCGGCTGAACCAGATGCTCACCAGCCAGCCGGCGGCGCCGACGAGGCCGGGGACCACGATGTGCCAACGCCGTTCGCGGGCCGCGTCCGACATCCGGCCGACCGCGATCATCGCCGCCGCCGCCGCGCCGTAGGGGAGCATGGTGAGCAGGCCGATCTGCAGAGGATCAGAGACGCCCGCGCCCTTGATCAGCGTCGGCAGCCAGAAGCCGACACCGTAGAGGCCCATGATGAAGAAGAAATAGATCCCGCTCAGCAGCCACACCCAGCCGCTGGTGAAGCCGTCACGGAAGCGATGCGCGGCCACGGTCGAGGCGTCGGCGGCGATGTTGCGCTGAAGCAGCGCCTTCTCGTCGGCGCTGAGCCACTTCGCCTTGGCGATGCCGTTGTCGAGGTAGGCAAGCACGCAGAAGCCGAGGACGAGCGAGGGCAGGGCCTCGATCAGGAACAGCCATTGCCAGCCGGCGAGCCCGTGCATCCCGGTGAAGGCGTTCATGATCCAGCCCGAGAGCGGGCCGCCGATCAGGCCGGCGATCGGGATGCCGGTCATGAACAGGGCGATGATGCCGCCCCGGCGCTCGGACGGGTACCAGTAGGTCAGGTACAGGATCACGCCCGGGAACAGGCCGGCTTCCGCCACGCCGAGCAGGAAGCGCAGGACGTAGAAGATGGTCGGGCTCGTCACGAACATCATCGCGGCCGAGATGATCGCCCAGCTGATCATCACGCGGGCGATCCACACCCGCGCGCCGACCTTGTGCAGGATCATGTTGCTCGGCACTTCGAACAGGAAGTAACCGATGAAGAAGATGCCCGCGCCGAGGCCGTAGATGGTCTCGCTGAACTGAAGATCGTTCAGCATCTGCAGCTTGGCGAAGCCGACGTTGACGCGATCGAGATAGGCCGCGACGTAACAGGCGAACAGGAACGGCACGAGACGCCACGTCACCTTTCGGTAGACCCGTGTCGCCTCGTCGATGACCGGTCCGGCAAGAGTTGCGACCCCCTGCGCCATTGTCGTTATCCTCCCAGGATCATTGGTTTTGTGTCTGCCGTCTGCGCGGCATGGGAATTATTTTTCTGCCTCTCGCCGCCCTTTGACAAACGACGATTTTTCACCGACAGGTGAATGGAATTCATGGATCGGGCGATGCGGCGGATCCCGAGCTTTCCGGCGCTTCGCGCCTTCGAGGCGGCCGCGCGGCTCGGCAGTTTCGCGCGGGCAAGCGAGGAACTGTGCCTCACGCCCTCCGCGATCAGCCATCAGATCCGGGCGCTCGAACGGCAGTTCGGCCGGGCCCTGTTCCGGCGGGAGAACCGGCAGGCGAGCCTCACCGCCGACGGGGAACGCCTGCTCGCCGGCCTGTCGCGGGCCTTCGACGGGATCGAGGCGGCCTGCGCGGAGCTGATGCCGGCCACGGGTCAGGCGCTCGCCGTCCATTGCACCCCGAGCTTCGCCACGAAATGGCTCGGCCCGCGCCTGCCGGGCTTCGTGGCGGCCAACCCAGCCATCGCGATCCGCCTGTCCTCCGGCGCCGAACCCGTGGACCTGATGCGCCACGCCGAGATCGACGTGCTGGTCGCCTACGGCCAGCCGCCGCGCGGGGCGGGGCTGCGGGTCGAGCCCCTGGGGCCGGAGGAGATCGCCGCCCTGTGCCGGCCGGACCTCGCGCGCACGGCCGCCGACCTCTCCCCCGCCGCCATCGCCCGGCTGACCTGGCTCGAATCCTCGTTCAGCCCCGTGCGCTGGGCGGATTGGTTCGCGCAGAACGACCTCGCGCCGCCGAAAGCGCGCGGCGGCCCGGCCTTCGACCGGGGCTCCCTCGTGATCTCGGCGGCGGTGCAGGGGCTGGGCGTCGCCCTGGAGACCCTGCGCTTCGCGGAGGACGAGATCGCCTCCGGTGCCCTGGTGCGCCTAGGCGAGGGCCGCTGCACGGGGATCCGGCGCGACCTGCATTTCCTCTGCTGGCGCGCCCGTGACGACGACGCCCCCGGCATCCGCCGCTTCCGGGATTGGATCCTGGCGGAGGAACGCCGCCGGGGTGACGCCCGGATGGCAGCTTTGCATCCAGGCGCCTGACGACAGGGCCCCGTCTCGGTTAGAGACGCACGAGCCGGTTCCTCGAACGCGAGCCGGGTTGAGGGAAACGCCGTGGGCCTCGTCTACGCGCTCGCCGCCTATCTGAGCTGGGGCCTCGTGGTCCCGCTGCATTTCCGGCTGCTCGGCGGGTTCAGCCCCTGGTACATCCTGGCCGAGCGCGTCGTGTGGTCGACCGTCTTCGCCGGGTGCCTCGCGCTCGCCTGGCGCAACCGCCTGCGGCTGCCGATCCCGCTGACGCGCAAGCACGGGCTGCTCGTGCTCTCGGCGCTGTTCATCGGCGTGAACTGGCTGCTCTACCTCATCGCCATCGACCGGGGGCACCTGCTCGATGCGAGCCTCGGCTATTACATCAACCCGCTGATGAACGTGGCGCTCGGCCGGCTCATCCTCGGGGAGCGGCTGCGGCCGGTGCAGGCGGTCGCCATCGGCATCGCGGCGGCCGGGGTCTTGGTGGCGGTGATCTGGGCGGGCGACCTGCCGCTCATGTCGCTGGCGCTCGCCACCTCCTTCGCCCTCTACGGGCTGGTGCGGAAGATCGTGGCGGTGGATTCCCTCGTGGGCTTCCTGGCCGAAACGCTGCTCCTCCTGCCCATCGCCATCGTCTGGCTGGTGCTGACGCCGGAGCCATTCCTGCCCGCCGACCCGCACAAGCTCGGCCTGCTCCTGCTCACCGGCCTCACCACGGCGCTGCCGCTGATCTGGTTCGCCGCCGCCGCCGTGCGCCTGCGCCTGACGACCCTCGGCCTCCTCCAGTACGTCGCCCCGACCTGCCTGCTGATCCTGAGCTTGATGGTCTTCGGCGAGCATGTGGAGCCGCACCGGGCGGCGATGTTCGGGCTGATCTGGCTCGGCCTCGCCCTCTACACCGTCGATGCCCTGCGCGGCCGGCGGGCCGAGATGAAGGCGGCACCGCTGCGCGCGTGAGCCGCGCGGATACCTTTCGCGGGCACGCGCCCTACCTCTTGCGCAATCCAGGACCGGCGGGACCGATGAGCGAACCAGTGGGCGGCGATGCCGTCACCGACGACGATTTCCGCAACCTCGCGGATGCCCTGCCGCAGCTCGCCTGGATCGCCCGGGCCGATGGGCACATCGTCTGGTACAACGCCCGCTGGTACGCCTACACGGGCACGACCTTCGACGAGATGCAGGGGTGGGGCTGGCGCAACATCCACCACCCGGACCACATCGCCGCCGTGGAGGTGCGCTACCGCCTGTCCGTCGAGGCGGGAGTGCCGTGGGAGGACACGTTCCCCCTTAAGGGCGCCGACGGCGAGTACCGCTGGTTCCTGTCCCAGGCGATGCCGCACCGGGCGCCGGACGGGACGATCCTGCGCTGGTACGGCACCAACACCGACATCTCCCGCCGCCGCGTCACCGAGGAGCGGCTGCGCCATTCCGAGGAGCGGTTCCGGGCGTTGGTCGATGCCTCGGCGGCGGTGATCTGGAACACCAACGCGGAGGGCGAACTGCTGCCGCCGCAGCCGCGCTGGGGCGCCTATACCGGCCAGACCGAGGAAGGCTACCAGGGCTGGGGCTGGATCGATGCGATCCATCCCGACGACCGGGGGGAGATCGCCGAGGCCTGGGCACGCTCCGTCGAGGAGCGGGTGCCCTACGCGGTGACGCACCGCCTCCTGCGGCACGACGGCGTGTGGCGGGACATGGAGGCGCGGGGCGTGCCGGTCTTCGCCACGGACGGGTCGCTGCGGGAATGGGTCGGCACCCATACCGACATCACCGCCCGCAAGGAGGCCGAGGCCGAGGCCGAGCGGGCGCGGCAGGCCGCCGAGGCGGCGAACCGGGCGAAGAGCCAGTTCATCGCCAACATGAGCCACGAGTTGCGCACGCCGCTCTCGGCGGTGATCGGCTATTCGGAGATGCTGGGCGAGGAGCTGGAGGATATCGGCCAGGCGGCGCTGCTGCCGGACCTGCGCAAGATCGAGTCGGCCGCCCGCCACCTGCTCTCGCTCATCAACGACGTCCTCGACATCTCGAAGATCGAGGCCGGGCGCGTCACCGCCTCCGCCGAGACCTTCACGGTCGCCGACCTGCTGCAGGACGTGACCGACGCCACCGGCTCCCTCGTGGAGAAGAAGGCGAACCGCTTCGTCCTCGATGCCGGCCCGGATCTCGGCGCCATGCATCAGGACCAGACCAAGATCCGCCAGTGCCTGCTGAACCTCGTCGGCAACGCCGCGAAGTTCACCGAGAACGGCACGATCACCCTCACCGCGCGCCGCCACCGGGAGGACGGCGCCGACTGGCTCTCCTTCGCCGTGTCCGATACCGGCATCGGCCTGACGAAGGAGCAGATGGGCAAGCTGTTCCAGCGCTTCGTGCAGGCCGACGACTCGACGACGCGGCAATTCGGCGGCACCGGGCTCGGGCTCGCCATCACCCGCGCCTTCTGCATCACCATGGGCGGCGAGATCGGCGTCGAGAGCCAGCCGGGCCAGGGCGCGACCTTCACCATGCGCCTGCCCTCGATCCTCATCACGGAGGACGATCCGGCGGAGGAGCTGCCCGCCGTGGAGGCGCATGAGCAGCACGACACCGTGCTCCTCGTGGACGACGACCCGGCCGCGCGGGAACTGCTCCAGCGCTTTCTCGAACGGGAGGGTTTCCATGTCCGCACCGCCGCGGACGGACGCGCGGGCCTCACCCTGGCGCGGGCGCTGCGGCCGCGGGCGATCCTCCTCGACGTCGAGATGCCGCGCATGGACGGCTGGGCGGTGCTCCACGCGGTGCGCAACGACGCGGACCTCGCCGGCACCCCCGTCATTATGACCTCGGTGGTGGCCGAGCAGGGACTCGGGCAGGCGCTCGGCGCCACGGATTACTTCGTGAAGCCCATCGATTGGGACCGGCTGAAGGGGCTGATGGAGCATTACCGGCCCCAGGCGCCCAACGAGGCGCGGGTGCTGGTGGTGGACGACGACGCGGACGGGCGCGAGCGCCTGCGCCGCTCCCTCTCCCGCGAGGGCTGGACCGTGGACGAGGCCGCCAACGGGCGCCTCGCCCTGGAGCATTACGACCGCTCGCGGCCGAACCTGATCCTCCTCGACCTGATGATGCCGGAGATGGACGGGTTCGGCTTCCTCCGCGCCCTGCGCTCGCGGCCGGACGGCGACGTGCCGGTGGTGGTGCTGACGGCGAAGGAGATCACTCCCGCCGAGAAGGCGAGCCTCGGCGCCCAGGCCGACCGGGTGATCTCGAAGGGCTCGCTGAGCCTCGCGGAGATCGGCCGGCAATTGCGGGTGCTCTATGCCCGGTCGGTCAACGAGACCGTTCCCGGCCGGATTCAGGGCCTCATCGAACAGTTGGCGGAGAAGGACGGATGAGCGACACGGTCGATCCCGACAAGGCGGTGGCGATCCGCCTGCGCGCGCGCCTCGCGGTGGTGGAGCGGGCCGCATGGTTCGGCCTCGTCCACGCCATGCGCACCCGCCCCGAGGAGACGGAAGCCTTCATCGCCTCCGAACGCGCCCGCTGCGCGGAGGGGTTCGGCGGCCCGGCCTGGGCAAGGGACCTGACCGACGCCGAACGCGCCCTGCTCGGCGCCGAAGTCGACAAAGGTCTCGCGGAGTTGCTGGCGGACGCGAAGGACGCGGTCTGATCGGGTCCGGGCGCCCCGTGCGGGGCGCCCGGGGTGTCGGCTAGCGGCGGCAGAGGCCGCGCGGGGTGCGGTAGAGGCCGGGCGGGCAACCGCGCGGGGCGCCGCTGATCGCCCGGCGGATGGCGCCGCGCGGGCCGCGGTTCAGGCGGCAGCCGCCCATCGGGCCACGGTGGGCGCCGAAGCCGCAGCCGCCGCGGACGAGCACCACCGAGGCCTCGCCGTTGGAAAGGGGGGTGGGGGCGAAGGGCGCCGCCTGAGCGGCACCGCCCGCGAACAGGGCCACGGAAGCGGCCAGGATCATCCCGGACAGTCGCATGGGTCGTTTCTCCCTTAAGGGGCGGAAACCCGTGACGCGGGTCCGCCCGTGGCTGCCCCTCTGGTCCGGGCAGCGACAGGAAACGGCCAAGCTGGGTCGTCCGTTCCGCGCCTCAGGGACGCCCGTAGAGATCGCGCCATGCGGGCGGCAGGCCCTCGTAACGGCCCTCGCCAGGGGGTGTCGGGGTCACGCCGGGCAGGCTCGTCGCCGCGTGGATGCCGATGGCGATGGCCCGCGCCAGCACCCGCGCCGCCGCGTGGCCGAGCCGGGCCGTGTCGGCGATGGGGTCGGTGAGGGGCCGCTCGCCCGTCGCGGCGGCGAAGACGAGGTCGCCGTCGAGCGGCGTATGGGCGGGTACAAGGGCACGGGCGAGGCCGTCCTGCGCGGCCACCGCGAGGCGGCGGCACTGCGCCTTGGTGAGGCGGGCGTCGGTCGCCACGACGGCCAGCGTCGTCGCGGAGCCGGCGGCGACGCGGGCGGGGAAGGCGTGGGCCTCCTCCGGCACCGGACCGGGCAGGCCGAGCCCGCCGAACTCGTCCCCCACCTCGAAGGGCGCCGCCCAGAAATGCGGGCCGTTCCCCACCACGGCGCTGCCGAAGGCGTTCACCGCCACCAGCGCGCCGACCTGGAACGGCGTGCCCGGCACCGCCGCCGAGGCCGAGCCGAGGCCGCCCTTCAGGGTGGCGGTGCGCGCCCCCGTCCCGGCCCCCACCGAGCCGAGGGCGAAATCCCGCGCCGCCGCCTCGGCGGCGTGCCGGCCGAGGGTGCGATAGGGCGGGTCGGCGCCCCAGCCCTTGTCGCCGCCGTTGAGGAGGTCGAACAGGATCGCCGCCGGCACGATGGGCACGCGCATCCCGCCGACCGGAAAGCCGCGTCCCTGCTCCGCGAGCCAGCCCGTCACCCCGGCGGCGGCGTCGAGGCCGAACGCGGACCCACCGGAGAGGACCAGCGCGTCGATGGCCTCCACCGTGCGCTCGGGATCGAGCAGGTCGGTCTCGCGGGTGCCCGGCCCGCCGCCGCGCACATCGACGGAGGCCACCACCGGCCGGTCGAACAGGATCGCGGTGACGCCGCTGCGCACCGCCAGATCCTGGGCGTGGCCGACCGTGATGCCGGGAATGTCGGTGAGAAGGCCGCTCCGGCGGGAATCGCTCATGGCCCGACTGTGCCACGGGCCGGGACCGGCCGGAACGGGAGGCCCATGCGCCACCGCACTTTCCGGGCGCCGGATGGTTTCCATCATGGCGACCGTCTTCGAGGGAGAGTCACATGGATGTCGGGTTCATCGGAATGGGGCGCATGGGCCGCGCCATGGCGACCCGCCTCGCGGAGCAGGGGCACAGCGTCCGCGCCTGGAACCGCTCGCCGGAGGCGGCGCGGGGCCTTCCGGGCGTCACCGCCGTGGCCAGCGCGGCGGAGGCGTTCCGGGGCGACGCGGTGATCACCATGCTCGCCGACGACGCAGCGCTGGAATCGGTGCTCGTTCAGGGCGGGCTCCTCGACGGCGCCGGTCGGCCGGGCGTCCATCTCGGCATGAGCACGATCTCGGTGGCGCTGGCCGAGCGGCTGACCGCGATCCACGGGCGGGCGGGCATCCCCTACGTCTCCGCGCCGGTCTTCGGCCGTCCCGACGTGGCCGAGGCGGGCAAGCTCAACATCGTCGCCGCCGGCCCCGATGCGGCGATCGACGCCGCCGCGCCGCTCCTCGATGCGATGGGCGCGAAGACCTGGCGCTACAGCGAGGAGCCGAAGCGCGCCAACGCCGTGAAGCTCGCAGGCAACTTCATGCTGATCGCGGCCATCGAGGCCATGGGCGAGGCCTGCGCCTTCACCGAGGGCCACGGCGTCACCGGCGCCGAGTTCCTCGACCTGATGACGAATACGATCTTCGCCGCGCCGGTCTACAAGAACTACGGCGCGGCCATCGCCGCCCGCCGCTACGAGCCGCCGGGTTTCGGCCTGCGCCTCGGCGCCAAGGACGTGCGCCTCGCCCTCCAGGCGGGGGAGGCGGCCGGCGTGCCGATGCCCTTCGCCAGCGTGCTCCGCGACGGGCTGATCGAGGCGATGAGCCACGGCGACGGCGAGAAGGACCTTTCCGCCCTCGCCGAAGTGGCACGGCGGCGCGGCGGCCGGCGCTGACTGCGACATGGCCTGCGACATTGTGCACTGAGTGACATTCGCGTGATCAGATCCAGTCGATTTTAATCGAACGTTGAGTTGCGCGAGCGAAATACGGGTTCTCGATATCCGGGGACCCGTCATGCTTTCATTCGTCCGCCGCAAGTCTCGAGCGCTCACGCTCTCGGCCAAAGTCATCCTCCTCGCAATGCTCGCCGTGACCCTCACCACGGGCGCGATCTGGGCATCGGTCTCGCGCCAAACCTGGTCGCAGATGGAGGATCGGCAGCGGCTGAACGGCGAGCGCAACCTGCGGACGCTGGCTCTCGTCCTCGCCGGACGCCTGCCGGGGGCGAAGACGGACCTCGACGGCACGCGCGTCTCGCGCGTGACCTCGCCCGATCTCGCGGGCTTCGCGGACACGTCGGTGGTGGACGATGCGGTCGCCTATACCGGCGGCGTCGCGACGATCTTCTCCTACGACGCGGGCAAGGACGCCTTCGTCCGCCGGCAGACCACCGTCCGCAAGGAGGACGGCTCACGCGCGGTCGGCACGGCGCTCGCCGCCGACAGCCCGGCCCAGGGCGTCCTGCGCGCGGGCAAGACCTACGAGGGGCCGACGGTGCTGTTCGGGCGCCGCTTCTACACCGTCTACCAGCCGGTCTTCGACGGCGCCGGCAAGGTGAACGGCGTGCTCTTCGTCGGCCTGCCCATCGAGATGTACTACGACGCCCACGCCGAGACGATGCGCCAGTTGAGCCTCGCCGCCCTGGTCATCGCCGTCGTCGCCTGCACGCTGGTCGGCATCGCCGCCTCGCGCCTGTTCCGCCCCTTCGCGGCCATGTCGAGCCGGATCGAGGCGCTCGCGGCGGGCGACACCGACAGCCCGGTGGGCCACACCCAGCGCGGCGACGAGATCGGCGCCGTGGCGCGCGCCCTGGAGACCCTGCGCGAGGCCGTGCGCCGGACCCACGAACTCGAAGGCCTGCAGAGCACCGACGCCGAGAAGGCCGCCCATCGCCGGATGATGCTCGACCAGACCATCGCCGCCTTCCGTAGCCGGGTCGATGTCCTCAAGGGCACGCTGACCGCCAGCACCGGCGACATGCGCGGCCGCGCCGAGGAGATGCGCCTGCGCGCCGGAGAGGCCGAGGCGGCCGTGGCCGGCACGGCGCGGGCTTCGCAAGAAACCTCATCGAGCGTGCAGACGGTGGCGAGCGCCGCCGAGGAGTTGCACGCCTCCATCGCCGAGATCGGCGGCCAGCTCGGGCAGGCCGAGACCCTGGTCTCGTCGGCGGCCGGCGAGTCCTCCGCCATGGAGCAGGAGATCGGCGGCCTTGCCGAGGCGGCCTCGCGGATCGGCACCGTGGTCGGCCTCATCCGCACCATCGCGGAGCAGACCAACCTGCTCGCCCTCAACGCCACGATCGAGGCCGCCCGCGCCGGGGAGGCCGGGCGCGGCTTCTCCGTCGTCGCCGCCGAGGTGAAGCAGCTGGCCGCGCAGACCGCCCGCGCCACGGAGGAGATCGCGGATCAGATCGGCGCGGTCCAGGCCGCCACCGGGACGACGGTCGCCGCCATCGGCCGGATGGGCGAGCAGATGCGCGCCGTCCAGGCCACGACCGCCGGGATCGCACTCGCCGTCTCGGCCCAGGGCGACGCCACCGCCGAGATCTCGCGCAACGTTGCCGAAACGGCGCAGGCCACGGGCGCCATCGCCCACGGCATGAGCGTGGTGAGCGACGCGACCCAGCGCTCGGCGCGGCTGTCCGAGGCGGTCACGGCCGCCGCCGGCTCGGTGGACAGCGTCGCCTCGGAACTGGAAAGCGAGATCGGCCAGTTCCTTGCCCAGGTCGCGGCCTAGAGACCGAAGCGCGCGAAGGCCGCCCTTTCTTCGAGGGCGGCCAGGGTTTCCCCGGGCAGGGCGGCGACGGCCTCGCCGATCCCGCCCGGCGCCCCCCGGCGCAGGATGCGGCTGAAGAAGCCGCCCTTTGCCTCCGCGACCACCACGAGATCGACCTTCTCCCCGAAGCGGGCGCGCATCGTGCCGCGCAGGTCGCCGATGGCGTCCACCAGCCCGAGGGGCAGGGCCTGACGTCCGGTCCAGACGGCCCCCGTGAACAGGTTCTCCCCCGCCGGCAGGCCCGTCCGCCGGGAGGAGACGAGTTCGGTGAACAGGCCCTGCACGTCGGCCTGGATGCGCTTCAGCCGCTCGATGTCGGCGGGGTCCTCCGGCCGGAACGGATCGAGCATCGCCTTCGCCTCGCCGATCGTGTGCACCCGGCGCTCGATGCCGAGCTTCTCCAAGAGGCCGGGGAAGCCGAACCCTGCCGAGACCACGCCGATGGAGCCGACGATGGAGGTCGGGTCCGCGACGATCTCGTCGGCGGCGCAGGCGATCATGTAACCGCCGGAGGCCGCGACATCCTCCACGAAGGCGACGACCGGCAGGCTCTTCTCCTCGGCGAGCGCCCGGATGCGCCGATGGATCAGGTGCGATTGGGCGGGCGAGCCGCCGGGCGAGTTGATGACCAGCGCCACCGCCTTCACCCCCGGCAGGGTGAAGGCCCGCTCCAGGCTGCCCGCCACGGAGGCGATGGACAGGCCCGGCCTCAAGGGCGAGGCCGCCCCGATCGTCCCCGAGAGGCGGACCACCGCGACGCGCGGGCGCCGCTTGCGCAGGCGGCCCGGCAGCAAGGCACGAAAACGTTCGGACAACGCGGTCATGAGGGCTCGACTCGACGGATTTCGGTCACGGGGGAGCATAATGGGATTTCAGTCCGCCGCCGCAAGGGCGGGTGCGGCGACGCGGCGGTCCCCGAGTCACCTCCGGTTAGCCGTCTGCGCAGTCTGCGACACAAGCTATGCGGGAACGATCGAACCGTTTCCCGCCTCCCGCCGTTGCTCGCGGACGGACCTGCGATCCTGCGGGCCGTCTGCGATGACCGGGAGGAAGACGAGATTATGCGCTCCTTGAGACTGCCGCGCTGGCCGATCCTGATCCTGCTGGCCGCCTTCTTCTTCGGCCCGACCGCCGCCCCGGTGAGCGCCGCCCCGCTCCCCGTGCCGATGGCCGCCGCCGAGACCGCCCCGGCCGCCGCCGTGGAGAAGACCCAGTACTACGGCTACCGCCGCCACTACGGCTACCGCCCCTACGGGTTCCGCCGTCATTACGGCTTCCGTCGCCATTACGGCTATCGCCGTCACTATGGCTACCGTCGCCATTTCGGCCCGCGCTACTACCGTCGCGGCCCGGCTTTCTTCTACTGAGTGACACCGTCGCGCCCCGGCCGAAACGCCGGGGCGCGCCTTGCGCGCGCACGCGAAAGCCCTTAACCAACCGTCTGATATCTCTGCGCTTCCACAGCGACCCGCGTGGCCCCGGCAGGACGCTGCCTGAGGTCTGGACACAGACGGACAGACAACTTGGCCGAGACCGATCCGACGGGCGCCCCGCCGCCCGCCAGCGACATCCGCCCCGTTTCCATCACCGACGAGATGCGCCGCTCCTACCTCGATTACGCGATGAGCGTGATCGTGAGCCGCGCGCTGCCGGATGCCCGCGACGGGCTGAAGCCGGTGCATCGGCGCATCCTCTACTCGGCCTTCGAGTCGGGGCACCTACCGGAGCGCAAATACGTCAAGTCGGCGCGCATCGTGGGCGACGTGATCGGCCTCTACCATCCGCACGGCGACCAATCGATCTACGACGCCCTGGTCCGCATGGCCCAGGACTTCTCGATGCGCCTGATGCTCATCGACGGGCAGGGCAATTTCGGCTCGGTGGACGGCGATCCGCCGGCCGCCATGCGCTACACCGAATCCCGCCTGGCCAAGCCGGCCATCGCGCTGCTCAGCGACATCGACAAGAACACCGTCGATTTCGGACCGAACTACGACGAGTCCCGCGAGGAGCCCCTGGTCCTCCCGGCGCGGTTCCCGAACCTCCTCGTCAACGGGGCGGGCGGCATCGCGGTCGGCATGGCGACCAACATCCCGCCGCACAACCTCGGCGAGTTGATCGACGCCTGCATCGCCCTGATCGACGAGCCGGAGCTGACCATCGAGCAACTGAACCAGATCGTCCCCGGCCCGGACTTCCCGACCGGCGGCATGATCCTCGGCCGGGCCGGCACCCGGCAGGCCTACACCACCGGCCGCGGCTCGGTGATCATGCGGGCGAAGTCCCATGTCGAGGAGCTTCGCAAGGAGCGCGAGGCGCTGATCTTCACCGAGATCCCGTATCAGGTGAACAAGGCGACGCTGGTCGAGAAGATCGCCGAACTCGTCAAGGAGAAGCGGGTCGAGGGCATCTCGGACCTGCGCGACGAATCCGACCGCAGCGGCATGCGCATCGTGGTCGAGATCAAGCGCGACGCCATGGCCGAGGTGGTGCTGAACCAGCTCTACCGCTTCACGCCGCTGCAAAGCTCCTTCGGCTGCAACATGGTCGCCCTCAACGGCGGCCGCCCCGAACTGATGAACCTGAAGGACCTGCTCCAGGCCTTCGTGGACTTCCGCGAGGAGGTCGTCTCCCGCCGGACCAAGTATCTCCTCGGCAAGGCCCGCGAGCGCGCCCACGTCTTGTGCGGCCTCGCCATCGCCGTCGCCAACATCGACGAGGTGATCCGCCTGATCCGCACCTCGCCGGACCCGAACTCGGCCCGCGAGGCGCTGATGGCCCGCGACTGGCCGGCGCACGACATCGCCCCGCTCATCGCCCTGGTGGACGATCCGCGCCACCGGGTCGCCGAGGACGGGACCTACCGCCTCTCCGAGTTGCAGGCCCGCGCGATCCTCGACCTGCGCCTGCAGCGCCTCACCGCCCTCGGCCGGGACGAGGTCGGGGACGAGTTGAAGAAGCTCGCCGACGAGATCGCGGATTACCTCGACATCCTGCGCTCGCGGGCGCGGATCCAAAGCATCGTGAAGGGCGAACTGGCGGAAGTCCGCGAGCAATTCGCCACGCCGCGCCTGACCGAGATCGTCGACTTCGACTCGAGCGTCGAGGACGAGGACCTGATCCAGCGGGAGGACATGGTCGTCACCGTGTCCCATGCAGGCTACGTGAAGCGCGTGCCGCTCTCGACCTACCGGTCGCAGCGGCGGGGCGGCAAGGGCCGCTCCGGCATGGCCACCCGCGACGAGGATTTCGTCACCCGCCTCTTCGTCGCGAACACCCATACGCCGGTGCTGTTCTTCTCCAGCCAGGGCCAAGCCTACAAGGAGAAGGTGTGGCGCTTGCCGATGGCCGCGCCGAACGCCCGGGGCAAGGCGCTCGTGAACATCCTGCAATTGCAGGACACATCGGAGCGCATCACCACGATCATGCCGCTGCCGGAGGACGAGGCCTCCTGGGAGACGCTGGACGTGATGTTCGCCACCGCGAGCGGCAACGTCCGTCGCAACAAGCTGTCGGACTTCGTGCAGGTGAACCGCAACGGCAAGATCGCGATGAAGCTCGATGAGGGCGATCACATCGTCCATGTCGAGATCTGCCGGCCGGACCAGAACGTGCTGCTGACCACGGCGCTTGGGCAATGCATCCGCTTCCCCGTCGAGGACGTGCGCGTGTTCAAGGGCCGCGACTCGACCGGCGTGCGCGGCATCAACCTCGCGCAGGGCGACCGGGTGATCTCGATGACCATCCTCAACGCCTTCGAGGCCACGCCCGAGGAGCGTTCGGGCTACCTGAAGATGCGCCGCGCCGTGACCGGCGAGGTCGAGGAGGGCAACGAGGAGCCGGAGGAGGGCGCCGAGGCCGCCGCGATTTCCCTCGATCGCTACAACGAGATGGGCGGGGCCGAGCAATACGTGCTGACGATTTCCGAGCGCGGCTACGGCAAGCGGTCCTCGTCCTTCGAGTACCGGACATCGGGGCGCGGCGGAAAGGGCATCACGGCGATGCGGGTGAATGCCCGAAACGGGCACCTCGTGGCGTCGTTCCCCGTGGAGGCATCGGACCAGATCATGCTGGTCACGAATGGCGGTCAGCTGATCCGCGTGCCGGTGGACGACATCCGCATCGTGGGCCGCGCCTCGCAGGGCGTGACCGTGTTCAACACCGACAAGACCGAGAAGGTCGTCTCGGTGGAGCATATCGAGGGTGAAGAGGAAGGCGAGGGCGAGGCCGAGACGGCCTGATCGCCCTCACCGTCGTCGGGCGCTCAGCGCCCGGCGGCCGCCCGCCGGTTGGCGATGCGGGAGAACATGTTGCCGGTGTAATCGGCGACCTTGGGCTTCTCAGGCTCGCCGACCTGAGCCTCGAACGCCTCGATTCGCTTCAGCAGGGCGGCATCATTGAACAGCGACGAGTTGAACGTCTTGTGGGCACGGGGGCCGAGGGCGGCCTGGACCGCGTCGAGGCGGGCGAGGAGCTCTTTGCGCGTCACGGGTTTCTCCGGGGGCGGGACGGCAGCACGCCACCCCAGGGCCACCACTCGACGCCCCGAGGGTAAACGCGGGGTTAACGGGGGGTGAAAGCCGCCTCGATTTGATCCTGCGACCGGCCGATCCTATCGCGCGGTCGCGGCGCGGAGCACGTCCTCGCCCCACTGGTTCAGACTCTTGCCGGAGAGTTCCGCCGCTCGCGCCGCCTTGGCGTGGAGATCGGGCGGAACGCGCAGCATCAGCTTGCCGGAATAGGCGCGCTCCGGCTCCTTCCCGCTCTTGAGGCAGGTCTCGATGTAGTCGTCCACGGCCTCCTCGAACGCGGTCTTCAACTCGGACACGCTCTCCCCGTGAAAGCCGACCACGTCATCGATTCCCGCGATCCGACCGACGAAAAGACCGTCCTCGGCGTCGAACTCAACCCGGGCGTGGAGGCCCTTGTGGCTCATCGTGCTCATGGCGTGACACCAATCTTGCTCAAGAACTCGCGTGCGTCGCGAACCTGATACCGCTTGGCTTCCTTGGTCGGGTGCGGACGGTGGAACGAGGCGATGATGCCTTCACACTCGAACCTCACCCGAGAACCGGATCCCTCGATCACGCGGCAGCCAACGGCGACGAACAGCGACTCGATGGCCTGCCACTCGATGTCAGGTGACACCGGGTCGGCGAAGACCGCGCGCAACGTCTTCAGCTGCCGGCTGTTCATGATGGCAAATTATGCCTGCACCTCACACAGTGCAAGCACATTGTGCTATCACAACCCCTTCATGAACCCGGCCAGCCGCATCAACCCCTCCGGCCAGGGCCCGTGGCCGCTGGCGACGTTGATGTGTCCCGATTCGCCCGCATCGACGGTGAGCGCGCCCCAGGAATGGGCGAAATCGTCGGCGCGGTCGTAGGTGCAGTGGGGGTCGGTGCGGCTTGCGACCAGCAGGGACGGGAAGGGCAGGGGATCGCGGGGCACGGGGGCGAAGGCGCGCACCGCGTCGGGGAGGTTGGGCGCGTCCTCCACATCGGGGAACGCCACGAACAACGCGCCGCGCACCACGCCCTCGGGAAAGCGCGGCACCGCCTCGACGCAGGCCACGACGCCGAGGCTGTGGGCGATGAGGATGACGGGCTTCGTTGCCTCTCCAACCGCCTCGGCCACACGCCCGCACCATTCCTCGGGGGTGGGGACGTGCCAGTCGTCCTGCGCGACGATCCGGGCCGTCGGGAGGCGCCCGGCCCAGCGCGCCTGCCAGTGGCCCTCCTCGGAGCCCCCGAGTCCGGGCACGATCAGGATGTCGCAATCGGCGGTCTTCATGACAGGATGCCTAGAGCAGCCCCCCGGCGCCGCGCAAGCCTCGATGCTCAGGCCGCCGCCGCCTGCTCCAGGGCCAGGATGTGCGCGGCGATCTGCATGGAGGCGAGGTTCTTGTGCTTGGCCTCGATCTCGAAATCCGCCCAGGCAAGGTGGCGGGACACGAGATCGTTCACCGCCCGGTTCCACATCAGATCCGAATGGGCCGCGAGGTCGCGCACCGAATGGCCCGCCTCGCGCAAGGCGGGGAAGTCGGGGAGGCGGCCCTCCGCGCCGTCGGTGATGACGGCCTCCCGCGAGACGCTAATATGCGCCACCGGCCGTACGCCGCGCCAGGATTCGATCACCCGGCCGATCCGGGCATCGTCCGGCTCGAGATACTCGCCGCCGCTCTGCACCCAGTGGTGGTGCAGGTCGAGGACGACGGGCACGAGGTCGGCGAGCCGCAGCACCTCGTCGAGGCCGAACAGGTTCTCGTCGTTCTCCACCGTCACGAGGTCGCGGGCGAGGCGGCTCGCCCGCGGCAGGGTCTCGCGAAAGCCCGCGACGCCGGGGTCGCCCGCGCCGACATGGATGTTGATGTGCGCGCCGTGCCGGTGCCAGCCGTCGCCGTAGCCCATCAGGCCGAACAGCTCGGCGTGGTAGTCGAGTTCGGACAGGCCGTTCTCGATCGCCGCCGGGTTGCGGCTCGCGATCAGGCAGAACGGGCCGGGGTGGAAGCTCAGCCGCACCCCGAGCTTGCGCGCCAGCGCCCCGGCCTCGGCGAGGCCCGTCTCGACGGTCTTGCGCATCTCCGGCTCGGCATAGAGCGCCTGCACGGACAGGTGCGTGTAGCCGGGCAGGACGTTGCTGCCCATGCGCAGCAGCCGCTCCAGGGGAGGGCGGGCGCCGACCCAGGCGATCTGGCGCGACAGGGCCGTCAGATTATGCGTCACGACGCCGACAAGCTTCTCCCGCCGGGCGGCGGGGTCGAGCTTGGCGAGATGCGCCATGGTCACCGTCGTCAGGTTCATGGCGCGGGTGGCCTCCCGCGCCGCCTTGAGGGTGGCATGGGTGCCCGGCGGCTCGTCGAGAACGAAGGTGCAGCAGAATCCGAGGCGTGCGGGCGAGGGGGCGCGGTTTGGCATGGGGGCACAACGCGCGAAGTGCCGTTCCGTCACGCGGAACGGGCGCGCGGGGCCGACGTTTGCGAAACAGCGGAGCGTGGCAATACCGCCCACCTCGCCCCGGCCGAACCCCGATGACGACGCCTTCCCCCCGCCCGGGCGGCCCGCCCGATCAAGCCTCGACCCTGTGGATCCTGATGCTCGGCTCGGCGCTCGTCGCGCTGACCCTCGCCCAGCCGAAGCGGGACGCCGCGGCGATCCCCGCACCGGAGCCGGAACCGAAGGGCAACCGCAAGCCGGCCTCGACCCTCGGGGCGCGCTCCATCGAGGGTCACGCCGCGAAACTCATCGCCGCGACCCAGCCCGAGCGCGGGCGCCATGCCGAGCACCCGGCAGATATCCCCGCCTCCGGCTGGAAGGACATCCTGATCCGCGTCTACCTGGAGTTCATCAAGGACCGGGTGCTCGCCGTCGCGGCGGGCGTGACCTTCTACACCCTGCTTGCCCTGTTCCCCGGCATCATCGCCCTGGTGACGCTCTACGGCCTGTTCGCGGATGCCAGCGTCATCAACGAGCATCTCGCGCAGCTCCACGCGGTGCTGCCCTCGGGCGCGGTGGAGATCATCGGCGATCAGGTGAAGCGCATCGCCTCGAAGCCCAGCGGCACGCTGGGGCTCACCTTCTTCACCGGCCTTCTCGTGTCGATCTGGAGCGCGAACGCCGCGATGAAGGCGATGTTCGATGCCCTGAACGTCGTCTACGAGGAGGAGGAGAAGCGCAACTTCTTCATGCTGAACCTGCGCTCCCTCACCTTCACGGTGGGCGGGCTGATCTTCGCGATCATCGCCCTGAACGCCATCGTCGTGGTGCCGGTGGTGTTCAACTTCCTCGGCCTCGGCTCGGAGGCGTGGCTGATCGCGGCCCTCCGCTGGCCCGCCCTGCTGCTGGTCATCCTCGGCGCGCTCTCGGTGCTCTACCGGTTCGGGCCGAGCCGGGAGCACGCCCGCTGGCGCTGGGTCGGCGTCGGGAGCCTCGTGGCGGGACTGCTCTGGCTCGTCGCCTCCCTGCTCTTCTCTTGGTACGTGTCGAGCTTCGGCACCTACAATGAGACCTACGGGTCGCTGGGCGCCGTGATCGGCTTCATGACCTGGATCTGGATCTCGTCCACGATCGTGCTGCTCGGCGGGGAGATCAACGCCGAGATCGAGCACCAGACCGGGCGCGACACCACCACCGGCCACCCCCTGCCGCTGGGCGCCCGCCGGGCGCGGATGGCCGACACGGTCGGCGCGGCGGCATGACGGGCGGGGGGAGGCTTCCTATATCCGGGGAAAGGAGATCCCCATGTCCGACAGCATCACCGCCCCCGCCGAGACTCTGAGCGACGCGGAATGGCGCGCCCGCCTCAGCCCGGACCAGTATCGCGTGCTGCGCGAGCACGGCACGGAACGGGCCGGCACGTCCTGCCTCCTCGCCGAGAAGCGGGCCGGCACCTTCGCCTGCGCCGGCTGTGGCCAGCCCCTGTTCGAGCAGGGCACCAAGTATGAGTCCGGCACCGGCTGGCCAAGCTTCTTCGCGCCCCTCGAAGGCGCGGTGGAGACCACCACCGACCGCAGCTACGGCATGTCCCGCACCGAGGTCCATTGCGCGCGCTGCAAGGGCCATCTCGGCCACGTCTTCGAGGACGGTCCGGCGCCGACCGGCCTTCGCTACTGCATGAACGGCGCGGCCCTGGCTTTCGAGCCCGCCTGACGAATCCCGTGGATGGGGAGCGGGGATCGTGGGGAAACTCCCCTCACGATCCCCCTCGCCTCACGTCTCACGCCTTGATTTCGGCGCCATTTTGCGTAGTCGCTCTAAAGACTACGGGATTGGTCATGCGCCTGTTGCGGAAAGCTACAGTCAGGCTTTGCTTTTTCGCGATGCAGCGCAAGGTCGAAACCCACCGAACCGTTCGCTCGACTTGCACGTGACTCGGTGCGTCGAAGGTGACCGGACCAATCGGTCGTACCCGAGCGCCATGCCGGGCCGGGCGTGAGGAGTGAAACAGTCCATGAGCACAACCCGCAGGTTCCTCGTCGCCCCGGCCCTCGTGAGGCTCCTCCGCAAGGAGCGGGGCAGCAGCCGCATCACCGAAGGTCATTTCGCCCCGCAGGGCGGCCGCAACTCCTTCGTCCGCGTGGACGGGCAGGCCTGCCAGCTCATCCTCGTGAACAACGGCGTCGAGGAGCGCACCGAGGTGCCGCGCGCCCACGGCGACGCCTTGCTCGACGTCTGCCCCGGCAAGGCCGCCTACGACCGCACGACCCTGGCCGCCGGCGGCCGGGAGATCGTGGTGGACCGCTACGTCTCCCCCGGCAGCATCGACCTCGTGAGCGTCGTGTTCGACGATGCCGGGCAGGCCTCCGCCTTCCAGGCCCCGGTGTGGTTCGGCCGCGAGGTGACGACAGAGCCGACCTTCGAGCGCTCCGCCCTGGCGATCCAGGGCGTGCCGGCGGCGGTCGAGCTGTCGCTCAGCAACGCCGCCCTCGATGCGGTGCTGGACATCATCGAGCCGCGCTTCGGCTTCGGCCGCTACAACTCCCCCACGCGCGCCTCGGAGAACATCGACAGCCTCGCCGGCACCCTGCGCCGTCCGGCCCCGCCGCCGGCCCCCGAGCCCGCCCGCCCGGCCCCCGAGCCGGAGATCCACATGCCGGCCCCGCTGCCGATCCCGGCCCCCGAGCCCGCCCCGGCGCTGGCCGAGCTGCCGGCCCCCGAGCCCGAGCCGCAGCACGAGCCGGTCGAGGAGCCCCGTCACGAGGCGCCCCGCGCCGAGGATCACGGCCAGCCGGTCGCGTCCGGCACCCCGGCCGAGGCCGTGCATGGCGATGCCCGCATCGACGACGTGATCGAGAGCCTGTCGGCGGCCCTCGGCGCGGCGATCCACCAGAACCCGGCCCAGGCCGAGAAGCCGGAGGATCCGGGCGCGGTGTTCGAGCGCTGGACCGTCCGGCCCCGCCGCACCCAGAACCAGGGCTGAGGGGGAAACCCCCTCAGTTGCGGATGATCACCGCCGCCCCGCCATAGTTCCTGGCGAGGCGGAACAGGGTCGCCGCATGGCCGGGCGAGAGGCGGATGCATCCGTGGCTCGCCCGCCGGCCGAGCGCGCCGGTGGCGTAGGTCCCGTGGATGGCATAGCCGCCCCGGAAGAACATCGCGTGTGGCATCGGCGAGCCGTGATACTTGCGCGAGCGCCACATCGTGGCCATCCGGCCGACCCGATACGCGCCGTTCGGCGTGACGAAGCCACGCCGCGCGGTGGAGACCGGCCATTCGAAGGCCGGCGCCCCGTCGACATAGACCCGCATCCGCTGCTGCCCCTGATCGATCCGGGCGACGACGCCCGCTGCGGCGGGGAGGGCGGGCAAAAGGCAGGTCAGCGCCGCCCCGAGGAGGGCGGCACGGAGATGGAAAGTCCTCGACATGGGGTGTCACCGGAGGCTGTCGCGGCGGCCGGCGTCGACACGAACCCTCTTGGTTGCAGTATCGCGCACGCCTACAGCCAAGGTGACGCATTGCCGGTCCGGTGAAGACCGCGCGGCGGCGGCAATTGACAGGTTTTTGTCACCGACGGCTCGCGGCGGACTACGGAGACGCCGTTGAGAAGGCTTCCGAAGCCGGATAGCGTGACACACAGGGAGGCGCGCGGGGATCGCGCGGAGGATAGAAAATGGCACAGGCGATCCACGCGACGGGAGGCACGACGACCCCTCCCAAGGAGCCCTGGTACAAGGTGCTCTACATCCAGGTGCTGATCGCAATCGCGCTCGGCATCCTGCTCGGCTGGTACGATCCGGCGACCGGCAAGTCGCTCAAGTGGCTCGGCGACGCCTTCATCGCGCTCATCAAGATGATGATCGCGCCAATCATCTTCTGCACCATCGTCCACGGCATCGCCTCGATCGGCGACCTGAAGAAGGTCGGCCGGGTCGGCCTGAAGGCGCTCATCTACTTCGAGGTGGTCTCCACCCTGGCGCTGCTGATCGGCATCATCGTCGGCGAGGTCATCCAGCCCGGCGCCGGCTTCCACGCCGACCCGTTGAAGCTCGACGCCAGCAAGGTCGCGAGCTACGCGAGCAAGGCCGCCGCCGACTCGACCGTCGCGCACATCATGGCGCTGATCCCGAAGAGCTTCTTCGACGCCTTCGCCACGGGCGACCTGCTGCAGGTGCTCCTCGTCTCGATCCTAACCGGCTGCGTCGTCACGGGGCTCGGCGAGAAGGCCGCGGTGGTCAGCAGCGCCATCGACACCGCCGGGCAGATCTTCTTCCGCATCATCGGCGTCATCGTGAAGCTCGCGCCGCTCGGCGCGTTCGGCGCGATGGCCTTCACCATCGGCGAATACGGCATCCAGAAGGTCTACGACCTCGGCCAGCTCGTCGCGACCTTCTACCTGACCTCGCTGCTGTTCGTGCTCGTGGTCCTCGGCACCATCGCGCGGGTGTCGGGCTTCTCGATCCTGAAGTTCCTCGCCTACATCAAGGACGAGTTGCTGATCGTGCTCGGCACGTCGTCCTCCGAGACGGTGCTGCCGCACATGATGACGAAGATGCGCCGCCTCGGCGCGTCGGATTCGGTCGTAGGCCTCGTGGTGCCGACCGGCTACTCGTTCAACCTCGACGGCACCAACATCTACATGACGCTCACCACGCTGTTCCTGGCGCAGGCGGTGGGGGCGGACCTGTCGTTCGGCCAGTACGCGACGATCATCCTCGTGGCGATGCTGACCTCGAAGGGCGCCTCGGGCGTGACGGGCGCGGGCTTCATCACCCTGGCCGCCACCCTCTCGGCCATTCCGAACAACCCAGTGCCGGTGGCCGCGATGACCCTGGTGCTCGGCATCGACAAATTCATGTCCGAGTGCCGCGCCCTCACCAACCTCGTCGGCAACGGCGTGGCCTGCGTGGTGGTCGCCCGCTGGGAGGGCGAACTCGACCGGACCAAGCTCAACGAGGTGATGGCCAACCCGATCGGGATCGGCACGGCGGTGACGGACAACTCGCCCGCCCCGGTCGCGACCGACACCAAGGTCGCCGCCGCGGAGTGACGACGACGGCAAAGGGACCTGCAAGGCTCGGGATCGACCTCGGCGGCACCAAGATCGCCGGGGTCGTCCTCGCTCGGGACGGGAGCCGCCTCGCGCAGGCGCGCGTCCCGGCCCCCAGGGGCGATTATGGGGCCACCGTCGCGGCGGTGGCCGATCTCGTTTTGCGGCTGGAACGGGAGGCGGGGCGCCCCTGCAGCGTGGGCATCGGTATGCCCGGCAGCCTGTCGCCGGCCACCGGCCTCGTCCGCAACGCCAATTCCCACTGGCTGATCGGTCATCCCTTCGGCGCCGACCTCGCCGCCCGGCTCGACCGCCCGGTGCGGGTCGCCAACGACGCCGATTGCCTTGCCGTCTCCGAGGCGACGGACGGGGCGGGGGCAGGGGCGCGCGTAGTCTGGGCGATCATCCTCGGTACGGGCGTCGGCTCCGGCCTCGCCATCGAGGGGCGGCTGCATGCGGGGCGCAACGGCATCGCCGGGGAATGGGGCCACGGCCCGCTGCCCGGCCCAAGCGACGACGAGCGGCCGGGCCCGGCCTGCTATTGCGGCCGGCGAGGCTGCGTCGAGACCTGGGTCTCGGGTCCCTCGCTCGCCGCCGACCACGCCCGGCGCCACGGCGGGACGCCGACCGCCGAGGCCGTGGTGGCGGCCGCGCGCAACGGCGACGCGGCGGCGCGGGAGACCCTGGCGCTCCATCTCGACCGCCTCGGCCGGGCGGCGGCGCAGGTGGTGAACGTCCTCGATCCGGACGTGATCGTGGTCGGAGGCGGGCTCTCGCGCATCCCGGAGTTGATCGCCGGCCTGCCGGACGCCATGCGCCCGCACATCTTCTCCGACGCGTTCGACACCCCCGTCCGCGCAAGCCTGCACGGCGACGATTCCGGCGTGCGCGGGGCCGCGTGGCTGTGGGGCACCGAGACGGTGTGAGGGATGGGGCGGGACGAGGCCGCCCCGCCTCACCCCAGGTCGTAAACCTTCGCCAGATCCGGATCCTTGGCGGCCACGAGCTTGGCGAGGTCGACGATGACCTTGGCCTGCTTCCACGTGGCGTCGTCCTGCATCTTGCCGTCGAGCATCACCGCGCCGGTCCCGTCGGGCATGGCGGCGACGATGCGGGCGGCGAAGGCGACCTCGGCCGGGTCCGGCGCGAACACCGTCTTGGCCAGCGCCACCTGGCTCGGATGGAGCGTCCAGGCCCCGGCGCAGCCCATGAGGAAGGCGTTGCGGAACTGGACCTCGCAGGCGGCGAGATCCGAGAAGTCGCCGAACGGGCCGTAGAAGGCCTTGATGCCGTTCGCCATGCAGGCATCGACCATCCGGGCGATGGTGTAGTGCCAGAGGTCCTGCTGCGCGCTGGCGCGGGGGGCGTCGCCCGCCGGATCGGCGATGACCCGGTAATCGGGGTGGCCGCCGCCGACGCGGGTGGTCTTCATGCCGCGCGAGGCCGCGAGGTCGGCGGGCCCCAGGCTCATGCCGTGCATCCGCGGCGA
The DNA here is from genome assembly GCF_038442315.1 of Methylobacterium litchii. NCBI lineage: Bacteria > Pseudomonadati > Pseudomonadota > Alphaproteobacteria > Hyphomicrobiales > Methylobacteriaceae > Methylobacterium > Methylobacterium litchii. The sequence goes on along the minus strand of NZ_JBBXMY010000003.1, from coordinate 183,533 downwards.
GGCGCAGGCGATGGCATCGACGTTGGCGACACCCTCGGCGGTCTCGAGGATGGCGTGGACGAGGATCGGCTTCGTCACCCCGTGGCGGGCTTCGAGCTGCGCCAGCAACTGGTCGATGTAGTGGATGTCCCACGGGCCCTCGACCTTGGGCACCATCACCACGTCGAGCTTGTCGCCGACCTCGGCGACGATGGTGAACAGGTCGTCCAGAATCCACGGGGAGTTCAGGGCGTTGATGCGCGTCCACAGCCCCGTCTGGGTGGCGGCGAAGTCAGTCGCCTGCGCCATGGCGACGAAGCCCTTGCGCGCGGCCTCCTTCTGGTCGGCCGGCACCGCGTCTTCCAGGTTGCCGAGCACCACGTCGACGGTCGGGGCGAGGTCCGGCACGCGGGCGCGCACCTTGTCGTTGTGGGGCGGCACGAAGTGGATCATCCGCTCCAGCTTCACGGGCAGGTCCCGGAAGGGGGCCGGCGCGCCGGTCGCGAGCGGCTGGAAGAAGCGGCGGGGCAGTTTCATCGCGTGCGGCCTTCGGCTCTGGCGTTCCTCAAGACGGGGTTATGGCACGGCAACGGCCGAGGTAAAGGCGTGCTTTCGTCCTGTAACGTTTTGTGACGACGGCTTTTCCGCCGTTGCGGGCGGGGCCGGGGCGCCTATTCTTCCCCGTATGAACGAGGGCACCACGCTCGCCATCGTCGAGGACGATCCCGAAATCCGGGCGCTGCTCGGCGGCTTCCTGGAGGGAGAGGGTTTTCGCGTCGAGAGTCTCGACGGGGGCGCCGCCCTCGACAGGCGCCTCGCCCAGGGGCCGGCGCCGGACCTGATCGTGCTCGACTGGATGCTGCCCGGCGAGGACGGGCTGTCCATCTGCCGCCGCCTGCGCGAGGGCGGTGGTCCGCCGGTGGTGATGCTCACCGCCAAGGACGAGGACATCGACAAGGTGCTCGGCCTGGAAATGGGCGCGGACGATTACGTCTCGAAGCCGTTCAACCCGCGCGTGCTGCTCGCCCGCATCCGCGCGGTGCTGCGGCGGACGCGCGGAGGCGCCGTCGCGGAGGCTCCGAGTGCGGAACGGCTGCGGGCCGCCGACCTCGTGATCGACCCCGCCGCCCGCTCGGTCCACGCGGACGGGGAGGGTGGGGCGCCGCGCGAGGTGACGCTCACCAGCGCCGAGTTCGACCTGCTGATGTGCTTCGTCACGCGGCCGCAGCGGGTGCTCTCCCGCGACCAGCTCCTCGATTGGACGCGGGGCCGCGTCGCGGACGTGTTCGACCGGACCATCGACGTGCAGGTCAGCCGCCTGCGCAAGCGGCTGGACGAGGCGGGCAGCGGACTGCCGGCTCTGATCAAGACGGTGCGCAACGCCGGCTACATCCTCGCCGCCCCCGTCCGCCCGGCCTGACCCCATGTTGAGCCGTATCGGCCTGCTCGGCCGGATCATGCTGATCCTGATGGCCGCCCTCGGGGCGGTGATCGTCGGCGCGATCCTCGTGGGGCGCATGGAGCCCGCCAGCCCGCGCAGCACGCAGGTCGCGCCCTATCCGCGCCTGGAGCAGGCGGCGGGGGTGATCGACCTCCTCTCCCGCACCGACCCGTCGCTGCGGCCCACCATCCTGCGCGCGGTGAGCGGCATCCGCCTGCACGCCGCCCTCGCGGACGCGGCCCCGCCCGGCGAGGGGCTGCGCCGGCTCCCGCGCTCGGAGGCGATGCTGCGGGCCTTCTCCGAGGCGCTGCAGCGGCCGACTCCCGGCAAGGACGACGGGCTTCGCGCCTATGCGGATGGCGAGGGCGGGCGCGTGACCCGCATCGTCGCCCGTCTGGACGACGGGTCGGTCCTCGTCCTCGACGAGATCGAGCCGCAACGTGCGATCTCCTTGAAGCTGTTCGGTCTCGCGCCGGGGATGTGGATCGGCATCCTCGGCATCGCCGTGGCGGGGCTGGCGCTGCTCGGGGCGCAGCGGGAGATGCGGCCCCTGCGCCGCCTGAGCGCGGCGGCGGAGGCCTTCGATGGCTCGCCCCCCGCCGGTCCCGTGCCGGTGTCCGGCGCGCCGGACGTGCAGCGCCTCGCCCGGTCGGTCCACGCGATGCAGGAGCGGGTGGCGGCCCTGCTGCAGGAGCGCTCGTTCCTGATCGGCGCGATTTCGCACGACCTCAAGACGTACCTGACTCGCCTGCGCCTGCGCGCCGAATCCTGGCCGGACGCGCAGGGCCGCGAGCGCATGGCCGCCGACATCGACGGCATGACGGACCTGATCGAGACCTCGCTCGCCTTCGCGCGGGGCACCACCGTCTCGCAGATCCGGGGGCGGGTCGATCTCGCCGACCTCGCGGCGGTGGAGGCGGCGGAACGCTCGGCCCTCGGCCAGCCGGTCGCCCTCGTCGGCGAGGAGGTGGCCGAGGCCACCGTGCCGGGGGATGCGGTCGCCCTGCGCCGGGTGATCGCCAACCTCCTCGACAACGCGGTGAAGTTCGGGCGCGGCAAGGTCGAGATCGCCGTCGAGGCCGGGCCGGAGCAGTGCAGCCTGCGGGTCGAGGATGACGGACCCGGCGTCGGAAGCGCCGAGGCCGCCGCGATCTTCAGCCCGTTCTACCGGATCGAGGGTTCCCGCAACCGCCGCACCGGCGGCAATGGGCTCGGCCTCGCCATCGCCCGCCAGATCGCCGAGGCCCATGGCGGCACCATCGCCGTCTGCGCCGGCCGGCTCGGCGGGGCGTGCTTCACGCTGACATTGCCGCGCGCGGGGGCGTGAGGGCGAGAACGCCCCTCACAGCAACTCCCGCACCGCCTGCGCGAAGGCCTCCGGCGCCTCCTGCGGGACGTTGTGGCCGATGCGCGGCAGGCGGCGGTAGCGGTAGGGGCCGCTGAAGCGGGCCGCGTCGCCGTCGTCGGATTTTGGCGGGAAGACGCCGCCGTCGCTGCCCTCCAGCACGATGGTCGGCACGCCGATCTTCGGCTGGGCCGCGAGCCGGGCCTCGATCTCCGCATAGGCGGGGTCGCCCGGCACCACGCCGTAGCGGACGCGGTAGGAGTGGATCACCACCTCCACGAAATCCGGGTTGTCGAAGGCCGCGACCGTGCGGGCGAGCGTCGCCGCGTCGAAATCCCAATGCGGCGACCATTGCCGCCACAGCAGTTCCGCGATGCCGGCGCGGTTCTCCGTCAGGCCCGCCCGGCCGCGCTCCGTGTGGAAATAGTACTGGTACCAGAGCCGGCTCTCGGACTCGGCCGAGACCGGGCGGCCGGAGCGGGCCACGTCATGGATGTTGTAGCCGCTGCCGCCCGAGACCAACCCGCGCACCCGCTCCGGCCACAGGGCCGCGACGACGCAGGCCGCGCGCCCGCCCCAATCGTAGCCCGCCACCACGGCCCGCGCGATGCCCAGCGCATCGAGGAAGGCGAGAAGGTCGGCCCCCAGGGCGGCCTGCTCCCCGGAGCGGGGCGTGGCGGCATCGAGGAAGCGCGTCGGCCCGTAGCCGCGCAGATACGGCACGAGGCAGCGCACGCCCTGGCCGGCGAGGATCTCGGCCGCCGGCAAGCAGGCGTGGATGTCGTAGGGGAAGCCGTGGAGCAGGATGGCCGGAGGCCCGTCCGTCGGTCCGGTCTCGTGATAGGCGATGTCGAGGACACCGGCGTGGATGTGCTTCACGGAACCGGCTGCGGCCATGTCCTGTCGCTCCCTCGCGGCGGCACGCGTGACGTGCCGCACGTGCTCCGCGTCGCACAGGCTTGCCGACCCTGTCCAGCGCCCGAACTTCAGGCCTCAGATGATTTTTTTCGATGGAAGGACGGGTGGCGATGGGGCTCTTGGACGGGGTGAAGACGGTGATCGGCGATCTCGCGGCGGCGACCGAGCGGACCATCGCGGAGGTCGGGGGCCGTGACATCCCCATGGCCTTCGCGAAGTTCTACCCCGGCGGCCTCGCCGGCTTCCTCGACCGGCTGCGGCAGGACGGCCACGGCACGCAGGTCGAGTCCTGGCTGAACGGCACGGACCCGAAGCCCGTGCCCGCCCCCGCCATCGCGCAGGCGCTGCCGGATCGCGTGGCCGACAGCCTCGCGACGGACCTTTCCCTATCGCGGGAGCGTCTGCCCACGGCCCTGTCGGAGTTCCTGCCCGCCGCGGTGACGGGCCTCAGCGAGAACGGGCGGCTGAAGCCGCAGCCGGTGTTTGCCAGCACGCAAGTGGTGGACAAGCCGGCCGGCTGAGCCTTCGGCCGGTCTCCGTGACGACGCGGTCGCGGAAGGTCACTATGGTCGCCGCCGTGGGCCACCCGGCCCCGGCGGAGATCAGCAGATGAGTGTATTCGATTCGCTCGGCGGCTCGTTGCAGCAGATGGCGATGAAGGCGCTGCCCGGCATCATCCAGCAGGTGCTACCCGGCGGTCTGAACGCCCTGCTCGACCAGTTGCGGCAGCACGGCTACGAATCGCAGGTGAATTCCTGGCTCGGGCGCGGCCCCAACGAGCCGATCACCGCCGAGGATCTGCAGAAGGTCATTGGGAACGAGCAGGTCCGCGCCATGGCGACGAAGCTCGGCATCCCCGTGGAGCAGCTGTTCCCCACCCTGGCCAAGGCCCTGCCGGACACGGTGGATCAGCACAGCCCGAACGGCGAATTGCAGCCGCCGAAGGCCTGAAACGCGAAACGGCGGCCCTTGGGGGACCGCCGTTTGCCTGCGAGGCGCCGGCCTCAGTTGCTGGCGAGCTGCGACATCGGATCGACCGGGGCGCCGCTCTTGCGGATCTCGAAGTGCAGCTGCGGCGAGGTCACGTTGCCGGAGGCGCCGGACTTCGCGATAGTCTGGCCGCGCTTGACCTTGTCGCCGGGCTTCACGTCCAGCTCGCCGTTATGGGCGTAGGCCGAAACGTAGCCGTTGGAGTGCCGCACGAGCACCAGCTTACCGTAGCCCTTCACGTCCGAGCCGGCATAGGCGACGGTGCCGTCCTCGGCGGCCTTGACCGGCGTGCCCTCGGGCAGGGCGATGTTGATGCCCTCGTTGCCCGACGAGCCGTAGCCCGCGATCACCCGGCCCTTGGCGGGCCAGCGGAAGTTGTCGCTGCTCGCCTGGGCGGGCACCGAAGCGGTGGTGGCCGGCTCGGCCTTTGCCGGAGCGGGCTCGGCCTTTGCCGGAGCGGGCTCGGCCTTGGCGACCTCGACCTTCGGCGCCTTGGCGGCCTTCTCGGCGGCGGCCTGCTTGGCCGTCTCCTTGGCGCTTTCCTTCGCGGCCTCGCGCGCCGCCTTGGCTTCGGCGAGCTTCTGGGCCGCCTCGGCCTTGGCCGCGCTCTTGGCGGCGTCCTTGGCGGCTTCCTTCGCCGCGTCCTTCGCGTCCTTCGCCGCGACCTTGACCTTGTCGGCAGCCTTCGCGTCGGCAGCCTTCGCGTCCGCCGTCTTGGTCTGGCCGGGGCGGACGTGCTTCTTGTCGCCGTCCTTCAGGGCCGCGAGCTTGCGCGCCTTCTCCTCGGCGGCCTTGGCCTCGGCCGCCTTGTGGGCGGCGAGTTCCTTGGCCTCGCGGGCCTCCTTCTCGCGGGCCTCGCGGGCTTCCTTCTCGCGGGCTTCCTTGGCGTCCTTCTCGCGGGCGGCGACGCGCTTGGCTTCCTGCGCCCGGGAATCCCGCTCACGGGCTTCCTTGGCCTCCAGGGCCTTGGCATCCTCGCGCTTCTCCTCGACGGCGCGCGCGGGGCGGGCGGTCATGGCGGCGGCGGAGGGGTTGAGGCCCGAGACGTTGTTGTAGGACGGGATGACGATCTCGCGGCCGGGGGTGATCTGGCTGGCGCTGGTCAGGCCGTTGGCCTGCAGGATCGCCGAGCCCGGCACGCCGTAGCGGGTCGCCATCTGGGTGAGGCTGTCGTTCTTCGAGACGGTGATGCGCGTGCCGCCCTGGGCGCTCCAGCCGGAGGAGCCGACGGAGGCGACCCGCGTCGGGCTCGCGGCGGCCGGCGGCGGCAGCGTGCTCGCCACGGGGGCGGGCCGCGACGCGCCGGGGGCGCCGAGGGCTTCGGACTGGATGCGGCCGGTGCGCAGGGGCGCCACGGGCTTGATGTCGTCATCCGGCAGGCTGCCCGTCGCGGCAGGCTCCGAGAAGGGGTTGGTGAAGGGGCTGCTCAGCCGCGACGCATCGGACGAACAGGCCGCCGCGCCACCACCGATGATCCCCACGAGGGCGACGCGCGACAGCGTCTGAAACCCCCTGACCGCTCCACGCACCCGCATCGACGCACCCGCCAGCACAACGCCACCCGATGCCGTCATGAAGCCGGATTCAGGTTAAGCAACCGTTCCCGTTCACCATGAGATGGCCTTGGAAACGGCGGGATGTGCGGTGCAGCGACACGCTGGGCGTGTGGGCGCTGGCTTCCCCGGGCGGCCCGGCACCCCACATCTCCGCGATGTTCAACCTGTCCTCCCCGCGAGACAGCCTCGCCGACCTGCCGCGCCTCGAAACCGCGCGGCTGACCCTGGGCGGGCTGGCGCCGGAGGATGCCCCCGCGCTCGCCCGCCTCACGGACGATCCGGCCATCACCGGGGCCATCGACTTTCTGCCGGAGCCCTTCACCCTCGAGGATGCGAAGGGCCTGATCCACGGCGGCAACCGCGAGCGCGACCGCTTCCTCGGCGCCTGGATCCGGGGGGAGGGCGGGGCCGCCGCCCTCGTCGGCGTGGTGGGGGCGCACCTGTGCGGCCCCGGCTTCATCGAGATCGGCTACTGGATCGGCGGCGCCGCCCGGGGCCGGGGCTTCGCCTTCGAGGCGGTCTCGGCGCTCGCGGGCCATCTCGCCCGGCGCTTTCCCGCCCGCACCCTGGTGGCGGAGTGCCGCCCGGCCAACACCGCCTCCTGGGGCCTCCTGCGCAAGCTCGGCTTCGAGGATACCGGCGAGGAGGGCCACCGGCCCGGCCGCCGCCTCCTCACCCGCGCGCGGGCCTGAGCCCAAACGAAAACGCCCCGGACCAGGGTCCGGGGCGCTTCGGCGTCGGTGAGGCGCAGATCAGAAGGTGACGCCGGTCTCGACCATGTAGCGGTCCTGCGAGGTCCGGTTGCCGTCGCGGCCGAAGCCGGTGCCCAGCGTGCCGTTGGCGAGGCTGCCGCGGGTGATGCCGCCGAGCTCGACGTGGGCGTATTCGACCCGCAGGAAGTAGCGGTCGAAGGTGAAGGTCGGCGTGATGGTGATGGAGAAGGCGTTGCTGCCCGCGCCGTAGAGGAGGCTGGTCGTGCCCGAGCCGCGCACGCCGCTCTGCTCCTCGTACTCGACGCGACCCGCCAGGGCGAAGTTGTCGGTGAAGGAATAGGCCGCCAGCAGCGCGCCGCCGTAGGTCGAGGCGCTCTGCAGGATGCCGATGCGCTGGTCCGCCTCGACGTTCGTGAACTGGAAGTACGGCGTGACGATCCACGGGCCGTTCGAGTAGGTGTAGTTGATGTTGAAGATGCCGCTGTTCTGCTGGTTCAGCGGGGTCGCGAACTGGTAGCGCAGGCTGCGGTTGAGGACGTTCTGGCTGCCGAGATTGACGCCGCCGTTCACGCCGATCGTGTTCGAATCGTCGATCTTGTAGGCGACGTTCCCCGTGAACCACGTGATGTCGCCCGCGAAGAACCCGTCCGTGCCGGCCACCGACACCGACCACGGGCCCTCGGCCCAGTTCAGCTGCACGCCGTGGTTGATCACGTTCTCCTGCGCGAAGAGCAGGCCGCGGTTGATGTTGAGGTTCTGGAAGGTGAACGGCGCCTCGGAGCCGATGATGGTCGGCATCCGGCCGCCCTGCACCGACCACGCATCGTTGATCTGGATCTTGCCGAAGGCCACCGGGAGGGGCGTGAACAGCAGGTCCGTCTGGTCGATGGAGCTCAGGTTCTGCACGCCGAGGCCGGGGATCGCGTAGCCGCCGCCCTGCACGTAGAACTGGAAGGTGCCCTCGGGCTTCTGGATCCAGCCCTGGAGGTTCGAGAAGTCGAACCGGGCCGCCCGGTCGGGGGCGTAGCCGGGGGGCGCGAAGGCCGTCGGGAACGGGTTGCTCTGGGTGTAGCCGTAGCCGGTCAGCGCGCCGCCGATGTAGATGTCGCCGAGGCCGCCGACGCCGAAGCAGGTCGGGTTCGGGTTCGCCTTGATCACGCCGCCATAGGCCGGGCCGATCAGCGTCGCCTTGCACGGCTCGACCGGCGCCGGGACGGGCACGGGGGCCGGCATGTCGGCGGCGAAGGACACCGTGGAGGAGAGCAGCGCGGCGGCCAGACCGGCCAGGGTGGAACGCTTCGACATCGGCTTGCAGCTCGGTTCTGAGAATCTACGGCCAAGCTGCCATCACGTGCGTTTCGGCACAAAAGCAAAGAATTTGCACTTGCACACTTTTTGGGCAAATTTCGCGTTGCCGCAACGTTCGTTTCAGCGTTGTGGCTTGGGCGCCACATCTAGATGACGCGCCACGAATGCTTGAAGCTGCATCGAAGGTACAGATTAATTCAATCGATACCTTTGGCACCGAGCGGATCGCACCGAAAACCACCATAACCCGACTGGGCGAGTCGCTCCGCCAGCGCCGGCAGGAACACCAGGGCCTCCTCGGCGAGGCGCCAGGGCGGGTTCACCACGATGAGGCCGCTGCCGGAGAGGCGGGTCGGGTCGTCGGGCCGCGCGATGAGCAGGTCGAGGCGCAGCGCCGGCCGGGCGAGGCCGGCATCGAGTTCGGCGGCCATCCGGTCGATCGCCGCCGCATCCTTCACCGGGTACCACGCGAGGAAGATCCCGGTCGGCCACTTGGCCACCGCCTTCAGGAGATGCGTGCCGAGCCGCTCCACCTCGCCCGGCACCTCGTAGGGCGGATCGATCAGCACGAGGCCGCGCCGCTCCGGGGGCGGGATCTGCGCATTGACCGCGGTCCAGCCGTCGAGATGCAGCACCTTGGTGCGCGAATCGCTGTTGTAGCGCTCCTTCAGCACGGCCGCGTCCTGCGGGTGCAGTTCCACGAACACGCCCCGGTCGCCCGGCCGCAGGAACTCGCGGATCACCGCCGGGGAGCCGGGATAGGTGCTGGCACCGTGCCGCTCCTGCGTCGCCGCCACCGCCGCGCGGTAGGGCGCGAGCAGCGCCTCCACCGGCTCCGGGAAGGGCGCGGCCAGCCGGCCCCAGCCGCCCTGCCATTCCCCGGTGCGGCGGGCCTCGTCGGCCTGCAGGTCGTAGATGCCGAGGCCGGCGAAGGCGTCGAGCGCCCGGAACGGTTTGTCCTTGAGGCCGAGATGGGCGAGGACACGGGCCAGCACGAGGTGCTTGAGCACGTCGGCGTGGTTTCCCGCGTGGAAGGCGTGCCGGTAATTCATGGCTGTGGCTCAAGCGGATCCGGCCCCGCCCGTCCAGGGCCGGGCGCGAAAAGATTCCGCTCTAGCGGGGCGGATCGAGGGCGATGTCCGGCGAGCGGCAATTGCTGCGGGCGAGTTCGGGGCAGGGCGTGTAGCCGCGCAGATCCTTCGCGAAGCAGATCCGCACCTCGGTCAGCTGGCCCCGCGCGCAGTTCACCGACATCATGTCCGGCCGCAGGCCGGCGTTCGCGGCCACGAACTGGCGGGCGATGTCCACCGGCGCGAGCCGCTGCCCGCCGGCCTTCAGCCCGTCGGGGATCGTCACCGCCAGCCGCGCCTGCTTGGCGGCGGTGAAGTACGAGGACGGGTCGAGGCCCGAGCAGATGCCGTGCTTGCGCCACTCGTGCCGGGCGAGGCCCTCGCTCGGATAGACCTGCCCCGCTACCTCCATCGCCTGCTGGGTGATGGGGCGCTGCACGGCGGAGCAGTTCTGCGGGTAGCCGCGGGTGTATTGCGGCCAGAGCCCGTGCACGACGAAGCCGAGGCCCCGGCCGGGGGCGCATTGCGGCTCGTCCCGGCGGGCGCCGTCCCCCTCGCAGAAGGTCGGCGACCAGGAGAGGGCGAGGACGTAGAAGTCGAAATCGCCCGGCGCGGAGCGGCGGCCGAACCCGCCGTAATCCTGCGCGGCGGCGGGCAGCGACGCCAGGGCCGCCAACCCGAGCAAGGCGGCGCGGAGCGTGGGCCGGCGCACGATCGTCCGTCCGCTCAGGGCCGCGCCATCCGGCAGGCGGTGGCGTAGGCATAGGCGAGGTTGCGGTCGAGGCCGTGGACGCAGAACTCGACGCCCCAAGTGGCGCCGATGATGCCGAGGCTCTCGCGCACCGAGTAGTCGATCTTCCGGTGCAACCCGTCCGACGTTGTGGCGACGGCGGAGCAGAACCGGCGCGGGATGGCATCGAGCCCCCAGGGGCGCCACGCCGTCCGCTCGATCTTGTCGAAGGAGATGATGGTCATGGAGGAGTTCCAGAACTTCGCTTCCTTCTCGGCGAAGTTCGTCGCCACCTTCTCCAGCACGTCGGGATCCTGGCAGCCCGGAATCTGCGAATCGTAGGGGAAGACCCGCTCCTCGGCGGGCTCGACATCCTCACGGGCGGAGCGGGCCTCGGCGGCGCCGACGGCGGTCGCGCCGAGGGCGAGCCCGAGGGTGAGACGGACGAGGAAGGGGCGCATGACAAGGGTCCGAACCGGCATGGTGGGACGATGGCCGGGGCGGGCGATCAGTCAAGCCGCCGCCGCGCCGCGCCGGTGGATTGAGCGCCCGGTGCGGCCCGGACGCCACGGTGGCGCGTTGCCGGAGAACCACGAAGGGATTATATTGGAGTATAACACCGGAGGTTGCGCATGCATACGACGAACCTACGCAAGGTCGGCGGCTCGGTGATGCTGACGGTGCCGCCCGCCCTGCTCGATCTTCTCAGCCTCGGCGCCGGCTCGCGGGTGGCGCTGGCGGTCGATAACGGGCGCCTCGTGGTCGAGCCGCAGACGCGGCCCCGCTACACGATGGCCGAGTTGCTGGCCGCGTCGGACTATTCCGAGCCCCAGCCCCCGGGGGAGCGCGAATGGGTCGATGCGCCGTCCATGGGGAACGAGCCCCTGTGAAGCGGGGGGACGTCTACATGGTCGACCTCGAGCCGACCCGTGGCCACGAGCAGCGCGGGCATCGCCCGGTGGTGATCGTCTCGCCGGACGCGTTCAACCGGACCACCGGCCTTCCGGTGATCGCGCCGATCACGACGGGGGGCGAGTTCGCCCGCCGCATCGGCTTCGCCGTACCCCTCACCGGCACGCAGACCAGCGGCGTCGTGCGCTGCGACCAGCCCCGCGTCCTCGACCTCACCGCCCGCAACGGCCGCCGGGTCGAAAGCCTGCCGGCGCCCATCCTGGACGAAGTCCTGGCGCGGATGGCGACGCTGTTCGAGTAGAGACGCCCCGCCCTATCGCGGCGACGACGACGAGGCCGGGTCGGGTGGGGTGGCCGGGACGACGGGGGTCGCCTTCGTCCACCACAGGCCGATCAGCAGGATTCCAACGAAGATCGCGGCAATGAAGCCGCCGAGCATGAGGCGTCGCATGGGTCCGGTATAGGGCGGACCCGCCGGATCAGTAGATCGGGCCCTCGACGGAGGGAGGGGGCGCCCCAAGCTGTAGCGGCTCGCCGTACTCCTCGCCCGGCTCCTCCGGCACGGCCGCGACGCGCGGGGCCGGGCGGGGGGCGAGGCTCGGGCGCGGCTGCACCGAGGTGTAGGCCGAGGGCACCTGCGCCGGGACGCGCGAAGGCGCGCGGGCGACCTGCGTCGGGCTCGCGGCCTTCGACATCGGCGAGACGCCGTAGGGATCGTCCTCCTCGATATCCACAGGGGCCTGCGGCGGCGCGGGCTGGCGCGGTGGCGGGATGGGCTTCGAGAGCGGACGCGGGCCGTCGCCGCCGAGCTGCGGCGTGAACTTGATAAGCGGCTGGCAGATCCGGCGCAGGCCGCGCGGGTCGTGCCGGGCGAGGTCCACGTGGATGTGATCGTAGTGGAACACGTTCGAGCCCGGCGCCAGCACCGTGGTGAAGCGCTGGCACGCGCCCAGGAAGATCTCCCGGAGGAAGCCCTGCTCCGCCTCGGTGCCACGCCAGCCGCCCTTCACGGTGATGACATGGCCGTCCGCGAGCTTGAGCGACATCACGTCGATGGCGTTGCCGAAGCCGTGCTCGGAGAGCTTGGCGCCGGGCTGGTTGTTGCGCCCCCGGCAGGAATAGGTGCCCGCGTTGATCTCGGCCACGGGGACGCCGAAATAGAGTTCGGCCGCCGGCTGGATCGTGTCCGCGAGCCACGCCTCGGCCTCGGCGAGCGCCGGGCAGCCCAGCGTCATCCGCTGCTTCAGGAGCACGGAGCCGTTGCCGAGCCGCGTCACCCGGAAGGGCTGCTGCATGCCGCAGGGGCCGGGGCCATCGATGGCGGCCGCCGGCGTGATGAATTCGGTCTGCGTCACCAACTTCTTGGCGAGGCACACCTGCTCCGCCTGGTCCCGCCACGGCTCGCGCCGTTCGAACCGGTTGACCGAGCAGGCCGTGAGGGCCGCCCCGAACAGGGCCAGGCCTGAGAACGCGAGAACGCTACGCCGCATGAACCGGACGGTGCGCACGATCCCGTAAACGCTTCGTCAAGCGCGTTTCCGCTTTCCCGACCCCTGTGGCATGGCGCGATCCACGCCCGACGCGGTTGACAGGCCCCCACCCTGGTCGACCACATAAGCGATGCTTTCTCTCCTCGATCTCCGCGCCCGTATCGCCGCCGGCACCCTCACGCCGGCCGGCGCCGTCGACCTCTGCCGGGAGGCCATCGCCGCGCGCGATCCCTCCATCGGCGCCTTCGTCGCCATCGATCCCGATCCGGCGATCCCGCAGGACGGGCCGCTCGCGGGCATCGCGGTCGGCATCAAGGACATCATCGACACCGCCACCCTGCCGACGCAACTGGGCACCGCGCTCTACGCGGGCTGGCGCCCGAAGGCGGATGCGGCCGTCGTGGCGCGGCTGAAGGAGCGCGGCGCGGTGGCGCTCGCCAAGACCACCACCACCGCCTACGCCAGCTCAGACCCCACCGAGACGCGCAATCCGCACGATGCCGGCCACACGCCCGGCGGGTCGTCGGCCGGCTCGGCGGCGGCGGTGGGCGCCGGCATGCTGCCGCTGGCTTTGGGCACCCAGACGGCGGGCTCGGTGATCCGCCCGGCGAGCTATTGCGGCTGCGCGGCGATCAAGCCCTCCTTCCGGCTGATCCCGACGGTCGGGGTGAAGACGTGGTCCTGGGCCCTCGACACGGTCGGCCTGTTCGCGGCGGGCGTGGGCGACCTCGCCTATGCGCTCGCCGCCATCACCGGACGGGACGGGATCGACGGGGAATCCGCGTCCAGCCCCCGCATCGCCCTGGTGCGCCAGGACTTCGCGGAGGCGCCCGAGCCCGCCGCCGAGGCGGCGCTGGCCACGGCCCGCGCCGCCGCCGAGCGGGCGGGGGCACGGGTCTTCGACCTGACGCTGCCGCCGGACCTCGCGCAGGCCTGGGAGCGCCACGGCGCCATCCAGGATTTCGAGGCGCGGCAGGCGCTGGGTTGGGAGTTCACCGCCCATCGCGACAGCCTCCCGCCCCATGTCCGGCGGAACCTCGAGGCGGGCGACGCCACCGCCCCCGCGACCTACGACGACGCCCGCCGCCATGCCCACCGCGCCCGCCGGGTGCTGAAGGGGCTGTTCGGCGAGTTCGACGCCATCCTCACCTTCTCGGCCGCCGGCCCGGCCCCGGTGAGCCTCGCCTCCACGGGCGATCCGCGCTTCAACCGGCTCTGGACACTGATGGGCGTGCCCTGCGTGAACGTGCCGGTGCCGGGCGACGGCCTGCCGGTGGGCGTGCAGGTCATCGGCCGGTTCGGCGGCGACGGGCAGGCGCTCGCCGTCGCCAAGCTGATCGAGGACGCCCTGCGGGGGTGAGCCCCCCCTCAGTGCCCCGGATGCTCGCCGAGCGTGTCCTCGACGTAGAGCTGTTCGAGCAGCACCTTGATCACCGCAAGCAGCGGCAGGGCGAGCGCGATGCCCCACAGGCCGAAGATCACGCCGAGCACGAGCTGCCCGGCGAAGATCGTCGCCGGGGGGATGTCCAGCGCCCGCTTCTGGATGAAGGGCGTGAGCCCGTAGCTCTCCAGGCACTGCACCGCGAGGTAGACGCCGAGCGCGCCGAGCAGCGCCTTCGGCCCTGACGCCAGGGCGGCGAGCAGGATCACGAGGCCCGCCACCAGCGGCCCCACCGTGGGCACGAAGGCGAGGAGCCCCGCCTGCAGGCCGAGGATCAGCGCGCCGCCGATGCCGAGGAAGGCGAGGCCCGCCCAGGTGAACAGGAAGATCGCCGTCATGGTCAGCAACTGGCCGAACAGCCAGTGGCGCAGGGTCTCGCCCGCCCCGTCGAGCACCTTGGCGCCCCGGCGGCGCTTCGTGGGGGGAATGAAGCGCAGCACGCCGTCGCGGTAGCTGCGCGGGTCGGCGGCGAAGGCGGCGCCGAGGAAGACGATGACGAGGAGGTTGCCCACGGCGTCGAAGAGACCGAGCACCACCGCCGTCGCCGGGCCGAGCACGCTGCCCGCGCTCGACAGGACCGAGCCGGAACTCTTGAGCAGCCCCGAGGCGAGACCCCCGAGGCCGCCCTCCTGCTGGCCGGGCTCCCGCGCGGACCGGCCCTCGTCCTTCGTCGGGCCGAGGAGCGGCACGTCGATCCCGTGGTCGGCGAGCCAGGTGTTCACGGAATCGGCCTGCGTCTTGATGGTGCTGCCGAGGTCACGCCCCTGCTGCGCGACGGTGGTGCCGCCATAGGTGGCGAAGCCGAGCGCCAGGAGCGCGACGGTGATGCTCGCCAGCGTCAGACGCAGGCTGCGCGGCAGCGGCAGGACATAGGCGAGCGCCCGCGTCAGACCGTCGAGGAATACGCCGAGCAGCACGCCGGCGAAGATCAGGAGCAGCGTGCCCGCCGACATCCAGGCCAGGGCCAGGGCGGCGGTGAAGCAGACCACGGCGATGCCGGAGCCGGCGAGGGGGGCGGCCCCCCGCCATGGGCCGACCGGCCCGTTCAGGGCCTCGAGCTTCGATTCGGGCATTACGATCCTTGGCGGCCACTGAGCCCCACGTCGAACGCGTCGCAGGCGCCCCGGTCAAGCCCTGGGCGACGAATGCGGGGGATGTGCGTTGATGCCCGGAGACCTCATCCCAAGGAGCACCCGCGCATGGACAACCACGGCAGCACCCGGTTCAACCACCTCGCCCCCGGCGACAACATCGACAAGCGGGATCAGTTGAGCAGCGTGGTGCTGATGGGCCTCGCCATCGCGGGCGGGGCCGTCTCGCTGATCCTCACGGCGCTCCTGGGCGGCTAGTCCTTCACCAGCGCCCCGCCGCCGCGTCGTCGGCGGCGGTGGCCTCGACCCAGCCGCCGACCGTCTCGTCGGCCAGATGCTCTCGCTTCCAGAACGGCGCACGGGTCTTCAGGTAATCCATCAGGAAGCTGGCCGCCTCGAAGGCCGCGATCCGGTGGCCCGAGGCCGTCAGGACGAAGACGATGCCCTCGCCGGGCCGGACGAGCCCGTGCCGGTGGATGACCCGCACCGCCTGGAGCGGCCAGCGCGTCTCGGCCTCCTCGACCACCCGGCCGATCTCGGCCTCGGCCATGCCGGGGTAATGCTCCAGTTCGAGGGCGGCGAGGCGCCCGGCCTCGTCCCTGCACAGCCCCGAGAAGGTGACGACCGCCCCGGCCTTCCCCGCAAGCTCCGCCTCGACGCGGGCGACCTCCCGCGCGAGGTCGAAGGGCTCGGCCTGGATCGAGACCTTCGCGGGGGGCAGCGGAGATTCCATGGCGGACTTTCGGGGGCCGCCCCCGTGGGGCGCCTGACTGTTTGCGCTGCGCCCTATATGGCACGCAGGAGCCGGAGGCCGAACCGGGGCCGCGAGAGGCACGAGGCATCATGAACCCAGATCTGACGCTGCCATACGAGGGCGAGTCGCCGTCCTTCGCCAGCCGCCCGGTCTGGTGCGGACGCGGCAGCACCGTGATCGGCGCGGCGCGGATCGGCGATCAGGCCTGGCTCGGGGACGCGGCGGTGATCCGCGCCGACGGGCAGCGCGTGACCCTGGGGGACCGGTTCTGGCTCGGCCACCGCTCGACCGTCCACATCGCCACCTTCACCCACGGCACGACCTGCGGCGACCGGGTGACGGTGGGGCGCAACAGCGTGCTCCACGCCTGCACGATCGGCGCGGACGTGGTGGTCGAGGACGACGTGGTGATCCTCGACGGGTCGAGCATCGGCGACGGCGCGGTCATCGAGGCGGGGGCGACCGTGTTCCCCCGCTCCGACCTCGCGGGGGGCTTCGCCTATGCCGGCAGCCCGGCCAAGGCGGTGCGCCCGATCACGCCGGGGGAGGCGGCCGAGCGCGCCGAACGGGTCCGCGAGCGCAGCGCCGAGGGGCTGGGCGCCGATCCCGAGCCGCCGCAGGACCTCGACCCGGACGTGTTCGTGGCCCGCACCGCGCGCCTGCGCGGGCGCGTCGGGCTGGGGGCGGGGGCGAGCGTGCTGTTCTGCTGCGCGCTGGAGGCCGAGGCCGGACCCATCGTGGTCGGCGCCGACACCAACATCCAGGACAACACGGTGATCCGCTCGCGGGGCGAGGGCGTGGTGATCGGGCGCGACACCACCATCGCGCACAATGTCCGCATCGCCGATTCCCGCATCGGCGCCCGCAGCCTCATCGGCATCGGCGCGGTGATCGCACCGGGCACGCTGATCGCCGACGACGTGATGGTCGCCGCCGGGGCCACCACCGATCCCGGCCAGATCCTCGAATCCGGCCATCTCTGGGGCGGGCGCCCCGCGCGCATCCTCGGGCCCCTCGACGCCGAGCGGCGGTCGATGATGCTGCGCATCGTGGAGAGCTATTGCCGCCACGGTCGCGAGTACCGGGCGGCGCAGGAGGAGCTGGCGGGCTAGCGACCGCGCCCGCCGCCGTTCAGTGCTGCAGGATCTTCGACAGGAAGGTCTGCGCGCGCTCGGAGCGGGGGCTGCCGAAGAAGTCCTCCTTCGTGGCGTCCTCGACGATCTCGCCCCGGTCCATGAAGATCACCCGGTCGGCGACCTTGCGGGCGAAGCCCATCTCGTGGGTCACGACCATCATGGTCATGCCCTCCTTGGCGAGTTCGACCATCACGTCGAGCACTTCGCCGACCATCTCGGGGTCCAGCGCCGAGGTCGGCTCGTCGAACAGCATCACCACCGGGTTCATGGCGAGCGCGCGGGCGATGGCCACGCGCTGCTGCTGGCCGCCGGAGAGCTGGCCGGGGAACTTGTGCGCGTGGGCGCCGAGCCCGACGCGGGCCAGCAGGTCGAGGCCGCGCTTCTTGGCATCCTCGGAGCCGCGCCCCAGCACCTTGCGCTGGGCGATGGTGAGGTTGTCGGTGATCGTCAGGTGCGGGAACAGCTCGAAATGCTGGAACACCATGCCGACCCGCGAGCGCAGCTTCGGCAGGTTGGTGGACTTGTCGAGCACCTTCGTGCCCGCCACCGTGATCTGGCCCTTCTGGAAGGGCTCCAGGGCGTTCACGCACTTGATGAGCGTCGACTTGCCCGAGCCCGAGGGGCCGCAGACCACCACCACCTCGCCCTTGGCGACCTTGGTGGTGCAATCGGTCAGCACCTTGAAGTCGCCGTACCATTTGCTGATGCCGTCGATGGCGATCATCGTCTCGCCCGGCGCGCCCTTCGGCAGGCCGGAGACGAGGCTGCCCGGCTGGAGGCCGGGATCCTTCGGGGCGTGGTCGGCGTCGACGGCGGGCTGCGAGGCGGTCGGGGCCGGCATCGGGGAAGAGGTCATGGTGAAAGTCCCCTGATCAGCGGATGATGGCGACGCGGCGCTGCAGGCGGCGCACGAGGAACGAGGCGGCGAAGCAGATCGCAAAGTAGACGAGCGCCGCGAAGATATACATCTCCACCAGACGCCCGTCGCGCTGGGCGACCTTCGAGGCCGCGCCCATGAAGTCGGTGAGCGACAGGACGTAGACCAGCGACGTGTCCTGGAAGAGCACGATGGTCTGGGTCAGCAGCAGCGGCAGCATGTTGCGGAAGGCCTGGGGCAGCACGACGTTGCTCATCGTCTGCCAGTAATTCATGCCGAGCGCCTGCGCGGCCCCGGTCTGCCCCTTCGGCACCGACTGGATGCCCGCGCGCATGATCTCGGCGAAATAGGCCGCCTCGAACGCCGTGAAGGTGATGAGCGCCGAGGGAAAGGCGCCGACCTGGATCGGCGTCGTCGAGCCGACGACGTAGGCGCCGATATACGGCACCAGGAAGTAGAACCAGAAGATCACCAGCACGAGGGGCAGGGAGCGGCACAGCTCGACATAGCCCTTGGCGAGGTGCCAGACGCCGGGGATCCCCGAGAGCCGGGCCATGGCGAGCAGGGTGCCGAGCACCACGCCCCCCGCCGCCGCCATGGCGGTGAGCGACAGGGTGAAGACCATGCCCGTCCCGAACAGGTAGGGCAGGGCGGTCAGGATGACGGAGAAATCGAAGTTCGAGAGCATCGCGGCCTGCGCATCATCGCCGCCTCGTCGGCGGCCGGTTGCAGCGGGGTTCGGGCGGTCAGCGCTGCCCGGGGATGGTGACGGCGCGTTCGAGGAGGCTCGCGCAGACGACGACCACGAGGTTGATCGCCACGTAGAGGAGCGTCGCGGCGGTGAAGGCCTCGAACACCTGGAAGGAGAATTCCTGCATCGAGCGCGCCCGGCCGGTGAGCTCGAGCAGGCCGATGGTCAGCGCCACGGACGTGTTCTTGAGGTTGTTCAAGAACTCGGAGGTCATCGGCGGCAGGATGATGCGGTAGGCGTTCGGCAGCAGGACGTAGCGGTAGGTCTGCGCCGTGGTGAAGCCCATGGCCGTGGCCGCCATCCGCTGCCCGCGCGGCAGGGCCTGGATGCCGGCGCGGACCTGCTCGGCCACCCGCGAGGCGGTGAAGAAGCCCAGGCACACCACCGCCGTGTAGAACGGCGCATCCGGCATCTGCTTCACGGAATCCCCGAGCCCGCGCGGCAGCACCTCCGGCAGCACGAAGTACCAGAGGAACATCTGCACCAGCAGCGGCACGTTGCGGAAGATCTCGACATAGGTCGTGCCGATGGCGTTCGCCGTCTTGCTCGGCAGGGTGCGCAGCACGCCGATGATCGAGCCGAGGGTGAAGGCGATCGCCCAGGCGCACAGCGCCGTCACGATGGTCCAGTACAGGCCGGACAGGAGCATGTCCGCGTAGGTGCCGGTCCCCTCTGGGGACTGGTCGAAGAAGATGCTCCAGTTCCAATTGTAGTTCATCGCCCGCCCGGCCCCGCTGCCGTTTCTTGGTTCGCCCCGCGGATCGTGCCGCGGGGCGCTCGTTCAGGTGCGAAGGCTCAGTAGGCAGCCGGATCGGGGCTGTCGATCGGCTTCGTGAACTGCTTCTTCATCTCGTCGCTCATCGGCAGGTTCAGGTTGATGTTGCGCGGCGGGATCGGCTGCGTGAACCACTTGTCGTAGAGCGCCTTGCCCTCGGGGCTGGTGTAGAGCTTGGCGGTGGCCTCGTCGGCGACGGCCTTGAACGGCGCGTCGTCCTTGCGGAGCATGATGCCGTAGGGCTCCGGCTTGGAGAGGGCTTCCTTCGAGATCTCGTAGGCGCCCGGATCCTTCGAGGAGGCGACCAGCGAGGCGAGGAGCACGTCGTCCATCACGAAGGCGACGGCGCGGCCGGTCTCGACCATCAGGAACGCCTCGGCGTGATCCTTGGCGGGCAGAATGGTCAGGCCGAGCTTCTTCTCGGTGTTGGCCTCGTTGATCTGCCGGATGTTCGTGGTGCCGGAGGTCGAGACGACGGTCTTGCCCTTCAGGTCCTCGATCGTGTGCAGGTTCGAGGACTTCTTCGAGACGAAGCGCGTCGCGGTGAGGAAGTGGCTGTTGGTGAAGCCCACCTGCTTCTGGCGGTCGGCGTTGTTCGTGGTCGACCCGCATTCGAGGTCGATCGTGCCGTTGGCCATCAGCGGGATGCGGGTCGCCGAGGTGACCGGGTTCAGCTTCACGTCGATCTTCGGCAGGCCGAGCTTGTTCTTCACCGCGTCGGCGATCTTGTAGCAGATGTCCATGGCGTAGCCGACCGGCTTCTCGTCACCGCCGAGGTAGGAGAACGGCACGGAGGAGTCGCGGTAGCCGATGGTGATGGCGCCGGAATCCTTCACCTTCTTGAGGGTGCCGGTCAGGTCCTCGGCGCCGGCGGCCAGGGGGGCGACGGCGAGGCTCAGGCCAAGCGCCGCGGCGAGGCCACGGCGAGCGTTAACGAACTGCATCGGTACGGAACTCCTGGGTCTGGCCGAACGTCGTCGGCAGGCGGTGTCGGGTGCAGGCCCGCCCGCTCGAGCGAGCCTTTGCAACGTTGATGCCGGAGAGACAGGTCTGAATACGAGATACCGGTCGGCGCGCGGTCTGGAGGCCGGTGAACCGGCCGTCCTGAACCGCATCGATCCATCCGGAGCCACACTCGCCGCCTCTCCGACACTCGGAGCCGGGCCGAGCGCCCGCGCGAGCGGCATGTTGCATGATTTTAAGGCGGACGCATCGGGGCGCGTCACGGAGCCCACAGGCTGCGCCTGACGATCCGGCCGATGTCGCAATGCGAAAGCCGCCCCGCAGCGTGGCGGGACGGCATCCGGTCGGCGTGCGTGAAACGTTACTGGGTCAGTTCATTGCCGGCATAGCCGATCTGGCCGTCCTTGCCCTTCTTCCACTCGTAGATCACGTAGTCGGGCTTGGTGATGTCGCCCTTCTTGTCGAGGGAGATCGGGCCGAGCACCGTCTGGAACGGCTTGCCCTCGCGCATGTAGGCGGCGACCTTCTTGCCGTCCGTGGACTTCACGGCGTCCGCCGCCTGCTTGAAGATCTGCGCGGCGGCGTAGGCGTAGAGGGTGTAGGCCTCGGGATCGATGCCCTTCGCCTTGAAGGCGGCGACCGCGTCCTTGGCCGCCGGGTTCTTGCGGGCGTCCGGCGGGAAGGTGGTGAGCGTGCCCTCGGCAGCCGGGCCGGCGATGGCGACGAGCTCGCGGTCGACCATGCCGTCGCCGCCCATCATCGGCGCCTTCAGGCCCTGGTCGCGCATCTGGCGCAGGATCAGCCCGGCCTCGGTGTAGTAGCCGCCGAAATAGACGATATCGACGCCGTTCTGCTTCAGCTTGGAGACGAGGGCCGAGTAGTCCTTCTCGCCCGGGTTGATGCCCTCGTAGAGGGTTTCCTTACCGCCCTTGGCCTTGAACGCCTTCAGCGTCTCGTCGGCGAGACCCTTCCCGTAGGGGGTCTTGTCATGGACGATGGCGACCTTCTTCCCCTTGAACTTGGTGGCGAGGTAATCGCCCGCCACCGCGCCCTGCTGGTCGTCCCGGCCGCAGGTGCGGAAGGTGTTCCACAGGCCGCGCTCGGTGAACTTCACGTTGGTCGAGGCTGGGGTGATCTCGACGATGTTGGCGTCGGCATAGACGTCCGAGGCCGGGATCGAGACGCCGGAATTGAAGTGACCGACCACGAACTTCACCTTGTCGGAGGCGAACTTGTTGGCCACCGACACGCCCTGCTTCGGATCGGAGGCGTCGTCACCCACGACCAGCTCGACCTTCTCGCCGTTGATGCCGCCGGCCTTGTTGAAGTCTTCCACCGCCTGGGCGGTGCCGTTCTTGAGCTGCGCGCCGAAGGCCGCGCTGTTGCCGGTGATCGGCGCACCGACGCCGATCTTGACCTCCGCCAGGGCGGGGCCGGAGGTCAGGACGCCGAGCGCGAGGCCCGCCAGAAGTACCGATCGCATCGCCACACTCCCCTTCATGCGCCCCGGACAATCAGGGCGAACCGAATCGTCGAAGGCTCAAGACCCGCGCGGACGCCATGTCAGCGGCGAGGTCTTCTCGTAGAGCCAGCGGTACTGGCTCGTCATCTGGCGGGTGCGCGTCGCACGAAACCCCGCCGAGCCGATCAGCAGCACCACCAGCGCGTCCACGGCATAGTAATGCGCCGACAAGAGCGTCCCGCCGAACAGGGCGAAATGGATGAAGCGCACGGCGGCCGCCACGAGGAGCAGGGCCGGCACGCAGTGCCAGTAGGGCCGCCAGCCCTTGGCGATGCCCCGCGCCGCCATCCAGCCTGCCCAGCCGCCCATCACCACCGTGACAAGGAGGAACAGCCAGACCGAGCCTTCCTCGAACAGCAGGCCGTCAAGCATGGTCGCCCCCCGCAGGCGCGGCGTGGCCGCCTTCGAGATAGGCCGCCTTCACCGAGGGGTCGTCCAGCAATTGCCGGCCGGTGCCGCTCATGGTGATGCGCCCGTTCACCAGCACGTAGCCGCGATGGGCGAGCTTGAGGGCGTGGTAGGCGTTCTGCTCCACGAGGAAGATGGTCATCCCGTCCTCCCGGTTGAGGCGGCGGATCGCGTCGAAGATGCCCTTCACCACCAGCGGCGCGAGGCCGAGCGACGGCTCGTCCAGCAGGAGCAGCTTCGGCCGGCTCATCAGGGCGCGGGCGATGGCCAGCATCTGCTGCTCGCCGCCGGACATGGTGCCGGCGCGCTGGTGCAGCCGCTCACCGACGCGGGGAAACAGGGTGACGACCTTCTCCAGATCCTCCGCGAAGTAGCGCCCGCCATGGAGGGCGGCACCCATCTGCAGGTTCTCGTGCACGCTCATGCGCGGGAAGACCCGGCGGCCCTCCGGCGACTGCGCGATCCCGAGGCGGGCGATCTCGTGGGTCGGCACGCGGGTGATGTCGCGCCCCTCGTAGGTGATGGTGCCCGCCCGCGCCTGGGGGGCGCCGAACACGGTCATCATCAGGGTCGACTTGCCGGCGCCGTTGGCCCCGATCAGCGTGACGATCTCGCCCTCGCCGACATCGAGATCGACGCCCCTCAAGGCGGCGACGCTGCCGTAATAGGTCGAGACCCCGCGCACGGTGAGGAGCGGCGGCTTGCCTCCCGCCTGGATCGCGCGGGTCTCCTCCACGAGCACGTTGATGCCGGCGACGCTCAACGGTCGGCCCTCATGCGGGATGCCCTTCGTGCGGCAGGGACAGGCCCACCTCGGCCTCCACCGCCTCGACCTCCTCGTCCTCGACGCCGAGATAGGCGGCGATGACGCTCGGGTTGGTGCGGATCTCCTCCGGCGTACCGTCCGCGATCTTCTTGCCGTAGTCGAGCACGACGATGTGGTCGGAGATCTCCATCACCACCGACATGTCGTGCTCGATGAGCAGGACCGAGGTGCCCTCGTGGTCGCGGATGTGCCGGAGCAGGGCGTTCAGCTCCAGCGACTCGCGCGGGTTCAGGCCGGCGGCGGGCTCGTCCAGGCAGAGCAGCACCGGATCGGTGCACATCGCCCGCGCGATCTCCAGCCGCCGCTGCGCCCCGTAGGGCAGGCTCCCCGCCGGCTCGTCGGCCCGCGCGAGCAGGTCGATCCGCGTGAGCCAGCCCTTGGCCTTCTCCACCGCCGCCGCCTGCGCGTCGCGAAACCCCTTGAAGCCGAGGAGCCCCAGCACCGTGTAGCCGGAGGCGCGCATCAGCGTCTTGTGCTGGGCGACCAGCAGGTTCTCCAGCACCGTCATGCCGGGGAACAGGCGGATGTTCTGGAAGGTCCGCGCCACCTGCGCCGTCCGGTTCACCTGATGGTTCGGCAGGCGCTCCAGCAGGTGTTCGCTGCCGTCCTCGTGGGTGAGGGTCAGCATCCCCTCGGTCGGCTTGTAGAAGCCGGTGATGCAGTTGAAGACCGTGGTCTTGCCGGCCCCGTTCGGGCCGATCAGGGCGGTGATGTCGCCCCGGCGCGCTTCGAAGGACAAGTCGGCGATGGCGGTCAACCCGCCGAAGCGCATGGTCAGGTGATCGACCGTGAGGACGGGGGCCGCCATCAGCCGTGCCCCTCGCTCACATGGGCGCCGGAGATCGCGCGCCGCTCCCCCAATGTCACCGAGGGCATCCGCACCGAGATGAGCCCGCGCGGGCGCCAGACCATCATCGCCACCATGGCGAGGCCGAACAGCAGCAGCCGGTACTCGTTGGGATCGAACCCCTCGCCGAACACCGCCTTCAGGCTGCCGAGGTTGCGCAGCATCTCGGGGCCGGCGACCATCGCCACGGCCGCGATGGCGACGCCGAACTGGCTGCCCATGCCGCCGAGCACCACGATCGCCAGGATGATCGCGCTTTCCAGGAAGGTGAAGCTCTCCGGCGAGATGAAGCCCTGCCGCACGGCGAAGAACGAGCCGGCGATGCCGCCGAAGGCCGCGCCGAGCGCAAAGGCCGTGAGCTTCGTCGCCGTGGTGTCGATGCCGAGCGACCGGCAGGCGATCTCGTCCTCGCGCAGGGCCTCCCAGGCGCGGCCGATGGGCAGGCGGCGCAGGCGCAGCGTCACGAGGTTGGTGATCAGCGCCAGCACGAGGATCAGGTAGTACAGGAACACGACCCGGTGCATCGAATCGAATTCGAGGCCGAAGCGGGCGGCGAACCCATCCTCGTCCGCCGTGAAGGGGATGCCGAAGAAGGTGGCGCGCGGAATCGAGGACACGCCCGCCGCGCCGCCGGTCACGTCCGTCCAGTTGATGAGGACGAGGCGGATGATCTCGCCGAAGGCCAGCGTCACGATGGCGAGGTAGTCGCCCCGCAGCCGCAGGACGGGGAAGCCCAGCAGCATCCCCCACAGGCCCGCGAACAGGCCGGCGAGCGGCAGGCACACCCAGAAGGACAGGCCGAAGGTCGTCGAGAGCAGCGCGTAGGAATAGGCGCCGACCGCGTAGAACGCGACGTAGCCGAGGTCGAGGAGGCCCGCGAGGCCCACGACGATGTTCAGCCCCCAGCCGAGCATCACGTAGGTGAGGATGAGGATGCCGAGGTCGATCCAGTAGCGGGCCGAGCCAAGATCGCCGGTGGCGAGCGTCGCCAGGACCGGCAGGGAGAGCGCCACCGCCACGAACAGCCTCAGGCCGACCTTCGAGACCTTCTGCCCGGCATCGGGCTCGCCCCCCACGGCCTCGGTGGCCTGGGCGGGGGCGGGCGTCAGCGCCCGCCGCGCATCCCGGCGCAGCAGGAGCAGGCGCTGGCCGAGGCGCACGCCGAAGGTGATCGCGCAGAGGATCGCCACCAGCCCCCAGCGGGGGACGAGGACGAGGTCGCTGCCCGGCCCCGGATCCATCCGGTAGGCGATCAGCGGCAGGCAGAGGCCGAGGGCGACGAGGGCGCAGAGGGCGGCGTCGCGCAGGATGGCGCCCATGGCGCTGTCCGGCAGGGCGTCGGTGGCGGGGCGGGCCATCAGACCTTCTCGACCTCAGGCCGCCCGAGGATCCCCGAGGGCATGAAGATGAGCACGATGGCCAGGATCGAGAACGCGGCCACGTCCTTGTACTCGATGGAGAAATAGGCCGACCAGAAGGTCTCGATCAGGCCGATGATCAGCCCCCCGAGCACCGCGCCGGGCAGGGAGCCGATGCCCCCGAGCACCGCCGCCGTGAACGCCTTCACGCCCGGCACGAACCCGTCCGAGAACGAGACCACGCCGTAATACATCACGTAGAGCACCCCCGCGACCGCCGCGAGGGCGGCGCCGAGGACGAAGGTCAGGGAGATCGTCCGGTCCACGTCGATGCCGAGCAGGGCGGCCATCTTCCGGTCCTGCTCGCAGGCCCGCTGGGCGCGGCCGAAGGGCGTCCGCTGGACGAGGTACCAGAAGCCCGTCAGCAGCACCGCCGTCACCACCATGATGAGCCCCTGCTTGTAGGACAGGACCACGGTGTACCCCTCCCGCTCCAGCACGGTGATGCCCCCCGAGAGCACCGGCGGCATCGACTTGTTGCGGGCGCCCTGCACCACCTGCACGAAGTTCGACAGGAAGATCGAGACGCCGATCGCCGAGATCAGGGGCGCCAGCCGGAAGGAGCCCCGGAGCGGCCGGTAGGCCACCCGCTCGATGGCCCAGCCCCAGAGGGCGGTGAGCGCCATCGCCAGCACCAGCACCACGAGGAAGGCGAGCACGATGGAGGAGACGCCGAGCCACGTCGTCAGCAGCAGGAACAGGATCAGGGAGATGAAGCAGGAGACCATGAAGACGTCGCCATGGGCGAAGTTCACCATGCCGATGATGCCGAAGACCATCGTATAGCCGATGGCGATCAACCCGTAGATCGAGCCCAGCGTCAGGCCGTTGATCAACTGCTGCAGGAAGACGTCCATACACCCGTCCGCTCGATGCCCCAGCGCGTTGTGATCCTCCGGGGTCGGTCCGCAAGACCCGTACCGTAAGCGTAGCCTCGACGCCACAGGGGGTCCGGGGGCGTCATCGACACAAATCCGGGCATTTGCCGCACAAATTTCAGCAAGCGGGCTTGCGGATGGCATGGTGTCTGCTGGACCGTTACCAGAAATTGTAACCAATCGACCCGGGCGGGTGCGGGGAGGGATCAGCAATGTCGGGATCGAGACTGACCACGCTCATCTTTGTCGGCATGGTACTCGGCATCGCGGTGGGTTACGCCTGCAGCATCACTTGGCCGGATCCGCAGACCGCCAAGGAGATCGCTGGATACATCGCACTGGTGTCCGATATCTTCCTGCGGCTCATCAAGATGATCATTGCGCCGCTGGTGTTCTCGACGCTGGTCGTGGGCATCGCGCACATGGGCGATACTGCTTCCGTCGGGCGGGTCGGCGGCAAGGCGCTGCTGTGGTTCGTCGGCGCCTCGTTCTGCTCGCTGCTGCTCGGGCTCGTTCTGGTGAATTTCCTCCAGCCTGGCCACAACCTGAACTTGCCGCTTCCCGATGCCGGAGCGGGCACCGGCCTGAAGGCCGCCTCGCTCTCCCTCAAGGAGTTCGTCACCCACCTCGTGCCCAAGAGCGCGGTGGAGGCGATGGCCAACAACGAAATCCTGCAAATCGTTGTGTTCTCGATCTTTTTCGGCGTCGCCCTGGCCTCCCTCGGGGAGAAGGGCCAGTTCCTCGCCAGGGGAATCGAGGGCGTCGCCGACGTGATGCTCAAGGTCACCGGCTACGTGATGCTGTTCGCCCCCGTCGCCGTCTTCGCGGCCATCGCGGCGACCATCACAACCCAGGGCATCGGCGTCCTCGTCACTTACGGCAAGTTCATGCTGATGTTCTACTTCGGCCTGTTCTGCCTGTGGATGCTATTGATGGGCGTCGGCACGCTCCTCGTCGGCACAGGCGGGATCAGCCGGCTCGTGAACCTGATCAAGGAGCCGTTCGTACTGGCCTTTTCCACCGCGTCGAGCGAGGCGGCCTATCCGAAGCTGCTCTCGAACCTCGAACGCTTCGGCGTGCCGAACAAGATCACCTCGTTCGTGCTGCCGATGGGCTACTCGTTCAACCTCGACGGCTCGATGATGTACTGCACCTTCGCGGTGATGTTCATCGCGCAGGCCTACAACATCCCGCTGAGCTGGACGCAGCAACTGACGATGCTGCTCCTGCTGATGGTGACGTCGAAGGGCATGGCCGGCGTGCCGCGCGCCTCGCTGGTGGTGATCTCGGCGACCCTGTCGCAGTTCAATATCCCCGAGGCGGGGCTGCTGCTCATCATCGGCATCGACCAGTTCCTCGACATGGGCCGCTCGGCGACCAACGTCCTCGGCAACAGCATCGCCACCGTCGCCGTGGCGAAGTGGGAGGGCCAGCTCACCCTGGAGGACCAGCGCCTCGATCACATGCCCGGCGCCGCCGCGCCGGCCGAGTAGGGCGACGGGGAGGGGATGGCCGACATGGCTACGCGGAACCGGCTCCTCGCCCTCGCGGTCGCGCTGACCCTCGCCGCCTCCCCCGCAGGGGCGGTGGAGGTCCTGACCGGCACGCTCAAGACCGCCGCCGAGCGGGGGGAGATCGTGATCGGCTACCGGGAGAGCTCGATCCCGTTCTCCTTCGTGGAGGGCAAACGCGCCGACGGCACGCCCCGGGTGGCGGGCTACGCCATCGACCTGTGCGGCGAGATCGTGGACGACGTGCAGACGGCGATCGGTCGCCCCCTCAGGGTGCGCTACGAGCCGGTGACGTCCGAGACGCGCATCGGCGCCGTCACCTCCGGCAAGGTCGATCTCGAATGCGGCTCGACCACCGCCAACGCCGAGCGGCGCAAGCAGGTCGCCTTCTCGCCCGTCGACTTCATCAGCGCCACGAAGCTCCTCGTAAGGAAGGGCTCGACGCTCGCGTCCTACCGGGACCTCGGCGGCAAGACGGTGGTCGTCACCGCCGGCACCACCAACGAGCGTATCCTGCGCGATCTCCTCGCGCGGCTGAAGATCGACGCGCAGGTGGTGACGGCGCCGGACCACGCGGCCTCCTTCGCCCTGGTGAAGGCCGGCAAGGCCGATGCCTTCGCCCTGGACGACATCCTCCTCTACGGGCTGATCGCCACCGACCCGGCGGAGGGCTCCTCCTACACGGTGCTGCCGGACAAGCTCTCCTTCGAGCCCTACGGGATCATGTTCCGCAAGGACGACCCGGAATTCGCGTCCCTGGTCGCCGACACCTTCCGGCGGCTCGCCGAATCCCGCGAGTTGCGCTGGACCTACGAGCGCTGGTTCCTCAAGCGACTCCCGAACGGCGAACGCCTCGATGTGCCGATGTCGGACGACCTGCGGGTGAGCTTCCAGCTGATGGGATTGGACGCGGGGCAATAGCGCGCCTCGCTTTCGCCCCACGGCCGGGCGAACAAGCGCGCGTTCATCCTTCGTTGACCCATCGCCGCGAGCGTGCCGCCCATGCCGACCGCCGCCCTTCGCAGCCTCCTCGCCGTCGCCGCCTGCTGTGCCGTGACGGCCGCGCAGGCCCATCCCCACGTCTGGGTCTCCGCTAGGGCGCAAGTCGCCTACGCGGACGGCAAGGTCACGGGCGTGCGCCACACGTGGTCGTTCGATCCGGAATACTCGGCCTACGTCACCCAGGGGCTCGATGCCAACAAAGACGGCAAGCTCAGCCCCGACGAGCTGGCCTCCCTCGCGACCACGAACACCGAAAACCTTGCGGAGTTCGGCTACTTCACGAAGCTGAAGGTCGCCGGCAAGGAGCAGGCCTTCGCCGAGCCCCGCGAGGCGGCGATGCGGATGGAGGGCAACGCCCTCACGCTCAGCTTCCTCCTGCCCCTCAAGAGCCCGGCGGCGCCGGGACGGGGCGTGGCGGCGCTCGAAGTCTACGACCCGACCTATTTCGTCTCGTTCGGCTTCGCGGAGGGGCAGGATGCCGTGACGCTGACGGGTGCGCCGCAGGGCTGCACCGCCTCGGTGACGCGGCCGAAGAACGACCAGACGAAGGTCGCCGACGCCAAGACCGGCATGAGCGAGGCCTTCTTCGAAGCCCTCACCGCCGCCTCGAATTACGGTGAGCAATTCGCCAACCGGGTGATCGTCGCGTGTCCGTAGGGCTCGGCCTCGCCCCCGCCGCGCCGGCCTCGCGCCTGCCCCAGCGCCTTGCGCTGATGGCCGGGGCGGTCGCCTTGGCGGCCCTCGTCGTCGCCCTGCTGGCGTGGCTCATCGCCCCCGGTATCGCGACTCCGCCGCCGCGCTCGCCCTTCGGCATCGGATTCCGCGAGGCCGCCCCCGCCGCCACCGGACTCGGCGGGCTCATTCTTTCGCTTCAGTCCAGCTTCTCGCGGGCCATGAACGCCGCCGTCACCGCCCTGAAGGGCGGGGGCGACTGGACGCCGCTGATCGGCCTCGCCTTCGCCTACGGCGTCTTCCACGCCGCAGGGCCGGGGCACGGCAAGGCGGTCATCGCCGGCTACATCCTGGCGGGGGAGCGCGCCTTCCGCCTCGGCTGCGCCCTCAGCGCTTGCGCCGCCCTGTTGCAGGCCGCCGTGGCGATGGCCCTCGTGGGGGTCGGCAGCCTCGTGCTCAACGCCACCGCCGCGACGATGACGCGGGCCGGCACCTTCATCGAGACGGCGAGCTTCGCCCTGGTGGCCGCCGCCGGCCTCGCCCTGACCTGGCGCAAGGCCGGGCACCTCGCATCGGGCCACTTGGCCCAGAGCGCCTGCGGGCCGGATTGCGCCCACATGCCGGCGGCCGAGCGCATCGACTCTGCGCGGACCTGGCGGGCACGGGTGGGAATCGTTCTCGCGGCGGGCTCGCGGCCCTGCGCCGGGGCGGTGCTCGTGCTCGTCTTCGCGATGGCGCAGGGCGTGCCGCTCGCCGGCATCCTCGCCGTCCTCGCCATGGCAGTGGGCACCGCGCTCACCACCACGGCCCTCGCCGCGCTCGCCGTCTTCGCCAAGCGCGCCGCCCTGGCGCTCGCCGGAGGACGCGGGCAGGCCGGGGCGATGGCGATCGGCGGGCTCGAATTGCTGGCCGCCGCCTTCGTGCTGGTTCTGGGTGTCGCGATGCTCGCCGGTGTCGCTACGGGCGTCGGCGGCTAGGGCGCGACGCCTCGCCAGCCTCCCGCCGCCGTGCCACTCTCGCGCAAAACGCGGGAGGAGTGGACATGACCGACAGGACGATCGTCACCTGCGCGCTGACGGGCTCCTTCGACACCCCGAAGAAGAACCCGGCCGTGCCGGTGACGCCCGAACAGATCGCGCGCTCCGCCCTCGACGCCGCCGCGGCGGGGGCGGCCATCGTCCACATTCACGTCCGCGATCCCAAGACCGGGGCGCCGAGCATGGAGCTTGCCCTCTACCGCGAGGTCGTGGAGCGCATCCGCGAGCGCAACGGCGACGTCATCCTCAACCTCACCACGGGCGCGGGCGGACGCTTCGTGCCGGGGGAGGCGGACCCCGCCGTGGCGGGGCCGGGCACCACCTTCGTCACGCCCGAGGCGCGGACCCGGCATGTCGGCGCGCTGAAGCCCGAGATCTGCACCCTCGACATCGCCACGATGAACTTCGGCGAGCACCTGTTCCTCAACACGCCCTCGCACCTGCGGGCGATGGCGCGGGCGATCCGCGAGGCCGGGGTGAAGCCCGAGGTCGAAGTATTCGACCTCGGCCATATCGAACTTGCCCGGCACCTCATCACGGAGGGGCACCTCGCCCGGCCGCCGCTGTTCCAGCTCTGCCTCGGCATTCCGTGGGGGGCGCCGGCCACGCCTGAAACCCTCGTCGCCCTGCGCGCCCGCCTGCCGGAAGACGCGGTCTGGTCGGCCTTCGGCATCGGACGCGCCGAGTTCCCGATGCTCGCCGTGGCGGCGGGGATGGGCGGGCATGTCCGCGTCGGGCTGGAGGACAACCTCTATCTCGGGCGGGGGCAGCTTGCCCCGAGCAACGCGGCCCTGGTCGAGAAGGCGGTGAGCCTGCTCGCTCATATCGACCGCACGCTCGCGACGCCGGCCGAGGCGCGCGCCATCCTGGGCCTGACTCCGGGGACGCTTCCTCAACCTGAGGCATAGGCAACAGCCGAACACGCCGTCTAAGCTGCATCCGTCATGCAAACCCGCCGCACTGAACGTGGCGGGATCGTCATGCCCCTAGGGAGAGAGACCGATGCCGACCCGTACCCTCGCGGCGGGGGCGCTCGCCGCGTTCTGCACGCTCGCCGCCGCCCATCTCAGCGCCCGTGCCGCCGACCTCGTGCCGGTGAAGATCGGCGTCCTGAACGACCGCTCCGGCGTCTATTTCGACTCGACCGGCGAGGGCGCGGTGGTCGCGGCGCGAATGGCGGTGGAGGATTTCAAGCCGGAGCAGCACGGGCTCAAGGTCGAGGTCATCGCCGCCGACCACCAGAACAAGCCCGATGTCGGCGCCTCCATCGCCCGGCAATGGTACGACCGCGACGGGGTCGACGCGATCTTCGACGTGCCGACCTCCTCGGTGGCGCTCGCCATCGCGCAGATCACCAAGGAGAAGAACAAGGCCTTCGTGAATTCGGGCGGCGGCACCGCCGACCTCACCGGCCCGGCCTGCACGCCGAACACCGTCCATTGGACCTACGACACGGCGGCGCTCGCCAACGGAACCGGCAAGGCCCTGCTGAAGCGCGGCGGCAAATCCTGGTACTTCATCACCGCCGACTACGCCTTCGGGCTGGCGCTCGAACGCGACACCAAGGCGGTGGTCGAGAAGAACGGCGGCAAGGTCGTCGGCGGCGTGCGTACGCCCTTCCCGAACCCGGATTTCTCGTCCTTCCTGCTCCAGGCCCAGGCCTCCGGCGCGCAGGTGATCGGGCTGGCCGATGCGGGGCTCGATGCGGCCAACGCGATCAAGCAGGCGCATGAATTCGGCATCCGCCAGGGCGGGCAGCAACTCGCCGCGCTGCTGATCGCCATCACCGACATCCATTCGCTCGGCCTCGACGTGGCCCAGGGGCTCCAGTTCACCGCCTCGTTCTACTGGGACCTGAACGACGCCACCCGTTCCTTCGCCGACCGCTTCGCGCAGAAGATGCCGGGCAAGAAGCCGACCTCCTATCAGGCGGGCGTCTATGCCAGCACGCTCCATTACCTGAAGGCCGTCGAGGCCCTGCACTCGGCCAAGGACGGCGCGGCGGTCGTCGCCAAGATGAAGGAGATTCCCACCGACGACCCGCTCTTCGGCAAGGGGACGATCCGGCCGGACGGGCGCAAGATCCACCCGATGTACCTGTTCGAGGCGAAGGCGCCCGCCGAGTCGAAGGGCGAGTGGGACCTTTACAAGGTGCTGGAGACGATCCCCGCCGATCAGGCCTTCCGCCCGATGAGCGAGGGCGGGTGCCCGATGATCGCTAAGTAAGCGAGACCGAACGCGGCGATCCGGAAAGTTCCTGCGGACGGCGAGAATAAAGGCGGGACCCGCAGAGCCGAGCTGGGGTTGGCGGGATGTGGCCGCTTTCACCCGCTCGGCCATTCCACAGCCCGCAGGAGTTCCGATCGCCATGGCCACCAAGCAGAAGACGCTTCACGACGCGTTCTACGAGACCCTCAAGGACGTCTACTACGCCGAGAAGCAGTCGGTGAAAGCCCTCAAGAAATCCGCCAAGGCGGCGGAGCATGACGAGCTTCGGCAGGCCTTCGAGACCCATGCCGAGGAGAGCGCCCATCAGGTCGAGCGCCTGACCCAGGTCTTCGAGATCATCGGCAAGCCGGCCCGCGCCAAGACCTGCGAGGCGATGCAGGGCATCACCTCGGAGATGGAGGAGGATCTGGAGGATTTCGGCGACAGCCCGGCGGCCGATGCCGTCCTCGCCGCCTGCGCCCAGGCGGTCGAGCATTATGAGATCGCCCGCTACGGCACGCTCAAGACCTGGGCGAGCCAGCTCGGCTACGCGGATGCCGCGAGCCTCCTCGACGAGACCCTGCAGGAAGAGAAGAAGACCGACGCGCTCCTGTCTAAGATCGCCGAGACCATCAACGTGGCCGGCATCGAGGACAGCGCCGAGCCGGCTTCGAAGGCCAAGACGAAGGCGGCGCGCTGACGGAAAGGGCGGCGCCCCCTTTCGGAGCGCCACCCTGTCACTGTCCACTGCGTGAGGCCCAGAACCGGTCGGTGAAGTTGCCCTTCACCGCCTGGTCCTGGCCGCGCACGCCTACCGTCAAGGCGCCGAGATCGGAATCGCGGGCGAAGCCACGCAGCGCCGCTGGTCTCGGCAATGCCGTCCAGGTGGATGCCGACATAGGCGCCGCCGACGAAGCGCTCGATGTAGATCAGGGAAGGCTGCACCGGCTGAGGCGGGCGCCACCGCCGGGATCGGGACGTTACCGGCGGTGGTCGTGTGGGTGGCTGCACCGTTGGCGAAGTAGTTCTTCGCCACGCCGTGATCGGCGGTGAACACGGTGTAGGCTTGGTTCAGCAGGTTCAGAACGTTGACGTTGGACGGTGCGGTGTTGACCGTCTGGTCCTGAACGGCCGATGGGCCGAACGCCGCCAAGGCGAGCGCGGCGATGATCGACTACATTTTCGTGACGACGAGTTCCTCGGCGCGGCCGTCCGGCTCGTGGCCGGCGGCCTGAAGGAGCGGCACCACGGCGGCCGCGTCCTTCGCCACGAGGTAGCTCAGGTCCAGCCCGTCGCGGATGAAGCCGTGGTCGCGCATGTGGTCGAACAGGCCGAGCAGGGGCGCCCAGAAGTCATCCACTGAGACGAGCACGACTGGCTTCTTGTGTCGTCCGAGCTGCGCCCAAGTCAGCTGCTCGACCAGTTCCTCCAGCGTGCCGATCCCGCCGGGGAGGGTGACGAAGGCGTCCGAGCGCTCGAACATCAGGCGCTTGCGGGTGTGCATGTCTGGCACGACGATGGTCTCATCGACGGCGTCCAGCATGTTCTCGCGGGCCTGGAGGAAGTCCGGGATGATGCCGGTGACGTGGCCGCCCGATTCCAGCACGGCGCGGGCGACGGTGCCCATCAGCCCGACATCGCCGCCGCCGTAGACGAGGGACATGCCGGCCTGCGCGAGCGCGGTGCCGAGCTGCTGCGCCGCCTCCTTGAAGGCCGGATTCTTTCCGAACCCGGAGCCGCAATAGACACAGACCGTCCTCACCAGGGCCATCCGGCGCCCTCCTTCGCGCATTCTGGGGGCCGCCACGAAGGTCCTGCATCCGGGTAAAGTTGCAGCAAAGTGCTGAATTCCCGCAGGATTCGCCAACCACAAGGGTAGGGCGGCTTGGTGCCCGGCCCGTGTACGTTATTATAGGCCGTGCAGTCGACGGGTTTCCACGAGGAGGTCCGCGAAGTTTTGAGTTTTCGTCCCTTGACGGTGGGGCGGCGGGGGAGGGGAACGTGGTGACGTCGGGTCGGCTACGGCACGGAATCGTCCTGACGCTCGTCGGCCTTCTGGCGGGTCTCGGGATCGTGCTGGGCCTCTACGGGACCGGCGGATTGTCGCGGGTCGAGCAGGCGGCCCAGGGCAAGCTGTCCGCCCTCTCCCCCGATGCGCCGCTGCCGGGCAAGGATACGGACAAGTCCGCCCAGGAGACGCTTCGGCAGGACTCGCCTCGGCAGGAGACGCCGCCGCAAGACAAGCCCGCCGAAACGAAACCGAATCCCGGCTCGGGCAGCCCCCCCGCCGCAGGGGCGGAGCCGGGCAAGGCGGCCGAGGCCGCCGTCGCACCGAGCTTCGACATCGTCCGCGTCGAGCCGAACGGCGACGCGGTGGTGGCGGGGCGGGGCCGTCCGAACACGGTCATCGAGATGCTGGTCGACGGGAAGCCCGTCGCCAAGGCGCTCACCGATCCCAACGGGCAATTCGCCATCGTTCCGCCGGCCCTGCCGAAGGGATCGAGCGAGATCGTGCTGCGGTCGAGGACGGCGGATGGCCAGGAAGTCCGCTCGCCGCAGAGCGTGGCCGTCTCGGTGGCGCCGGAGGGCAAGAGCCGCCCCCTCGTCGCCCTCTCGACTCCCGATGCGCCGACCGTGGTCCTCTCCCAGCCCGGCACCCCCGAGACGGCCCAGGCCGGTCGGGTGGACAAGCCCGCAGGCGGGGGCGGGACGGCCCCGTCCGGACGCCCCGTCCAGGACGCGACGACGCGGATCGTCAGCGTCGATGCCGAGCCCGGCGGGCGCCTGTTCGTGACGGGCACCGGCAAGCCCGGCACGGATGTCAGGCTCTATCTCAACGACACGCTCATCGCCCCGGCTCGCATCGGGCCGGACGGCCGCGTGACCTTCACCATCGGACGGGGCGTCGCGCAGGGCCAGTATCAGGTCCGGATCGATGAGATCGATCCGAAATCCGGCCGCGTCCTGCACCGCGCGGAGGTGCCCTTCGCCATGCCGCAGCAGGTCGCCGAAGCGGGCCGCGCGGATCACGGCCAAATGGATCACGGCAGGGGGGACCACGCCAAGCCGGAGCAGAAGCCTGTTTCGGCGCCGCGCGGCGAGCCCATGGCGGCCACGCTTCCGTCGTCACCGTCATCGCGGTCCCTCCCGGTGCCGCCGTCGGCCGCGAATGGCCTCGCCGAAGCCCAGGAGGATCCCGCCGCGTCGGGAGCGGTGTTCGTGCCCGCCATCGCCACGGCGCGGATCACCCGGGGCGACAACCTTTGGCAGATCAGCAAGCGGATCTACGGGCGCGGCGAGCGCTACACGGTGATCTACGACGCCAACCAGGGGCAGATCCGCGATCCGGACCTGATCTATCCCGGCCAGATCTTCGTCCTGCCGGACGACCGGCGGGGATAGACGAAAGGCCGTTGGCCCGCTGGACGGGGTGCGGGTGCGCCCGCACGTGCCTATATGCGCCTTAATCCCGCGCCAGAACCCCAGTCCATGTCCGATGCCACCCCGTCCCCGTCCGGGACGACCCCGCCCGCTCGCCCCGGCCTGATCGAGACCTACCGCCGCCTGTGGCCGCATCTCTGGCCACACGGGCGCCCGGACCTGCAGCGGCGGGTCTTCATCGCCTTCGGGCTGCTCCTCGTCGCCAAGGCGGCGACGATGGTCACGCCCTTCACCTTCAAATGGGCGACCGATGCCCTCGTCGCGGCGGTGGGCGGACAGGAGAAGGGCGTGCCGGCCGGGCTGATCGCCGCGCCGATGCTGCTCATCGGCCTCTACGGCCTGTCGCGGGTGGCGATGGCGCTGCTCACCCAGGTCCGTGATGGGCTGTTCGCCAAGGTCGCGATGCACGCGGTACGCCGCCTCGCACTGATGACCTTCACCCACATGCACGCCCTGTCCCTGCGCTTCCATCTGGAGCGCAAGACCGGCGGCCTCACCCGCGTGCTGGAACGGGGGCGCTCCGGCATCGAGGACCTGTCGCGCCTGATGGTGCTGACCCTGGTGCCGACCATCGTCGAGTTCGCCCTGGTGCTCGGCATCCTCGCCTACGAGTTCGACTGGCTCTATGCGCTCACCGCCTTCCTCACCGTGGCGGCCTATCTCGGCTACACCTACAAGGCGACGGAGTGGCGGATCGCCATCCGCCGCCGGATGAACTCCTCGGACACCGACGCCAACACCAAGGCCGTCGATTCGCTGCTCAACTACGAGACGGTGAAGTATTTCGGTGCGGAAGGCCGCGAGACCGCCCGCTACGACGTCTCGATGGCGAAATACGAAAAGGCTTCGACGCAGACCTACGTGTCGCTCGCGGTGCTCAATGCCGGACAGGCGGCGATCTTCACCGCCGGCATGACGGTGGTGATGTGGCTGGCGGCGCGGGACATCCTGGCCGGGCGGACCACGATCGGCGGATTCGTGCTGGCCAACACGATGCTGGTGCAGCTCTCGATGCCTCTCAACTTCATGGGCATGATCTACAGGGAGATCAAACAGGCCCTCATCGACATCGACGACATGTTCCGCATCCTCGGGCAGAACCCCGAGATCGCCGACAAGCCTGGGGCGAAGCCCCTCGCGGTGGCCGGCGCCACGGTGCGGTTCGAGGATGTGCGCTTCGCCTATACGCCGGAGCGGCCGATCCTGCGCGGCGTCTCCTTCGAGGTGAAGCCGGGCCAGACGGTCGCCATCGTCGGCCCCTCGGGAGCGGGCAAGTCGACCCTCTCCCGGCTGCTGTTCCGGTTCTACGAGCCGCAATCCGGCCGGATCAGCATCGACGGACAGGACATCGCCACCGTCACGCAGGAGTCGCTGCGCGCCGCCATCGGCATGGTCCCGCAGGACACGGTGCTGTTCAACGACACGATCGGCTACAACATCCGCTATGGCCGCCCCAACGCGAGCGACGCCGAGGTGCAGGAGGCGGCGCAGCTCGCGCAGATCGACCGCTTCATCTCGGGCCTGCCGGAGGGCTACGAGACGCCGGTCGGCGAGCGTGGCCTGAAGCTGTCGGGTGGCGAGAAGCAGCGGGTCGCCATCGCCCGCACCATCCTGAAGGGGCCGCCGATCCTCGTCCTCGACGAGGCGACCTCGGCGCTCGATACCTTCACCGAGGCCGAAATCCAGGACGCCCTCGACCGGGTGGCGCGGGGGCGCACGACCCTCGTCATCGCCCACCGCCTGTCCACCGTCGTCAACGCCGACGCCATCCTCGTCCTCGACAAGGGCGTGGTGGCCGAGCGCGGCACCCATGGCGAGCTCCTCGACAAGGGCGGGATCTACGCCGCCCTCTGGGCCCGCCAGCGGGAGGCCGACGCCGCCCGCGAGGTGCTGGCGCGGGAGGCGGATGCGCCGGCGCTCCCCCGCTCCGAGCCGGTGGCGGCGGAATGACCGCCCCGGGCAAGGGCGGCAAGATGTATGCAGAATCCGGTTCGTCCGGCCTCGACCGGGATTAACTCGGCCGCCGAAGCGATATACCCCTGACACAACACGGCCCAGCAAGAAGGCCGGTCGGACATCGTTCAGTCCCGGGGAGAGTATCGTGATCAGACATCTGCTGGCGGCCTGCGCCGCCGCCGTTGCGCTCGCCGCGCCGGCCCGCGCCGAGGACGTCGTGCGTCTCGGCAACCTCAAGTTCGCCCATTACGGCGCCATCTCCTACATGAAGGAGATCGCCCCGAAATACGGTCTGAAGATCGACGAGCGCCAGTTCGCCAAGGGCGCCGACATCTACCCCGCCATGGCGGTGGACCAGATCGACATCGCGGCCTCCGGCGGCGACGGGGCGGTGGCGGCGCGCGGCAACGGCGTGAAGCTCCTCGTGGTGGCGGGCTTCGCCGATGGCGGGGTGCGCATCCTCAAGCGGCCGGATCTGCCGGCGAAGACCGCCGCCGACCTGAAGGGCCTCAAGGTCGCCACCGTCCGAGGCGGCACGCAGGATTTGATGCTGCTCGCTGAACTCGACAAGCACGGGATGACGTGGTCCGAGCGCCCCGGCAAGGACGTGCAGCTGACCTACTTCAACAACTACGCCGACCTGAACCAGGCGCTGGCGCAGAAATACGTCGACGTGATCTGCCAGTCCGAGCCGCAATCGACACAAGCCATCAGCGCCGGCTGGGGCGTCGAGCTGGTGAAGCCCTACGACACGCCCATCGGCAAGCCGGTGCGCCCGCTGGTCATGACCGAGAAGATGTACACCGAGCGCCCGGAAGTGGCGCAGAAGGTGTTGAACCTCTTCGTCGCCGCGACCAAGGCCTTCATCGACGATCCGGCGCTCGCCGAGAAATACGTGCGCGAGCAGGTGTTCAAGGGCCAGCTGTCCGCCCAGGATTTTCGCGATGGCATGGCGAACGCCAGCTACACCTACGTGATGCCGGCCGGGCACATGCAGACCACGACCGATTACATGGTGAAGTACGGCCTGGGGAAGATGCAGAACCCGCCGAAATCCGACGCCGAGTGGGTCAAGCTCGACCTGCTCGAGAAGGCCAAGGCCAACCTGAAGGTCAACTGAGCCGATGGCGCTCTCGTCCTTCCGTGGCGTCCTGGTTCCGGTGACGCTGCTCCTCCTGTGGGAGGTCATGAGCCGGAGCGGCGTGGTCTCTCCGGTGGTGCTGCCTCCGCCCTCGGCGGTGGCGGTGAAGTGGTGGTACGGCCTCCAGCCGGCGCTGCCCTACGATCCCGGCCAGGAGAGCTACCTCTCCTGGCTGTTCTCCGGCGAGATGCCGCACGACGCGGTCTCGAGCCTCGGCCGGGTCCTGGCGGGCTTCGCCATCGGCGCCGGGCTCGCCGTGCCGACCGGGCTGCTCCTCGGCACCAGCGACCGGCTCTACGGCCTGTTCAACCCGCTGTTGCAGGTGCTGCGTCCGATCCCGCCCATCGCCTATATCCCGCTCGCCATCGTCTGGTTCGGGCTCGGCAACCCGCCGGCCCTGTTCCTGATCGCCCTGGGGACCTTCTTCCCGGTGCTGGTGAACACCATCGCCGGGGTGCGGCAGGTCGATTCGATCTACATCCGCGCCGCCCGCAACCTGGGGGCCGGGCGCTGGACGATGTTCCGCCGGGTGATCCTGCCCGCCGCGAGCCCCTTCGTGCTGGCGGGGATGCGGATCGGCATCGGCACCGCCTTCATCGTGGTGATCGTCGCCGAGATGATCGCGGTGTCGGACGGGCTCGGCTACCGCATCCTCGAAGCCCGCGAATACATGTGGTCGGACAAGATCATCGGCGGCATGCTGACGATCGGCATCCTCGGCCTGATCATCGACGGCGCCATGAGCCGCCTGAACGACCATCTGCTGCGCTGGCACCGCGGCCTCGAACGGTAGGACATCATGTCGGCAGAGATCGTCGTCTCGAACGCCGTCAAGGTGTTCGGCAGCGGAGCCGCGGGCGTGCCCGCGTTGCAGGACATCACCGCCACGGTGCCGGAGGGGCAGTTCCTGTGCCTGCTCGGCCCTTCCGGCTGCGGTAAGTCCACCCTGCTCAACGCCATGGCGGGCTTCACCCCGCTCACCTCCGGCGCGATCACCATCGGCGGCAAGCCGGTGGTGGAGCCGGGGCCGGACCGGGGCATGGTCTTCCAGGAATACGCCCTGTTCCCGTGGATGAGCGTCGAGGACAACGTCCGCTTCGGCCTCGACGTGAAGGGCGTACCCCGCGCCCAGGCCGACGCGACGGTGGCGCGGATCACGGAGAAGCTCGGCCTGTCCGACTTCCTGAAGCGCTATCCGAAGGACCTCTCCGGCGGGATGCGCCAGCGGGTGGCCATCGCCCGCATCCTCGCCCTCGACCCGCCGGTCATGCTGATGGACGAGCCCTTCGGCGCCCTCGACGCGCTGACCCGGCGGACCCTGCAGGACGAGTTGCTGCGGATTTGGTCGGAGTACCGCAAGACCATCGTCTTCGTGACGCACTCCATCGAGGAGGCAATCTATCTCGCCGACCGCATCCTCGTGATGACCTACCGCCCCGGCCGTATCAAACGCGACGTGACCGTGCCGATGCCCCGCCCGCGCGATCCGGCAAGCGCCGAGTTCAACGCAATCAAGCGGGAGCTCGGCCAATTGGTCATGGAGGAGCAGGCCCGCTTCACCGACGCGGAATTGCACGCGCCGGCGGTGGATTGAGGGATTCTATCCCGCCAGATCGTCCAGGGTGACACCGAGGGCTTCGGCGAGCTTGCGATAGGTCTCCACGGTCCCGTCACGCTTGCCGGTCTCGATCTGCGAGAGGAAGGCCTGCGCGATGCCGGCCTTTGCGGCCAGTTCCGATGCCTTGAACCCACGGTGCTCGCGCCAGACGCGGACGCGGCTCTCCCCGGAGAGGAGGCGGTCCACAACCGCCGAGGGTACGAGTTCCTCCTCGCCCGCCGCCAGCCGCTGGCGGAACGCGGCGACGGCGGCACGGTCACCATTGTCCTCCGCCGCTTCGACGAGCGCCGCATAATCGGCCTCGGCCATAAGGACGAGGCGTTCCCCCGCCGGGGTGGTGATGGTCTGGACGTTCACGGGCACCTCCATGGCCGGCTGTCGAAGCAATCTCATCGGTCGTACACGCTGCCGCGCGTTGCGATGCAAATGACGGCGATCACCACGCCGTCTTCCGTAAACAGGACGCGCCAGTCGCCCATCCGCAACCGCACCACTCCGGGCTCTCCTTTGAGCATTTTCACGTTGTTGGCGAGGGCGCTAGGATCGGCGGCGTAGTGTTCTATTTTGCTGCGGATCAACCGGGAAATGTTTGCCGGCATGCGGCTCAACGTGCGGATGGCATCCCGGCTGTAGACGACCTGCGGCATCGCTTCTCATAACATAGTGCGAATCAAATATATAGCGATATGCTATGGCTCCCGTTTCCGTAATCCAGGGCAGCGGGACGGTCTGAAGCCGTGGCGGATCCCTGGATTGCTTCCCTACGTTCGCAATGACGGCGAGGCGGCAGCGCTCACCCCCGCACCTTCACCCCCAGCAGGGTCTCGAACGGCAGGACCATAGCGCCCTTGTCGCGGTCGCCGTGACCCTGACGCAGGGCAGTCTGATAGGTGGCGGTCGCCGCCGCCGTGACGGGGAGGGGGAAGCCGTGCTCGGCAGCCACCGTCGCGGCGCTGACGAGGTCCTTGTAGGCCTTGGCGAGGGGGTAGCCCTCGTCGAACCCACCCTTGAGGATGCGCGGCACGAAGTATTGCGAGGCGTAGCTGCGGCTCGTGCCCGTCGTGACGACTTGGCCCAGTTGGGCTGGGTCGAGCCCCATCGCCACGGCCATCGGCAGCACCTCGGCCAGCGCAGCGATGTTGATGTCGTAGAGCACGTTGTTGACCGTCTTGGTGAGCTGCCCCGCCCCCGCCGGGCCCATGTGCAGCACCGTCGCGCCGAACCGTTCGAGGAGCGGACGCATGGCTGCGAAGACCTCCGGCGCGCCGCCGCACATCACGGTCAGCGTCCCCGCCTCCGCCCCGGCCGGCGCGCCTGAGACCGGTGCGTCGAGGAAGCGCCGCCCGCCTGCCTCCAGCGCCCGGCCGATGCGCAGGGCCTCGGCATGGGTCGTCGTGCTGAGATCGACCACGACAGCGCCCGGCGCGAGGCGCTCCGCGACGCCGTCCGGCCCGAACAGGGTCGCCTCCACCACCGCCCCGTCCGGCAGGCACAGGAACAGCACGTCGGCCCCCGCGATCCGGCCCCGGTCGGTGGTGACCACCAACTTCGGCCCATCGAGGCCGGCGAGGCGGGCGGGGTCGGCATCGCAGGCCGTCACGGTCTCGGCCCCCTTGGCCGCCAGATGCCGGGCGATGGGCGCACCCATGGCACCGAGGCCGAGAAAGGCGATGTGCTGGCTCATGGGCGCCTGAACTCCGAACGGGAATCGCTTCTTTTCCTAGCGATGGCGTGTATCATGCCGCCATGACCGAGCTACTGGAACGAGCCATCGCGCGCGTCCGCGCGCTCCCGGAAGCCATGCAGGACGATGCGGCCCGGATGCTGCTGGTGTTCGCCAGCAGCGAGGGCGAACCGGTGTATCACCTGTCTCTCGAGGAGGAGGCGTCGCTGGCGAAGTCGCGCGCCCAAGCCGCGCGCGGGGAGTTCGCTGCGGACGAGCAGGTTCGGGCGCTTTGGGCGAAGTATGGCGCGTGAAGCTCCGCTTCACACCGGACGCTCTCGCCGAGATGGATGCCGTCCTCGGCGGCGTTGCCGATAAATCGCCGATAGGGGCTTCGAATGTCCGCCGACGAATCGAGGCCACTCTGGACCGGCTGATCGATCACCCCCTT
Organism: Methylobacterium litchii; assembly: GCF_038442315.1. Taxonomy (NCBI): domain Bacteria; kingdom Pseudomonadati; phylum Pseudomonadota; class Alphaproteobacteria; order Hyphomicrobiales; family Methylobacteriaceae; genus Methylobacterium; species Methylobacterium litchii. The sequence goes on along the minus strand of NZ_JBBXMY010000003.1, from coordinate 140,694 downwards.
TGCGGCGCCCGCACCAGTTCGCCGCCGCTGCGCCGTATCCTGGTCCGGCCTTACCCCTATCTGATCTTCTACGAACCGAGGGACGACGCGGTCATTGTGATCGCCGTGCGGCATGCTGCCCGGGATCCGTTTTCGATGCCCGGCGACCAACCCGATCCCGACCCCAAAAGTTGACGCCGGCCTAACGGGCTGCCATCCGCCCGGCAGAGATCTGATCCCCCGAGCCCTTTCAGAATGACCGACCTCATCGAGACGATCCGGCGGACGCTGGTGCCGATCCACAAGGAGGGCTACCCCTTCATCCTGATCGGCATCGTGCTGACCGTGCTGGCGGGCTACTTCTCCCAGTTCTTCGGGTGGATCTTCCTGATCCTCACCCTCTGGGTCTGCTACTTCTTCCGCGATCCCGAGCGCGTCGTGCCCACGGGCGACGGCCTCGTCGTGTCGCCGGCCGATGGGCGGGTGAACCTCATCGCCACGGTCCTGCCGCCGCCGGAACTCGACCTGCCGCAGGTGCCCACCCTCCGCGTCTCCGTGTTCATGAACGTGTTCGATTGCCACGTGAACCGGATGCCGGTCGCGGGCCGGATCGGGCAGATCCACTACACGCCCGGCCTGTTCCTCAACGCCGAGTTGGACAAGGCCAGCGACGACAATGAGCGCAACGGGCTCGTGATCGAGGCAAGCCATCGCGGCACGCCGACGCGGATCGGCGTGGTGCAGATCGCCGGGCTGGTCGCGCGGCGGATCGTCGGCTTCGTGTCGGCGGGGGACACGATGGCGGCGGGCGACCGGTTCGGGCTGATCCGGTTCGGCTCCCGCGTCGATGTCTACCTGCCGGCCGGCACCCGCGTCCTCGTCGGCCTCGGCCAGAAGGCGGTGGCGGGGGAGACCGTGCTCGCCGACCTCGGCGGCGGCCCCGAGCGCAGCTTCCGCCGGATCTGAGGGGGACGCCGTGGACGACCTCTTCCCGCCCTTCGCGCCGGATCCGAACGAGCCGCGCCCGCGCCGGTTCAAGCCGGTGCCGTTCCGCATGATCGCGCCGAACATGATCACCCTGATGGCGCTCTGCCTCGGGTTGACGGCGATCCGGCTGGCCTTCGAGGGCAAGTTCGAGCCGGCCGTTATCTCCGTGGTGGCGGCGGGCGTCCTCGACGGCATCGACGGGCGGGTGGCGCGCCTGCTCAAGGGCACCTCGCGCTTCGGCGCGGAGCTCGATTCGCTGGCCGACTTCGTGAATTTCGGCTGCGCCCCGGCGCTGATCCTCTACGGCTTCGTTCTGTTCCACCTGAAGTCGCTGGGCTGGATCATCGCCCTGATCTTCGCCATCGCCATGGGCTTGCGCCTCGCACGGTTCAACGCGATGCTGGACGATCCCTCGCGGCCGGAATGGAAGAAGGACTTCTTCGTCGGCATGCCGGCCCCCGCCGGGGCGCTGACGGCGATGCTGCCGCTCTACCTTCACTTCCTCGGCCTCACCTTCGATGCCTGGGCGGCGCCGGCGGTGCTGGCCTACGTGCTGTGCATCGCGCTGATGGTCGTCTCCACGGTGCCGACCTTCTCCGGCAAGACCATGGGCAAGCGGGTGCCGCGCGGCCTCGTCCTGCCGATCTTCCTCCTCGGCGTCGCGGCTTTCGGCATCCTCATCAGCTATCCGTTCGAGGCGCTGGTGGCAGTGAGCGGGGCGTATCTCGTCACCATCCCCGTGGGCGCCGCGCAGTATCGCCGCCGGGCCAAGGCCGAGCAGGCCACCCTCAGCGACGAGAGGGGCACCGCAACCGACGGTGGATAGCGCGTGAGACCCGGTTCCCACCCACCCGGGGCGTGAGGCACGGTCTCACGCATTCGCCGGAGCGGAGGTGGGGATGCTCGAGGAATTCAAGAAATTCGCCTTGCGGGGCAACGTCGTCGATCTTGCGGTCGGCGTCATCATCGGCGCGGCCTTCGGTGCGATCGTCACCTCGGCGGTGCAGGACCTGTTCATGCCGGCCATCGGCGCGATCACCGGCGGGCTCGATTTCTCGAACTACTACCTGCCGCTGTCCTCGAAGGTGCAGACGGGGCTCGCCTATACCGAGGCCAAGAAGCAAGGCGCGGTGTTGGGTTACGGACAGTTCCTCACCGTCTTGCTGAACTTCGTCATCGTCGCCTTCGTGCTGTTCATGGTCATCCGCGCCATGAACAGGCTGCAGCATGCCGAGGACAAGAAGCCCGAGGCCGTGGCCGAGGTCCCGGCCGACGTGAAGCTGCTCGGCGAGATCCGCGACATCCTCGCCACGAAGCCCAAGGTCTGAGGCGTCACGCGTCCTTCGACGGCTCCGGCGTCACGCCGAACGCGTCGAGGATGCGCTCCAGCGCCTCGCCGACGGCCTCGGTGCCTTCCTCGTGGGTCTTGAGGCGGGTCTCCAGGCGGCGCAGCTGCGGCTCGAACTCGCCGGGAATCTCCGGCTCGTCGCCGAGGAAGCGCGGCTTGTCGGCCACGGGGATCGTGCCGCGCAGTTGCTGGCCGAGATGGTCCCGTACCGGCTCGGGCAGGACCGGCCTGCCTTCGGCGCCGTCGTCGATCATGGGGAAACCTCCTCCGTTGGAATGCCACACGCGAAAAGGGCCCCGAAGCCGACGCGCTTCGGGGCCCAGGGCCACACTCATCCCGCCGGAGCGGTGGTCGTTCCGGCGGGACGTGCCCTCGGGCGAACCCGGAACGCTTAGTCGATCACCTCGACGATGCGGTGGCTGCGGTCCACGAGCACCGGACGGTCGTTGACGACGGTGTAGCGGTAGCCCGGCTGCACGCGGTACTCGTTCGGGACCTCGTAGTAGGTCACGCCCGAGGACGGCAGGGTGGAGCCCACGGCGACGCGGCCGTCGTAATCGTAGGAGCGGACGTTGCGCTCACGGACGTAGCTGCGGAAGCGCGGGGCCATGTCGACGCCGAGGATGCCGCCCACGGTGCCCGTGGCCGCGCCGACCGCGCCACCGACGATCCCGCCGATCGGGCCAGCCGCATCCGCGCCGGCAGCAGCGCCGCGCTCGGCACCGGGGACGAGGCCCTGCGCCTGGGCGGCGAGGGGCAGCGAGAGGGCGAGGGCCGAAGCGGCCAGGAGGGTCTTGAAGGTCATACGGATGCTCCGTTTCCGTGTCGTTCCGCCGCATGGACGCAGCGAAGCTCGGGCCAACAACGCCCCATCCCCGGATTCGGATGCATCGATTTTTGCGGCCCTCTACCGGGCCGATGCCGTCATGGTGTCCGAACGGTTCACCGCTCGGACGACGTCGTTCACGCGTCGGGCATGGCCGACTGGATGAACCGGTCGGAGCCCAGATCCTCCTCGTCGTAGCCGAGGAGTTCGGCCAGACGGCCTCGGGCGCGGCTCACGCGGCTCTTCACCGTGCCGACCTTGCACCCCATGATCGTCGCCGCCTCCTCGTAGGAGACGCCCTCCGCGCCGACCAGAACCAGCGCCTCGCGTTGGTCCGGCGGGAGCTTGGCCAGCGCCGATTGCAGATCCTCGACGTCGAGCCGGTCGCCCTGGTGCGGGGCGGTGGCGAGGCGGGCGGCGTAGGAGCCGTCCTGATCCTCGACCTCGCGGACCCGCTTGCGGTGATCCGAGTAGAAGATGTTGCGCAGGATCGTGAACAGCCACGCGTTGAGGTTCGTGCCCGGCTGGAAGCGGGCGCGGTGCTGCCAGCCCTTGAGCAGGGTGTCCTGCACGAGGTCGTCCGAGCGGGCCGGATTCGAGGTCAGCGACAGGGCGAAGGCGCGCAGGGATGGCACCGCCGCGAGAAGGCCGTCGCGGAATTCCGGCTCGATCGCCTCGCCGCGCGCGCGCAGGGCGGCTTCGAGCCGGTCGATGAGTTCGGCGAAGCGAACCGGCATCGTCTCTTCGTTGAGCCGGTCATAGGCGGTGCGCAGATGCTCGCCGAGATGGGTCCGGATCGAGGACGACAGGTTCGGACGCTCGTCCGAGGAACCGTCCTGCGCGTGCAGGACGGCGTTGTCTTCGCGGGTCATGCTCGTCGCACTCGTCAGCTTGTCGTGACCCGGCCGCCGGTCCAAAGCGGCCGAGGAGCGCGCTTGAGGGCCGGTGACTGGGTGAACGCCCGACCTATGCGCGCCTGTTACCTGGGTTGTAGCGCATCGGAGCCGCGCATGCACCCTCGCTCAGGTCGCATGTGCGCAACCGTTGCGCCCCCTCAACACCCGCACCTCGCCCTCGCGCAGGGTGAGCATGTCCCCGCGCTCCACCACGGTCCAGCTTTCGTCGCGGGTCAAGGCCTGTGTGGCGACCACCGTCACGACGTCGTTGGCGGTGGTCTCGCGGGCGAAATCGATGGTCCAGTCCTCGTCGATCAGGGTGGCCTTGCCGAAGGGCGAGCGCCGCGTGAGGTAGCAGAGCCGCTTGCCGCAATGGGCATAGAGAGTGCGGCTGTCGGACATCAGCATGTTGAACACGCCGAGAGCGTGCAATTCGGCGCAGAGGTCGGCGACGATCCGGTCGAGGGTGGCGGGCCGGGGCAGGGTCTCGAACCGGGCGTGCAGGCGCCCGAGCATCCAGCAGAAGGCGTGCTCGCTGTCGGTAGTGCCGATGGGGGTGAAGGCGCCGAGTTCGAGGCGCTTCACGCCCTTCAATTGTCCGTTATGGGCGAAGGTCCAGCGGCGGCCCCACAATTCGCGGGAGAACGGGTGAGTGTTCTCCAGGCTGACCCGGCCGCGATTCGCCCGGCGGACATGGCCGAGGACGATGCAGCTCTTGATCGGCATGTCGCGCAGGAGCCGCGCGAGCTGGGAGCGCGAGCTCGGCTCCGGCTCGTGGAAGCTGCGGGTGGTGCGCCCCTCGTAGAAGCTGATGCCCCAGCCGTCCGCATGCGGTCCGGTCTCGCCGCCGCGCCGGGCGAGGCCCGCGAAGGAGAAGCGGATGTCGGTCGGCACGTTGGCGCTCATGCCGAGCAGTTCGCACATCGGACCGGACGGAGGTGAGGGGAGGAAGGCAGCCGTTTAAGCGCCTTGGCCTATCCGAACAACCGGAAATCAGCGTCCGAGGTAATCGGTGAGGGTCATGCCGACCATGATGCAGACCCAGAAGAAGCCGAGTCCCGAGAACAGCCGGATCAGCGGCGGCTCCTCGATGACCTCCATGGAGACGAGGAGGATGGTGGCCGCCATCAGCGCGACGACCCCGAGTTCGATGGCCCAGACATGGGCGAAGGGCAGGGTGGCACCGAGGGTGACGTTGACGGCGAGCAACGCCAGCAGCGCCAGGAAGGTCAGCACCGGCTTGCGCATCCGCTGCTTCAGCTGCGCCCGGTCGGCCGGGGTGAGGGTCGAGAGGGGGGTGCGCATGGTCAGGTCCCCCGGTTGACGACGTAGAGGATCGGAAAGGCCAGGATCCACACGAGATCGATGAAGTGCCAGTAGAGGCCGTAGATCTCGATCCAGTTCTGGTGCCGCGACAGGAACCCGGCCTTGGCCGCCATCCAGGTCATACCGAGGAGCAGCGCGATGCCGGTGAACAGGTGGATCGCGTGCAGCATGGTCGCGACGTAGTAGAGGTTCACGAAGAGCCGCGCGGCGGGCGTCTCCTCCAGCGCGAAGGGGCGCGAGGACAGGAACGGCATCATGTGCTCGTCCCAGTCGGCGTAGTACTCGTAGCCCTTGAGGACGAGGAACAGGGTCCCGAGGGCGGCGGTGGCCAGCATGGCGCGCACCATCGCCCGCTGCCACCCCATCCGCGAGAACTCGATCGCCATCGACATGGTGAGGCTCGAACAGATCAGCACCACCGTGTTGGCGGCGCCGATCCAGAACTTCAGGTGCCGGGCCGCCGCGACCGTCGCCTCGGGATGCTGGATGCGCAGGATCAGCGCCACGAGGAACAGCGCCGAGAAGAGCAGAAGCTCGGTGATGAGCCACGCCCAGATACCTAGCGTCGTGGCCTCGCGCTGCTGAGCCACGCTCTCGAAATGATGGGCGCGGGCGATCCCGACCCCCTTGGCGAGCCCCTCACTCATCGGTGCTGGTCTTTGGCTTCGGTGGCCTGGATCGGATAATCGTAGGGGATGCGCGGCACCTCCGGCGGGCTGACGAAATTCAGCGTCGGCGGCGGGGAGGAGGTCTCCCATTCCAGCCCCTTCGCGTCCCACGGGTTGGCCGGCGCCTTGCGGCCGAACCACAGGGAATAGACGAGGTAGAGCATTGGGAAGATGTAGCCCGCCGCCAGGATCGTCGCTCCGGCCGAGGACAGCACGTTGAGGAGCTGGAATTCCGGCGGGTAGGTCGCGTAGCGCCGGGGCATCCCGAGATACCCCAGGATGAATTGCGGGAAGAAGGTGACGTTGAAGCCGAGGAAGATCAAGATCGCCGAGACCCGGCCCCACGGCTCGCTGTACATGCGGCCCGTGAATTTCGGCCACCAGAAGTGCAGGCCGCCGAGGAAGGCCAGCACCGTGCCGCCAACCATGATGTAGTGGAAATGCGCGACCACGAAGTAGGTCGCGTGGATGTGCTGGTTGATCGCCAGCGTCGCGAGGTAGAGCCCGGTCAACCCGCCCAGGACGAACAGGCCGATATAGCCCATCGCGTAGAGCATCGGCGTGTCGAGCCGGAGGCTGCCCTTATGGATCGTCGCGGTCCAGTTGTAGACCTTCACCGCCGAGGGCACCGCCACCGCGAAGGAGAGCGCGGAGAAGACAAGGCTCGCCAGATCGCTCTGGCCGTTGATGAACATGTGGTGGCCCCACACGAAGAACGTGACCGAGGCGAGCCCGATCGAGGCGTAGGCCACGAACCGGTAGCCGAACAGCTTCTTGCGGGCGAAAGCCGGCACGATCTCCGAGATCACCCCCATGCCCGGCAGCACCATGATGTACACGGCCGGGTGCGAGTAGAACCAGAACAGGTGCTGGAACAGCACCGGGTCGCCGCCATAGGCCGGATCGAACACCCCGACATGGAAGGCTCGCTCGGCGATGAGCAGGATCAGGGCCGTGGTGATGACGGGCGTCGCGAGGAGGAAGATCAGGCTCGTCGCGTAATGCGTCCAGACGAAGATCGGCAATTTGAACCACGTCATGCCCGGCGCGCGCATGGTGTGGATCGTCACGACGAAGTTGAGCCCCGTCAGGATCGAGGAGAAGCCGACGATGGTCACGCCGATCAGCGCCGGCAGCACCCAGGTGTTCGAGAAGGCGGTGGAGAGCGGCGCGTAGAAGGTCCAGCCGGTGTCGACACCGCCGAGCACCACCGAGACCAGGGTGAACAGCGCCCCGGTCATGAACACGTACCAGCTCGTCAGGTTGAGCTTGGGGAAGGCGAGGTCCTTCGCCCCGATCATCAGCGGGATCAGGAAGTTGCCGAAGGTCGCGGGGATGGAGGGGATCAGGAAGAACCACACCATCACCACCCCGTGGATGGTGAAGGCCTTGTTGTAGGTGTCGTTTGTCATGATCGCGCCGTTCGGCACGACCAGCGCCAGCCGCACCACCCCCGCCGCCAGGGCGCCGATGACGAAGAAGCCGGTGATCGAGGCGAGGTAGAGCAGCGCGATGCGCTTGTGGTCCGTGGTGAAGAACCACGAACGCAGGGTCGATTCCGCGTGAAGGTAGTCGGGCTTGCGCCCAATCGTGCCCTCCGGCGCGTGCGGCTCGCGGTGCGCCGCGCCTTCGATGGTGCCCGATGCGCTCATCGCGTCGCCTCCGCGGATTGGCCGGGCCTTGGATAGGCCTTGATGAAGTCGACGATCTTGTTGAGCTCGTCCTCCGGGATCCGCCCGGCGAAGCTCGGCATCACCTGCTTGCCCCCGCCGGCGAGCTTGTCGCCGTTGGGGTTCAGGATCTTCTGGCGCAGCCAGTCGTCGTCCGCGACGACACTGCGCCCGTCCGCGAGGGCGACCTTGCTGCCGTAGAGGCCGGCGAGGCTCGGCGCCTTCACCGGGGAGCCCGGCTCGTGGCAGGAGGCGCAGCCATAGGCCTCGTAGAGGGCGCGGCCGGCGGCGACGACGCCTTGCTGCGCCCCGGCATGGACCAGCCAATCCTGATAGTCGCCGGGGTTCATGAGGGTCAGCTTGCCGCCCATCACCGAATGGTCCGAGCCGCAATATTCGGAGCAGTAGAGGTGGAAGGTGCCGACCTTGTCGGCCTTGAACCACATCTCGGTGTAGCGGTCGGGCAGGGCGGCGACCTGCATCCGCACGGCGGGCAGGTAGAGGGCGTGGATCACGTCCTGGCTGATGATCCGCAGCTTGATCGGCTGGCCGATGGGCAGGTGCAGGTTGTTGATCTCGGACTGGCCGGTGGGATGCTGGAACTTCCACATCCATTGCCGGCCGATCACCTCCACCACCATCGCGTCCGGCGGCGGGTTCTTCGAATCGATGAAGAGCCGCGCGCCCCACACGAAGAACACCAGGGTGAGCAGGAACGGGATCAGCATCCAGCTGATCTCGATGAGGTTCGAGCGGATGCCCGAGGGCGACCGGTCGGCCTCCGAGCCCTCCCGGTATCGCAGGGCGAACCACGTGATGGCGATGAACACCGGCACGGTGAGCACGAGCGTCAGCACCGTGAAGGCGAGGATCAGCTCGTCGGCCTCGACGGCGCTCGCCGAGGCGGCGACGGGCCAGAGTTGCAGGGCAGCGTGATCGGGTGTCATCGCGACGGCCCCCCACCGTCGAGGGAGCGCCCGACCGCGATGGTCATCGCCCGGTCGATCGGGATGCGGGCGCGGGTCCGGGCGGGGTCGAGGTAGCCATAGCCGTCGATGGCGGCGCGGGCGGCATCCCGCTGCCGGTCGAGGTCGGCATAGGGGTCGGGCTGAAGGTTCGGCGGCGGCGGCACGAGGCGGGTCGTCTGTTGCGGGGTGAGCGTCGGCAGGGCCGCGCGCTGGCGCGATTCCGTGACGCGGATGAACAGCACCATGCCGCCGATGACGGCGGCGGCCGACAGGGCGAGGCCGCCCATCACCAGCACGGTGTTGCGAACGTTGACGTCGCTGGTCTCGTGGCCCGGCCCGTCCGGCCGGCGGCTGGACTTGCCCGCCTCCGCCCGGCGGCGCACGAGGCCGGTGGCCTTCAGCGCCAGGGCCGCGAGCATGGCCGGCACGAGCCCGGCCGGGCGTTGTCCCTCGCCGCTCATCGGGCCTTCCTCCGGCGGGGCGGCGCCCAGCGCCGCGCGAGGAGCGGATGCAGCAGCCCGGCGAGGCAGGCGACGGCGACGCAGGCGAGCACGTCCGCCGGGCGGATCGCGAACCGGTCGCGCACGGAGGGCGTGACCAGCCAGAACATCTCCACGGCGTGGACCGCGATGGCGGCGGCGGCCAGCGCCCGGGTGATGACCCGGCCGGGCCGCAGGGTGGCGAGCCCGGCGAGGCTCGCCACCACGCCGGAGGCGATGGCGAGGCTACGGCCGGTCCAGCCGCCGCGCGCCGAGTACCACGCGACCTCGGCGGGAAGGTTCGCGGACCAGACGATCAGCGCCTGCAGGAAGTGCATGTAGGCCCAGAGGCCGAGGAGCACGACGAGGGGGATGAGCCGCCCCCGCCCCGGCACGGCGCGGCCCCGGCCGATGGGTTCCGGCTCCTCCCAAGCGAGGAGGATCGCGGCGGCGAAGGCGAGCCCGCTCCAGGCGGTCATCAGCAGGAGGCCGAGGAGGGCGGAATCGAGCCTCGGATCGAGGGCGGCGACCACGTCGATGGCGAATAGCGTGCCGATGAGCGCGTGCAGGGCGACCGCCGGCACGGTGCGGCCCTCGCCGGGGGCCTCGAAAGGCCGGGCGAAGCGCAGGCACAGCCATGTCCAGACAGCGAGATAGAGCGCCGCCCGCACGAGGAAGAACGGCGCGGTGAACCACAAGGCGGCGAGCGGCGTGCGCGGCGGCTCGTTCATCCACGGATAGAGGAGGAGGCTCGCGACCAGCACCGGCACGCCGAGGAGCGCAGCGGCCGGCATCAGCGCCATGAGGCGCCGCAGGCCGGCGAGCATCTCGACGCCGCCGCGCTCGCGCACCTTCTTGCCGAAGCGCTCGGCCACCACCGTGATCGGCAGGGCACCCACGGGCAGGGCGAGGAGCACGAGCCACGCCGCGAGGCAGGACGCCGCCGCGCCCCGGCTTCCGCCGGCATAGAGGGCCAAAGCGAGCGCCCCGGCGCCGAGCAGGGCGAAGAGAGGCAACCTCATCGCGCCGCCTCCAGGGCCGCGCGGTCGGTCTCGGGCAGCGCCGCGACGGGCACGTCCCGACTGATCTGCAGGGCGCGGACATAGGCGACGATGGCCCAGCGATCCGCCGGTGGGATCATCTGCGCCATGCCGAACATGCTGCGGTAGCCATTCGAGATGGCCCCGTAGATTTCGGGCGCTCCGGCGGCGCGCAGCCGCTCCGAGCCGAGGTCGCCCGCCGGGGCGAGGCCGCGATCCACGATCATGCCCGCGCCCTTGCCGTCCTGCCCATGGCAGGGGGTGCAGAACACCGAATAGCGCTGGCGCCCGCGCTCCACGAGGGCGGCGGTGATGGTCGCGGGCTGGGGCACCTCGCGGGCCGGATCGAGGCGGGGCACCGTCCCGGCCACCGGATGGCGCATCGTCATCTCTTTGGGGAAGAACGGGTTCTTGTCCCAGCTGCGGGCCTTGGCCTGGTCGTCCATGTTGGCCTCGCCGCAGGCGGCGAGCGGCAGCACGGCCAGAAGGGGCAAGAGGAGGCGCCGGCTCATCGCGGGATCCTCGCGATGGCGAGGGGGCGCCCGCCGCCCTGGGGCAGGGCGGCGAGGCGACGCTCGATGCGCGCGGCCTCCGGGCTGTCGCCCCGCAACTCGGCGGCGAGGAAGAACCGGTCCTGCGAGGCGTTCAGGAAGCCGGGGATGTTGAAGGCCGGGTGGTTAAGGCGCGGCAGGCGGTTCAGCCAGAGCAGCGCGGCGTGGACGGCCAGACACCCGGTGAGCATCGCGAAGGACACGCTCGGCACCACGAAGGAGGGCCAGGAGAAGCGCGGCCGCCCGCCGATCAGGAACACGTAATCGTAGGCCGTGGCGTAGATGCACATCCCGTAGAAGGCCGCGCCGCCCGCGAGCGCCCCGCCTAGCGCATAGGGCAGGATCGAGCGCCCCTCGAGGCCCAGAGCCCGCAGGGTGCGGGGCATCGGCACGGGGCCGTAGCCGTCGAGGTGGATGCGGTCCCGCAGGGAGGACAGCGCCTGCAGGGCGGCGGCGAGTTCGGCCTCGCTCGGGAAGGAGGCGGCGACGCCCCAGAGGGGCGCGTCCCGCTCTCCCTCCGGCCGCCGTGTCGACGCGGCGGAGGCCTGCGCGCCGGTCGGCACGAGGCGGCGGATCTCGGTGATCGAGACCGAGGGCAGGTAGCGCACGAACAGCAGGATCAGGGCGAGGAACAGCCCGATCGAGCCGACGAAGGTGGCCACGCCCCAGTGATCGACCGAGTAGGGCAGGCGTGAGGAGGGCAGGAAATCCTGCGTCAGGGTGACGACGAGGATCATCACGTGGTCGGCATAGGCGCCCGCCGCCACGAGGAGCCCGACCACGGCGAGGATCAGCGGCGAGCGCCGGGCGCGGGCGGACCAGAAGGCCTGCGGCGGCAGGGTGAGACCGATCACCGCCGCCCAGAAGGCGAGGGCGTGTCCGCCCTCCATCCGGCGCACCAGCACGGCGCGGCCGGCGGCATCGCCCGCGAGGAACGTGTCGAAGATCTCGGCGCCGTAGCAATAGGCGCTGGCGCAGCCGAGGCAGAGCATCAGCCGCGCGAGCACGTCGAGATGGCGGTCGGTGACGAGGCTCGACAACCCGTAGACCCCGCGCACCAGCATCATGAGCGCCGCCGTGACGCCGACGCCCGAGAGCACCGCGTGGACCAGGAAGCTCACCGGCATCAGCGTGCCGTGCCAGCCCGGCATCACCGAGCCCGCCAGCATCACCGAGGCGCCGGTCTGCACCGAGACAACGAGGAGCACCCCGAGAAGCGCGACGATCCGGTAGGCCTGCCCCCGGATCTGCCAATGGGCGGCCGAGCCGCGCCAGCCCGAGGCGAGGATGCCGTAGGCGCGCGCCCGCAGGAGGGCGGTTTTCCGGGTCGGAGCCACGGCCTCGATCTGCCGCGCGGCCTCCGCGTAGGCGCGGTCCCGCAGGCAGGCGATGTCGGGCAGGAGGCCGATGTACCAGAGGCTCAACGCCACCACGAGGAACGACACGATGTCGATGGCGTCCCACAGGAGCGGCGAGCGGAATTGCGGCCAGAGGCCGAAGGTGTTCGGGTAGGGCAGGTTCCAGTAGAAGTACCAGGGCCGCCCGAGATGGATGATCGGGTAGAGCCCGGCGGCGGCGGTGGCCAGCAGCCCCACCGTCTCCGCGACGCGGCTCACCGGCCCCCGCCACTCGACGCCGAGCAGCAGCAGGATGCCGGAGACGAGCAGGCTGCCGCAGGCGACGCCGATCCACCAATCGTAGCTCGCGATATCGAGCGCCCAGACGACAGCGTTGTTGTTGTCCCAGATCCCGACGCCCTCGTAGAGGAGGTAGCTGAGGGTCAAGGCGAACAGGCCGAGCAGGGCGGCGGCGCCCGCGAAGGCGATCCACCACGTCCGGCCGGCGGGATGGGCGAGGGTGATCGCCGTCACCGCCTCGCCGACGGAGCGCATGTCCTCGCCGGGGCGGATCGCGGGGGCGGGCTCGCGGATCATGCCTCAGCCCTCCCGCCCGCCGGGGACGAGCCCGGCGAGGTAGGTGGTGCGCGGCTTGGTGTTGAGGTGCCCGAGCAGCGAGTAGTTGCGCGGGTCGCGCTTGGCGGCGGAGACTTGGCTGTCCGGGTCGGCCACGTTGCCGAAGGTGATCGCCCGCGTCGGGCAGGCGCCCTGGCAGGCGGTCTCGACCGTCCCGTCGGGGATCGGGGCGTGGGCGTCCTTCGCGGAGTCGATCCGGGCCGCCGCGATGCGCTGGATGCAGTAGGTGCACTTCTCCATCACGCCGCGCGCCCGCACCGTCACCTCCGGGTTGCGCTGCTGCTGCGTCACCGGGGGCATCCCGCCGGAATAGTCGAGGTAGTTGAAGCGCCGGACCTTGTACGGGCAGTAGCTCTGGCAGGTCCGCGTCCCGACGCAGCGGTTGTAGACCTGCAGGTTCAGCCCCTCGCTGTCGTGGAGCGTCGCCTCCACCGGGCAGCCGAGTTCGCAGGGCGCGGACTCGCAATGCATGCAGTTCACGGGCTGGAAATGCGTCGCCGGAGCCTCCGGGTCGCCCTCGTAGTAGCGGTCGATGCGGATCCAGCCGAGCCAGCGCCCGCGTGCCACCTCCTCGCGGCCGACCACGGGGATGTTGTTCTCGGCCTGACAGGCGGTGACGCAGGCGTTGCAGCCGGTGCAGGCGTCGAGGTCGATCGCCATGCCCCATTGCGCGGCGGTCCAGCGGTCCTGAGACTCGGGCGGCGGGTAGAAGGAGGGCGGGTTCGCGTCCTTCGGATCGCCCGCCGGGGCGCCGCCGGGCACCTGGGTGCGGATGATCTGCCGGCCCTCCTCGTCGTCGGGCAGGGCGCCGAGATGCTGGGTCGTGGCGGGCATCCGCCGCTCGCCGGTGCGCACGAGGCGCGCGCCCGACAGGCGCCAGGGCGTCTCGGGGGAGCGCAGGGCGCCGGCATCGTAGCCGAGGCCGAGGGAGAGATGGTCGGGCACGTTCCGGCCGTAGCCGAGGCTAAGCGTCACGGTGTCGGCGGCCTGACCGGGCAGGATCCAGGCCGGGCCGGTGACGGAGCGCCCGCCCGCCTCGATCCGCACGAGGTCGCCGTCGGCGAGCTTCTCTCGGGCGGCGAGCGCCGGGCTCACCGCGACGACGTTCTCCCACACCACCTTGGTGAGCGGCTTCGGCAATTCCTGAAGCCACGCGAGGTCGGCATGGGTGCCGTCGTAGAGGGTGCCGTCCGGCCGGAACACCACTTCGAGGCCGCCTGCCGGGGCGGCGGGCGTCGCGGCGGCGCCGGTGAGCGTGACCGCCTCGGCGGGCGCGGCGCTGTCGGGCAGGAAGCCGGTGCGCAGGGCCTCGGCGAAGCGTGCCTCGAAGGCGGCGTCGTCCTCGCCTTGCCCGCGCCAGCGCGCCTTGAGCAGGGCCAGGGGATCGGCTGCCCCGTCCGCGCGGGCGAGGAAGGCGACGATCTCCTGCGGCGTATGGCCGTTGTAGAAGGGTGAGACGGTCGGCTGGATCAGTCCCACCGTCCCGTCGAGGGAGCGCACGTCGCCCCAGGATTCGAGCGGATGGGCCAGCGGCAGGTGCCAGTCGGCATGGGCGCCGGTCTCATCGAAATACAGCCCGACATGGATCTTGAGCGGCACCCGCTCCATCCGCGCGGCGAAATCGAGGGCGCCCGGCGCGTCGTAGACCGGATTCGTGCCGAGCACGATCAGGGCCTTCACCTCGCCCCCGTCCATCGCCTTGGCGAGGTCGGCGAGGGAGCCCGCCCCGTCAGCCACGGACGGCGAGACATGGCGGAGCGTCGCGCCCTCGTTGCCGAGCGCCCCGTTGAGGCGGTGGACGAGGTCGTGCAGGGCGGGGCTCGCGGTCAGCCCCGTCGTCACGATGCCGGCGCCCCGCGCGGCGTTCAGGGAGTCCCAGGCGCGGCGGGCCCAGCGCGCGGCCGGGTCGGTGCCCTCGGGCGCGGCCCCGCCGGAGGCGGCGGCGAGCATCGCCCGCGCGATCTCCTCCAGCCGCCCGGCGGAGACGGGCAGGGCGTCGTCGGCCTTGGAACTGGTGAGGCCGGGCGTCGGCGCGGCGGAGAAGAGCGGCAGCAGGCGTCCCTGCGCCAGGGCGGCGCGGCGGGCGTCGGCCCAGCGCCGCGACAGGCCGACCTGCCCCGGCCCGAGATCGAGGAAGTCGCCGTCGAGGGCGACGATGGTCTTCGCCTTGGCGAAGTCGGGCAGGGTCTCCACCGGGCGGCCGAAGGCCCGGCGGGCGCCCTCGTGGATCCCGTCGCGGGTCGAGCCGGCGTACCAGCGCATCTCCGGGTAGGCCGCGCGGAGCTTGTCGAGTTCGGCCGCGAGCGTCGGGGAGGTGACGGGGCCGGTGAGCAGGGCGACGCCCTTGCCGCGCGCGGCGCGCCAGCGTTCCGTCTCCCCCAGCATCGCGGCTTCAAAGGACGCCCAGGAGGCGGGTCGTCCGAGATGCTGCACCGCTTGGCTGCGGAACGGGTCGTAGAGGCCGAGGACCGAGGCCTGGGCGAGCACGTCGGTGCCGCCGCGGCTCCAGGGGTGCTCCGGGTTGCCCTCGATCTTCAGGGGCCGCCCGTTGCGGGTGGTGACGAGGATGCCGTTGCCGAACCCGTCGAACTGCGCGCTCGACGCGTAGGACAGGGCGGCGCCGGGCACGATCCGCTCCGGCTCCTTCACGTAGGGCACTTCGTAGTCGCGGCCGTCCGGCCCCCCGCAGGCGGCGAGGCCGCCCAGCGCGAAGGACGCGGCCATGAGCTTCAGGAAACCGCGCCGCCCCGGCTGCGCGGCCAGCCGCGTGGCGGCCGGGAACTCGGCCGCGAGATAGGTGCGGAACTCCTCCGAATCGGCCACCGCGTCGAGGCTGCGCCAGAAGCGCGGGCCGTCGCCGCCCTCCAGCCGGGCGCGCAGGGCCGTGAGGTCGGGCACGCCTGTCATCGGTGGCAGATCCCGCATTCGGTGAGCCGTTCGCCGCCGCGCACGTGGTACTGCGCGGCGAGCTTCGGCCCGAGGCTCGCCTGGTCGGCGGCGGGCTTCCAGTTCATGTTCCAGACTTCGTCCGGCGTGCGGAGGTACTTCTCGGGCGCCCGGTGGCAATCGAGGCAGAACTGCATCTCGAAGGCGTTGGCGCGGTAGGTCATCTGCATCGAGGTCACGTCGCCGTGGCAGGTCGAGCAGCCGACGCCCTTGGTCACGTGGACCGAGTGGTTGAAGTAGACGTAGCCCGGCAGCTTGTTCAGCCGCTGCCAGACGAGGGGCTTGTCCTGCGTGTAGCTGTCACGCACGGGCTTCAGCATGTCCGAGCCGGTCCAGATCTGTGAGTGGCAGGTCATGCAGGTATGGGTCGGGGGGAGCCCGGCGCTGGCCGTCTTCTCGACGCCCGTATGGCAATAGCGGCAATCGACGCCGAGTTCGCCCGCATGGTGCTTGTGGCTGAACGGCACAGGCTGGCTCGGGGCGATGCCCACGCCCGTGACGTAGCTCGACCGCACGATGCCCGCGCCCAGCACCGGCACCGCGACGAGGCAAGCGACCAGCGTCATCAGCACGAGGCGGTAGATCGCGTCGGCACCGGGGGTGAAGAGCTGCGCCGTCGCAGGGCCCTCTGGCCGGTCGTCGGCGTTCCCGTTCAAAAACCAGCCCTCCGGTGCGCTGCCGCGAAGGTAGCGCCGTTGGGATAGCGCGCCAGCCCTGCGGCTGCGGCCAATCGTGCTGCGCCGCGTCGGCTGTATAAGGGAGCGCATGGATACCGATCCCCTGCGCATCACCTGGCGGAACGCGCGGCGCCTCCATGCCGCGGCGACGGCGCTGGCGGTGGGCCTCGGGGCGCCGCTCTGCACCCTGGCGCTGCTGTGCCTACGCGATCTGATCGGCGTGATGCCCCGCGACGAGGCGCCGAGCGTGCCGTTCCTGCGGCTCACGGTGGGGATACCGCAGGGGGAATGGGTGCTGGCGAAGGGCTGGCCGATGCGGCCGGCGGACCTGGAACTCGCGGGCTTCCTCGGCATCGCCGGCTGCGCCCTGGCGCTGGCCGCCGTCGGCTGGCTGGTCGCGGTGCTGTGCTTCCGCGCCCAGAACCGCGCGGCGGACGCCGTCCGCGACCGGGCGATCCGGGCGGTCATCGCCTCGCCGGCCACGGCGCGGGACGACCTCCGGGGCATCGCCCGGCTGGTGGGTGAGGTCTTGAGCCGCACCGAGCGACTGCTGGCAGCGGGCATCGTCGTGCCGGCGATGACCCTCGTGGCGGTCGCCCTGGCCCTGGCCTTCGCCGCCCTCGCCGCGCCGCGCCTCGTGCCGACGGCGGCGGTGGGCCTCGCGGCAGCCGCCCTCGCGGACGCGCTGATGCTGCGCCGGGGCCGCGAGCGGCAGGATCTGCGCATCCGCACCGCCGCGCGGGTGGAGGCCGGTCTCGGCGACCTCGTGCGGCGCCTGCCCGCCGTGCGCAACCACGGGGCGGGCGCTCTGGAGATGGCGCGGATCACCTCCCGCGTCGCGGTCAACCGCGCCAAGATCGCCCGCGCCGAGGCGCGCCTCGCCTATGCGCGCGGCCCCGCCGTGGCCCTGGCGGCGATCCTGCCCGCGCTCGCCATCGGCACGGCCCTGTGGCGCTCCGGCCTGAAGGGCGAGGCCGCCTCGCCGCCGGTGGAGCCCGCCGACCTCGCGGCGGCGGCGGGTGCCTTCGGCGTGGCCGCGTGGCTCGTCGGCGCCTGCGTGCGGCTCTGGCTCACGCGTCAGGCGGTGCGGCCCCGCCTGCGGGACCTCGCCCGCGCGGTCGCCGCCCTCGACGGCCGCACCGGCTCCCGCCCGGCGCCCCCCGTGACGCGACGCCTGCCGGAGGCCGGAACGCTCGCGGCGCAGGATGTCGGCGCCTTCGATCCGGCCACGGGCGAGCGGCTGGCCCGCTCCGACGTGGCGGTGACGATGCCGGGCCATGTGGCGATCACCGGGGGGCGCGGCAGCGGCGCGCGGGTGCTTGCGGCGGTGCTCGCCGGGCAGATCGAGCCCACCGCCGGCGCCGTGACCTATGCCGGGCTCGACCTGACGTCCCTCGACCCCATCCAGCGGGCGCGGCGCATCGCCTTCGCGGGGGGCGAGGCGATCCTCGTGGAGGGGAGCCTGCGCCAGAACCTGCTCTACGGCACCAAGCCCGGCCAAGCCCCGGACGACATCGCGCTCATCGGCCTCTGCCGCCTCACCGGCCTCGACGGCTTCGTCTACAGCCGGGGCCTCGAAGGTAGGCTCGATGCAAAGACCGATCCCGACCTCGCCGCCGCCATCGTCGCGGCCCGGCGGGGGATGCAGGCGGCGCTGGCCGCCGAGGGGGCGGGCCGGCTGATCGAGCCGTTCGACCCGGAGCGCTACAACCACCAAGCCAGCGTCGGCGAGAACATCCTGTTCGGCACGCCGGTCGGGGGCGCCTTCGCCCCGGCCCGGCTCGCCCGCAACCCCTACATGCGCGCGGTGCTGGAGGCGGAAGACCTCGTGCGCCCGCTCACCGAGATCGGCCTCACGGTGGCGCGCATGACCGTCGAGATCTTCTCGGAACTGCCGAACGACCACCCGCTCTTCGATGCCTACTCGCTCTTCCCGGCCGCCGAGCGGGGCTATTTCGAGGATCTGGTGGTGCGCCTGCCCTCCGCCACCGGCCTGCGGCGGGGGCCGGCGGGCCAGCGCGACCGGAAGCGGTTGATCGGCCTCGCCCTGCGCTACAGCGAGACGCGCCACCGCTTCGGCCTCATCGACCCCGCCTTCGAGGAGAGGCTGCTCCAGGCTCGGCGCTCCTTCGCGCGGATGCTGCCGGCGCACCTCTCCGGGGCGGTCGAGTTCCATGATCCGGCGCGGATCAACCCGGCGGCGAGCCTGGAGGAGAACCTGCTCTTCGGCCGGGTGAGCCTCGGCGAGGCCAATGCCGAGCCGCGCGTGCGGGCGCTGCTCCGGCGCTTCCTCGCCGACGAGGGGCTGGAAGCCGCCGTCTACCGCCGGGGCCTCGACAGCGAGGTCGATCCCACGGGCGGCGGCGCCCTGTCGGACGGGGCGATCGGCGCCCGCGACCGCATCGCCATCGAACTCGTGCGCTGCCTCGCCCGGGAGCCGGACATCCTCGTCATGGCCGTCCTCGAAGCCCGGCAGCCGGACGATTTCGCCGCGCGCCTCGCCGGGCTGCGGCGCCTGCGCGCCGGGCGCGGCCTCATCGTCTGCCTGCATGGCCCCACGGTGCCGGACGGGCTCGATCCGTTCGACGCGGTGATCGCCGTGGAGAACAGCGCGGTGGTGCCGCAGGCGGACGCGGTGCTTGAACCTGCCTAGGCGGCCTCACCGGCGCCGCAAAGGGGGGCGAAGATCGCTGGCTTAACAGTCGGTTAAGCATGATGCGGCACCCCTCGGGACGCATCGCGCCCCTGGATCCCGCCCCCGGTTCATGCCTCTCCGGACAAGCCTCGCCGCCGGCCTCGTCCTCCTCGCCCTCGGCTCGGCCGCGACGGCGCAGGACAAGGCGACGGCTCCGATCCCGGCGGGCACGCTCGCGATCATGGCGTCGAAGGGCACCAGTGCCTCGGCGCCGGTCGTGTTCCGCGCCTACAAGCGCGAATCGGAACTCGAAGTCTGGAAGAAGGCGGCCAAGGGCTACGTCTTCATCAAGTCCTTCCCGATCTGCCGCTGGTCGGGACAGCTCGGCCCCAAGACCCGCAACGGCGACCGGCAGGTGCCGGAGGGGTTCTATTCCGTCGCGAAGCGGCAGATGAACCCGAACTCGCACTATCACCTGTCCTTCGACGTCGGGTACCCGAACGCCTACGACCGCGCCCATGGCAGCAGCGGCTCGGCGATCATGGTGCATGGCATCTGCTCGTCCATGGGCTGCTTCGCCATGACGAACGGGACGGTGGAGGAGATCTACGCCATCGCCCGCGAGGCCTTGGCCGGGGGGCAAGCGGCCTTCCAGTTCCAGGCCTTCCCGTTCCGCATGACGGCCGAGAACCTCGCCCGCCACCGGAGCGATCCGAACTTCGCCTTCTGGCAGAACCTGAAGGAAGGCGCCGACCGGTTCGAGGCGACCGGGGAGGAGCCGCAGGTCTCGGTGGTCGGCGGGCGCTACGCCTTCGCCCCCTCCAAGGACCCGAAGCGCGAGGCGGCCTACGTCACCCGACACGCCATGGAGGAGGCGCGGATCGCCGCCCTCGCCACCGAGGCGCCGGCCGTCCGCACCACCTATTCCGATGGCGGCCAGAACGCCTTCTGGGCGGCCTACGTGTCGCGCGGCGGCGCGGTCGGCGACATCAGCCGGCCGGAGGCCCTGGCCTTCGCCGCGCAGGAGGTCATCCTGACGCCAGCCCGCCGCCGGGCGGCCCCGGTGCCGGACTCGGTCTGGACGGGCTGGATCGCCGCCGCGCCCCGGCCGGGCGAGACGCCCTTCTTGCCCGCCTATGCGAGCCCGCGCGATTCCCTCGCCCGCCTCGCCGACCCATTCGAGACCCGCTACGCCGACAGCCTGCCGCGTCTTTTGCGCGACACTCTCGGCCAGGATGGCGAGCCGCGACTCAGCCGGCCCGGCCTCGTCGCCTCGGCGGCCCCGCTCTGACGCGCGGTGCGGCGGAATAAGTCATTGCCCGGCAAAGCTTCAGCGCCCGGCCCCAATTTCATGGCTGACCTGTGAGAAGGCCGGGCTCGGAGCCGGCCCCGTGTGTGCGCCCGCACATCGCGGCGCGGTTACATTCCCCAATTCATTGTCCATCAGGGACGAAACGGTAGTCCTGTAACGGACTTCTGCCGGACTTCGCCCTTTTTCTCTGGAACGACGACGGAGATCCGATCCTTGTTGCGGTCGGGAAGGTCCGTCCGAAGTGATCACCATGTCCCAGGATCCCGTGCCCCTTCCGGGCACAGCGAACGACGACCTCGTCCTCAGGTTCTGGGGCGTCCGTGGGTCGACCCCGGTCAGCGGGCCGCAATACGCCGAGTTCGGCGGAAGCACCCCGTGCCTGGAGGTCCGCTGCGGCGAACGCCTGTTCGTGATCGACGCCGGCTCGGGCCTGTACAACCTCGGCCAGAACCATCGGACCGACCTGCCGCAGCGGGTGGACCTGCTGTTCAGCCACCTTCATCTCGACCACACGGCGGGCCTGCCCTTCTTCAAGCCGGCGGTGCTGGACTGCAACCGCACCATCCGCACGTGGTGCGGCAACCTCGACGGCCAGTCGGCGAGCGAGGCCCTCGACAGGCTGTTCGCGCCGCCGCTGTTCCCGATTACACTCGACGCCCTGTGCTGCACGTTCAGCCATCACGGGTTCAAGGCCGGCGAGCCGCTGGTCTTCGAGGACGGGACGCGCGTGGACACGATCCTGCTCAACCACCCGCAGGGGTCGGTGGGCTACCGATTCGACCATAACGGCCGGCGCCTCTGCATCATCAGCGACATCGAGCACCGCGACCCGTGGCCGGACCCGGCCCTGGCGGAGTTCGTCGCGGGCGCGGACCTGATGGTCTACGACGGCATGTTCACGGATTGCGAATATCCGACCTGCCGGGGCTGGGGCCATTCCACGTGGCAGAAGGGCGTCGAGCTCGCCCACGCCGCCGGGGTGAAATCGGTGGCGATCATCCACCTGCATCCGGCCCATTCCGATACGACTCTGCACGCCATGGAAGCGGACATGCAGGCCGAAATGCCGAGCGCCTTCATCGCCCGCGAACATCAATCGGTGGTGGTGGGCGCGCGGAATGCGGACCTCCACGCCGTGGGCGGCGAGGCCCGTCCCCGCGTCCGCGCGGCCTGAACTCCGCATCCGAATCAGGCCGGGCGGTTTCCGCGCGCGGCGCTGAAGCGGCGGAAGGCGAACAGCACGAACAGGGCGGCCCCGACCGTCAGGATGCTCCATCCGAAGGGCGACACCGCCTGATCGTCGATCGGGTGGCCGATACGCCCCAGCGCCACGAGCAGTCCGAACACGGCGACCACGGCCGAGGCGAGCATCCCGAACATCATCGCATTCCCTGCAAGCGACCTGGGTGAGAGCGGGGGAATGTCCGCGCCGCCCCGTCGTTCCCCGGCGGAGACGGATCGGCTCATCACATCACCGCGCGCGGTCCTCGCCTCTCCCCTGCGGCGCCAGGTTGGGCTAAGGAGGCCCCGGCAGTGTTTCTTCCGCACTGCAAGGAGCCCGAGACGACGGTGATGACCGGCCAGGAAACGCATCTCGACCCGCAGCACGAGACGCCCGCCGGGCCGGCGCGGCGCCCCGACACGCAGCTCGTGACGATCTTCGGCGGTTCCGGCTTCCTCGGCCGCCACGTCGTCCGGGCGCTCGCCAAGCGCGGCTACCGGATCCGCGTCGCGGTGCGGCGGCCGGACCTCGCCCTGTTCCTCCAGCCGCTCGGCAAGGTCGGCCAGATCGTCGCCGTGCAGGCGAACCTGCGCTACCCGGATTCGATCACCCGCGCCGTCGAGCGGTCGGACGTGGTCATCAACCTCGTCGGCATCCTGCAGGAGAGCGGGCCGCAGCGCTTCGCGCGGCTCCAGGCGGACGGGGCGGGTGCCATCGCCCGCGCCGCCGCCGCCAACGGCGCGCGGATGATCCAGGTCTCGGCCATCGGCGCCGATGCGGACTCGCCCTCGGCCTATGCCCGCACCAAGGCGGAGGGCGAGGCCAAGGTGGTCGCCGCCTGCCCGGACGCGATCATCCTGCGCCCGTCGCTGATCTTCGGACCGGGCGACAGCTTCTTCAACCGCTTCGCCGGCCTCGCCCGCGCCCTGCCGGTGCTGCCGCTCGCCGGCGCGCAGACGCGCTTCCAGCCGGTCTTCGTCGGTGACGTGGCCGAGGCCGTCGCCAAGGCGGTGGACGGGCATGTCGCCGGGGGCAGGGTCTACGAACTCGGCGGGCCCGAGGTCGCGACCCTCGACCACCTCGTCCGCTACATGCTGAAGACCATCCAGCGCAGCCGCCTCGTTCTCGACCTGCCGCTGCCCATCGCCAAGATCCAGGCGCGGGCGCTGGAGATCGTGAACACCCTGACGCTCGGGATGCTGCCGGACGAGCTGAAGCTCACCCGCGATCAGGTGATCCTGCTCCAGACCGACAACGTCGTCTCCGACGCGGCGAAGGCGGAAGGCCGCAGCATCGAGGCGTTCGGCATCGTGCCGACCGCCGCCGAGGCCGTGGTGCCGGGCTACCTCTGGACCTTCCGCAAGGCGGGCCAGTTCGCGGAAGGGCGCGGCACCGAGGCCCAGGCCGGCGTGCCGGACATGATCGCCCCGGAGCCGATGGCTGCTCCCTCGACCCACCGCCCCGAGCGCGCCGCCGGCCCGGCCATCGGCGCCGATGCCGGCAGCAGCCCCATGGGCTCCCGCTGGGGAACGCGGCGCTAGCGCACCACGCCCTTCGCCTTCAGCGCTTCGCACTCGGCCGCCCCGAGGCCCAGGCGCTCCTCCAGGATCTCGGCGGTGGACCCGCCGAGATCGGGCGGCATCCGGCGGACGGGCAGGCGCCGCCCGTCGAGGCGGTAGGTCGGGGCGATGACATTGCCGCCGGTCTCACCGGAAACGATCAGCCCGGCCTCCTTCGCCCGCTCGCCGAGCAGCGCCTCGCGCAGGCCCGTCACCTCGCCGCAGGGGATGCCGCATTCCCGCAGCCGCGCGATGAGATCGCGGCGGGTCCATTTGGCGAGCTCGGCATCCAGCACCGGCACGAAGGCGGCGCGGTTCTTCGAGCGGTCGAGATTGGTCGCGAAGCGCGGGTCGGCGCAGAGGTCGGGCCGGTTCAGCACCCCCTCGCAGAAGCGCCGGTACTGGCCGTTGTTGCCCACCGTGATGACCAGCGGCCCGTCGCCCGCCTCGAACACGCCGTAGGGCACGATGGAGGGGTGGGCGTTGCCGTAGCGGGGCGAATCGAAGCCCTGCGCCAGGGATTCGAGCCCGTAATACGAGGTCAGCGAGACCCCGCTGTCGAACAGCGCGAGGTCGATCCTGCGGCCCTTGCCGGTGCGCTCCCGCTGGTAGAGCGCCGCGATCACCGCCTGCGCCGCGTATTGGCCGGTGAACAGGTCCACCGCCGCCACGCCGAACTTGAGGGGCGGCCCGCCCTGCTCGCCGTTCAGGGCCATCACCCCCGATTCGCCCTGCACGACGAGGTCGTAGCCCGGCCGCGTCGCCTCGGACCCGTCCGAGGCGTAGCCCGCCACCGAGCAGTAGATCAGGCCCGGGTTCTCGGCGCTGAGCGCGTCGTAGCCGAGGCCGAGCCGGTCGGCGCCGCCGGTCTTGAAGTTCTGCACCAGCACGTCGCTGTCGCTGGCCATCGCCTTCACCAGGGCGAGGCCCTCCGGGGCGGCGAGATCGACGCCGATGGAGCGCTTGTTGCGGTTCACGCTGTCGAAATACGAGGTGTTGCCCGGCGTCGTGCGCACGCCCCAGTCGCGGGTGTCGTCCCCCCGCTCCGGGTGCTCGACCTTGATCACGTCGGCGCCGAAATCGCCCAGCACCTGCGCGCACCACGGCCCGGCGAGCACCCGCGACAGGTCGAGGACGCGGATGCCGGTCAGCGGCAGGTCGTCGGGGTCGAACAGCATCGCGTCATCCTCAAGCGCCCATCACGCCGTCGAGGCCGCGCACGGCCTCGATCAGCAGCGGACGGGCCACCTCCATCAGGAAGCGCCCGTCGGTGATCACCGAGGGGGCGCCGCAATTCACCGACATCGCCGGCAGGCCGCCGCCGGGGTCGAACCCCACGGCGATGGCGCAGACGGTCTCCTGCCACTCGCCGAAGGAGGTGCAGCAGCCGATCTCCCGGTGCTCCCGCACGGCCCGGTCGAGCCCGGCGCGCAGCTTCGGCCACGCCACCGGGTCGAGGGATTTCAGGTCCTCGTAGATCCGCTCGCGCTCCCGCTCGGGGCAGACCGCGACATAGGCCCGGCCCATGGCGCTGCGGGCGAGCGAGATCCGCGAGCCGGTGTCGAGGTTCAGCGCGATGGCCGCCGGGCCGCGATGGCAATCGACGTAGCGCATGCTCAACCCGTCGCGGACGCCGAGCCCCACGGAGGCGTTCGCCGCCTCGGCCACCGCCCGCAGGGCCGGCCGGGCGATGGCGCGCACGTCGAGCCCGCCCAGCGCCGCCGAGGACAGGGCGATGGTCGCCGTGCCCAGCCGGTAGCGGCCCGATTCCGGCAGGTGTTGCAGGTAGTTGAGGCGGGTCAGGGTGTGGGTCAGCCGCGAGACCGTGGAGCGCGGCAGGCCGCAGGCCTCGGCGATGTCGTGGTTGGCGAGGCTCGTCCGCCCCGGCCCGAAACAGGCGAGCACGGACAGGCCCCGGGCCAGCGCCGTCACGAAGTGGCGGTCCTCTCCGGCCTCTTCCGCGGCGAGGTCGCTCATCCCGCGAGCCGGGCCTTCGCCTCGGCGTATTCCCGCGCGAGGCGGGCGACGAGGTCGGCGGTGGGGGGCGCGTCGTCGATGCTGCCGACGCCCTGGCCGGCGCCCCACACGTCCCGCCACGCCTTCACCTGGGCGCTGCCGAAGTTCATCGCGGTCTTGTCGCGCTCCGGCAGGGCGTTCGGGTCGAGCCCGGACTTGACGATGCTCGGCGTCAGGTAATTGCCCGGCACGCCGGTGAAATAGGGCGTGTAGAGGATGTCGGTGGCCGAAGAGCCGGTGATCATCTCCCGGTAGCCCGGCGCCGCGTTCGCCTCCTGCGTGGCGATGAAGCGGGTGCCCATATAGGCGAGGTCGGCGCCCATCGCCTGCGCGGCGAGGATCGCCGAGCCCGTGGCGATGGCCCCCGACAGGATGATCGGCCCGTCGTAGAAGCGGCGCACCTCCGAGACCAGGGCGAAGGGCGAGAGCGTGCCCGCATGACCGCCGGCCCCGGCGCAGACGAGGATCAGCCCGTCGACCCCCGCCTCCAGCGCCTTCTCGGCGTGGCGGACGGAGATCACGTCGTGGAACACCACCCCGCCATAGGCGTGGACCGGCTTGATCACCGCATCCGGCGCCCGCAGGCTGGTGATGATGATCGGCACCGCGTGGCGCACGCAGGCCTCGACATCCTGCGCCAGCCGGTCGTTCGAGGCGTGGACGATCTGGTTCACCGCGAAGGGCGCGACCTTGCGCGAGGGGTCGGCGGCCTGGGCTTCACGGAGCGTGGTGGTGATCCGCGTCAGCCACTCGTCGAGGACGGGTTGAGGCCGCGCGTTCAGCGCCGGGAACGCCCCGACAACGCCCGCGAGGCATTGCGCGATCACGAGGTCCGGCCCCGAGACGATGAACATCGGCGAGGCGATGACCGGCAGGGCGAGCCGGCCTCGCAGGACAGGCGGAAGCCTCGCCTCGGCGGCGGAGGGGACGAGCGCGTCGCTCACGGCCGGTCTCCCGGCATCGGACGGCGCGAAACGGGCATCCGGCTCTTCACGCGGGTCTCCTCCCTGGCGACCTCCGAAGGGGCCGCGCAACCGCAACGGACCGCCACGGGTTGAACCCCGTCTCGCGGCGGCGGAAGGGTTCGCATAGCCCCGCCGAGCCTGTCAAACCGGGTCCCTCGGCCCGTTCCGCCAGCCGAGACGGTGTTGCGTTCCAAACCTTCCACGCCTTGACAGGCCGGTCCCCAACCGGCCACCCTGGCGGAAATGCAGAACGACATTCCGCACAGCGGAACAGGGAGGGCCCGATGATCAAGCGTGACGACCACGGCGGCATCGCCGTGCTCACCCTCTCCAACCCGCCCGTCAACGCGCTCGGCGCCGAACTCCGCGCCCGGCTCGATGCCGCCCTGGCCGAAGTCCTCGTGGACGAATCCGTGCGCGCCGTCGTGCTGGCGGCCGAGGGCAAGCTGTTCGTCGGCGGGGCCGACATCAGCGAGTTCGGCAAGCCCCCGCAATCGCCGATCCTGCCCGACATCCTGGCCCGGCTGGACGCCGCCCCGAAGCCGGTGGTCGCCGCCATCAACGGCGCGGCGCTCGGCGGCGGGCTCGAACTGGCGCTCGCCTGCCACGCGCGGCTCGCCGCGCCGGGGGCGAAGCTCGGCCTGCCGGAGATCAAGCTCGGGCTCATCCCCGGCGCGGGCGGTACTCAGCGCCTGCCGCGCCTGATCGGCCCGGTCCCCGCCTTCGTCATGATGCTGACCGGCGAGCCGGTGAGCGCCGGCCGGGCCGCCGAACTCGGCTTCGTGGACAAGGTGGAACTCGGCGACCTCGTGGAGGCGGCGCGGGTTCATGCCCGCGAGTTGGCCGATGCCAGCCGGTTGCCCCGCGCCCGCGACCGGGACGAGCCCCTGACGGAATCCGCCCGCGAGGCCTTCGAGGCCAAGGCCAGCGAGGCGCTGAAGCGCGACCCGAACGCCACCAACGTCGCCGCCCTGGTGCGCGCCGTGCGCGGCGCGTTCGAGAAGCCGTTCGACGCAGCGGTGGCCGCCGAGCGCGAGGAATTCCGCGCCCTTGTGGACGATCCCCGCTCGAAAGCCCTGCGCCATGCCTTCTTCGCGGAGCGCGAGGCGGCGAAGGTGCCGGGCCTGCCGAAGGACACGCCCCGCCGGGAGATCGCCCGCGCCGCCGTGATCGGCGCCGGCACGATGGGCGGCGGCATCGCCATGTGCTTCGCCAATGCCGGCATCCCCGTCACGGTGATCGAGACCGAGCAGGGCGCGCTGGGCCAGGGGCTCGACCGGGTGCGCGGCCTTTATGCCGGCTCGGCCAAGCGCGGCTCCATTACCGAGACGGAGCGCGATGCCCGCATCAACCGCATCACCGGGGCGGTCGGCCTCGCCCATGCGGCGGAGGCCGACATCGTGATCGAGGCGGCCTTCGAGGAGATGGGCGTCAAGCGCACGATCTTCACCGAACTCGACCGGATCGCGAAGCCCGGCGCGATCCTGGCCACCAACACCTCCTATCTCGACGTGAACGCCATCGCCGCCGTGACGAGCCGGCCGCAGGACGTGCTCGGGATGCACTTCTTCAGCCCGGCCAACGTCATGCGCCTCGTGGAGGTGGTCCGCGCGGAGAAGACCGCGCCGGACGCGCTGGCCACCGCCCTCGACCTCGGGCGGCGCCTCAACAAGCTGCCCGTGGCGGTCGGCGTGTGCTTCGGCTTCGTCGGCAACCGCATCCTGGAGAAGCGCAGCAAGGCCGGCGAACGGCTGTTGCTCGAAGGCGCGCTTCCGCACGAGATCGACGCCGCCGTGACGGAGTTCGGCTTCCGCATGGGGCCCTACGCCATGAGCGACCTCGCCGGGCTCGATATCGGCTGGCGCTCCCGCAAGGATTTCGGCGGGCGGGCCCCGGTCGCGGATTCGCTGGCCGAGATGGGCCGCTACGGCCAGAAGACCGGGCGCGGCTTCTACCTCTATCCCGAGGGCGCCCGCACCGGCACCCGCGACCCGGAGGTGGAGACGCTGATCGAGCGGGTCTCCGCCGAGCACGGCATCACCCGCCGCCGCTTCACCACCGACGAGATCATCGCGCGGCTGATGTACCCGATGGTCAACGAGGGCGCCCGCATCCTCGATGAGGGCATCGCGGCCCGGCCCGGCGACATCGATACGATCTGGATCAACGGCTACAATTGGCCTGCGTGGCGCGGCGGTCCGATGCACTGGGCCGACGGGGTCGGCCTCGACAGGATCGCCGCCGACCTTAGCCGCTTCGCCGACGAGTCCGGCGACGACAGCTTGGAGCCCGCCCCCCTCCTGAAGCGCCTCGCCGCCGAGGGCGGCCGCTTCGCCGATTGGAAGGCGCACGCATGACCGACGCTGTCATCGTCTCCACCGCGCGCACGCCGATCGGCAAGGCCCAACGGGGCGCGTTCAATCAGACCCACGGCGCCGACCTCGCCGCCCACGCGATCCGCGCCGCCCTCGACCGCGCCCGGCTCGAACCGGAGGCGGTGGAGGAGGTGGTGCTCGGCTGCGGCTACCCGGAGGCCTCGACAGGCGGCAACGTCGCCCGCCGCGCCTCGCTCATCGCCGGGGTGCCCGTCGCCTCGGCGGGGGTCACGGTCTCGCGCTTCTGCGCCTCAGGGCTGGAAGCCATCGCCTCGGCTGCGCGGCGCATCGTGCTCGACGGCGTTCCCGTCGCCGTGGCGGGCGGGGTCGAGTCGATCAGCCTCGTCCAGCCGCATGTGCAGCGCGAACTCACCCGCAACGCGTGGCTCGACGCGCATCTCCCCGCCATCGCCATGCCGATGATCGAGACCGCCGACATCGTGGCCGCACGCTACGGCGTCTCGCGGGAGGCGCAGGACGCCTTCGCCCTGGAAAGCCAGCGCCGCACGGCGGCTGCGCAGGAGGCCGGTCTGTTCGAGGACGAGATCGTGCCGATGAGCGCGGTCATGGCCGTCACCGACAAGGCGACCGGGGAGACGCGGCAGGTCGAGACGCGGCTCGCCAAGGACGAGGGCAACCGCCCCGACACCACCCTCGACGGCCTCGCCAAGCTGAAGCCCGTGCGCGGGGAGGGCGCCTTCATCACCGCCGGGAATGCGAGCCAGCTCTCGGACGGGGCGTCGGCCTGCGTGCTGATGGCCGCCGACGAGGCGGCGCGGCGCGGTCTGACCCCGCTCGGCACCTTCCGGGGCTTCGCCTCGGCGGGCTGTTCGCCGGAGGAGATGGGCATCGGCCCGGTCTTCGCCGTGCCGCGCCTGCTCGACCGCCACGGGCTCACAGTCGCCGACATCGACCTGTGGGAGTTGAACGAGGCCTTCGCCTCGCAATCCGTCTATTGCCGCGACCGGCTCGGGATCGACCCGGCACGCGTCAACGTCAACGGCGGCGCCATCGCCATCGGCCATCCGTTCGGCATGTCCGGCGCCCGCCTCGTCGGCCACGCCCTGCTGGAAGGCCGCCGCCGGGGCGCGCGCTACGCCATCGTCACCATGTGCGTCGCGGGCGGCCAGGGCTGTGCCGGCCTGTTCGAGATCGGAGGCTGATCCATGGATCTCCGCTTCACCCCCGAGGAAGTCGCCTTCCGCGACGAGGTCCGCAGCTTCTGCCGGGAGAAGATCCCGGCCGAGATCCGGCGCAAGGTCTCCGAGGGGCGTGGCCTCTCGAAGGAGGACATCGTCACCAGCCAGCGCATCCTGAACGCCAAGGGCTGGGCGGTGCCGCATTGGCCCAAGGAATGGGGCGGGCGGGATTGGACCACGGTCCAACGCTACATCTACACGGAAGAGCTGTTCCAGGCGGCGGTGCCCCTACCGCAGCAGTTCAACTGCTACATGTTCGGCCCCGTGCTCGCGACCTTCGGACGGCAGGACCAGAAGGAACGCTTCCTGCCCCGCGCCGCCAACCTCGACGACTGGTGGTGCCAGGGTTTTTCCGAACCCGGTGCGGGGTCCGACCTCGCCTCCCTCAAGACGAAGGCCGTGCGCGACGGCGACCATTACATCGTGGACGGCCAGAAGACCTGGACGACGCTGGGCCAGCACGCGGACTGGATCTTCTGCCTGGTGCGCACCGATTTCGAGGCGAAGAAGCAGCGGGGCATCTCCTTCCTGCTCATCGACATGAAGACGCCCGGCATCACCGTGCGCCCGATCATCACCCTGGAGGGCCGGCACGAGGTCAACGAGGTGTTCTTCGACGCGGTGCGGGTGCCCGTGGAGAACCTCGTCGGCGAGGAGAACAAGGGCTGGGACTACGCCAAGTTCCTGCTCGCCAACGAGCGCACCGGCATCGCCCGGATCGGCCTCACCAAGGAGCGGATCACCCGCATCAAGCGCCTCGCCCGCGAGATGCCGGCGGGGGCGGGCACGATGTGGGACGACCGCGATTTCCGCGCCCGCGTCGCCGGCGTCGAGGTGGAGCTGAAGGCCCTGGAGATCACGCAGATGCGGGTCGCCGCCAAGCAGGGCCGGGCGGATTCCGTCGAGCCCGATCCGGCCTCCTCGCTCCTGAAGATCCGGGGCTCGCAATTGCAGCAGGCGGCGACCGAACTGCTCCTCGAACTCGCCGGCCCCTTCGCGCTCGCCGCCCCGGCGCGGGGGCAGGGCGCCAACGACCTGCCGGGCGGGTTCGACTGGGTCGATGCCGCCGCGCCGAGCTACTTCAACAACCGCAAGGTCTCGATCTACGGCGGGTCGAACGAGATCCAGCACAACGTGATCGCCAAGGGTATCCTGGGGCTCTGACGGGAGATCGGCATGGATTTCGACCTGAACGAGGATCAGTCGCTCCTGCGCGACAGCGTCGAGCGGCTCTGCGCCGACCTCTATCCCGCGCTGGAGACCCGGCAGAAGCACGCCGGCGCCCCCCTCGGTTTCCCCGAGGCGAACTGGCAGACATTCGTCGAGCTCGGCATTCCCGGCCTGCCCTTCACGGAAGAGGAGGGCGGGTTCGGCGGCGGGCCGGTGGAGACCATGCTCGTCATGGAGGCGGTGGGCCGCAACCTCGTGGTGGAGCCGCTGCTCGCCTCGGTCGTCCTCGGCAGCACCGCCCTGCGCCTCGGTGGCAGCGCGGCGCAGAAGGAGCGGTACATCCCAGGCCTCGTGGACGGCACCCTGCGGCTCACCCTGGCCCATACCGAGCGGCAATCGCGCTACGACCTTTTCGACGTAGCCACCACCGCCCGCCGCAGCGGTGACGGGTTCATGCTGAACGGCGCCAAATCCGTCGTGCCGAACGCCGACGCGGCCGGGCTGATCGTGGTCTCGGCGCGCGTGTCCGGCGAGCGGCGCGACCGGAGCGGGATCGGCCTGTTCCTCGTGCCCGCCGACGCGGCCGGCGTGAGCGTGACGGCCTATCCGGCCCAGGATGGCGGCCGGGCAGCGGAGGTCTCGTTCTCCGACGTGTCAGTCCCGGCCGACGCGGTGCTGGGCGACCCGGAGGCGGGCCTGCCCCTGCTGGAACGGGTGGTCGAGCACGGCATCGCGGCGCTGGCCGCCGAGGCGGTGGGCTCGATGGAGACCCTGCACCGGCTCACCGTCGAGTACCTGAAGACGCGCACGCAGTTCGGCACCTCCATCGGCGCCTTCCAGGCGCTGCAGCACCGGGCCGTCGACATGCTGATCGAGCTGGAGCAGGCCCGCTCCATGGCGCTCTACGCCGCGATGATGGTGGAGTCGGACGATCCGGCGGCCCGCGCGGCGGCGCTGGCGGCGGTGAAGATCCGCATCAACACCGCCTGCCGTGCCCTCGGCCAGGAGGCGGTGCAGTTGCACGGCGGCATCGGCATGACGATGGAATATCTCGGCGCCCACCACTTCAAGCGCCTCGCGATGATCGCGACGCAGCTCGGCGACACCCCGCATCACATGCGGACGATCACCGACGCGGAGGACGGCCTGCTGGCGGCGTGAGGGGGCAGCCCCTCACGTCCTCCGGGGCGTCAGTTGAACACCGAACCCAAACCGCCCTGCACGCGGGCGAGGCCCGACTTCGCGACGCCGTTGCCCGGGTCGATGGTCGCGGCGCGCTGGTAATTGTCGAGCGCTTCCTTGCGCTGGCCGGACTTCTCGTAGGCGAGGCCGCGATAGGCCCAGGACGTGGCGTCCTTGTTGTTCACGTTGAGCGCCGCGTTGTAGTCTTCAATCGCCTTCGGATACTGGTTCGTGGCGATCAGGCTCTGGCCGCGCGCGGCGTAGGGCGCCGAGACGAAGGGGTTCCGGTCGATGGCCGCGTCGAAATCGGCGATGGCCTGGGTGTCGAGACCCTGCTTCTGCTTCACCAGACCGCGCGCGTGGTACGCCTCGGCCGATTCGGGGCTCAGGCGGATCGCGACGTTGAGGTCGTTGAGGGCGCCGTCGAGGTTGCCCTGCGCCCGCTCCACGTTGGCACGACCGATATAGGCCGGGCCGTAATTCGGATCGGCGCTGATCGCCTTCGAGAAATCCTGCAGGGCGGCGTCGTTGCGGCCGGTCTGGCGCAGGGCCAGCGCCCGGTTGTTGTAGGCCGAGGCCGAGTTCGGATCGAGCTGGATCGCCTTCGTGAAGTCGTTGATCGCCTCGCTGAACTGGCCCGCGCGGGCATAGGCCGCGCCGCGGGTCGTGTAGGCAGCAGCGTCGTTCGGGTTCCGCTGCACCACTTCGCTGAGCGAGGCGATGTTGCTCGTCGTCGCCCCCGTCGTATCCGTTTCCAGCACCGCGTACTGGCGCGCGCCCGCGGCCGAACCCACGGTCTCGCAGCCCGCCAGCCCCGCAGCCGCGACCACCGCCGCGCCGACCAGCGCGGCCTTCACGAGCCCGTTGCGTTGCGTCATCGCCCCATTCTCCCGGGAGCCGCCGCGCCCCGCACGGTGCCCCGCCCCTAGTCCTGTCCGCGCCGGCGCATCGCGCCCGGTTCCGGCAACCCGCGCGCAACGTCGCGCAACGCGGTGAATGCCCCCTTAAGCCGGGCCGCCCGATCGCAGCCGGGCGAACCCTGGAACGGTTGGAAGCGGCGGGATGTGGCGAAGGTATGGCCCCCCGCCGCCGGGCCGCGCAATCGCGCCGCCCGCCGGCTCTTCCGGCGGACGGGTGTGGCGCGCGGGCCGCAACCGGGATGGGTGAAATCAGCCCTTGAGGCGGGTGACGTGGCCCATCTTGCGGCCGGGGCGGGCCTCGCCCTTGCCGTAGAGGTGCAGGTGCGCGCCGGGCTCCGCGAGGAGCGCGCGCCACGCCTCGACCTGATCGCCGATCAGGTTCTCCATCTCGCAGGGCAGGCCGCCGACGCGGGCCGCGCTGCCGAGCGGCCAGCCGCAGACGGCGCGGACGTGCTGCTCGAACTGCGAAGACAGCGCGCCCTCGATGGTCCAATGCCCGGAATTGTGGACGCGCGGCGCGATCTCGTTGACCACGAGCCGCTCGCCGCCCTCGCGCACGAGGAACATCTCCACCGCCAGCACCCCGACATAGTCGAGGGCGTCCGCGATGGCGCGGGCGATGCGGAACGCCTCCTGCGCCGTCTCGGGGGAGACGCCCTCGGCCGGCACCCGCGTGAAGGCCAGGATGTGGTTGCGGTGCTCGTTCTCGCAGAGGTCGAAGGCGGCGAAGCTGCCGTCGGCGCCGCGCGCGGCCACCACCGAGACCTCGCGCTCGAAGGGCACGAAGCCTTCGAGGATCAGCGGCGCGCCGCCGAACTCGGCGAAGATCGCGTTGCGGTCGCCCTCGCCGGGCTCGCGGATGATGCGCTGGCCCTTGCCGTCGTAGCCGAAGCGGCGGGTCTTCAGCACCGCCGGCAGGCCGATCGTCTCCAGGGCGCGGGCGAGGTCGTCGGGGGTGTCCACGGGCCGGAACGGCGCCGTGGGGATGCCGAGCCGATTGATGAATTCCTTCTCCGAGAGCCGGTCCTGCGTCGTCGCCAGGGCTTCGGCGTTCGGGTGGAGCGGCGCGTGGCGGGCCAGCACCTCGGCGGTGGCGCGGGGGATGTTCTCGAACTCGTAGGTCACGACATCCACCGACGCCGCGAAGGCCGCGAGCGCCGCCTCGTCGTCATAGGCGGCGCAGGTGGTGCGGGCGGCCACGTCGAAGGCCGGGCTGTCGGCATCGGGGGCGTAGACATGGACCTTCAGCCCATGGTTCGCCGCCGCGAGGGCGATCATGCGGCCGAGCTGTCCGCCGCCGACGATCCCGAGCACCGCGCCGGGGGCAATCGCGTTCTGCGTCACTGTCCTTGAGTCTCCGGCCGTTCGGCCACGGATGCGCTCTGCGCCGCGCGCCATGCGTCGAGGCGGTCCGCCAGCGCCTCGTCCGAGAGCGCCAGCACGGCGGCGGCGAGCAGCGCGGCGTTCACCGCCCCGGCCCGGCCGATGGCGAGGGTGCCCACCGGCACGCCCGCCGGCATCTGCACGATGGAGAGCAGACTGTCCTGCCCCGAGAGGGCCTTCGATTCGACGGGGACGCCGAAGACCGGCAGGCTCGTCATGGCGGCGGCCATGCCCGGCAGGTGCGCCGCGCCGCCGGCCCCCGCGATCACCACCTTGAACCCGTCCCCGCGCGCGCCCTTGGCGAAGGCGACGAGCCGGTCGGGCGTGCGGTGGGCGGAGACGATGCGGGCATCGTAGGGGATCGCCAGCGCATCCAGGGTCTGCGCGGCATGGCACATGGTCGCCCAGTCCGACTGGCTGCCCATGATGATCGCGACGGGTGGCGCCGACATGCGTGGTCCCAGCAAAAGAGGGCGCTTAACCGCGCAGAACGCGGACCGCAAGGCGGGACGGCTGCCGACCCACCGCTCTCAGGCGATGATGTCCGGCGTCAGCACGTCTTCGATGTGGGAGATCCGGTCCCGCAGGGTGAGCTTGCGCTTCTTCAGCCGCTGGATCTGCAGCTGATCCCCCGCCACGCTCTGCTCCAGCGCCTCGATGGCGCCGTCGAGATCGCGATGCTCCTCGCGAAGCCGGACCAGTTCCGATTCCAGATCGGACTGCCCGTTCTCACCCGACTCAGCCGCCATCGCACCCTGGAAAACCGAAACCCCTTCGAAGGTCAGAAGCATGCGTCACGCCTCGGCGGTGGGCAAGCGCTGGAGCAACCCTTGCGAAAGGTTGCCCAGCGAAAACGCTTCGACAGGCCCGCGAACCTGTGTCAGTCTGCCCGTGTCAGAACAATGACAGGAGATTCGCCTCATGTCGCTGCAGACGCATCTGAGCCAACTCGCCCGCAAGCACGAAGCCCTCGAGCGCGAGATTCAGGAGGCCATCCACAGGCCCTCGGCAAGCGACCAGCAGATAGCGGAACTCAAGCGCCGAAAACTTCACCTCAAGGATGAGATGAACAGGCTGCAAGCCAACGGCACCTTGCACTGACACCCATACGATAGGCCAAGGCAGGCCGCGCCGCTCCCCACAGGACGGCGCGGCTTTTTCATGCCCGAAGGTCCAGGGGCGACACCGATGACGGTGCGGCCGGCGATCTGGTAAGCTCGGCGCGAGACGGCGGAAGACCGTCGCACGACCCCGAGGACACGCCATGCCCGCGAGCCGCTACGCCGAAACCCACGCCGCCGCCGCGCGCGATCCCGAATCATTCTGGCTGGACGCCGCCCGCGCCATCGCCTGGGACCACGCGCCGGAGCGCGCCTTCGATGGAGCCCAGGGCCCCTACGGGCGCTGGTTCCCGGATGGCCGGCTCAACGCCTGCTACAACGCCGTCGACCGGCACGCAGAATCCGACCGCCGCGACCAGGTCGCGATCATCCACGATTCGCCCGTCACCGGCACCAAGCGGACGATCACCTACGGCGCCTTGCGCGACGAGGTGGCGACGCTCGCCGCCGTGCTCACCGACCTCGGCGTCGGCAAGGGCGACCGGGTGGTGATCTACATGCCGATGGTGCCCGAGGCGATGGTCGGGATGCTGGCCTGCGCCCGGCTCGGCGCGGTGCATTCGGTGGTGTTCGGCGGCTTCGCGGCCAACGAGCTCGCCAAGCGCATCGAGGACGCGCAGCCGAAGGTGGTGCTCGCCGCCTCCTGCGGCATCGAGCCGAACCGGGTCGTCGCCTATAAGCCGCTCCTTGATGCGGCCATCGCGGCCTCCGCGCACAAGCCCTCGGCCTGCCTGATCTTCCAGCGCCCGCAATGCCGGGCCGACCTCGACCCCGCCCGCGACCACGACTGGGCCGGGACGATGGAGGCCGCGCGGGCGGCGGGGAAGCACGCCGGCTGCGTGAGCATGGCGGCCACGGACCCCCTCTACGTCCTCTACACGTCGGGCACGACGGGCAAGCCGAAGGGCGTGGTGCGCGACACGGGCGGCTACCTCGTGGCGCTCGCGTGGTCGATGCCGAACCTCTACGGCGTCGCCCCCGGCGAGACCTATTTCTGCGCCTCCGACATCGGCTGGGTCGTCGGGCATTGCTACATCGTCTACGCGCCGCTGCTGCACGGCTGCACGACGGTGCTCTACGAGGGCAAGCCGGTGGGCACGCCGGATGCCGGCGCGTTCTGGCGGGTGCTGGAGGAACACAAGGTCGTGTGCCTGTTCACGGCGCCGACAGCTTTGCGCGCCATCAAGAAGGAGGACCCGCAGGGCGAGCTGGTCGGACGCCACGATCTGTCGGCCTTCCGCTCCCTGTTCCTGGCGGGCGAGCGGGCGGACCCGGATTCCGTCGCCTGGGCCGAGCGGGTGCTCGACCGGCCGGTCATCGACCATTGGTGGCAGACGGAGACCGGCTGGCCCATCGCCGGCAACCCGGTCGGCCTCGGCCTCCTGCCGGTGAAGCGCGGCAGCACCTGCGTGCCGATGCCGGGCTACGACGTGCGCGTCCTCGACGAGGGCGGCAAGGAGGTGCCGGCGGGCACGATGGGCACCATCGCGATCCGCCTGCCCCTGCCGCCCGGCTGCCTGCCGACCCTGTGGGGCTCGGACGAGCGGATGCGCGAGAGCTACCTCACCACCTTCCCCGGCTATTACGACACGTCGGATGCCGGGATCATCGATGAGGACGGCTACATCACCGTGCTCGGCCGCACCGACGACATCATCAACGTCGCCGGGCACCGGCTCTCGACGGGCGGCATGGAGGCGGTGCTCTCCGCCCACCCGGACGTCGCGGAATGTGCGGTGATCGGCATCCGCGACGCCCTGAAGGGCGAGGTGCCCTGTGGGTTCGTCGTGCTGAAGGCCCGCGTCGCCCGCGACCCCGCCGAGATCGAGCGGGAACTCGTGGCGAAGGTGCGGGAGGAGATCGGGCCGGTGGCGGCGTTCAAGCTGGCGCTCACCGTGCCGCGCCTGCCCAAGACCCGCTCGGGCAAGATCCTGCGCGCCACGATGAAGCGCATTGCCGACGACGAGCCCTGGACCATGCCGGCCACCATCGACGACGCGAGCGTCCTCGAGGAGATCGGCGACAGTCTCAGGACCCGCGGGATCGGCGGCTAGGGCTTACTCCGCGTCGTCGTCGTCGCTCGGCAGGCCGATGCCGGCGGCGGGGGTGAGAGTGCCGGTGGCGGTGGGGCCGTTGTCGGGGCTCGTCGGGATGGCGCCGGCACCCATGGCGATCACCTCGGCCATGGCGCGCTCCTTCTCGGGGATGCGCGGATCGCGGGAGATCATCTCGGCCTCGCGCTGGAGGCGCTGGTTGCAGGCGCGAGAGGGAAACCCGCCCTGCGGAGTGCAGGCATCGTGACGGGCGCAGGCCGCGTCGAGGGCGTCGATGGGGGGCAGGGGGGCATTGTTGCCCGGCCCGCAATAATTGCCGTGGATCAACATCTTCGGCCCACCGAAGGCGGCGGGCTGGGCCTGGGAGGCACCCGCGAGGGCGACACAACCGGCGGCGAACACGAACGGAGCGGTGAATCTCGGAAGCATCATGATCGGAATCCTGGGCGATCTCGCCCCCTCAGGCGGCTCGCTTGGGCCGCCGCAGCGCGGCGACGCACACAAAACAGGCCTTCCAATCGGCGGGTTCCCGGTTCGGGACGATGGGGCCGCTTGGCCGCACCGCAGCACTGCCCCAGATTGACCCCATGCCGGAGGACCCCATGACCGCACGCCTGTTCGAGTCCCTCACCCTCGATTCCCTGACCCTGGAGAACCGGATCCTCATCGCGCCGATGTGCCAGTACTCGGCCCGCGACGGGGAGGCGACCGACTGGCACATGATGCATCTCGGTCAACTGGCCATGTCGGGCGCCGGGCTGCTGACGCTGGAAGCCACCGCCATCTCCCCCGAGGCGCGCATCACCGCCTGGGATCTCGGCCTCTACAACGACGGCTGCGAGCGGGCGCTGGCCCGCGTCCTCGGCGCGGTGCGCGAATACGCACCGATCCCGGTCTGCATCCAGATCGCCCATGCCGGCCGCAAGGCGTCGAGCGACGCCCCCTGGTCCGGCGGCAAGCAGATCGCGCCGGATCACCCCTATGGCTGGCGCACCGAGGCGCCGTCCCCGGTGGCGCACGGCGAGGGGGAGGTGCCGCCGCACGCCCTCGACGGCGCCGACCTGAAGCGGGTGCGCGACGAGTTCGTGGC
The DNA here is from genome assembly GCF_038442315.1 of Methylobacterium litchii. Classification (NCBI taxonomy): domain Bacteria; kingdom Pseudomonadati; phylum Pseudomonadota; class Alphaproteobacteria; order Hyphomicrobiales; family Methylobacteriaceae; genus Methylobacterium; species Methylobacterium litchii. The sequence goes on along the minus strand of NZ_JBBXMY010000003.1, from coordinate 102,157 downwards.
CACCGCCAAGCGTGCCGTGCGCCTCGGGATCGAGGCCGTGGAGCTGCACGGCGCCCACGGCTACCTGCTGCACCAGTTCCTCTCGCCCATCGCCAACAAGCGCACGGACGAGTACGGCGGCAGCCTCGCCAACCGGATGCGCTACCCGCTGGAAATCTACGATGCGGTGCGGCAGGTCGTGCCCGCCGGTTCGCCGGTCTGGTTCAGGGTCTCCGCCACGGATTGGGTCGAGGACGGCTGGGACCTCGACGAGACGGTGGAACTCGCCCAGGCCCTGAAGAAGGCGGGCTCCCCCGCGATCCACGTCTCGACCGGAGGCGTCTCGCCCAAGCAGGCGATCAAGGTCGGGCCGGGCTATCAGGTGCCCTATGCCGAGCGGATCAAGGCCGAGACCGGCCTCACCACCATCGCGGTAGGGCTGATCACCGAGCCGAAGCAAGCCGAGGACATCCTGGCCGAGGGCAAGGCCGACGCGATCTCTCTGGCCCGCGCCATGCTCTACAACCCCCGCTGGCCCTGGCATGCGGCGGCCGAACTCGGCGCGCGGGTACACGCGCCGAAGCAATACTGGCGCTCGCAGCCGCACCACCTGAAGGACCTGTTCAAGGACACGTCCTTCGGCCAGCGGTAAGGCATGGACCCATCCCGCCGCGTGCGCGGCTCACTCCGGGTCGTGCGCGGACGGGAAGGGCTGCTCGACCGGCGGCGGCAGCGTGGCGGGGTCGATGCCCATCCCGGCGAGGTGTCGCTCGCAGGCCGTCCGCACCAGGGCGACAAGCGCGTCCAGGCGGGCGAAGCTGTAGGTCAGTTCCTCGTCGGTGATCTTGTAGTGCTTCGAGTAGCGCGCCTTGATGTAGGCTTGGTAGATCAGTTCGAAGCAGCGACGGGTGAGGCCGTGGTTCGCCGGCCAGACGGCCCGTAGTTCCGGCACCAGGGCCTCTGCCTTCTTGCGCAGGTTGCGGATGTTGTGGGAGGCCGGGGCATACAGCGTCAGCGTCAGCAACACGCAGGTATAGGCGTGCTCGGCCGTCTGATGTGCAAGGAAGGCCGCCCATTTCGGCGCGTTGTTCTTCAGCTGTCTGAATGATTCAAGGGCGCTTTCGGCATCCGGCAGCCAGCCCTGGAAATTGCCGATCGTCTCTTCGCGGACGATCTCCGGCGGCATCTTGCCCGGCGCGGCCAGGGGAAAGCCTTTCGCCTCGTAGAGGGCGATCCCCTCGCGCGCGATGTTGAGGAAGAACGGACGCCCCCGGGCGATCTGGTCGTTCACGTCGGCGTAGGCGTGAAGGATGAAGCCAACCTCGGGAAAACGCTCATCGACCATCCGCCTTCTCAGCAACCGGTCGTCGGCTTCCTCCCAATACTCGGCCTTGTCCGTCAGTTGCGGGTAGTTGACCACGACGAGGATGTCGAAGTCCGACAGGTAGTCGGTCTGAGGGGAATCCACGAAGTCGCCCCGGGCGAAGGACCCGAACAGGACGATCTTGAGGATGCGTCCGCCCCGGGTCCAGGCTTGGGTGCCCCGCTCGGTCTTCTTCTCGAACTCCTCCAGCAGGACGCGCACGACGTAGGCGAGTTGCCGCTGCCGCAGGCGGGGGAGGTGATCGAGGCTGGTCTTCATCACGCGTACCGGGGCCCCCGAGGGGCACCCGCCCGCCTCTACACGATCCGCCCCACCGTTTCGAGCGACGGCGTCGATCACCCCGCCAGCTGCAAGGCTGACGCGAAAGTCCGGCGAGGGTGATGATCGCTCTCAGGATGCTGGGCGAACAGGCCTCCGCCCCCGTCTTTGCGAGCGCAGCGAAGCAATCCAGGGACGCGCCACGTTCGGAAGCGGCCCGCTGCCCTGGATTGCTTCGCTGACGCTCGCAAAGACGGGGCGGGATGGTGGCGCCGTTCAGGCTTCTCGGTCAGACACCGAGGCGGAGGGTGGGCTAACTCATTTCGCCACCGCGCCAATCATCGGCCCCAGCGGCCGCCCGAGATCGGAGCGCCCGAGGTTCGGCGCGTAGAGGCTCGACACCGAGCCGTCGAGGAACAGGGCGTTGCGGCAGCCGAGGTCGTCGCGGAACAGCCGGGCGAAGGCGCCGAAGCTCACCGGCCGCTCGGAAATGGCGAAGACCGCCACGTGCCCCCCGTCGCGGGTGCCGACGCCGTTGCGGATCTTCTGCGACGGCCCGTCGGCGGAAATCTTCGGGTGGATCTGCCCCTCGATCACCAGCATCGGGCCGGATTGCGTGGCGAAATCAGGCTTCAGATGGGCGCGAAGATAGCGCGGCGTGTCGAGCACGCCCGCCTTCTCGCCCTTCACGTAGAACACGCCGTTGGGCTTCAGGTGGAAATTGCCCGGCCCGTCCGCCGTCGAGACGCCGTGCAGCTCGCGCCCGTCCTCGACATAGAGCCCGACCGGCGCCTGATCCTTGTCGTACATGCCGCCGTTCATGGCGAAGGCGAGCGTCGCGCCCTGCGCCTCGGCCAGCGCCTGGAGGGAGGAATAAGCCTGCCCGTCCGGCCGGCGCCAGAACACCCGCAGGCGGCGCTTGCGCAGATCGACGGTGCAGATCGTGAAGCTCTCGCCCTGGGCCTGGATCGCCCGGCAGGGCTCGCCCGCCTCAGGCGCCGCGCGGGCCGGGTGAGACAGGGCGAGGCCGGCGACGAGCGCGAGGAAGGCCGAACGAAGGAGCATGGAACGCATCATCAGGTGGATCGCGCCGTCCCTCTGCCGCCCGAAAACGGCGGTTTTCGCGCAGGGCCGTCGCCCGACGTGCACGGGACCGTGACCGCCTGCCGCGCAAGCCGTGCGAACCGTTTCGCCCAGATGCACGTTTCAGGAGCGATGGGGTTCTGATTTCTAGGAGACGTGAGATGAAGGGTGCAGTGCTCGGTTCTACGCTTCTGGCGGCCGGCGCCCTGGCGCTTGCGCCGGTGAGCGCCGATGCCCGCGGGTTCGGCGGGGGCGGATTCCACGGCGGCGGCTTCGGCGGCGGCTTTCACGGCGGCGGGTTCCATGGCGGCGGCTTCGGCGGCTTCCGTGGCGCGGGCTTCCGCGGCGGTTACGGTGGGTTCCGGGGTGGCTACGGCGGATTCCGTGGCGGATACGGCGGCTATCGCGGTTACAGCTATCGCGGCGGCTACGGTCGCGGCATCGGCTTCGGCCTGGCGGGCTTCGGCCTGGGCCTCGCGGCGGGCGGCCTCTATGGCGGCTACGGCGGGTATGGCTACCCGGGCTATGGCTACGGCTATGGCGGCGGCTACGCCCCGGTCGGCTATTACGGCGGCGATTACGGCTACGGCGGCGGCTGCTACACCGTCCCGCGCGTCCGGTGGACGCCCTATGGCTACCGCCGCGTGCTGATCGAGCGCTGCTACTAAGACCCGCAGACGCTCGATGCGAAGGGGCCGCCCGCGAGGGCGGCCCTTTTCTTTGGACCGGCCGCAAACGCCGTTGGACAGGCTCCGGCACCGGGCCGATACTCCCGTCAAACGGGAGTGCATCATGGATACGGTCGGCGGACAGGGGACGGCGCCAAGCGCCGAGGCGGTCGAAATCCGGGACGCGAGTCTCACCGCCTTCTACCGCTCCATGACGACGCCCGAGCGGCACACCTTCTGGGCCTGCGCCGCCGGATGGTGCCTCGACGGCATGGACTTCATGATCTACCCGCTGGTGATCGGCACGATCATCGCGCTGTGGAAGGTCGATCCCGGCACGGCGGGGCTCGCCGCCACGGTGACGCTGCTGGCCTCGGCGCTGGGCGGCTGGATCGCCGGCTTCATGGCCGACCGGATCGGCCGGGTGCTCACCCTGCAGATCACCATCCTCTGGTTCTCGTTCTTCTCCCTGGTCTGCGCCTTCGTGCAGAGCTTCGAGCAATTGCTTGTGGCCCGCGCCCTCCTCGGCCTCGGCTTCGGCGGCGAGTGGGCGGCCGGCGCGGTGCTGATCGGCGAGACGATCCGCGCCGAGTACCGGGGCCGGGCGGTGGGCTCGGTCCAATCGGGCTGGGCCATCGGCTGGGGCCTCGCCGTGCTCTCGCAGGCGATCCTGTTCTCGGCGCTTCCGCCCGAGAGCGCATGGCGCTGGATGTTCGCCGTGGGCGCCCTGCCGGCTTTGCTGGTGTTCTACCTGCGCCGCCACGTGAAGGAGCCGGAGGTCGCCGCCCGCACCCGCGCCGCCGCCGCCGCGAGCGGCGACCGGCCGAAGCTGTGGGAGATCTTCTCCGGCCCGATCCTCGGCACCACGATCCTCGCCTCGCTGGCGGCGGCGGGCTGCCAGGGCGGCTACTACGCCATCACCACCTGGGTGCCGCGCTTCCTGACGACGGAGCGCCACCTCTCCATCGTCTCCTCCACCGGTTACCTCGCGGCGCTGATCGTCGGCTCGTTCACGGGCTACCTCGTCGGCGCGTGGCTCGCGGACAAGCTCGGGCGGCGGCCGCTCTTCCTGATCTTCTCCCTGGGCGCCATCGCGGTCATCGTCGCCTACACGCAATTGCCGCTCTCGAACGGCGTGCTCTGGCTGCTCGGCTTCCCGCTGGGCTTCTTCGCCTCCGGCTACTTCTCCGGCATGGGCGCCTTCCTCACCGAACTCTACCCGACGCGCCTGCGCGGCTCGGGGCAGGGCTTCTGCTACAATTTCGGGCGCGGCCTCGGCGCCCTGTTCCCGGCCCTCGTCGGCTACCTGTCGGAGCGGGTCGGGCTCGCCTCGGCCATCGCCCTGTTCGCGGCCATCGCCTACGGCATGTTCTTCCTCGCCGCCTTCGCCCTGCCCGAGACGCGCGGACGCGTCCTGCACGCGGACACCTGACCATGAGCGACATCCGCGACTGCCCGGCCCCCGATCCGCATCCCGGCGGCCCGACGCGCTACGCGGTGCCGCCGGGCGCCGTCGACACCCACGCCCACGTCATCGGCCTGCCGCCCGCCTATCCGTTCGTCGCGGAGCGCAGCTACACCCCGCCCGAGGCGCCAGCCGAGCGCTACCTCGCCATGCTCGACGCCACGGGCATGGCGCACGGCGTCCTCGTGCAGGTGAGCGTCCACGGCACGGACAACCGGCGGATGGTCGAGACCCTGCGGGCGAACCGGCAGCGTCTGCGTGGCATCGCGGTCATTCCGCTGGGCCTGCCCGAGCGCGAGCTGGCCGACCTCAAGGAAGCGGGGGTAACGGGCCTTCGCCTCAACGTGCTGTTCGGGGGCGGCGTCGGGCTCGATCAGGTCGAGCGCTACGGCGCGCTCGCCCGCGAGATGGGCTGGCACCTGCAATTCCTGCTCGACGCGCGGCACCTGCCGGAGATGGCCGGCCTGATGGCCCGCCTGCCGGTGCCCCTGGTCTTCGACCATATGGGCCACATGCCGGCCTCGGCCGGAGTGGACCATCCCGGCTTCCAGGCGCTCCTCGGCCTCGTCCGCGACGGGAACTACGTGAAGCTCTCCGGCGCCTTCCGCGTGTCGGACACCGGACCGCCCTACGCGGATACGATCCCCATGGCCCGCGCCCTCAACGATGCGGCGCCGGAGCGCTGCCTCTGGGGTTCGGACTGGCCGCATGTCGCCGCCTGGGACGGACCGCCGAAACTGCCGGCGCTCCTCGACCTGATGGCGGAGTGGGTGCCCGACGAGCATCGCCGTCGGCTGCTCTTCGTCGACAACCCGAAGCGGCTCTACGGTTTCTAGCGGCGGCGGGTCTCGTCCTGGGGCAGGTGGCGGCCGTAGACCTCCTCCTTCTCCGCTCTCTGGCGGATCATCTCGGCATAGGCTTCCCGCATCTCCGGGGAGACGGCGATGCTCTTGCCCTTGCTCGGCTTGCGCTTGGGCGCCTTCTTGAAGGTGTCCCCGGTCTCGCTCATGCGATGCCCTCCGATCCGGGCGGGGATCGCGGCCCCCGCCTGCGAGGGCCGCAGCCAACGCAGCAAAGGCGCGATTCGGCAAGGGCATAGGGCTGCGACACACGGGAAGGCGGCGATCCGCCGTTGACAGGATCGCCCGGCCGGCTTCCCCTCTCGCGACACGAAGGAGTGCCCATGCCGCTGGACCCGACGCTCGCCGCCGAGATCGAAGCCGCCGTCGCGGACGGGTTCGACGCCCAGGTGGAGCACACGCGCAACCTCGTCCGGTTCGCGTCGCTGCGCGGGCAGGAGCAGGCCTGCCAGGATTACGTGTTCGAGACCTTCCGGGCGCGGGGCTACGCCGCCGAGCGCTTCGCCATGGACCGGGCGGCGCTGCAATCGCACCCCGGCGGCGGCCGGATCGACGAGCGCCATTCGGACGCGCCGATCGTGGTCTGTCATCACCGGCCGGCGGGGCAGGCGGGGCGCTCGCTGATCCTGCAGGCGCATGTGGACGTGGTGCCGACCGGCCCCCTCGATCTGTGGCGCCACCCGCCCTTCGACCCGGTGATCGAGGGCGACTGGCTCTACGGCCGGGGCGCGGGCGATATGAAGGCGGGCCATGCGGCCAACCTGTTCGCCCTCAACGCGCTGGCCCGGCTCGGCCTGCAGCCGGCCTCCGCCGTCACCATCCAATCGGTGGTGGAAGAGGAATCGACCGGCAACGGCGCGCTGGCGGCGCATCTGCGCGGCTACCGCGCGGACGCGGTGTTCATCCCCGAGCCGGAGGACGAGGCCCTGGTGCGGGCGAATACGGGGGTGATCTGGTTCACGGTGGAGGTACGGGGCCGTCCCGTCCACGTGCGCGAGATGGGCGCGGGCGCCAACGCCATCGACGCGCTGTGGCGGGTGGTGGGGGCGCTGCGCGAGGTCGAGGCGCGCTGGAACGACGAGCGCGGCCGGCATCGCCATTTCGAGGACGAGGCCCACCCGATCAACCTCAACATCGGCCGCATCGCCGGGGGCGACTGGGCCTCCTCGGTGCCGGCCTGGGCGCGGGCCGATTGCCGGATCGCCCTCTATCCCGGCACGCGGGCGGCCGACGCCGCCGCCGCCATTGAGGAAACCGTCGCGCGCTTCGCTTCGGGCGATGCGTTCCTGGCGCGGAACCCGCCCCTCGTGCGGTTCAACGGCTTCATGGCCGAGGGCTACGTGCTGGAGGAAGGCTCGGAGGCCGAGGCCGTGCTCGGTCGCGCCCACGAACGGGCGACGGGCAAGGCGCTCACCAGCTTCATGTCACCGAGCTACCTCGATACCCGCGTCCACGCCCTCTACGAGAACGTACCGGCCCTTTGCTACGGCCCCCACGCGGAGAACATCCACGGCTTCGACGAGCGCGTCAGCCTCGCCTCGGTGAAGCGCTCCACCACCGCCATGGCCCTGTTCGTGGCCGAATGGTGCGGGGTGGAGCGGAAAGCCTCGGCCTAGGGGATGAGCCGGTCGGCCCGCAGCTGCGCGAACAGGTCGAAGAAGGCGTCGTCGGTCGGCTCGTAGGCGGTGAAGCCGAGGCGGCGGCTGCGGCCCATGTCGGTGACGACCTCGATCGGCCGCCCGAGATCGGCATCCGTGTGCCAGGGCGAGGCGAGCTTGGTCAGGTCCGGCTCCGCGAGGTTGTGGCGCTTGGCGATCTCGGCCCAGAGGGGGCCGTCGCCGGCCATGCGCGGCTCCAGCGGACGGTGCGTGCCGTCGAAGGGCGCGGCCTCGATGCCGAACCATTCCGCGAGGCGCCCCCACATCCAGCTCCAGCGGAAGACGTCGCCGTTCACGACGTTGAAGGCGAGGTTCTCAGCCTTCGGCTCGGTGGAGGCCCAGAGCAGGTGCCGGGCGAGGAGCCGCGCGTCGGTCATGTCGGTCAGGCCGTTCCACTGTGCCGCCGAGCCGGGGAACACGAAGAGCTCGCCCTTCTCGCGGCACAGGGTGGCGTAGCAGGCGAGCGTGGTCCCCATATTCATGGCGTTGCCGACCGCCTTGCCGATGATCGTGTGCGGGCGGTGGACGCTCCATGAGAACCCGTCGCGCTCGGCCGCCGCGAACAGGGCATCCTCCTGGGCGTAGTAGAAGTTCTCGACCGGCAGCCGCCCCTGCTCCTCGCGGAACGGGGTCTGCGGCAGGGTGCCCTTTCCGTAGGCCTCGAACGGCCCGAGATAGTGCTTCAGCCCGGTGACGAGGGCGGCGTGGCGCAGGCTCTTCTGCGGACGCAGCACGTCGAGCACGCCCGCGACCATCGCCCCGTTCACGCGGATCATCTCCGCTTCCGTGTCCCGGCGCTGCCATGTCGCGAGCACCAGATGAGTCGGGGCGAGATCCTTCAGCGCAGCCTCCAGGGAGGCGCGGTCCTGCAGATCCGCGGCGACGGGCTCGACGCCCTCCTGCGCGGTCGGGCGCCGGGCGAGCCCCGCGACGCGCCAGCCCTCGGCGACGAAGCGCGACGCCGCCGCGCTGCCGACGATGCCGCTCGCGCCGACGATCAGGACGGTCTTGCTCATGAATCAGCCTCACTCAGCCCCATCGACGGGGCAACCTGTCCGGCGGCAACCCCTGAGGCGGGGGAGGGTTCAGGCCACCCGGTCGATGGCCGCGCCCAGCACCTCGGCCATCTCGGCGATCTGCCCCGGCTCGACGATGAGCGGCGGCGACAGGGCGACGATGTCCCCGGTGACGCGCACGAGCAGCCCGCGCTGGAAGCAATCCACGAACACCTCGTAGGCGCGCTTGCCCGGCGCGTCGGGGCGCGGTTCGAGCTCGATGCCCGCCACGAGGCCCAGCGTACGGATGTCGATGACGTGCTTGCGCCCGCGCAGGTCGTGCATCGCGGAGGACCAATCCTCGCTGAGGTCGGCGGCGCGGGTGAGGAGCCCTTCCTCCCGGTAGATGTCGAGCGTCGCGATACCCGCCGCGCAGGCGACCGGATGGCCGGAATAGGTGTAGCCGTGGAACAGCTCGATGCCGTCCGGCCCCTGCATCAGCCCGTCATGGATCTGGCGGCTCGCGAAGACCACGCCCATCGGCACGGTCCCGTTGGTGAGGCCCTTGGCGGCGGTAACGAGGTCCGGCGTCACGCCGAAATAATCGGTGGCGAAGGGGGCGCCGAGGCGGCCGAAGCCGGTGATGACCTCATCGAAGATCAGCAGGATGCCGTGCTTCGTGCAGATTTCGCGCAGGCGCTCCAGATAGCCCTTCGGCGGCACGAGGACGCCGGTCGAGCCCGACAGCGGCTCCACGATGCAGGCGGCGATGGTCTCGGCGCCGTGCAGGGCCACGAGGCGTTCGAGGTCGTCGGCGAGTTCGGCGCCGTGCTCCGGCTGGCCCTTCGTGAAGGCGTTGCGGACGGGATCGTGCGTGTGGCGCAGGTGGTCGGCACCGGCAAGTTGCGGGAAGACCCGGCGGTTCGAGACGATGCCGCCCACCGTGATGCCGCCGAAGCCGACGCCGTGATAGCCGCGCTCGCGCCCGATCAGCCGGGTGCGGGTGCCCTGGCCGATGGAGCGCTGGTAGGCCAGCGCGATCTTGAGGGCGGTGTCGACCGATTCGGAGCCGGAATTGGTGAAGAACACCCGGTCGAGCCCGCCCGGCGCGATCTCCGCGAGGCGTTCGGCGAATTCGAAGGCGATGGGGTGGCCCATCTGGAAGGTCGGCGCGAAATCGAGGGTCGAGAGCTGGCGCTCCACCGCCGCCGCGATCTGCCGACGCCCGTGGCCGGCATTCACGCACCACAGGCCGGCGGTGCCGTCGAGGACCGTGCGCCCGTCATCCGCCGTGTAGTGCATCCCCTCGGCCGAGACGAGCAAGCGGGGCGCCGCCTTGAATTGGCGGTTCGCCGTGAACGGCATCCAGAAGGCGTCGAGGGAGGGGGTGTTACGCAGCGGATGGTCGGTCATGGACGGGCTCCGGCTCTGTCCCGGCCAGGGGATACCCAATCGCCGACAGCAACAAGTCCTTTTCTGGCGCGCGCCAACCCCTTGCAGGAGCTTGTGCGGAGGCTGCACTGTTGCGGGATCCGCAACACCTGCAACGGAACCCGCCCATGGACGTCGATGTCGGCGAGCGCCTGCGCTTCGTGCGGGTGCGTCACGGCCTGTCGCAGCGCACCCTGGCCAAGCGCGCGGGCGTGACCAACTCGGCGATCTCGCTGATCGAGGCGAACCGGGTGAACCCCTCCGTCGGCGCGCTGAAGCGCATCCTCGACGGCATACCCATCGGCATGGCCGAGTTCTTCGCCGTCGAGCCGGAGCCGGAGCGCAAGGCGTTCTTCGCCGCCGACGAGTTGACCGAAATTGGCCGCCGCTCGGCGCGGGGCGGCATCTCCTACGGCCAAGTGGGCGACAATCTCTTCGGACGCCGCCTGCAGATCCTGAAGGAGCGCTACGAGCCCGGCGCGGATACCGGCCGGGTGCTCCTCAGCCATGACGGGGAGGAGGGCGGGATCGTGCTCAGCGGACGGCTGGAGGTCACGGTCGGCGAGGAGCGGCGCATCCTCGGCCCCGGCGACGCCTACAGCTTCGACAGCCGCCGCCCCCACCGTTTCCGCTGCGTCGGGCCGCAGCCTTGCGAGGTGGTCAGCGCCTGCACGCCGCCGAGTTTTTGACTCGCGCTCAGCGCTTGCGCACGAACTCCGTGCGCAGAACCAAGCCCTTGATGGTGTCGTGGCGGCAGTCGATCTCGTCGGGGTCGTCCGTCAGGCGGATCGAGCGGATCACCGTGCCCTGCTTCAGGGTCGTGCTCGTGCCCTTGACCTTCAAGTCCTTGATCAGCGTCACCGCATCGCCGTCGGCAAGCGCATTGCCGGCCGCGTCGCGGACCACGATGGCGGCGGGAGCGGACGCCGCGCCGGGGGGCAGCCACTCGCCGGTGGCCTCGTCGTACACGTAGGATTCGTCGTCGCCGGTCACGTCTCGGGGCTCCCGCCGCGGCGTTCCCCGAAAGCAGGAACGGCCTGTCAAGCGTCGCCGTTGTCGCGCCCCGCCCGGCGACGGGCAAGGGCGGGACGCGCAGGGCAGCACCGCTTCGAGGCGGTGCCGCCCCGCGAAAGCCTTACCGCTTGAGCGGACCGGCCTCGATCACGTCCTCGACGGTCCGAAGACCGGCGCGGGGGGAGTTCACGAGGCAGGCCATGTTGCCCGGCGGGTGCTGGTTCTTCCACATCTTGGTGTGCGCCTGGGGGATCTTGTCCCAGGGGAAGACCTCGCTCATGCACGGGTCGATCCGGCGGTCCAGCACGAACTGGTTCGCGGCCGAGGCTTGCTTGAGATGGGCGAAATGCGAGCCCTGGATGCGCTTCTGGCGCATCCACACGTAGCGGGCGTCGAAGGTGATGTTGAAGCCGGTCGTGCCGGCGCAGAACACCACCATGCCGCCGCGCTTCACCACCAGCGCCGAGACCGGGAAGGTCGCCTCGCCGGGGTGCTCGAACACGATGTCGACGTCGTTGCCCTTGCCGGTGATGTCCCAGATCGCCTTGCCGAATTTTCTCGCCTCTTTCGTCCAGGCGTGAAACTCGGGGGAGTTCACCTTCGGCAGCTGGCCCCAGCAATCGAAGTCCTTGCGGTTGATGACGCCCTTGGCGCCGAGGCTCATCACGTAGTCGCGCTTCGACTCGTCCGAGATCACGGCGATGGCGTTGGCGCCCGAGGCCGCGCAGAGCTGCACGCCGAACACGCCGAGGCCGCCGGAGGCGCCCCAGATCAGCACGTTCTGGCCGGGCTTCACCGTGTGCGGGGCGTGGCCGAACAGCATCCGGTAGGCGGTAGCGAGCGTCAGCGTGTAGCAGGCGGCCTCTTCCCAGGTGAGGTGCTGCGGACGCTTCATCAGCTGGCGCGACTGCACTCGGCAGAACTGGGCGAAGGAGCCGTCCCCGGTCTCGTAACCCCAGATGCGCTGCGAGGGCGAGAACATCGGGTCGCCGCCGTTGCACTCCTCGTCGTCGCCGTCGTCGCGGTTGCAGTGGACGATGACCTCGTCACCGACCTTCCAGCGCTTCACCTTGGAGCCGACCTTCCACACGATGCCCGACGCGTCGGAGCCGGCGATGTGGTACTCGCCCTTGTGCACGTCGAAGGGCGAGATCGGCTCGCCGAGGCCGGCCCAGACGCCGTTGTAGTTGACGCCGGCGGCCATGACGTAGACCAGCACCTCGTCGTCGCCGATGTCCCACACCGGCAGGACTTCGAGCTGGTGCGACTGCTCCGGCGGCCCGTGGCGCTCACGCCGGATCGCCCAGGCGTACATCTTGGCCGGCACGTGACCGAGCGGGGGGATTTCCCCCATCTCGTAGAGGTCCTTGACCTCGCGACCTGCTTCCTGGATCGCAGCGCTCGCCGCCATCTCGATCTCCTCGCTGACGCGCGGTCTTATGCAGTGCCGCGGTTCTTCGACTTCCGCCTATAGCTGCGTTGCGAAGAGGCTCCAAGTGGGCCGAAAGTCGGAGAAAGCCGAGTTCTCACAGGCACGACGACGCCGCGCAGAGCAGAGATCGAACGCATTCAAAATCCGTTTCTCGAACGGCCAAACATTATTCGGTCGGGACAGGCATGGTGCCACATCAATTCAGTCGTGGCGGGGCGCCTCGTCGGACGCCCAGAGGTGCTGCGCGGCATAGCCCCGGTAGGGCCGCCACGCCTCGGCGCGGGCGACGAGTTCGGCCGGGCTCGGGCGGCCGGCGCCCCGGTCGAGAGCGCGCAGCAGGCCGACATCGCCCACCGGCAGGGCATCCGGCAGCTTGAGGGCGCGCAGGGCGATGTATTGCGCCGTCCAGGGGCCGATACCCCGGATGGCGGTGAAGCGCGCCACCGCCTCGTCCAGGCTCGCCGCCGGGGCGAACAGGCCCGGATCGGCCAGGAATGCCGCCGCGAGCGCCCGGATCGCGGCGCCCCGGGCGCGGGGCATGTTGAGGACGAGGGCGACGTCGGCCTCCACCAGATCCTCCGGCGCCGGGAACAGCCGTTCGAGCCCGGTCGCGGCCGGCATGGGCGCTCCGAACGCCTCCGCGAGGCGCCCGGCGAGGCGGCGCGCGGCGGCGACCGACACCTGCTGGCCGAGGATCGCCCGGCACCCGGTCTCGAACGGGTCCCAGGCGCCCGGCAGACGCAGCCCCGGCCGCGCCGCGACCAGGGGCGCGAGGTGCGGATCGCAGGAGAGGCAGGCGCCGATCGCGGCGGGGTCGGCCTCGCCATCGAACAGGCGGCGCAGGCGGGCCTCGACCTCCGGCCCATCGGACGGTGACAGGCCGGCGAGCGTCGCCACGAGCCCGTCCCCGCCGGGCTCCACCGTCACGGTGCCGGCCCGGCCCCCGAGTTGGACCGTGCGGGCATAGGGACCGGTTGCGTCGGCGCTCTCGACCCCGGGGATAGCCCGCGCCGCGAGGAAGGCGCGGATGCCCGCCCAATCGTAGGGCTGCCGGACGGGGAGGGTGACGATCACGAGAGGGGCGCCTCCGAAACGAGAAAGGCGGCCCGGAGGCCGCCTTTCGTCAGACCCTCGCGCCGGCCTCAGCCGCGCGAGTTGATCGGCACGTAATCGCGCTTGTCCGGGCCGACATAGAGCTGGCGCGGACGGCCGATCTTCTGCTGCGGGTCCTCGATCATCTCGGCCCACTGGGCGATCCAGCCCACCGTGCGCGCCACGGCGAAGAGCACCGTGAACATGTCGGTCGGGAAGCCCATCGCCTTCAGGGTGATGCCTGAATAGAAATCGATGTTCGGGTAGAGCTTCTTCTCGATGAAGTACTCGTCCTTGAGGGCGATCTGCTCCAGTTGCACGGCGACTTCGAGCAGCGGATCGTCCTGGTGGCCGAGTTCCTTTAGGACCTCGTGCGTTACCTTCTGCATCAGGCGGGCGCGGGGGTCGTAGTTCTTGTAGACGCGGTGGCCGAAGCCCATCAGGCGGAACGGGTCGTTCTTGTCCTTGGCCTTGGCGACGTACTTGCCGACGTTCTCGGGCTTGCCGATCTCCATCAGCATCTTCAGCGCCGCCTCGTTGGCGCCGCCATGGGCCGGGCCCCACAGGCAGGCGATGCCGGCCGCGATGCAGGCGAAGGGGTTGGCGCCCGAGGAGCCGGCCAGACGCACCGTCGAGGTCGAGGCGTTCTGCTCGTGGTCGGCGTGCAGGATGAAGATCTTGTCCAGCGCCTTGGCGAAGACTGGGTTCACCTCGTAATCCTCGCACGGCACGGCATAGCACATGCGCAGGAAGTTCGAGGTGTAGTCGAGGTCGTTCTTCGGATAGACGAAGGGTTGGCCTATCGAATACTTGTAGGCCATCGCCGCCAGGGTCGGCATCTTGGCGATCATGCGGATCGACGCGATCAGCCGCTGGTTCTCGTCGGTGATGTCGGTCGAGTCGTGGTAGAAGGCCGAGAGGGCGCCGACGGAGGCGACCATCACCGCCATCGGGTGCGCGTCGCGGCGGAAGCCGGTGAAGAACCGGTTCATCTGGTCGTGCACCATGGTGTGGCGCGTGACGCGGTAATCGAAGTCGGCCTTCTGTGCCTCGGTCGGCAGGGTGCCGAACAGCATCAGGTAGCAGGTCTCGAGGAAGTCACCCTGCTCGGCCAATTGCTCGATCGGGTAGCCGCGATAGAGCAGCACGCCCTCGTCGCCGTCGATGTAGGTGATCTTCGATTCGCAGGAGGCCGTCGAGGTGAAGCCCGGATCGAAGGTGAATGCCCCCGTCTGCGCGTAGAGCTTGCTGATATCGACGACGTCCGGCCCGATCGTACCGGATTTCACCGGCAGTTCGATCTGCTTTCCGTCCACGGTGATGGTGCTGGTGCCGCTCATGGGACGTGGACCCTTCTGGTGGGACGTGACGAGACCGGTTCCGCTCCCCCGAGGCGACCCCGGACTCGTGAGCGCACCGCACATTATTTTGCGGTTGCTCACAGAACCCCCGGTTAGCCGAACGGCAGTGCAGCGGCAACGGGCCGGGTGACAAAGCCTGCCGCCCGCAATGCGAAATCCGGGCCGAGTCAGGCCTGCGGGATCTGGTCCCCCAGGCGGGCGAGGCTCTCGGTTCGCCCCAGCACGGCCATCACGTCGAACAGGGGCGGGGAGGTGGTGCGGCCGGTGAGCGCCGCGCGTAGGGGCTGCGCCACCTGCCCGAGCTTGCAGCCGGCGGTCTCGGCGTACTGGCGCACCGCACCCTCGGTCGCCGCCGCGCTCCAATCGGGCAGGGCTTCCAGCGCCGGCAGCACCGCCGCGATGCGGGCGCGGCCCTCGTCCGACAGGAGGGCCTTCGCCTTCTCGTCGGGCACGAGGGGCCGGGCGGCGGTGAGATAATAGGCGCTGTCGAGGAGTTCGATCAGCGTCTTGGCGCGCTCCTTCAGCCCCGGCATGGCGAGCGTCAGCTTCTCCCGCAGGTCGTCGGGCAGGGGCACCGGGATGCCGCGCTCGGAGCCGACCTGGGGCAGGATCGCCTCGATGGCGGCCACCAGTTCGGCATCGCCGCTGTTGCGGATGTAGAGCCCGTTGAGGTTCGCGAGCTTCACGAAATCGAAACGCGAGGCCGAGCGGCCGACGGAGCCGAGATCGAAGGCCGCGACCATCTCCTCCGTCGAGAAGACCTCCTGGTCGCCGTGGCTCCAGCCGAGGCGGACGAGGTAGTTGCGCAGGGCCGAGGGCAGGTAGCCGAGGTCGCGATAGGCCTCGACGCCGAGCGCCCCGTGGCGCTTCGAGAGCTTGGCGCCGTCCGCCCCGTGGATCAGCGGGATATGCGCCATCTTCGGCACCTCCCATCCGATGGCCGAGAAGATCTGGCTCTGCCGGGCGGCGTTGGTGAGGTGGTCGTCGCCGCGGATGATCTGCGTGACGCCCATGTCGTGGTCGTCCACCACCACGGCGAGCATGTAGGTCGGCGTCCCGTCCGAGCGGAGCAGCACGAGGTCGTCGAGGTCGCGATTCGCCCAGGTGACGCGGCCCTGTACCGCGTCGTCCACGACGGTCTCGCCTTCGAGCGGCGCCCGCAGGCGGATGACCGGCTTCACGCCCTCCGGCGCCTCGGCGGGATCGCGGTCCCGCCAGCGCCCGTCGTAGCGCAGCGGCTTGCCCTCGGCGCGGGCCTGCTCGCGCATCTGGGTCAGCTCGTCCTGCGAGGCGTAGCAACGGTAGGCGCGGCCGGCGGCGAGCAGGTCGTCCACCACCTGCCGGTGGCGCTCGGCGCGGGCGAACTGGAACACCACGTCGCCGTCCCAATCGAGGCCGAGCCAGCGCAGCCCTTCGAGGATCGCGTCGATGGCCGCCTTGGTCGAGCGCTCCCGGTCGGTGTCCTCGATGCGCAGCAGCATCCGGCCGCCGTGGTGGCGGGCATAGAGCCAATTGAACAGGGCGGTGCGCGCCCCGCCGATATGGAGGAAGCCGGTGGGCGAGGGGGCAAAGCGCGTGACGACGGGAGACGACATCTTTTTTCGGACTGGCGGAGGAGCCGGCGGCGGCCGGGACCGGGATTGCGGGGGAAAGCGCGCCGACGCAAGTTCGATCCCTGCGTGTCGTCGCGTCGGCCTTTTCGCTGCCGGCGACAGGGCATTGCTCCGCCCGCCGGGTCAAGTGCCTGGGGGTGAGATCGCCCCATACCCCGCGCGACACTGTCGCCGGGCCCGGCCGCTACGCTAAGCATCGGCAGGGCGCCCGCGTCGTCGTGGGCGACGACGTGGACGGCTCTCGATGCAGCGGATCGGTGCGGGATTGGCGGCGGGGGCGAGCGCCCGCCTCCGCGCCCCGGACCTCGCGCTCGGCGCCCTGCACGGCCGCCTCCTGCACGCCCTCGCCCTGGAGGCCGGGCAGCGGCGGCTGTTCCCCTGGCTCGCCGTCGCCTTCGGGGCCGGCATCCTCGTGTTCTTCGCTTGCGCCGACGGGCGGCCCGTCCTGCCCGCGCCGCTGGCGGCCGGCGTGGCCTGCCTCCTCCTCGCCACCCGGCTCGGCACGCGGCCGGGGACGATGGCCCTGGCGCTCGCCCTCGGTTTCGCCTGCCTCGGCTTCTTCGCCGCCGCGTGGCGGGTCGAGCGCGTCGCCGCGCCGGTCCTGACGCGGACCCTGGTCGGCCCGCTCACGGGGCTGATCGAGGCCCTGGACGAGCGGGAGGAGGGGGCGCGGCTCATCGTGCGCGTCGAGAGTTTCGGCACCCTGCCGCCGGAGGCGCGGCCCCTCCGGGTGCGGGTCTCCTTCCGCAAGGCGCCGCCGCTCAAGCCGGGCGACACGGTGAGCGCCACGGCGCGGCTGCTGCCCCCGCCCGAGGCCGCGCGGCCGGGGGGCTACGACTTCGCCCGGGACGCGTATTTCCAGGGCATCGGCGCGGTGGGCTCGCTCACCGGGGCGATCACCGTGCGGCCGACGCCGGACCTGCCGCCCGCGCTCCGGTTCGCCGCCACCCTGGACGACGCCCGCAACGCCCTGACCCGACGGATCGCCGACAGCTACGGCGGCCAGCCCGGCGCCGTCGCCGCCGCCCTCGTCACCGGCAAGCGCGGACTGATCGGCCCCCAGGCCAACGACGCCCTGCGCGCGGCGGGCATCTACCACGTCGTCTCGATCTCCGGCCTGCACATGGTGCTCGCGGCAGGCGTCGTGTTCTGGCTCGTCCGGGCGCTTCTCGCCCTCGCGCCCCATTGCGCGCTGTTCTGGCCGGTGAAGAAGATCGCGGCCGGCACCGCCATGGCGGGCGTCACCGCCTATTGCGCCTTCTCCGGCTGGGACATCGCCGCCGAGCGCAGCCTCGTGATGACGCTGATCATGCTGGGCGCGATCCTCGTGGACCGGCCCGCCCTCTCGATGCGCAATCTCGCGCTCGCCGCCCTGATCTGCCTCGCGCGGGAGCCCGAGGCGCTGCTCGGGCCCAGTTTCCAGATGTCCTTCGGCGCGGTGGCGGGGCTCGTCGCCTGCGCCCGGCTCATCGATGGACGGCTCTTCCTCACCCCCGGCGCGGGACGGCTGGGGCGGACTCTGGGGCTCCTCGCCAGGGCCGTCGTCGGCACACTCACCACGACCCTCGTCGCTCAAATCGCGACCGCCCCCTTCGCGACCTACCATTTCCAGACGGTGCAGCCCTTCGGCGTGCTCGGCAACGCGCTGACATTGCCCCTCGTCTCGCTGGTGGTGATGCCCTGCGCCGTCCTCGGGACGCTCGCCTATCCCTTCGCCCTCGACCGGCCGGTCTGGTGGATCATGGGCCAGGCGGTGGCGGGGATGCTCGCCATCTCGGAGTGGATCGCCGGGTTCGGCCGCGCCGTCCTCGTAGTGCCGGCCTTCGGGACGGGGGCCCTGCTGCTGCTGGCGGCGGCGCTGCTCGTCGCGACCCTGCCGGTCTCGCCCCTGCGCCGCCTCGCCCTGCTGCCGGCCCTGGCGGGGCTCGCCTTCGCCGCCCTGCCGCAGCGGCAGGATCTCTATATCGACCGCCAGGGTGCGGGGGCGGCCCTGCGCGGGCCGGACGGGCGGCTCACGGTGCTCGGCAAGCCGCCGGCCTTCGTGCTGGAGCAATGGCTGAAGGCCGATGGCGACGGGCGCCGGGCCGGCGACCTCCTCGCCGCGCCCCCGTTGGGCCGCTGCGACCGCCTCGGCTGCACCGCCCGCCTGCCGGACGGCCGCGCCGTCGCCCTGGTGAAGGACAGGCGGGCCTTCCCCGAGGATTGCGCCCGCGCCGCCGTCGTCGTCAGCGCGCTGAAGGCGCCGCCCGATTGCGCCGCGCCCCTCGTGATCGACCGGCACCGCCTCGCGGAAAGGGGCGCCGTGTCCCTCAGCCTCGGCGGCGGCGGCGCCCTGGTCCCGACCTATGCGCACGAGGCGCGGCGCGCCCCGCCCTGGCGGTCTGGCCGGGAGCCGGAGCCCCCGCCGGATCAGTAGCGGCGGACGAGGCTCACCAGCCGGCCCTGGATCCGCACCCGGTCGGGCCCAAGGACGCGGGTCTCGTAGGCCGGGTTCGCCGCTTCGAGGGCGATGGAGGAGCCGCGCCGACGCAGGCGCTTGAGGGTCGCCTCCTCGTCGTCGATCAGGGCGACGATGATGTCGCCGGTATTGGCGGTCTCCTGCTTGCGGATGACCACGAGGTCGCCGTCGAGGATGCCGGCCTCGACCATCGAATCGCCGCGCACTTCGAGGGCATAGTGCTCGCCGCCGGCCAGGAAGTCCGGCGACATGGTGACGGTGTGGCTCTGGTTCTGGATCGCCGCGATGGGCGTGCCCGCCGCGATGCGACCCATGACCGGGATGGAGACGCCCCGGAACTCCTCGTAGGCCCGTGGCTGCGGCGCGGCGGCCGGCGGCAATTTGGCGAGGCCACCCTCGACCACGCTCGGAGTAAAGCGACGGGGCTCCGGCGCGGCAGCAGCCGCCGCCTCGGCAGCTTCCGCCCCGCGCCCCAGGGCGTCGGGCAGGCGAATCACCTCGATGGCCCGCGCGCGGTTCGGCAGGCGGCGGAGGAAGCCGCGTTCCTCCAGGGCGGTGATGAGGCGGTGGATGCCGGATTTCGACTTGAGATCCAGGGCGTCCTTCATCTCATCGAAGGACGGCGGCACGCCGCATTCCTGCATCCGCTGCTGGATGAAGCGCAGGAGGTCCAGCTGCTTGCGGGTGAGCATGGGTCGGGTCTCGCAAAGGGGCGCCGGGCGCAAAGAAACAAATCGCGAACACGTTAAGCGTTCCGCAAGTGTTCCGCAAGAGACAAGCTTGGCCTTGAGTGAGGCGGGCGAGCCTTTCAGGTTTGCATGGTGGCGTAGATCGCCTGCGCCGCCCGGTCGAAGAAGCGGTTCGGCAGGATCGTGCCCGGCGGGACCTTCTTCGCCAGGGAGACCGCGAGCCATTCGTCCGCCACGGTCGGAATGCGCAGCGCCGCCCCGGCCGCGAGCATCGCGTCGGCCCGTTCGTCGCGGGCGCGGCAGACGATGACGGGTGCGGTGCCCTCGCTCGCCACGTAGCGCATCCCGACCACCACGCCGCGCCCCCGGATCAGGATCGTCGCGCGGTCCAGCCCGGTGCGGGGGAGCGACGCGGCCTCCTGGCGGTGGCGGCGATGGGCGTTGCGCACATGCGGATCGCCCTCCTGATCCTTGTGCTCCTTCTTCACCTCGCTCTTGCTCATTTTCATGTCGCGCAGGAACAGCCAGCGCTGGATCAGCACGTCCGCGAGGCCGGCGGCGAGGGAGATTCCGGCCGTGGTCTGCAGGAGGGACTTCGCGTTCGCCGCGATGAGGGAGCCGAGGCAGGGCATGCCGCAGGCCGGCAGGAGCGGCAGCGAGCGCACGGTCTCCAGGATGACCGTGAACAGGGCCGCGGCGAGGATCAGCGCCTTCAGCAGGCCCTTGCCGAGTTCCACCAGCGCCTTCGCGGCGAACAGCCCGGCGAGACCCTTGATCGGGTTGAGCTTCGAGAATTTCGGCTTGAGCGGGTCGAGGGAGACGACCACGCCCTGCGTCGCGAGCACGCTGGCGAGGACGACCATCGCGAAGATCAAACCGAGCAGGGGCAGGAGGGTGATCGCCGCGAGGTCGGCGAGGTTCGCCGCGACCTGCGGAAGCGCCTCCGCGAAGGGCGCGTTCTGGAGGCGCAGGGCCTGCCGCATCGCGTCGCGCAGGCGTTCGGTCAGGCTCCCGGACTGGCCGGCGAGGACCATCGCGGCGGCGGTGAGGGTGAGGGCGCCCACAAGGTCGCGGCTCTTGGCGACCTGCCCCTTCTTGCGCGCGTCCTGAAGCTTCTTCCGGCTCGCGGGGTGGTTCTTCTCCTCGCTCGATGCGCCGCTCACCGCAGGAACTGCCCGAGCCGCGCGGCGAGCTCCCGCGTGGTGGCGACCTCGCCCCCGACGTAGTGGAACAGCGCATGGGCGTAGACGAGCAGGAACACCACCGACGCGGCGTTCTTCAGCATCCCCCCCTGCTCGCCGAGGTGGAGCGAGGGCGCGATCCGCCCGAGCAGCGCGACGGACAGTTCGAGCAACAGCATCAGCCCGATCACCGGCCCGCCGACGGTGAGCCCCACGCGCAGCACGTGGTCCACGACGCGGCCGACCTCGTCCACCGCGTCGCGTTCGGAGGCGAAGCCGGGCAGGGCACTGCCGACCGGCCAGAGGGTGTAGCTGCCGTAGAGGATGTCCACGACGAGGTTCATCCCGTCGGCGGCGACGAAGATCGTGATCGCCAGGAGGCCGAGGAGCAGGTTCGTCGCCGAAGCCTGCGACTTCGACGAGGGATCGCTCGGCCCCGCCGGGTTCGAGATGCCGCGCTGGGTGTCGATCAATTCGCCGACCGCCTGGATCGCCCAAAACGGCGCGCCCATCAGGTAGCCGATGACGAGCCCGACGAAGAGCTCCTTGAGCCCGATGAGGGTGAGGCTCACGGCCGAGAGATCGGCCGGCACGAGCCCCGCCGTGCCGAGGATCGGCAAGGCCAGGGCGGAGGCGAAGGCCATCCGCAGCAGGTTGCCCAGTTCCGCGCGGGTGAAGACCGGCAGGATCAGCATGAGCCCGACCGGCCGGCTCATCCCGATCGAGGCCACCGTCACCCAGCGCGCCGCCTCGATGCCAAGGTCTCCGAGGCCGTCCGGCATGGGCCGGCTCAGCCCCGTCGCGTCAGGGCGGGGAAATCGGTGAAGAGCTGCTTGGCGCTCTCGAACATCGGCGCCGCGAGGATGGGCGAGAACAGCACCAGCACCGCGATGACCACCAGCAGCTTCACCGTCTGCGGCATGGTCTGATCCTGGATCTGCGTCGCGGCCTGCAGGATGCCGACGATCAGCCCGGCCACCAGGGCCGCGCCGAGGGGCGGCAGCGCCAGGATCATGAACTGCAGGAGCGCGGCGCTCATCTGCGTCTCGATGTCGGCACCGTCCATGGGGCGCTCCCGGTCAGGGCTCCACCGCGTAGCTCAGCACGAGCCCGTGCATGAGGCGCGACCAGCCGTCGATGGCGATGAACAGGAACAGCTTGAACGGGGTCGAGATCGTCGTCGGCGTCACCGACGACATGCCCATCGCCATCAAGATCGTCGTCACCACGAGGTCGATGACGACGAAGGGCAGGTAGAGCAGGAAGCCGATCTCGAAGCCGCGCTTCAGTTCGGAGATGAGGAAGGACGGCACGAGGATGCGCAGATCCTCCGGCCCGACGCTCTCCCGCGCCGGTTCGGGCCAGACCCGCCGCGTCGCGTCGAGGAAGAACTGCCGCTGCTCCGGCGTCGTGAAGCGCATGAGGTGGTCGCGCACCGGGTCCGCCGCCCGGCGGCCCGCCTCCACCCAATCCGCAATGGTCTGGTAGGTGAGGTGCGGCTCGGAGGCACGCGCGAACATCTTCTTGGCCACGGGGGATGAGACGTAGACGGTGAGGATCAGCGCGGCGCCGTAGAGCACCATGTTCGGCGGAATCTGCTGCGTTCCGAGGGCGTTGCGCACGAGGAACAGCACCACCGCGATCTTCATGAAGGCCGTGGTCGTCACGATCACGAAGGTCAGGAGACCGATTCCGACCGTGACGGCGACGAGGGACAGGATGCTGGGTTGGACCTCGCTCATGTCAGGCGTCCCGGCCCTGCCCGAACAGGCGCACGACCCGCACCCCGAGACGCTCCCCGATGGTGACGATCTCGCCCCGCCCGATGCGTGAGCCGTTGACCACGAGGTCGACGGCCTCGTCCGGCGCGACGCCGAGATCGAGGATGTGGCCGGGGCCGACATCCTTGAGTTCGGCGAGGGTCATCACCTGCCGCCCGAGCTCGAAGCTCAGCGTCAGGCCCACCGCGTCGAGGCCCGACCCCGCCGTCTCGGCCTCGTTCGTCGCGGCCTGCCCCGTGGACTCGTTCATGCCGTCCGTCCCCCGTGCCATCGCGCCGGCCGAGATCGGCCGGAATGCGGTTCTCAGTTTCGCCCGCCGGGCGTCCGCTGCCGCCATCGCGGCATGGGTGGTGCCGAGGACGAGGCGGATCGCCCGCCGCTTCGGATGCCAGAGGTCGGGCAGCACCACGTCGCCGGGGCTGAGCCCGGCGATCTGCCCCGCGCTCAGCCGCGTGATGCCGGCTTCCCAGGCGAGGGGCAGGGCGATCTCGGGCACCGGGACATCCCGCTTCGGCAGCCGCCGCAGCACGGCGAGCGCCGCGTCCGTCGCCGCGCCCGAGGGCGGGAGCGCGAGGAAAGCCGTGAAGGCCGCGCCGTCCAGCGCCCCGTCGAGGCGCAGCATCACCGCGCCGGGCCGGCGCGCGGCAGGGGCCACGGCCTCCACGCGGAGCGTCCGGCCGGTGATCCCCTCGGCGACGTCGAGGAGCGGGGCGAGGGCGAGTTCGAGGAGGAAGAGGCCCGCCGGCCCCGGCGGCAGCGCGGGGAGGTCCGCCTGCACCGCCTGCGCGAGCCGGTCGAGGATCGCCCCCGGCAGGCGCAGGGCCAGCGTGTCCGCCTCCGCGACGGCGAGGGTGATCTCGGTGTCCTCCGGCGACGGCGCGGGTTCGTCCGCGACTCCGGCGGGGGCGAGGCGCAGGGCCAGCCCCTCGATGATCGCGGAGAGGCCATCGCGGGGCCGCGCGACCGCGTTGAGCACCGCGACCGCCGCCGGGTCGATCCACGTGCGGGGCGTATAGCGCCGGGGGGAGGGACGAGCGTTCATCGGCGCACGCGCGCGGCCCCGAGCCGGTCGAGGGTGTCGTCCTCGGCGGCGGCTTCCTCAGCCCGCTCCGCTGCCGTCCGGCGCGCCGACAGGATACGGGTGCGCACGCGCTCCCACCGTTTCGCCTCGCCCATCCGGGCGGCATGGCGGGCGCGGGCCTGCGCCAGCACCATGGTGGCGGCCTCGGCATCGGCCGCGTGCTCCCTGACCTGCGCGTGGGCCTTCGCGACCTCCTCCGCCCATCCCGCGATCCGCAGGCGGGCCTCCACGAGCGCGGTCAGGCCTAGGGAGGCGCCGTCGAGCTTGGCCCGAAGCACCCGCTCGTTCTCCAGGCGCTCGGCCTCGCGGGCCTCGGCCTCCCGGCCGGCGCGCAGGGTTTCCGCCTCCGCCATCTCCCGCGCGGCGAGGCCGGCGCGGACGGCACGGCGCGCCTCGTCCTCCCGGCGGCTCCGCAGGGTCTGGAGCCGGGCCAGATCGACCAGCCTCACGCGACGAGACGCTGCATCCACGCGACGCTCTCCTCGAAGACGGTGGTTTCGTGCTCGCCCTGGCGCAGGAAGCCGCGCAGGTCGTCGATCCGGGCGATGGCCTTGTCGGTGAGGGTGTCGGAGCCGGACTTGTATTCCCCGACCTGCACGAGGAATTCGGCCTCCTGGTAGCGGGCCAGCAATTGCCGGAACCGGCCGGCGGCCTTCACGTGCTCCGGCGAGGCCACCGCGCCCATCACGCGGGACCGGCTCACCAGCACGTCGACGGCGGGATGGTGGTTCTGCGCGGCGAGGCTCGGCGAGAGCACGATGTGCCCGTCGAGGATGCCCCGCGTCTCCTCCGCGATCGGGTCGCCGCCGCCGTCGCCCTCCACGAGGACGGTGTAGAAGGCGGTGATCGAGCCCGTCTCCCCGGGCCCCGCCCGCTCCATCAGCCCCGGCAGGCTCGCGAAGACGGATGGCGGGAAGCCGCGCCGCGTCGGAGGCTCCCCCGCCGCCAGCCCGATCTCGCGCAGCGCCCGGGCGAAGCGCGTGACCGAATCCATCAGCAGGATGACGCGCCGGCCCTCGTCCCGGAAATGCTCGGCGATGGCGGTGGCGGCGTAGGCGGCCTGCATCCGCTCGATGGCCGACCGGTCGGAGGTCGCCACCACGAGGACGCTGCGGGCCATGCCCTCCGGCCCGAGATGGCGCTCCACGAATTCGCGCACCTCGCGCCCGCGCTCGCCGATCAGCGCCATCACGCAGATGTCCGCCTGCGCGCCCTTCACGATCTGCGCCATCAGCGAGGATTTGCCGCCGCCGGGCTCGCCGTAGATCCCGAGGCGCTGCCCGTCGCCCACGGTGAGCAGGCCGTCGATGACGCGCACGCCAAGGGGCATCGGCCGCGCGATGAGCTGCCGCTTGAGCGGGTTCGGCGCGGTGCCGCGCAGGGAGCGGGTCCGGCAGCCGGCCAGGGAGGCGCCGTCGTCGAGGGGCTGCCCCCGGCTGTCGAGGATGCGCCCGAGAAGGGCCTCCCCCACCGGTACCTCGACCATCCGGCCGGTCGGCACCACCTCCGTGCGGGCGGACAGGGACTCGATGGCCCCGATGGGCGTCAGGA
Organism: Methylobacterium litchii; assembly: GCF_038442315.1. NCBI lineage: Bacteria > Pseudomonadati > Pseudomonadota > Alphaproteobacteria > Hyphomicrobiales > Methylobacteriaceae > Methylobacterium > Methylobacterium litchii. Next base: position 77,123 of record NZ_JBBXMY010000003.1, on the reverse strand, counting down.
TCGCGGCCTCGTCGGTCAGGCCGACCACCTCGGCCTCCAGGCGGGTGCCGCCGCCGGGATCCTCCAGCCGGCACAATTCGCCGATGCGGACACCGGGCACCACCGCCTGGATCACCGTGCCGATGGCCGAGACGATGCGCCCGCGCACCGGCCGCGTGTCGATGTCGGCAACGGCCGCGCGCAGGCGGGGCAGGGCCTCCGCGAGCCCGCCTTCGGTGGAGTCCGTCCCACTCACGGCCGTGCCTCCGCCCGGAGGAGGCCGTCGCGCAGGGCGCGCAATTGCGCTTCGACGCCGAGTTCGACCCGGCCGACCGTACTGCGCAGGGTGCATTCGCCGGGGGCGAGGCTCGGATCGGGCTCGATCCGCAGGGCGTGGCCGCCGAGCCCTTCCAGGGCCTTGCGCACCGCATCGGCCTCGCCGGGGGCGAAGCGCAGCACCGCCTGGGCATCGGGGCGGAGCCGTTCCACCGCGTGGCCGACGACGCGGGCGATGCGATCCCCCGGCTCGAACTCGCCGAGGATGCGGGCGACGAGGTCGTGGACGAGGGTGGGCAGATCTCGCTCCAGGGCCGCGATGTAGTCCGTCGCGCGGGTCGCGGTCTCGGCCACGAGGCGGGCCGCCTCCTCGGCCCCCGCCGCGCGCCCCTCCGCATGACCGCGCGCCCGCTCCGTTTCGAGGAGATCGCGGGCCCATTCCCGCGTTTGCGTCGCGTGCTGCCGCGCGGCGGCGAGCGCCGCCTCGGCCTCGCCCCAGATCGCCACCTCGGCGGCTTTCAGGATTGGGCCGTCGGGACGCAGGCGAGGGGGAATCGGAGCTTCGTCAGACACCGGCGCCGGCCTCCGCATTCCCAGGCGGCGCGAAGGAGCGCGCGACGGCCTCTATCACCGCCTCCGTGTCGATGGCCTCCGTGGGCTCCGTGCCAGCCAGACCGGGGGGCAGCGCCAGAAGGATCGCGGCACGCAGCGGCGCCGCACGGGTCCGCAGCCATGCACCGAGGCAAGCGGCGCCGTCGCGGCGGATCGCCCCCGCGAGGTCGCCGCCGTGGTCGCGGGCAGGCGCCTCCGCACCGTGGCGCAGGCCGAGGGCATGCGCCTCCCGCCCGATGGCCGCCACGAGGGCCGCCACGTCCGGTCCCGTGAGAACGCTCCGGATCGCCCGTCCGTGCAGGATCGCCCCCGCCCGGCGCACGGCCTCCGCAGGGTCGGCGAGGAGCCAGGCCGGCGCGTCTCCCGCGCCCACCGGGCCGCTGCCGAAACACGCGTCGAGGCGCCCGCGTAATCGTGCGCAGGCGAGGAGGCGGACGAGGGTGGCATCGCTCAGCCCCCCGTGGAGGGTGGCGCGCATCCGATCCGGATGGATCCGCATCGCCTCACCCGTTCGCATCGGCGATCAGACCCTGCACCGGGGGAGCATCGAGCCGGGGGGCCTCCGCACGGCGACGGCGGCGAAGGAACCAGAAAGCGCCGCCCGCGAGGGCGAGCAGGATCACCGCCCCCGCCGCCAGGGCGAGCCCAAGGACCGGATCGAGCCCGCCTACGGGACGCTCCCGCAGGGGCGCCTCGCGGTCGATCGGGGGCCGGTCCACCGGAATGAACACCACCGAGACCTTCTCGTAGTTCAGCCCCTCGATGCTGTTGGCCACCAGCATCTTGATCTGCGGTAGCAGCGCCTTCACCGGCACCGCTTGGTCGTAGCGGATGAAGACGGAGGCGGAGGAGGGCGTGGAATCCTGCTTCAGCAAATCGTTCTTCGGCAGGACCACGTGGATCCGCGCCGAGAGCACGCCGTCGATGCCGGAGACGGTCTTCGAGAGTTCCTGGCTGAGGGCGTAGATGTAGCGCGCCCGCTCCTCCGTGGGCGAGGCGACGAGGCCCCCACCCTTGAAGACCTCGCCCATGCTGGCGAAACTCGGCTGCGGGTAGCCGGCCGCCTTCAGGATCTCGACGGCCTGGGCGAAGCGCGTCTGCTCCACCTGGACGGTGCTGGTTCCGTCCTTCACGCCGATGCGGGCGGCGTCGATCCCCCGGTCGAGGAGCAGCGCGACCATCTCATTGGCCTCGCGCTCCGAGAGCTTGGTGTAGAGGTCGGTCTTGCAGGCGCCGAGCGCCAGCGCCAGCACCACGAGCAGCGTGGCTCGGCGCAGGGGTCGGGTTCGGCCGGAACCGGTCGGTCGCGTCATCGCCATGCGCTCAACCGGAGGACAGAAGCTTGTTGAGCGAGCCGGTGAAGCTGCTCGTGGTCTTCGTGACGAGGGACACCTGCACCACCTGACCGCTCATCTGCCGGAGCTGGTCCATCATCCCCTCGAAGCTCGGCCCCCCGCCCTCGCCGGGCGGGCCGGGGAGGGCCGTGGCGGTGGCGCCCCGCTGCAAGGTGTCGAGCCGGTCGAGCACATTCTGGCCGAGGGAGAGGTCGTTGACGGGCGGCGACGCGCTCACCTCCGTCACGATGCGCGGGCGCAGCGACGCCTCCGCCGGGCCGCCGAGCCGGGCCGTCTGCGCGGGCCCGGACGCAGGCGCCTCGGGGGGCACCGGCCGGAAGGCCTCGAAAGCCTCCGCGCTGCTCGTTTGAGACGCGCCACCGGGCGCGGGCATCGCCCCGCCGAGACCCGCCGCAATCGACTCGATCGCCATACCGCCGACACCACCCCTTCCGGGCGCCCAGGGAATCGTCGGCGGCCGGATATCGCCTTGGCCTAGACCGCCAAACTGACGGCGACCTGACGACGACGTTCGCGCGGCGTCAGCGAAGCGTCATACTTCCCGCCTAACCGGATCGGCTTGCCGGGCACCGGGCCCGCGGGGGAGTCGTCGCAGGCATGTCACGGTTGGACCGGTTCGGTCGTCGTCTTGCCCTCTGCGCCCCCCTCTTCGGAAGCTCGGTGGCGAGCGGGTCCAGCGGCATCGCGGCCCCGCTGACCCTGCCCGACATCCCCTACCGCTACACGGTGATCGATCAGGATCTCGCCGCCGCGCTCCAGGAATTCGGCGCCAACCTCGGCCTGAAGGTCAGCATCAGCCCGGAGGTGAAGGGGCGGATCCAGGGGCGCATCCCCGACGGCACGCCGCAGGCGTTCCTCGACAGGCTCGCGGCCATCTACAACCTCGAATGGTATTACGACGGCGGCGTCCTGTTCATCACATCGGCCAAAGGAGAATCGGACGCAATTGCTGGTGCTGAACCCGATCGGGTTCGACGCCTTCGCCGCCGCCCTCGACGCCCTGCGGATCACCGATTCGCGCTTTCCCCTGCGGACGACACCGGGGAAGAACGTGGCGATGGTGTCGGGCCCGCCGCGCTTCGTCGCCCTGGTGGAGCAGACCCTGGCCGGTCTCGCCGCCGAGAAGCCGGACTGCCCGAAGCCGTCGATCCAGACCGCGACACCGCGCATCCCGGCGCGCAGCACCGTCCTGACCATCTATCGCGGCAGCGGAACGACCTTCATCCGGGACGGCCGCCCCGAGTGAGCGGGGCGGATCGCCGTCAGGTTCTCGAAAGCTCGGCTTTCTAGCGTCCCGATCCGTGGCGATGCGGAGCACCGCCGCTGGGTGCCCGGGGCCAGAGCGGATGCGGCACGCACAGCTCGTCCGACCCTCCGGACGCTCATCCTGAACCCGCCGGATGGCGCGAAACGCGCCCCGGCTTTCACGAGGAGCAACCGATGCCTGGCGGGATCGGGAACCATGCAGGCGCCGCCGCGGGCGGGGCGATCGGTGGCACCGGAGATAGGGCTGACGACGGGACGAAGGCCAAAGCCTTCGAAAAGGCCCTCAGCCAGTTCGCCAGGCAGATCGTCGAGACCGACATGGACGAAATGGATCGAGTGATGAACGATACGGAAGAAGACTTTCAATAGCTCAAGGTCCTCATCGCATCCGAAACCTCGTCTACGGAAATATCACGTTGGACAAATAATATTCATACAGGAGATCGATATGTGCTGTTCCCAAGTTGGTGGTGCAAGTGGCGGGTTCGGAGGAGGCGGCCGGGCCAGCAGCGCCGGCGGTGACGACTTCCAGGAAAATCTCAAGCAGCTCCAGCAGGTCAGCAAGGAGCAGCAGCACAAGCAATTGGCGATGCGGATGCTCTCGGCCAAGCTCGGCTCCGAGCAGAACGCCGCCAAGGAAAAGCCCTCGCAGTGAAGGCCGTGCGTGGGGCGTCACGGCGCCCCACGCCCCAGTCGCTCGTGAGACAACGTCCACGAGACTTCGTGAGTGAGCCGTGGCACGCGCAACCGAATCCACATCACCCGACGCCACTCTATCGTCGCACCTCGTCGAAATCGGGAGCGGCCTCTACGCGGGTGTCGTCCAGCACCTCGGCGAGGGCCGGCACGTTATCGGCAGCAACGATGGGGCGGATCTCGTTCTCCTCGAACCCGATCTCGCACCCCGGCACGCGGCCCTCATTCTTCGCGGGGCGACGGCTCAAGTGGAGGCGCTGGCCGACGGCGTATCGGTCACCGGCTCGGGGCCGGTCCCATCGGCGTCGACTGTCACCATCCGCCTGCCCGTCACCGTCACGATCGGCGGTATCGAGATGGTCTGGCGGGAACGAAAACCCCGGATTGCAGGTCCGGCGAGCGGCGCCCGTGAGCGCCTGCTTCGGCTGTCCAGAAGCTCGGTGGTGCCGGGCCTCGCGGCGGCGGCGCTGCTCTCCATCGCCGTCGTCATGACGATGCCGAGCCCGATCGCCGACGCGGCGGTGCCCGCCACCACCACGGTGACGAACCCGATCCTACCGATTCCCCCCGCCGCGCCGGATAGACCCAAAGCGGCCTCCCTGCCAAAGCCGGTCGCGATATCCACCCCAGTTGCCCTCGGCGTCGCGATCGCCGATCTGCGGCGGCAAGTGGAGGAGGCGGGTCTCCACTCCGTACGTATCGAGGCCGGGAGCGGCACCGTCACCGCGACCGGCGCGGTGGAGCCCGCCCTCGCGACCCGGTGGGAGGCCCTCCAGCGCGCCTTCGACGAGCGTGTCCTCGGTGAGGTCACGCTGGTCAACAGCGTCGCCGTTCGAACCGAACGGCAGCCGGTCTCCTTGAGCATCGAGGGCGTCTGGCAGGGCGCGCAACCCTACATCGTCCTGCGCGGCCAGCGCTATTTCGTCGGCGCTTTGGTCGAAGGCGGCTGGGCGATCCGCGCCATCGATCAGGACCGGGTCATGCTCGAGCGGGATGGCCGGCTCGTGGCCATGCGCTTCTGACCGGAAGGCCCGGTTCGGTCCCCGACAGCGAGACACCCCCAATGGCCCGATTGCCGCGCCGCTCTTCCTACACACCGGTTCCGACCTCGTTCGGGACCGCGAGCGCCCATCGCTCGGACAGCACAGTTCGGGCCGTCGCGCGGGACGAATCCGTTCCCCTCGATACCGCCGTCGAGGCAATGCTGGCTGCAGGAGGCATCGATCCGGTAACCCGCATCCGTCTCACTGCAGCGCGGCAGGCCATCGGCGAGCCCGACCCGGAGCAGGCTGCGGAGGGGCTGGGGGGCATCCCCCTCACGCAAACGCTCTTCCGGTTCGTGATGCCGCGCCTGCGCCATCCCGAGGTGTTGCGAACCGACCGGCATCGGACCTTGCTCGAAGGATTAGCGGACGGGCTCGCGGCGGGGGCGGATGACGGCATCGCGCGGGCTGGCGCGCAGGTCATTCACCAGGAACTGCACCGCCTCACCCTCCTGCGCACGGCCCGCAACGCGCTGGTTCAGGGCTAGGCCGATGTCCGTCGTGCCGCTCGACCGCCGGGACCTCGCGCCCGTGGCGCGCACCGACCCTGCCCGTGCCCTGATCGCCCGCGAGCAACGCGACCTGCTTTGCGCCATGGCCTATGTCGCCCTCGGCGTCGGCGATGCGGAGCAGGCCGTCACCCTGCTGAGCCTCGTCCTGCGCGAGATGCCGGACGACATCGAGGTGCTGCGCCTCCTCGCCTACGCCCTGGTCGGGGCCGGCAGCGGCGGACAGGCCCTCGCCGCCCTCGATCGCTTGGCCTTCCTCGAACCCGGCCCCGTCCCGGCGCCCCTCGTGCTGCTGCGGAGCCAGGCCCTGCGCCTCACCGGGCGCCTCGATCAGGGGCGGGAGATGTTCCGGAACTTCGTGGCCCTGCGCCGGGCGGAGGAGAGCGGCCGGTGATCGCCTCTGCCAAGAGCCTGCTGAAGCGACTGCCCGCTAGCCCCGACATCGCCGTCGCGATGGTGGTGCTGCTCGCCATCACCATGATGATCCTGCCGGTGCCGCATGCGGTGGTGGACGTCCTCATCGCGCTCAATCTCGGCTTCGCCGTGCTGATGCTGATGGTGGCGCTCTACGTGCTGAGCCCCCTCGATTTCTCGTCGCTGCCCGGCATCATCCTGATTTCGACGGTATTCCGGCTCTCCCTGACCATCACCACCGCCCGGCTGATCCTGGCGGAGGGGGATGCGGGCGAGATCATCCGCACGTTCGGCGAGTTCGTGATCTCGGGAAACCTCATCGTCGGCGTCGTGGTCTTCCTGATCATCACGCTGGTGCAGTTCATGGTGATCTCGAAGGGCGCGGAGCGCGTGGCCGAGGTCGGCGCCCGCTTCACCCTCGATGCGCTGCCCGGCAAGCAGATGGCCATCGACGCGGAGTTGCGGAACGGCGACATCGACCAAGCACAGGCCCGCGCCCGCCGGGCGACGCTGGAGCGGGAGAGCCAGCTCTACGGCGCCATGGACGGCGCCATGAAGTTCGTGAAGGGCGATTCCATCGCGGGGCTGGTGGTGATCGCCATCAACATGGTCGGGGGCCTTGCCATCGGCACGCTCACGCGCGGCATGCCGGTAACGGAGGCGCTTCACAAATACACGCTACTCTCCATCGGCGACGCCCTGATCGCCCAGATCCCGGCACTTCTGCTGTCGCTCACCGCCGGCACGATCGTCACGCGCGTGACCGGCGGGCGGGACATCGCCCTCGGCCGCGACATCGCCGATCAGCTCATCTCCGATCCCCGGGCGCTGCGCCTCGCGGCGGCGGTGCTGCTGGGCATGGCCGCCGTGCCAGGCTTTCCCGCGCCGGTCTTCCTGATTCTCGCGTGCCTGTTCGCGGCGGCGAGTGTCTGGCTGAGCCCGAAGAAGGATCCGCCCGCCGACGACGATGAGGCCGAGGCGCCCGCGCGGGCGACGAAACCCGCCCTGCCGGTGGAAGTGGCTCCCGTCATGCTCCACCTCGCGCCCGATCTCATCGACCGGATCGGCACGGCGGTGCTCACCCGCGCCATCGCGCGCCTGCGCACGGCGGCCTCCACCGATCTCGGCGTGGCGATCCCCGAAGTGGGGTCCACCGTAGACCCCGACCTCGCCAAGGGCGACTTCCGTATCGATGTCGAGGGTGTCCCCGTGGAGAGCGGCCACATTTTCCCCGGCCAGCTGCTGCTCACCGACGATTTCGCCAACCTCGAACTGTCCGGCATCCCTCACACCAGGGAGGCCGGCGCCGAGGGGCCGATCTGGATCGAGGTCACCCACCGGACGAACTTGGATGAGGCCGGTATCGGCTATCTCGATGCCGGGGGTGTCGTCGGCACGCGCCTGCGCGGCGTCCTCGTCCGCTACACCGGCCGGTTCATCGGCATCCAGGAAACGCGCACCCTCCTCGCCCGGATGGAGGCGGGCTACGGCGACCTCGTGAAGGAGGTTCTGCGCTCCGTCCCGGTGCCGCGCGTCGCGGACGTGATCCGCCGCTTGGTGGAGGAAGGGATTCCCGTGCGCAACACGCGGTTGCTCCTCGAATCCCTTGCCGAGTGGGGCGAGCGCGAGGCCAACCCGCTTCTCCTCGCGGAATACGTGCGCACCGGGCTGAAGCGCCAGATCTGCCACCGGCACGCGAACGCCCACAAGGTGGTGGCGGCCTATGTCTTCGAGCGCGACGCCGAGGAGACGATCCGCTCCGCCGTCCGCGACACCGCCGTCGGCCCCTATCTCGTGCTCGAGGAGCACGCCTCCGAAGCGTTGCTCTCGCAGATGCGGGAGTTTCAGGAAAAGGCCGCCCACCGGACCGGAGAGGCCGAAGGCGGGCGCCCCGTGGTGCTGGCCGCCCTCGACCTCCGCCGCTTCGTGCGCGGGTTCCTCGCCCACAACGGCATCGACATCCCTGTCCTGTCCTATCAGGACCTCGCCGACGAGTTCTCCTTCCAGCCGGTGGGGTCGATCAGCCTCATGCGCGCGGCGCGGCCCGAGGCCCTCGCCGCCGCACGGTAGGATGAGACGATTTCAGTTCAGCTGCGTCATGCTCAGGGCGAGGGCGGCGGCGAGGGCGGCGACATGCGCCTCCGGCTGTGGCAGCGAAGCGGCGCCGGGCGACAGGGCGGGGAAGGTCGCACCGTCCCGGGACGACAGAGCGGCAGCGACTTTCGCCGCGAGCATCACCGCGCTCGGGATCCGGATCGGCGTGGCGTCCTCGCTCTCCAGCACGTAGCCGATGCCGCGCACCGTGCGGATCCGCGCCGTGGCGCCGGCCCCCTGCAGATGGCCGCGCAGCCGGTAGACCCCGACTTCGATGGCGTTGGAGGAGACCTCGTCCTCGAAGCTGTACAGCCCTTCCTCGAGGATGCCCTTCGTCACGGTCTTGCCGGCGCGGCGGATCAGCATTTCGAGGATGCAGGTCTCCCGGCGGGGCATGCGCGTCGGCCTGCCCGCGATCCGGACTTCGCGAAGCGCGGGATCGAATTCGAGATTGCCCGCCCGCAGGACCGGACCCAGCGTCGCGGAGGGCCGGCGCAGGACGGCCCGGAGCCGGGCCACCAGTTCATCCATGGGAATCGGCTTCTGGATGTAGTCGTCGGCCCCTGCGTCCAGGCCCTCGACCCGGTGGCGAACGGCACCCCGCTCGGCCGTCGCGATCAGGATCGGCGCGGTACGTCCCGCCCGGCGCTGCTCGCGCACCCAGTCGAGCCCGTCGCCATCCGGAAGGACACGCTCCGTCAAGATCGCATCATAGGGAGCGACGCTCACCGCATCCCGCGCCGCCTCGATCGACCAAGCCGTATCGACGACGAAACCCTTATCGTTCAATGCGTCCGCCACCGACTTCGCGCTTGCACGGTCGGCCTCAACGACGAGAATTCTTATGATCGGTCCAAGCAACGTTTAGTTGTTTACCCGTCAATGCCGGGAATGGCCCGGGAATGAGTTGGGGCATAGATCCGTCACGTAACAGAATTTTAACATTTAACGTTTCATTAACTACCATGATCGACCGGCCACGTGCGGGCCGAGCACACGATTGGACTTCGACACAAAAATGAGCGGGACGGCGATGCCATCCCGCTCACGAAACCGCAACTCAGGCAGTCGATATCAGATCATCCCATATAATCCCCGATGGGATTATCCCATGATGTGTACGCCACCGTGGTAGAGTTTTTCCGCCTCGTTGATGTAATCCTGCGAAACTGCTTGGTGCTCCTTGGTCTCCCAGGTGCCGCCGGACTCGTGGAGCACGAAGGCGCCCTTGGGGGTGAAGTGGGCGAGGGCTTCCCCTTCGTTCGACTGGACGATTCTCAGGTTGTCCTTGCCATCCATGTCGCCCGCGATCCCGCTCACCTGGATCGCGCGGTCCCCCTGAAGAATGGTGAGGTTCGTGGTGTAGGTCACGTCACCGCCATTGCTCATGGTTCCGAGGCGGAGTTCGAGGCCGTTGTCGAGCTTCAAAGTCATGCCGTCGTGGAAATCGACGTCGTTCTTCCCGTCGTTCCCGATGTCCATGTGGGGATCACCCCAAATGCGGGTAGACGCGTGCGTCTGGTTGTTCACGAGGGTGATGGACTAGTCCTTCTCGTCGATGCGGAGCGTATATTCGTCGCCGAGATGGATCATTCCCACGCCGTCCTTGACCTCGTGGGACCAGATCGACTGCGTCTGATCGCTGGCCCCGGAACTGTCTCCGGACGTAGTCGTACCGGAGTTTCTGGCAGCCTCGAGTTGCTGCTGAACGTAGTCGGGCAGATCGGAATCGGACGAGGAATAGGCCGGAATGCCCTTCTGCGCCAACGATTGCTCGACGGCCGCCATCGTGTCGCTGGACGACCCGGATCCGCTCCCCGTCGAGGCCCTGTGAGGCGTCACCGACCGAGCCGAGTGCGCGTGCGCGTGCCGGCTCATCTGGTTGAATTGGGCCGCCATCTGCTCGGCGCTGGCATTCGCGGCGTCGTCGCGGGTCGGCGTGACGAAGTCGGGCTGCGTATAGCGGGGCGACGAAACGGCGGAATTCCCCCCGCTCGCGTTCGCTGACGCGCCAGCCGGGTTCGTGGACTGTTTCTGCTGGTCGTAGAGCGCTGCCATCTGCTTGGCGATGTCGTCGAGCATGTCGGTCTTGATCGACGCCGGCAGATCCGAAGCGGCGATCTGGTTGGCGAGGGTCGCATAGCTGTTCATGACGGCCACCGGATCCTGCGCCGCGGCCCCGCTCGCCGCCTGCGACGGGGTGGCGATGTTGGCCGACGCGAAGCCCGAGGCGAAGCCGTCGATGGCCGCGCGCTTGCTCTGCGGGTCGTTGGTGCCACTGACGAGCGACAGGAACGTGTTGGAGTCGGTGCGCCGATTGGCTGTCAAATGGGGGTTGAGCATCTCCTGGAAATCCGCCGCGCTGTTCCGGGTCGTGAGCGAATGGGCGCGATGGGCATGGTGGGCGGAAAATCCGTTTGAGCTTGTCGTCTGAGGAATCGTGGCTCTCGTGATCATGACGGCCTCTGGGATTCGGGGGCTCGGGGGCGGGGCTTCGTGACAGTCACACCGGACGGAGATCCGCCGATGGCCGCGTTCTGCGCAGGCCACCCCGCGCGGAACAGCCCCAGCCGGATTCAAGGCTTAGGCCGGCGAGCTTTCGGCAAACTGACGAGACGCACCAATCGGCCTGCGATGGCGGGAGCGATCCGGGACCACGACCTGCGACGCGCGACGAATCAGGCCTGGGATGCATGTCGAGCGGTATGTGCCGGTCAGGTCATCGTCAGGTCGCCCCCCCATGGATTCCCGCGTAACGAACGGGAAGCGGCCAAGCGCCCAAAGTTCTCCAGATCTCGAGAAGGTCTATTCGCTATGGGTAGGTCATACGATAAAAGAATCACGCATGATTCTGGAAGCCAAGTATATAGAGAAATAAAATCGCACTACAGTGAAAATGATTTATGGCAGAAGGCGTTTAAGGCAGCAAAGGCAAATATGCCTAACGACGATGTCGGCACTGGAGGCAATGGGGCCGGCAGCGCAGCCACCTCAACCCCGTCGCCAGTGCCCTCTTTCGCAGAGTGGATGGAGCTACATGGAGACTGGTTCCGTCAGCACGTTGGTAGGGAGGTACCGCCCCCGCCGTTCATATATCAGGACGGCGAAGTAGCTTATGTCATAATGATCGAAGGTATACGCCTACAAATGGAAGCGGAACAGCTGGCAAAGCAGGCACCGCCGCAATCGGACGCAGATAAAGCCTATTCCAACGCGCCAACGTCATGGAATGAATTAAAACCATTACCATTATTGATCGATGGCAAAAACGTCGACAACTTCCAAGACTGGAAAATGGATCATAACGATTGGTACAATCAGCATGTCGGTAAAGATTTTCCATCTATAGAACAAATTAAGATACTTACTGCTGAAAGCTATATGCCATACTTAGAAGCAACATATTTGGATTCTTTAGAGAATAAAACCTTCTTCTTAGGTGGTAATGAGAATACATATCTTGACATTCATGATGCAGTTGAAACAGACAGAATGGATCTATGGGAAATTTTTTTAGACGATAAATACAAATGGCTTGATGAAAACAAAGGTAAAAAGTGGCTGATGTACGGTGATTGGTCTTCTTTCATCGAGCACGGCTATATGGCGCTGCTTGAATACGTTCGAGCTGGAAACAAAATTAACTACCCACCGCCCGATTATGACAGCAACGCCCTTCCCAGCGAGCCTAACCCAATCACACCGTCAAACCCGCGCCGAGATGGCGAACTAAAACTGTTATCAGTGGACGACGGCAGCACCAGTTCCAGCGACAACAAAGATCTGTCCGCAGTTTGCGGGGTCGATAGGTCCCACTGTGGATCGGCCGCCAAGCAAGGAACAGCTTGCGGCGTCAAGGTTACCTTTTATTGCAGCGCCAACGGCAATGCTTTCGCGGCGTGTGGAACGGCCGTCGGAGCCTACTCAGCCACAGCCAGTTTCATGGCCAGCTGTGGCGTCAAAGCAAATCCGTCTCTCTTCACTGCTAGTACCAGTAAATATTGCGCGGCTGCATTTACGGCATGCATGCTCGACGCATCCGCCATCATTCTCTGCGGCGGCAAAATAGGCGCTTGCTATATCAATGCAGGAGTTGCAAGCGCTTGCGGCGTAGCGGGCGGACTCTGCGGTTTCAAATATTCATCGAAAAAATTTTGCGGCGCTGATTGGTCAAACTGCCTAATTAAAAACAGCACAAACTCCCAAACATTAACATCCGTAACATCTTGTATGGTCGATACAGGAGATTGGTGCTTATTCAATTTTTCCAAGACCCCAGGGTTGTCTTGGTGTTACATGAATACGTCATTCCGGTGATGGTTACGATCGATTCACACGGCAGCATCGCGAGGCTCAGCCTCGACGAAATCACTGCCTCCGGCACACGCTACGTCTCGGATCCTGCTGCCTTCTCCGCGTTTGCGCAGGGCTTGCGTCCCGAGACATGGCTCCTCGACGCGAGCGGCACGAGCGGCTTCGAAGGCGCGTCGGCCGGGTTCGCCTTCTACGGCATGCTGATGCACGAGGTGGTGCCGCGCCTCTACGACGTGCGGCACCTGGACAAGCTCGGGGGGCGGTTCGCCCTGCGCCTCGGGGGGCTCGGGCCCCGGGGCGAATTCACCGTCATCGCCATGAACCGGCGTGTCCTCACCCTCTCGGGCCTGCCCCGGGACGAGGCGACCGGCCAGCCGGTGGTCGATGCCGAGATCCGCGCCGACGCCTTCCTCGCCTTCTGGAAGGATTTCCTCGCCCAGATCGCCCTGTCCACCCTGTTCAAGGCCGCCATCCCCCGCGCCGCGCTCCTTCGAGCCGCTTGAGAGACGACCATGCTCGATACCGCAGAGCCCACCGTGCCCGCCATGCGGGATTTCCTTCCCTCGGACGCAGCCGACCCCCATATCGCCGCCGCGCGGCGCACTCTCGCGCGCTTGCCCCTCCATAGCGCCAACGCCGCCGCCGGCCGCTACCGGATCTCGCGCTACGACATCCCGGTCCGGCTCGCCGACGGCGCGAGCCTGCTGTTCAATTCCCGCACCCGGTCGCTGGTCCTCCTCTCCGCCGAGGAGACCGCGACCTATGCCGGGCTCGCGGCGGGCGGCCCGTTCGGCGGGGGCGCGGTGACCGACACGCTGCTCCTGCAATCGCTGATCGGCGGCGGCCACGTGGTGGGCGAGACCATCGATGAGCTGGCCGCCGTGCGGGCGGATTACGAGGCGGCGCGGGGCGGCACCGACACTCTCTCCCTGACGATCGCCCCGACCATGGCCTGCAACTTCGCGTGCGGATACTGCTTCCAGGGCCAGCACAAGCCGTCGAAGCCCATGACGCCGGAGGTGCAGGACGCGATCATCACGTTCGTGAAGGCACATCGCGGCCTGCGGTCGCTCAACATCGTCTGGTACGGCGGCGAGCCGCTGATGGGCCGCGAGGCGATCTTCCGCCTGTCCGATCTGCTGATCGCCTATTGCGACAAGCACGGCATCGCCTACGGCGCCAGCATCGTCTCCAACGCGTGGTTCCTCACTGCCGACGTCGCCGCGCAGCTCTATGCCCGCCGGGTCAGCCAGGTGCAGATCACCCTCGACGGCGACCGGGAAACCCACGACGCGATGCGCCCCCTGACCTCGGGCGGGCGCACCTTCGACCGGATCCTCGACAACATCGAGCAGACCCTCGACGCGACCGCGCTGGCGATCCAGACCCGGGTGAACGTGGGCCAGCGCAATGTCGACCGGGCCGCCGCCATGCTGGACGAGTTCGCCAGCCGGAAACTGGCGCAGCGCGGGTCATTCGGCGTCTACTTCTCTCCGATCGAGGCCTCGACGCCGGAAAGCGGCAGCGCCTTCGAGGAAAGGCTCGCCCGGGCCGAGTTCAACCGCGCCGTCCTGGCCCTGGAACAGCGGGCGCGCGACCTCGGCCTCGCCGGCCCACAGACGCCGCCCGGCGGCTTCATGGGCCTGTGCGTCGCCGCCGCGAAGGGCGGCTACGTTATCGCGGGCGACGGCGACGTGCACAAATGCTGGGAGACCGCCCACGATCCCTCGAAGCGCACGGGCAGCATCTTCGCACCCGAAACCCTGCACCAGAGCGTCAATGCCACCCTGTGGGAGCAATGGACGCCCTTCGACAACGCTATCTGCAGTGCGTGCAAGATCCTGCCGATGTGCGGCGGCATGTGTGGGCACCGCTTCATCTACAACATTTCGGACAACACGGCGCTGCCCTGTCCAAGCTGGAAGTGGAACACGGCCGATTACCTGTTCAGCCGCGCCAAGGATCTCGGTGTCGTCACACAGGAGCAGTGGCTGCCGGAGGAAAGCACGGTGGACGCCATGCAATCCGGCGAGCGCCAGTCGCCGGACTCCCTGCGATCCTCGCAGGCCATCGTGCTGGACAAGGTGAGCCGCCTGCATGGACGCACGTTCGACCGGGCGATGATGCTGGCGGGAGAGGCCGTTCTCGAGGGGAGCGCGCCGTGAACGCCGCGCCCGCTCCGGAGGCTGTCCCACCGGCCGCGCGGTTCGACACCCTCGTCACACGCGCCCTCGCGGAAGACCCGCATCGCTACACCCGCGACCGGCTCATCGCCGAGGTCGATGCCGGGCGACACGATGGGCTGCTTCTGCGGGCGGCGGCGGGCTTGGGCGGCCTGCCGAAGGCCGAGGAACGGCGCGCGGCGATCACCACGATCGACTACGCCTTCGAGCGTCTGGTCTTGCCGAACCTGTCGCTCGAACAAGCGCAGGGCTATTGCGCCGCCCTGGAGAAGACCGTGCGGATGAGCGAGGCCAGCGGCCTCGACCGGCCCGGCCCGATCTGGCTCGATACGGTCCACCACACCGTCCTGGTCTCGGCCCTGTTCCAGTTCGCAGCGAATCTCCGCCAAGTGCGGCCCTGCGACCGTGTCGTGCTCCTGCACGACGACTCACAGCCCGATCCGCGTTTCGAGATCGTGTCCGCCCTCATGGCGCACCTCCTCGGGATCGCCTTGGTGCGGCAGCCCCTCCGTGGGCCGTGGTTTCGCGATCTGGCGACCACCAGCACCCCCCACACACTGATCGTCTCCCTGGCCGACATGCCGCCGGCCCGTGCACGACGGCGGCCGATGCGCTGTGAGCTGCACGCCGCGGGCGGCATCCGTCTGACGGTCGCCGTGGAGAACGGGTCGGCCGCTTTCGCGCGGCGCCTCGGCGCGAACCACCTCGTCCTCGACTATCCGGATGCCGACCGGATCCGCCTCGCCCCCTTCCAGACGGAGCGTCCGCCTGCATGCCCGCTCGTGGATTGGGTCTTCTGGCCGAGGCTCGTCGCGATGCCGGCGGTCGCGTAATACCTCGCCGCCCGTCGGCTATCTCGAATTGAATGTTTGCACAATTCGCCCAGCAGCTGCGCCTATGCTTTGCGAAGAGCCGATAAAGACGGTTTACTACCGCGAATACCGCGCGGATCGTGCCAGATACGTCACACATGCCCGTCGGCAATCGTTTAAGATCCGTGAAGGATGCGAGGCATCGGAGTGGCCCAGTCGGCGATGTGGATGGTGGGAACAGGCGGGGGGCGGGGGGCTGCCTTCGTCCTGGGATGCGCGGCCCTCACCCTCGCCCTCCTGACGGGCGCCGCCGCCGATCCCGTCCCCACCGCCTCCGCGCCGGGCGGGGAGAGCGTGGCCATCGCGATCAAGGTGCATCCGAAGGTCGAGAAGCCCGAGCAGCCCTCGGGGGGCGGCGCTCCAGCGCCGGAGCGGCCGATGGCGACGCCGGCGGCGGGGCCGGCGGTGCCGGCGCGGGGGGACATCGCCCTGAACATCTCGCGGGGCCAGACCCTGCGGCTGGGGCGCCCGGCCAGCTCGATCTTCGTCGCGGATCCGGCCATCGCCGACATCCAGACGCCGTCGAACCAGGTCGTCTTCGTGTTCGGCAAGAAGGCGGGTCGCACCAGCCTGTTCGCCCTCGACGCCCTGGGCGAGCCCATCGCCGAGTATGGCGTGGCGGTGACGCCGCCCATCGAGGATCTACGCGGCCTCCTGCGCACCGAGATCGGCGACGAGCGGATCAACGTCGCCTACACGCCGAACGGCGCGGTGCTCAGCGGCAGCCTGCCCAATGCCGCTTTGGTGGAGAGCGCGAGGGCGATCACCACCCAGTTCCTTGGCGCGGGTGCGACCGTCACGAACCGCCTGCGCGTGTTGGGGGCTCTGCAGGTGAACCTGCAGGTGCGCGTCGCGGAGGTCCGCCGCAGCGTGCTCAAGGAATTCGGCATCCACATCAGCGCGCGCACCCGTGCGGGCGCGGTCGGCTTCACGGTGGTCTCGGGCGGGCGCGGCGCCGCGTCCGAGACGCGAAGCTCCGGGCGCACCAACTCCCTGGGCATCAGCTATTCCGACGGCATCAACAGCGTGTCGGCGACCCTCGACGCCCTGGCCGAAGCGGGGCTCGTGACGATCCTCGCCGAGCCGAACCTCACCGCCATCTCCGGCGAGAAGGCGAGCTTCCTCGCGGGCGGCGAAATCCCGATCCCCGTGGCGCAGGGCTTGGGCCAGACCTCCGTGCAGTTCCGCCGCTTCGGCGCGAGCCTCGAATTCCAGCCGACCGTGCTGTCGAACAACCTCATCAACATCCATGTCCGGCCGGAGGTGAGCGAGATCACCCCGGCCAACGGCATCGACATGAACGGGGTGAACATTCCCGGCCTCACCACGCGCTCGGCGGACACGGTGGTGGAACTGGCGAGCGGCCAGAGCTTCGCCATCGGCGGCCTCATCCGCAAGACCTTCAGCACCAACATCGGCACCATGCCGGGCATCGGGGACATCCCGATCCTCGGCGCCCTGTTCCGCTCCAGCGCCTTCCAGAAGGAGGAGACCGAGCTGGTGATCATCGTCACCCCCACCATCGTGCGGGCGGCCTATGGGCCGCAGGCCCTCGAAGCCCCCACGGACCGGGTCGCGCCGCCGACCGATGCGGGCCGCGTCCTGCTCAACACCCAGTCGAAGGCGCCCGCGAACCGCCGGGCGCCGCGCAAGGGGTCGGTGGGGCTTACGGGCGATGCGGGGCTCGGCGTGCCATGAGCGGCGCCTCCGTGAGAACCGCCCTCGCGGCCCTCGCTGCCTTGTCCGGCCTCGCGGCCTGCAAGCCCGTCACCCTGCCGCCGCCGGTGACGGGCGGCGACGGGCAGGAGGTCCGCGTCGAGGCGGTGCCGACCCGCATCCTCGTCGGGCGCGGCGGCATCCCCCTCGGGCGACTCGCGGGCGCCCTCGGCGCGGCCGCGCGTGGGCGGTTCGACGCCCTGCATCTCACACTCTACGGCCGGGACCGGGGGAGCCTGCGGGCGGTGATCGCGGTCGCCCGCCGGGCGGGCGTCGATCCGTTGAAGATCCACGTCGTGCCGGGATCGGGCCCACCCGGTTCGGTGGAGGTGATCGCCGCACGGTTCGCCGCGCTGGCGCCGGTCTGCCCGTCGCTGGCCATCGTCGAGCCCTCGGTCAACGACAACGATTTCGAGCCGACCCTCGGCTGCTCCACCCGCCGCAACCTCGCGGCGATGGTCAACGACCCCGCCGACCTCCTCGGCTCGGACGTCGTGGTGCCGAGCGACGGGGCCTACGCGGCGCGGGGGATCGAGCGCTATCGCGACACCAAGGCGGCCCTCGGCCAGCGGGATGCCCCCGCACCGGGCAGCCCGCAACCCTGACGCGCGTTGACCCGTCCGCGAGCCGGCCTGTACGCCTCCCCCCGGCTGCCCCTTACGGAGAGATCATCCATGCGTGCCACCGCCCGAGTTGTGCTGCTGTGCCTTTCGCCGCTCCTGGCAGGCGCGGCCGCCGCCGAGGATTTCACCGCCGGCTCCCTCAAGATCGGCCAGCCCTGGTCGCGGGCGACGCCGAATGGCGCCAAGGTCGCGGGCGGCTACCTGACCGTCACCAACACCGGGTCCGAGCCCGACACCCTGACCGGCGGCACCTTCGATGAGGCCGGCAGCGTCGAGATCCACTCCATGTCCATGGAGGGCGGCGTGATGAAGATGGCCCCGGTGGAGAGCGGCCTCGTCGTGAAGCCGGGCGAGACGGTGACGCTCAAGCCCGGCGGCTACCACCTGATGTTCCTCGGCCTGAAGGATCCGCTGAAGAAGGGCGAGACCGTGAAGGGCACCCTGACCTTCGCCAAGGCCGGCTCCGTGCCGGTGACGTTCAGCGTCGAGGCCCTGGCCGCCAAGGCGCCGGGCGCCGCCGGCGGCGAGATGGACCACGGCAAGGGACACCATCACTAAGGCGTCGCGGGACCGTGGCCCGATCCGGGACCACGGTCTTCGCACCCAATGATTGCAACTCCCAGTCTACATCTCGATAGATATACAATCGAAATACAGCCACGAACCGTCAAGCATCGCGCGAAAACCGTCTTGGCGCAGGTGAAACCTTGCGCTAGAGCGCATTCGGCTCCCTGCGGAGCCGTCGCACTCATGGAGCATTCGCAGCGATGGTCGAACCGGCCCCCGCCCGTCCGGGCATCTTCGTCGCCACACCGGTCTACGGCGCCGCCTGCTACATGCCCTACGTCACGGGGCTGCTGTCCCTGCAGAAGATCTGCGCCGAGGCGGGGATCGGGTTCGACTATTTCTATGTGAGCGGCACCGCCCTGCTGCATGAGCACCGCAACGTCGCGGCCGCCGCCTTCATGCACCACAGCGACCTGTCGCACCTGCTTTACGTCGATGCCGATATCGGCTTCGACGGGGCGGACATCCTGCGCATGTTCGTGGAGCAGCGGGAGGTCGTGCTGGGGCCTTATCCGGCCAAGCACATCAACTGGCACGGCGTCGTGGAGACGGCCCGGCAGAACCCGGACCTTCCGGCCCACGAGATCGCCCTGCGGATGGCCGATTACAGCACGAACTTCTACGGCCTGGACGACCGGTCTACCCTGACGGCCAACGGGCTCAACGAGATCCATGCCGGCGGCGCGGGGCTCATGATGATCGCGCGCTCGGCCCTCGCCCGGATCGACCGGGCCTATCCCGGCGCCCGGAGCCGCTTCCCCGACGCCTACCGCCACCTCGTGCCGAACATCGACACCCTGGTCGAGTATTTCGCCTTCGACCGCGAGCCCGACGGGCGGCTGCTCTCGGAGGATCTGACCTTCTGCAAGCGCTGGCGGGAGATCGGGGGCAAGATCTACGCGGCGCCGTGGGTGCGCACGACCCATGTCGGCCCGTTCTACTTCCGGGGCGAATTGCCGGCCCTGTTGTCGGGCAGCGCGCCGGTCCAGCCGATCGTCGTGCCCGAGCCGGCGGCGGCCCCCGCTCCCGCGCCCGCGCCCAAACCCACGCCCGCTTCGGAGCCGATCATTATCCCCGAGGCTCCTTCGAAGCCGGAGCCGGCGGAAGCCGCCAAGCGTCGCCGGCCCGGACGGGGCGCCAAGGCCTCCGCCGCCGACGACGAGGTCGGCTCGGCCTGAGCGTCAGCGCGGCTCGGCGGGGGCGATGGCGACGCGGTCGAACCCGCCGAGACGGTAGACGAGGTAGGACAGGAGCCACGCGGCCGCGAACAGACCGACGATGCCGAACCCGAGCACCCCGAAATGCTCGTTCACGGCGCCGACCCAGCCCCAGAACCGGCCCTCCAGGCCGAGCTTGTCGGCAACGAGGTTGAGGGCCTCCAGCGTACCGACCACCAGGGCGACGACGACCGAGATCGCCGTGATGGTGAGGTTGTAGAACAGCCGCCGCATCGGCTGGACGGTGGCCCAGCGATAGGCGCCGAGCATTAGCACCCCGTCGGCGGTATCCACCAGGGCCATGCCGGCGGTGAACAGGGCGGGGAAGACGAGGATCGCCCAGGGGTCGGCCCCCCGGCTCGCCTCGGCCGCCGAGAGCCCGAACAGGCTCACCTCCGTCGCGGTGTCGAAGCCCAGGGCGAAGAGGAAGCCCAGCGGGTACATGTGCCAGGGGCGCGTCACGAGGCGGAAGAGCGGACGCAGCAGCCGGGCGAGGATTCCCTGGCCAGCGAGGAGCCCATCGAGGTCGGCTTCCTCGTAGCGCCCGGTGCGGCGCACCTGCCGGAAGCTGCGCCAGACGCCCACCAGGATCACGAGGTTCACGAGGCCGATCAGGATCAGGAAGCCGGCGGACACGCCGGTGCCGATCAGGTTGCCGAGCTGCCGGAACTCGTCCGATGCGGTGAGGAGGCTCGTCGTCGCCAGCGCAACGGCGGCGGCGGCGGCCACCACGATCGTGGAATGGCCGAGCGCGAACCACAGCCCCACCGAGACCGGACGCTGACCCGCCTGCAGCAGCTTGCGCGTCACGTTGTCGATGGCGGCGATGTGGTCCGGGTCCACGGCGTGGCGCAGGCCGAACACGTAGGCGAGCAGGGCAGTCGAGAGCAGGGTGGGGCTGTGCGCGAAGGCGCCCCAGGCCCAGAGCCACGCCCCGACATTGCCGACGACCAACAGGGCCGCGAGGAGACCGAGCCGCCGTCTGAGGCGTGATGTCTCGGGAGGAGAGGAATCCACTGTCACCCGTGGGGCCGGAGGGACGGCGCGTCGCCGCGCAGGTAGGGCGCCTGGACCTCGGCGGCCCGCAGCGCCGCCCGAAGGTAGCGGCTCCGGCCCGTGGGTCCAGGGGGCGTCAGGTCCGAAGGCGGCGCGCGCCCCGCCTCGGCCGCGCGCTTGGCGGCCACGAGGGCGGCGTCACCCCAGGCATCGAGCATTGCCTGGAAGGCCTCGTGCCGGGCCCGGACGAAGGGGATCGCCCGGCCCGCGGCATCCTTCGCTGGGTGCGGCGGGTGCAGGGCGCCGCAGGGCACGAGGCCAGGCGGGATCGGCGCCGTGGCAGCATGGCTGCGTCCGGCGCGCAGGATCTCCGGCACGAGGCGCGCATGCGGCCCCTCCGGCCCCGCCTGCCACGGGGTGAACACCTCGATCCGGCCGATCCGCGTCAGGAACACCCGGTGGGGGTTCGCCTCGGCGAGCCAGCCGCCGGGATCGAGCGAGACGTGGTCGCCCCCGGCCCGCAAGCGGGCGATGAGGGCGGGGTCCGCCGTGCGGAGGCAGGCATCGACCGCGCGCAGGGAGAGGCCGAGATCGAACAGGATCGCCCCGCGATCCTCGTCCCGCGCCGCCGCCTCATCCGGCCCGAGTTCGGTGAGGGCGCCTCGCCGGGCCATGGCACAGGCCTCCTCCGGCAGGCACAGGGCGACGGCGTGACTCCAGCCGGTGGCGAAGGCGGTCTCGTAGGCGAGCGGCCGCAGGGTGGCCGGCGGCGCCAGGGCGAGGGCGCCCCGCGCCGTGGCGAGCCCGAGACGCCCGTCCGCCAGGGGGAGGGCGGCCTCGTCCGCATCCCGCCGGAACGCGGCGAGGGCGCCGAAACTGCCGAGGCTCCAGCCGGTCTCGGTCTCCACCAGCGCCCTGCGCAGAAGGGCCTCCACGGGGCCGGGGGCCGCGCTCTCACTCGGCGGCGGCACGGGCGGGGGCGACGGCCGGGTCGGTCTCGTCATCGAGGCTGCGGTCCTTCGTCTCCGGCAGCAGCAGCGCGGCGATGGTGCCGACGAGGCTGAACGCCGCGAGATAATAGGCCGGCGCGAGACGGTCGCCCGTGGTCGTCACGAGCCAGTTGATGATGAAGTTCGTGCTGCCGCCGAAGAGCGAGACCGACAGGGCGTAGACGAGGGCGAGCCCGGTGCTGCGCACCGAGCGGGGCAGGGCCTCGGGGATGGCGACGATGATCGCGGCGGCGTTGATGGAGGACAGGGCCGAGAGCAGGAAGGTCACGGCGTAGACGGCGGCCGGGCCGGGCGTCCGCAGCAGCCAGAGGAAGGCCGGCACCGCCAGGACGAGGATCGCCGCGCGGGGCCAGATCATCACCGGCCGACGCCCGAACCGGTCCGCGAGCCAGCCGCCGAGGAGGGGGAAGCCCACCGAGGCGAGGCCCAGCGCGATGGGCACCGCCGTGGCGGCGGTCTCGCTGAGGCCGAGGGTCGCCCCGGCATAGACGGGCATGTTGGTGCCGACCGCGTTCGACACCGTGGAGGCCGCGATCACGAGGAAGGTCAGACCGAGCAGCCGCCAATGGTCGCGCAGGAGCCGCCCGACCACCTCCCGCGCGGAGCCCGCCGCCTGCGGATCCTCGCCCTCGCCAGCCGTCTCGGGCAGGTGGCTGCGGATGATGAGGCCGACCGGCACCACGGTGAGGCCGAGCAGGAACATCACCCGCCAGCCCCATTGGTTCATGGCGGCATCGCCGATGGTGAGTGCCAGCAGGGTGGAGACGAGGCCCGCGAGCAGCGCGGCGCAGCCCTGGCTGGCGATCTGCCAGCTGGTCACGAAGCCCCGATGGCCGGGGGGCGCGGCTTCGAGGAGATAGGCGGTGGAGGGCCCGACCTCGCCGCCCAGCGCCAGCCCCTGGATGAGCCGCCCGGCGATGACGATGGCTTGAGCCCAGCCCCCGATCTGCGCGTAGCTCGGGCAGGCGGCGAGGATGAGCATGCCGACCGCCATGAGGGCGATGGTGACGAGCATGGCGGGTTTGCGCCCGGCCCGGTCGGCCAGCGCCCCGATCACCACGCCGCCGATCGGCCGCATGACGTAGCCGACGCCGAACAGGGCGAGGGACGCGAGCAAGCTGTGGCTGGCATCGGCGGCGGGGAAGAACGCTTCGCCGATGGGCTTCGCGAAGAAGGCGTAGACGGTGAAATCGTAGAATTCGAGCGCATTGCCGAGGACGACCGCGCCGACGGACTTCCGGTCGAGGCCGGGCCGCTCGGCGGCAGCTTGGGTGGAAAGATCCATGCGGTGACGCTCTCGCCTGTTCGGCACTGGGGCGGCGAAGGTAGTGCGACGCCCGTGAAAGGGGAGGGCGCGCCGCCCGCCCCGGGAGAGAATCGTTGCCGGCGCCAAGAAGCGCGAAGCAAGGCTGGACAGGAGCCTCGACCGCCTCTATACCCCCGCCGTCCGCAGCCGAAACGGCCCGCGTCGACGCCCAGGTAGCTCAGTTGGTAGAGCATGCGACTGAAAATCGCAGTGTCGGTGGTTCGATTCCGCCCCTGGGCACCATCAATTCTCTAAGCAGTTGATGCGGCAGTAAGCTCAGTCAAATCATGTGGTTAGGTTCGCCCGAGTGATGCACACGGGTGATGCACATGGTCCTCGCGATGTCTCGCCCATCCCGCCATCCGAAGACCGGTATTTTCTGGCTCCGAAAGCGCGTGCCGAGCGACGTCGTCGCCCGCGTTGGCCGTGCCATAGAGTACTTTAGCCTGCAGACCCGCGATCCCGGGGAGGCTAAGAAACGTCATGCCGAGGCGCTCGCCCGCCTCGAAGCGCGCTGGGCGGAGCTCCGGCGCGGCGAGCCGGCCGCGGGACCGGGCGCGACCACCGACGCCTCCCCATCTCCCCGTAGCCTGAGCGAGCGCGAGGCAGGCGAGCGTGCAGGGTGGATGTACGCGCACTGGCTCAGGCTGCACCGGGAGAATCCAAGCCAACAACGCTTCTGGCCGACCGACCTCTACCGCCATCTCTGGCGTTCGCCGGGGGGCCGTATCGAGCACCACGAGGACGGGCGCGCCTCCGTGCGCGCTGCCCTCGGCTTCGCAGAGGCCGAGAAGGTCGCTGAGCTGGAAGCGTGGTGTCGGGATCAGGCCGAGACGGTGCTTTCCCTGCACGATGTGGAAGCGGACGAGACAAGCGCCGTGCGTGTGGCCAAAGCCATCGCGGCCCAAGTGCAGCGTGCCAGCCTCTCGCTGGCTGCTCTCGCACACGGCGAGCCCGACGCCGCTCCTGCGACCGCCCGCACTCCCACGCCGTCGGTCAAACCGGCCAAGGCCATTGGGCTAATTGAATTGGTCGAGGCGTGGTGGCGGGAGGCTGAGCGCACCGGTAAGTCCGAGTCGACTCGCGAGTCCTACACCAACACCGTCAAGCAGCTTGTCGCCTTCCTCAAACACGACGAAGCGCACCGCGTCACGGTAGACGATGTCCGGCGTTTCAAGGATTACCGGCTGGCGACCCGCAAGCCCAACGGGCAGCTGCTCTCGCCCACGACGGTCAAGAATAGCGACCTGGCCGCACTGAAGTCGGTGTTTGGCTGGGGCGTCGCAAACGGGCGCCTTATTGACAACCCAGCCATCGACGTGACCGTGGCACGGGTCTCGAAGGTCCGGCTGCGCGAGCGCGAGTTCACCGCCGAGGAAGCGCGGCGGCTACTTAAGGCTGCCTCAGGCTTGGAGCGGGGCAAGGAGCTGCCGCAGACCCATGCCGCCAAACGCTGGATTCCATGGGTGCTGGCGTTCACAGGGGCGCGGGTAGGAGAGATCGCTCAGTTGCGCCGTCAGGACCTTCGGTGGGTCGAGGTTGAGGGGTATTCTGAGGGGGTATGGGTGTTGCGCATTACCCCCGAAGCAGGGCGGGTGAAGACGAAGCAGGCGCGCGAGGTGCCACTGCACCCCCAACTGATCGAGATGGGCTTTCCCAATTTCGTGGCCGGAGCAACCGGGGAACGGCTGTTTCTCGTCCCCGATGCAAAAGGCGGCATCGCCGGGCCTCTACGAGGGCTGAAGAACCGTCTTGGCGAGGCGGCGCGCGAACTTGTTGATGATCCGGGAGTGAGCCCAAACCATAGCTGGCGCCACCGTTTTCGTACCGTGGCCACCGAAGCAGGCGTCTCGGGCAACGTCATCGATGCGATCTGTGGCTGGTCCTCCAAGAGTGTAGGCGAACGCTACGGCAGCGTATCACTGAGGGCGCGAGCAAATGCAATCGCTCGACTGCCCAGGATTGAGATATAAGATATAAGAACCCACGATGGATGGCTTTGACAGGGTCAACTTATGACCCGTTGCGGACCTTCGGAGGGTCCGCTTTGAGGTAGTTCGACGGAGCCCTAAACGGTAATCAATGGCGGCACGGCGCCTTGCGATCGGATGATAGCCACGCGGGTCCGTGCTCGGGTGATAGCGACCCGCAGCAGGCGCCGAGCGTGTAGCGATGGGGGCGGGTCTCCTTTCTCGTCGAAGAAATGAGACTTGAACTGGCCCTCGATAAGCACCACGCCGTCGAACTCCTTGCCTTTAGACTTGTGGATGTTCATCACCAGACAGCCCTGCGGCTCAAGCTCAGCCGAGATTAGGCGCTCCTGATCTAACGTCTTCTTCACGAAGGCGGCAGCGCCCTTATAGCTGCCGGTCCCGACCCACATGTCGGCCAAGCCTTGGCCTAGGGCGTCGGTGGCTCGAAACAGACGGACGAGTCGAACCTGTTTCAGGACGTCGGCCAGGACGGGAATGCCAGCTAGCACCGCCCGAGCGGCCCGCCAGTCGGCCACTGGGTCGCCACGTAGCTCCACGCCGATCAAAGCGGCCTCTGCGATCTCCTTGCCATATTTGTTGCGTAGCGCCTTACCAGCTGAAGCGGCCTGCGCGGCACCCGCAAATCCCGCTGCGGCCGCTCGAGCGGACTGTGAGGTCTTAATGGCGTCTTTCAGTCGGCAGTAAGCGGCCGCGGCCCGCATGGTGATGGCGCCAGCCTCGGCTGGTGGCAGGGTTGCCCATTCGAGGATCGAGGCCAGAACTACCGCCGATGCAGCGGAGAGCTCAGCGTCCCAAATCACCTGATGTTCAACCGGCTTGTAGGTCCGCCCGTTGTAGACGTTCTCCTGGCTGAGAGCGGCCGAAATGTCGGAAACGAGGGCGTTACTCCGGCACAGGACGGCGACGCTAGGGTTCACGATGCCCTTGCTGGCAAGATGGCTAAACATCCAAACCACACCAGCATGGGTTGTGCCCTGAAACATTTTTGGCGGATAGGCATGCTGAGTGACCTCCGGACAGGGCCTTGGCAGCGCGGTGTTGGTGAGGACGGCGTCGGCGAATTTCAGGATCCCGCTGTTTGGACTACGGTGATTGTCGCCAGCGAGGTCCACCACCGTCGGCTTCAAGAACGCCACCGCCTTCTCGATACGCTTCGGGTCCACCTTTGCGTCATATTGAAAGATGCTTTGATCGGGGTCGGCGAGGCTAAAGATTGTCGCCACCTGAGACAGCACCGCCACCAGTCGCCACTGGTCGTCGTCTGTGTCCTGAAATTCGTCGACGATGATCATCGGATATTTGCGGCCGAGGAGGTCGCGGACCGCCGCGCAGCCGTTGACCAGCGTGGCCGCCGCGCTTGCGAACTGGTCAAAACCATATACGGAGGCATCACGCGCAAGGCGGGCTGCCTCCTCGTGCCAATTCCCAGCGAAAGCGGACTTCTGCAGCCGATCCTCGTCGGGGTAGCGGATCGAAGGCGGACGCCCCGTGAGAAGCCGACCGTGAGCCTTAATCAGCTCCAGGCAGAACGAGTGATAGGTCTGGACTTCGATTTGGCTTCGCTCGGTCGTGGACAGAAGAGACTTGCATCGTGTCGCCACCGCCCGGACAGCGGCCCGCGAGAAGCTCAGGAACAGCACCTGCTGGCCGGCCGTCAGCTGCCCTAGGATAGCCTGCGCTTTCAGGAGCGCGATCGTCGTCTTGCCAGCGCCCGGTCCGCCGGTAACAAGCAGATGGCCACCAGCTACCAAGATTGCCTTTCGCTTCGCGTCTAGGTCAATGTTCAGATGCTGTCCCCCCGCAGTCTCCACCTCCACTATAGCCCTTGTCATCACTTGGCGGCGCCAGAGCGGCGTTGATCGACTCTAATATTTCCCGGATCGTCTTGGGTAGCTGGTCGGCCGTTTCGCATTCGCGGATGAACATCGCTGCGTAGCCGTGCGCTTCGCCTTTTCGAGCCTTCAGCACGTTCAGCGCCAACGCCTTGGCCTTACCCGCATCGCCGAACAACACGTCGAATTTTCCAAGCGAATCAGGATAGTCGTCACGGTCCTGGACGGCGACCAGAAAGCGGATGTGCACGTCGCTCGATGTCTCCTCTACCAGCAGCGCCTCCACGCCCTTGTGAGGCGAAAACCAATGCTGGGTGTACTTTGCCAGGAGTGCCGCGGCTTCGACAATCGGGACGGCGTTTGGCTTGTCACAGAATCCGAACACCGCCTTGCCCATCGCCTTGAATACGGGGCCGTACTTCGGCACCGCCGAATCGCTGCCGGCGTTGAATACACTCACGCCGGCCAAATCGAAGTGAGTGTAGGCCTCAGGTCCAAGTGACGCTTCCATGATGGTGGAAGCTTCCGGAAGCAGTGCCGCTTCAGTTGACCCCTCTACCACCAGCACTGCCCGGCTGAGTATAGCCTCGGCGAACTGGCGCCGCTCCGTCTTAAAGGCCTTCGGCTTGAAAGCACCAAGGTCGATCGGGGTGCCTTTCAGCGCACCGTCCGCTTGGCGGTCCAGGATGACAATGTCCTTGGGCTCGAACTGCTCGATCACATAGGGCGAGTGCGAGGTCATGATTGCCTGGCCCATTTCTGCTAAAACGAAACGGCTGACACGCCGCTGCGTATGAGGGGGCAAGGCGATTTCCGGCTCCTCCATCGCGAAGATCACCGAACCCTTCTCCTTCAGGTCGGCGATCACCGTAAGGAGCGCGAAGACCAGCAGGTTGATCGAACCGGTGCCGAGACGCCCGAACGGTACCGAGTAGCCGATTGGCTCAGCCGCGATGAACAGCTTCACGACTTCCCGGAGGTTCTCGCGGGTCAACTCAGAGGCGAAAAAGCTAGTCGCGTCATCGCCGGGCGTCAAATTCACAAAGCGGGCCATCCGCTTTTGGATCTCAGCCCTGATCTGCTTCAGCTGGGCCACCTCGCCGATCGACGGCTTAAGCCCCTGGAGACGGTCGAGGGTGTCCTGCCACATGTCGGCGAGGCCTGTGCCTCCCAGGCGAAGGACGGTATCGAGCAGCGATCCGCGCTGAAGGCTAAGGGCGCGTGATCCCGTTCGAAGGGTGCGCAGGAAGACGAAGCCGCAGAGGCGCTTTTGGTCGCGGCCGAACAAACGTCGGCCCGCCCCGAGGGCCAGCTCCAGCGTCTCGTCGTCGTCGAGCGGCTCGATCGGGTGATCGAAGAAGGTGTTTCCAATAAAGTCGTCTTCACCCCTGTCGTAGCGGCCGAGGAACACGAGAGGGAGCCCCCAGGTCGTCTCGGGAGCGTCGCCGACGGCCGGGCCTTCGTCGGCTTGGTCGGCGAAGTCGTTCTTCGCCATATCCCAGCGCCGCAGATGCCGGTGGAATTTAAGTTCTGCCTCATGGGACAGATCGGTGAGAACGGCTTCGATTTTGATCTCGACCAGTTCGCCGTCGTTGGTTGTGTAGTGCCCACAATGGAAGTCGTGTTCATCGACCACAGGACGACGATATAAGCGCTCCGGGCCCAGGACTAAGTCAAGAGCCTCGCAGACGGTCGATTTACCGACGTTGTTGCCGCCGACTAACAGGGTATGCCCATTGAAGGCGACTACCCCAAAGGCAACACCTCGGAAGTTGGAAATCGTAAGCCGTCTTACCTTCATGGCGCTGCCTTCAGTATCGTTCGCCCACGACGGTATCGCAAAGCGGCGGCGCCGCCAGTTGCTGAATGCCGGGCATCCGCGGATCGTCTGATAGTATTGGCGAAGGCGGTTTGCAGCGTGCCCGAAATTGGCCCTCGACCAAAGTCCTAACAGCCCTTATTTCAGCTGAGCTGAAATGACCGCTTCTAAGCGGGATTCAGATTTCCGCTCATGGCGCGAAGCAGCCGGCCGCTCTTGGCCGAAAGCGGAATGGCTGCTTTCGAGTGAGGGGGCTTAAAAAGCAGACAACCTTCTGTCGACATAGAGGCTGTTACGGACCTGCGGCTGCGCCAGTTTTGGTGGGATGCAGTCCCGCCGTGCCTATCCGTCCGGTGTCAGCGATGAAGAATGGGCTTTTGGTCGCCCCTTACCTGACCATGCTGCCCGAGACGGCCTCCCAGCGCGAGCATAGCCTGCGGGAGGTGTTCAACGGGCTGCGCTACGTGGTGCGTTACGGCGTGGCTTGGCGTGCGATGCCCCACGATCTGCCGCCCTGGTACGCCGTGTACGATCAAGCCCAACGTTGGCTGAGGGCGGGTTGCTTCGAGACCTTGGTCCACGACCTGCGCGCCGTGCTGCGCTTGGCGTCGGGCCGGACCGAGGAACCTTCGGCCGTGGTGCTCGACAGCCGGACGCTGCGCTCGACGCCCGAGAGTGGGGCCCGCGCCGCGTGGGACGGACATAAGCGCACCCGGGGTTCGAAACTGCACGCGGCCGTCGATACGCTCGGTCAGGTCCTGGCCATGCACGTCACACCCGCCGATGCCGACGACCGCGCCGCCGTGGCGACGTTGGCGGATGCCGTGCAGAAGGCGACCGGCGACAGCGTGAACCTCGCCTATGTCGATTAGGGCTACACGGGCGAGCGTGCGGCGAAGGCAGCGGCCGATCACGGCATCGCTCTGGAGGTCGTAAAGCTACCCGAGGCCAAGCGCGGTTTCGTGCTGCTGCCGCGCAGATGGGTCGTTGAGCGTGCCTTCGCTTGGATGGCCCGCTTCCGCCGATTGGCTCGCGACTACGAGCGCCTGCCAGCCACTTTGGCCGGATTGCACCTCGTCGCCTTCAGCGTCCTCCTCCTTCGCAGAGCCGCCGACTTCGCTGCAGTCCGTAACAGCCTCTAGATTTTAGGATGAACTTGCCGCTGCGCCTCCGGACGCGGAGGATGAGGCCCTGGCAGACGGTGTCTGCGTACTCGACGCCGGTGCCGTCGAGGGCGTCTCGGGCGATCAGGCCCTGGGCCTGCTTGACGTGCGCCTACGTCAGCCGCACCCGCTCCCGCGTGAAGGTTTCCTTGCCCGCCATCGACGCATCCGCCTCCGTACCACGGGCGTACCACGGATAGTTTCGCATACCCTTGCAAGGCGGGAGGGTGCGTATGAGAGCAAAAAGCCGTTGGGATTCAACGGCGCGGTTAACGGTGGAAGGGTTCAGGCGCAATGCACGTAAACGGACGAATCAGTTTCCCAAGCTGAATGTCGCCGGTTCGATCCCTATCGCTCGCTCCAAGCCCTTCAGCCATGAGGCGACAGGCCTCGGCTTAGAGGCTCTAACAAAACCGGGTTTGGCGCGTTGAGTGAAGATGGCGAGACCGCTCCTTCCCGATGGCCTGTGGGCCGAGATCGCACCGCTGCTGCCGCCTGAACGGGCCAAGCCGAAGGGCGGTCGGCCTCGAACCTCCGACCGCGCGGCACTGACGGGGATCCTGTTCGTGCTGCGCTCGGGCACGCCCTGGGAGTTGCTGCCCCGGGAGATGGGCTGCGGTTCGGGGATGACCTGCTGGCGGCGCTTGCGGGATTGGCAGAAGGCCGGAGTGTGGGACCGTCTGCAGCACGCGCTTCTCGACCGGCTCGGTCGCCAGAACGGCATCGACTTCAGTCGAGCTTCCCTCGACAGCGCCTCGATCGCCGCCAAAAGGGGGGCCCGGCGACGGGCCCGAACCCGACCGATCGGGGCAAGCCGGGCACGAAGCGCCACATCGTCACCGATGCGAAGGGCATCCCCCTCGCCCTGAAGCTGACGGGGGCGAACGTCCATGACAGCCGAATGCTGGAGGCGGTCGTGGATGCCGTCCCGCCGATCCGCTCATGCTGGGGACCGCCGCGCAAGCGTCCCTCGAAGCTGCATGCCGACAAGGCCTACGACCACCGCCGCTGTCGTCAGGCGCTGACCCGCCGGCGCATCCAGCCTCGCATCGCCCGGCGCGGGATCGAGAGCAGCCGGCGGCTGGGACGGCACAGGTGGGTCGTCGAGCAGACCCTGGCGTGGTTCGCCCAGTTCCGCCGCCTTGCCATCCGCTACGAACGACGGGCCGACATCCATCTGGCCTTCTCGACCCTGGCGGCCGCCCTCATCGTTTGGCGCTTCATCGAACGATGGTTTTGTTAGGCGCTCTTACACGCAATCGAGCGCATCACGCCTGCATCCTGCGTGAACGGCATGACCACGCAGCGCCATTCGCGGTAAGGGCCGGGTCGCCGCTTCGACGCGGCGTACCCGGCCCCTTCAATGATGCGTGGCAGCAGGCTCGAACTACCGAACGCTGCCGTTGAGGCCGTTCGGGAAGAAGCCGGTCGGCTGTCCGTTCGGGTTCAGGTACACGATGTTCAGGACCTGCTGGGGCGTGCGCGCGAACACCAGACCGCGCGAATCGACCGGCGTAAGGTTCGACGTGTTCGTGTCGCCGATGCCCTGGTCGTCGTCGGAGGCGCCGTCGAGGGAATCCCTCGCGTTGGAAATCGCCTGCGCCTGGCTGAACAAACCACGGCTGTACAGGATCGTCCGAATGATACCGGCGTGATAGGCCTCGACCGCGAGGATGCTCGCGGCGCCGGCGAGGTTGCGGGGATCCTTGATGAGCGGCGCGGCGCCATTGTACGCAGTCACGCCGACATCCTCGAAGATGAAGGCCGCTAGAAGGAAGTTGGTTTCGTTCGCGAACGCATCGAAGTTGTCGTTCGGACCCGCGAGACCGGCAGCCCGAGCCGCGAAGGTGAAGGCGAGGTTGAGATCGATCGCAGGCCGGGCGACGGCGTTGCTGCCGAGGGCGGCCCGCAGGGTGTTGACGTGAGCCCGCTCGTTACGCGCGATCTCGTTGGCATAGTTCGCGATGGCCTGCGTCGCGAAGGGGACGGCGCGACCGCCCGACACCGGTCCGAGTGTGCCCGTCCCGGTTACCTCGGCATTGGACAAGCCCTGTCCGACGGAGGCGCGCAGGTAGAACTCGGCTTCGAGATATTCGAGATTGAGCGCGAAATTGAAGATGTCGGCATCCGTCACGCTCTGGGCGAAGGCGGGCAGGACACTGCTCGAATTGAACAGGGCCGCTCCCACAACGCCGAGGCCGACTGCGCCGAGGAAGGCACGGCGACCGGCTTCCAGATTGATGACACGCGGTTGTTCGGCTGATCCGGCCAGCGCCGTCTTGGAGCGAGTTTCCTCACGCATGTTGTGCATCCCTCATTTTTTCGTCGCGCCTTGACGGCGCTCAGCCGTTACGGTCCAGCCTCGCAAAAAGTTTCATATGGTTAATCATTCTTTTCAGTATCCGCCTTGGTCGATACTCGTGCGGTAGGCGGGCTCAGAGCGAAACGAGGTCAATTCGTCCGCACGAGTTGGACAACATGACGCAGCTTGCCGTCATCGCGCGTCGGCGTGAGCAGGCCTTCGAACTCGACCAACACCGCGCCTAGGTTCGACGGTTCCGTCACGAAGAACTTGGCCACCCGCCGAGACAGGTTCGCGGCGGTGGCGGCTTCAGGAAAGCCGTCGCAATCCGCGACGGCGAGATAGAGGATTCGCCTACGGGCCGCCGTCATCGGTCGGTTGCCGGCATAACAGATGGGGGTCGCGCGCTCCCGCGCCGGGCTGGCGAGGGGGCCACCCGTCGGCATCGTCGCCGTGGCCGCGTAGCCCCGCGTATCGACGGGTGTTGCCTCTCGGGCCGCATCCAGGCCCAGTTCGGCGAGGTAAAGGTCCCACCGCGTCGGAGCCTCGCGGAGCCGCGCCTGGAGATCGGTGCCCTTGTCCGCATGGTTCCAGAACAGGTACTCGTCGAGGGCTGTCCGCGCCCCGAGACCCGTAAGGGCGGGGGCGATGCGCCAGTCGCCCCGGCCCTTGTCCCACGGGCCGGTCGGAGCCAGCCCTTGGAAGGCAGAGTCCCTGGGAAGCGCGAAGGGTGGCGTGGTGTTGTACAGGTTCAGCGGCGAAGCGCAGCTTTCGTAGGCCCTGCCCTGGATGATGTTCGGTGCGGGCGGAAAGACCGCGAGATCGGGGGCGACCGGCCCTGCCCTGCCTTGGTAGCGGTCGAACCGCACGTTCACCGCGTCATCGAAATCGGAGGGCGCGATCGTCGTGCGAAGCCGAACGCCCTCCGCGTAGCAGAAGGCGGGCTGGTCGCCCGCCAGGTCGCGCAGGCTCTGATTGCCACCGCTGGTCCCAAGGCGGTCAAGGAGGGCGATGGAGCCCGCGACGCGATTGCCGTCCATGGTCAGACGGTACTGGCGGCCGGGGCGTGCTGTCGCTGCGAAGGAAGCAGGGTCCGGATGGCAGAGGACTGCCGGCGTGACGTCGCAGGCGTAGTATTGCGATTCCGCCACGGCCCGGCGCCGCAGGGGTGTCGGCCGTGCCCCCACCAGGGCGAGGAAACTGCCGGTCAGCGAGGCTTCCGCGGTCGTCACCTCGACATACACAGCCTCGGCTCCGGACCCGTCAGGCAGGCTGTAGGCCGGATTCGAGAAGTCCGACAGCCTTGCCGCGAAACGGAAAGCAAGCCGGTCCCCGCCGGTTTCGGCGAAGCGCGGCCGGTTTCGAAGCGCCAGGGCGGCCGTGCGGGCGGCAGGGATCGCACCGGGAGATCGGTTGAGCGAGGCGGCGGCGGCAAGGGCGGCGGCATCCGAGAAGCTGGCGCTTTGCGCATCGAGGCTCATCAGCCGGCCTCCGTCGATGACGAGCCCGACGAGACCGAGAAGCACCGGAATGCAGATGGCGTAGAAGACGAGGACGAAGCCGCCCTCGTCCGAGGCCATCCGCGAAGGGCGCCGAAACGGCCGGAGAATTGTCACCGGGTGAGCAACCCCTCGCCCGGCAGGGTCGCGGCGGCCCGCAGCGGCATCCGGACGCCGAACAGGCCGCCGAGGAACAGCGGTGAGTATTCGTAGCCGACGAGGCGCAGGGTGACATCGACCGGCACCGGCACGGGACGGCCTACATAGCCGAGGCCGTTGGTCGCGTAGGTGATCTCAACATTGCCGGGGCCGAGGCCGGGCAGGACCGCGCGCATCGCCGCCAGGATCGGCGCTCCGTGGGCCGGCGCCGGTGTGAAGCGGCAGGCATCCCCCCGACAGGCGCAGGGCCCCGCGAGGCCGCAAGTCACGGCGAAGCTCGGGCAGGGGCTTCGGTCCGCCGGGGCGCAGCGCAGGCCGGGGGGCAACCCGTCCCAGTAGGCGCTGCTGTCGCCGGGATCGAGGCCCGGTCCCCAAGCGACCGCATCGCTCACGATGGCCCGGCGCAGGCCCAGTTGCACCGCCTTGGCCGCCAGTTCGGCGTTCCAGAGGTAAAGGCTGATCTCGACCACTCCGAAGACGAGGAGGAGGAGCACCGGCAGGACGAGGGCGGCCTCGATCAGGGCGGCACCGGACTCATCGCGCAGCGCCGCGACCGTCCGCGTCAACCGTGCACGGCGCTTACTCGACAACGTGGCTTTCCCGGTGGGACGCCGAGATGCGGATCGTCGGTGCGAGGCCGACCCAGCCCAGCAAATCGACGGCGACATCGGCCTCCGCCCGGAGACCCACATGGCCGGGCCCTGGATCCGCCAACGGCGCGACGCGTACCTGCGCCGGGGACAGGCTCGTGTTCTCGAGGATTCTCTCGCGCGCCAACCCCACCGCATGGGCAGCGCCCGGCGAGCAGCCGGGGGTGCAAAAGGGATCCGGGACCCGCGCGAGGTAGCGGGCGCCGCCCCGGACGCCCGCTTCGAGCGCCGCATCGACCAGGAGGATGCGGCCGAGCTCGAACGCACCGCCGATGAGGGCGAGCATGATCGGTAGAACGAGGACAAATTCGAGGATCGCCGCGCCGTCCTCGCTGACCGCCAGGGACGTCGCCACCCCACCGTCCTCGCGCCGTAGCCCCGCCACATCGACCTCCCCTACCGCCCGATGATGCCGGTGATGCGGATCAGGGCGGGCGCCAGAACGACGATCAGCACCACGGGGAAGATCAGCAGGCCGAGGGGGAGGGTCAGCTTCGGCGGCAGGGCGGCCGCCCGTTCTTCCGCCGACGACATCCGCCGGTCCCGCATCTCGTCGGAGAACACCGTAAGGGCCTGGGTCAGGTCGGTGCCGAGCTCGATGGTCTGCTGGAGCAGGCCCGCAAAGGCGCCGGCCTCGCGGATCGACAGACGGTTGGCCAGCGCCTTCAGCGCTTCGCCCGTGCTCTTACCGGCGCGCATCTCGCTGCCCATCAGGTCGAGATTGGCGCGAAACTCGCGGTCGCCCCCCCGCAGTTCGGCCGCCGCCCGCTGCAGGGCCGCCTCCAAGCTCAAACCGGCGTTGATGCAGACGACCAGCATGTCGAGGAAATCGGGAAAGGTCAGGCGATAGCGGACTTCCAGCATCCGCTGGCGTCGGCTCACCCAGGATTGGGGCAGGACATAAGCGATGGCGAAGAGAACGGCCGCCAGGGCGATCTTCTCGGTCAGACCGAAGACCGGCAGCAGGACCGCCCCGAAGGCGAGGCCGAGCAGCGGAAGGACGACCAGCGCCGCGAGCCGCGCCAGCGTGTAGGTCGCCACGGCGGATGCATCGAAATAGCCCGCCCGGATCAGCGCGGCGCGGAGCGTCCGCTGCGCCTCGTCGTCGAGGCCGAACCGGCCCGCATCCAGGAAGGGGCGTCGCTCCGCCGCGGCAGGGGGCGCACCCCGCATGGTCAGCGCACCGAAGCGCCGCCGCACCCGGTCGCGCTGCGCGACCAGCCGTTGCGCCCCCAGGGCCAGGAGCGTGCCGGCGGCGAAGGCCAGGAGGGTGATGAGAAGGCCGCTCATCGCGGCTAGACCTTCAAGTTCACGAGACGAAGGATCACCACGTTCCCGACGACCATCAGGGCCAGGGACAGGGCGAGGATCTTGCCCGACGAGGGGCTGGCCCAGAACTCGGCGTAGTAGGCCGGACTCACGAGGTTGATGAGGGCGAACAGGGCGACAGGCAGGATGCTGAGGGCGATGCCGCTGAACCGGCCTTCGGCGGAGAGCGCCCGCACCTTGCGCACGAGCCGCTGCCGCTCCCTCAGGGTCTGGGAGAGGCGGGCCAGGATCTCGCCGAGGTTGCCTCCGGTCTGCTGGCCGATGGAGACGGCGGCCACGACGAAGCGCAGTTCCCGGTATCCCACCCGCTGGTAGAGGTGCTCCAGCGCCTCCGGGACGCTGCGCCCATAGCTGATCTCATCGACGAGCAGGGCGAATTCCGGCCCGGCGGGCGCCGTCGTCTCGCGCGCGACGAGGGCGAGCGAGACCGGAAGGGGATGCCCGGCGCGCAGGCTGCGGGTGATGATATCGAGGATCTCCGGCAGGGAATCACCGAAACGGGCGATCCTCCGGCGGCGCAGGAGCCGCAAGGAGGCCACCACGGCGAAGCCGCCGAGGATCAGGGCGAGCAGGAGGCGATAGGTCCAATGCGCCGCGCCCGGCAGGACGAGGAACAGGACGAGGCCGAGCCCGACCGCCATCGCGCATAGGGCGGCGGGCGAGCGTGTGGTGCCCGATTGCACGACGAGGCGGGCGAGCCACCGCGATACGGGGCTGCTCCCGCCCCGAAGGCGGCGCCGCAGTTCGACCGCCGGGGTGCCTGCCTCCTCGCCGGCCAGCGTCCGCAGCCGGTCGGCCGTCCGCCGCTTCTGACCGAGATAGGTCGCGAGACCGGCCTGTCCCTGATGCACCGCCACCGCCACAAGGACGAAGATGGCCAGCGAGATGAGCCATTGATCGCTCATCGCGTCCGCCGTGTCGTGATGGGCGCCGGGTTCACAGGATCGTCCGGGGATCGAAGGCGTGGGCGGGCATGTCGACGCCCTGGGAGCGCAGTTCGGTCAGCAGCCGGGGCCGGACGCCCGTCGCCTTGAAGCGGCCCTGGATGGTGCCGGCCTCGTCGACCCCCTCCCGTGCGAAATGATACAGCTCCTGCATCTGGATGATGTCGCCCTCCATCCCGGTGATCTCGGCGATGGACGTCACGCGGCGCTTGCCATCAGCCATACGCTGCAATTGCAGGACGAGCTGGATCCCGGAGGCGATCTGCCCCCGGATCGAGGGCAGCGACATGTTGGCGGCGGCCATCCCCACCATCTGCTCGATCCGCGACAGGGCGTCCCGCGGGGCGTTGGCGTGGATCGTGGTCATCGACCCCTCGTGGCCGGTGTTCATGGCCTGGAGCATGTCGAAGGCTTCCTCGCCCCGGCACTCGCCGAGAATGATCCGGTCCGGACGCATCCGCAACGCGTTCTTCAGGAGTTCGCGCTGCCGGATCTCCCCCCGCCCCTCGACGGACGGCGGACGGGTCTCGAGGCGGGCGACATGCGGCTGCTGCAATTGGAGTTCGGCGGCGTCCTCGATGGTGATCAGCCGCTCGTTCGACGGAATGTACGACGACAGGGCGTTCAGCATCGTTGTCTTGCCCGAACCGGTCCCGCCGGAGACGAGCAGCGAGATCCGCCCGCGCACGGCGGCCCTGAGCAGATCGGCCATCAGAGGGCGGAGCGCGCCCAGTTCTACGAGCCGCTCCATGGAGATCGGCTTCTTGGCGAACTTGCGAATGGAGACTAGCGGACCATCGACGGCCACGGGGCGGATGGCGACGTTGACGCGGGAGCCGTCCGGCAGGCGGGCATCGACCATCGGCGAGGATTCATCGACCCGGCGGCCGACGGCGGCGACCATCTTATTGATGATGCGTAGGAGATGCGCCTCGTCCTTGAACCGCACCGGGCTCTGCTGAAGCTGGCCGGATCGCTCCACGAACACCGACATGTGCGCGTTGATGAGGATGTCGGTGATGCTCGGATCCTTGAGCAGGGGCTCGATCGGCCCGAGGCCGATCATCTCATCGACGATCTCCAGGGCGAAGGCTTCGAGTTCCCGCTGGTTCAGGGTCAGGCGCTCGCGGGCCGCGTAGTCGGCGACGTAGCGCGCCACCTGCTTGGCGAGATCCTCCGGGGAGAGTTTGTCGATCAGGGCGAGGTTGAACTCGTCGATGATCCGGCCGTGAAGCCGCACCTTGGCATCAACCAGGGCGGCGCCGGGCGTGGCCTGCGGGGGCGCGGCCGGACGCAGCTGGGGCACGGGCGTTTGGACCGGTCCACGGCTAGCCAGCCCACCCGGTGGGTCCGGCCACTCCGGAGCCCGCTCTGGGGGCTCCCGCTGGGTCTCATCCTGGGGGGCCGCCTCCGGCACCGGCGTTGGGCGGGCGGGGCTGCGCCATCGATCCGACAGGGTCCGACTCACGCGGCGCTCCCCCTCGCAGATTCGGCAGGCCGGGCGGCGACCGCCTCGATCCACTTGGCGATGCGCCGGATGTCGCGGCCGAGGCGGCCGTCAGGGGCAATCTCGACCAGGGGCTGGCCGGAATTGGCGGCCGTCTCCATGCCAGCGCAGTCGCGCCGGACGAGGAGGTTGTCTCGCCCTGCGAGGAGCCGGTCGACCTCCGCTCTCCGGACGAACCGGCCCATCATGTCGGTATCGGCTTGGTTGACCACGGCGAGGCGGCGGGCGGGCGTGGAGAGGTCGTCGATCCGGGACAGCCGGTCGCACAGCCGCCGGAGCCCCGGCACCGTCGCGATGCCCGTCACCACCACCGCGTCCGATCCCTCGATCAGGGTCTCGGTCCAGCCCAGGGCCACGGATGGCAGATCGACCAGCACGAGGTCGTAGCGCGGGCTGATCGTGTCGATGAAGGTGAAGACGAGGTTGGGGGTGATGTCGTCCAGCATCACCAGCCGGGGCGGCGGCGCGAATACGTCGAGCCGGTCCGCGTAGCAGCTGAGGAACACCTCGGCCAACTGTTCGTCCAGGCGCTCCGGCCGGCCGGCGACCTCGGCGAGGTCGAAGCGCGGCTCGACCGCGAGAGTGTCGGCGAGGGTGCCCCCCTGGAAGTTGAGATCGAGGACGGCGACCCTGGAACCCGAGCGCCCGCCGGCCGCCTTCGGGCCGGACAGCAGAACGCCCATCTCGGCGACGAGAGACGTGTTGCCGACTCCGCCCTTGCTCGGCGCGAAGGTGACGATGCGGGCTCCGTTTCCGGCATGGGCGGGGGCGGCGAACCGCTTGACGAGGTCCGCAAGCTCGACCTCGCAGCTCCCCCATTGGATCCACTCGCCGGCTCCCGTGCGGACGAGGGCCTTATAGTCGTCCGGTGGGATCGTGTCGGCGACGACGACGATGAAGGCGGTGTCCCCGTGCTCCGCCGCCAACCGGACCGCATCCCGCGTCAGGCCCAGATCCGGCAGGAGCACGAGGGCGCGGCCCACCCCCGGCCGGGCCAGCTCCAGGCGCAGGGCATCGAGGCCCGGCAGAACGCCGACCGGGAAGCCGATGGCCGCCGACAGCCGCGCGAGGCGCGCGACCTCGCCGGGATCGAGGCCGACGATGAAAGACCGCACGCTCTGCTCACCTCTTTTGCGCGACCGACCGCCCGATCGCCTCAGCGTTCCGCCGCGACGTTGTACTGCTCGGTCTTCGAGCCGTTGCGGATCACGTTGACGATGGAACTCGGCGCCGTGACCTTCGGGGGCGGAGGCGGGGCGAAGCTGGGCGTTGGCTTGTCGAGGCTCTGGCCCATCCGGGCCTCGATCTCGGCCAGGCGCTGGGCATCCCGTCGCTCGGACTCGGCGGTCGCCTTCCTCATGCTCTCGAGCTGCTTTTCCATCTCGGCGAGCCGGTCCCGCTCGGCGGCGGCATCCGGCCCGAGGTCGCTGGCCGTCACGCGCATGGGCGGATCGCCACCGACCTCGCCCGCCTGCCGCAGGATCAGCGACAGCCGACCGATTCCCTGGGCGAGGACGACCTTCTGCGCCTCCATCTGGGTCAGTTCGAGAGTCACCGCCCGCGCCACCGTGGGCTTTTCCTGCCCCTCGGCCGCGATCTGATCGACGGCCAGGACTTTGGCGTTCTGGAGGAGCAGGTCGGCATAGGCCTTGGCGTCCCCACCGGACCCGCCCTCGCCGCGCGACAGGACGACATCGACCCTGTCGCCCGGCAGGACGAACCCCGCCACACCTCGGATCTCATCGACGCGGACGGCGACCGCCCGCATCCCGTCATCGAGCTGGGTCGAGAGCGTGGCCCGCTGGTTGGGGGCGGTGACGCGGCCGGAGAGGACCGGCTCGTCCCGCTGCAGGCTTGCCAGGGCAAGGCGCCGCCCGTCCCGGATCAGGTCATCGACATGGGCGAAAGATCCGGGCAGCGTCTCGGTGCCGTGCCAGCGGATCTCCCGCAGGTTCTCACGGGTGAGCGGCATCCCCGGCGGGATCGGTGCCTTCGCGACGACGATGGTCCTCGACGGGCCGGAATCGGCGCCACCGGACGTCAGGCCACGCGCCAGGAGCACCGCACACAGCCCGCACAGCAGTGCGACCAGCAGCGAGACCCTGGGCGCGAACCTCACGGCTGATCACAAGGTGCGGTCGGGGTGCTGATCTTGCAGCTGATCTTGGCGAACTGCGCGTTGATGCTCGTGCCCGTGGCCGAGACGCCCACGATGGCGACGAGGGCGATCAGGGCCACGAGCAGCGCGTATTCCAC
The DNA here is from genome assembly GCF_038442315.1 of Methylobacterium litchii. Taxonomy (NCBI): domain Bacteria; kingdom Pseudomonadati; phylum Pseudomonadota; class Alphaproteobacteria; order Hyphomicrobiales; family Methylobacteriaceae; genus Methylobacterium; species Methylobacterium litchii. Next base: position 36,621 of record NZ_JBBXMY010000003.1, on the reverse strand, counting down.
CATCGCCGCGCCATCCTCGTCCCGCCAGAAACGCTGAAGCAAGACACGCATGGCAGATCCCTTTTTGTACTGAACGCAACGGTGATCCGAAGTGGAACGTCCGTCAGAACTATCCCGTAAGGATCCCTTAACGATTCGGTTCCGTCAATCGCCCGATGGCCGCATCGGCCGTTATTCCGGAGGACGGAGGCGGTGCCGACCGACCCTTCACCGGAGGAGGCGCGTGAGGCCGATCACGCCGATCCAGGCGACGGCGATGCAGGGTCCGAGCGGGATGCGCATGCGGCGGCCCTCGCAGCGGGCCGGCAAGAGACCGAGGCGCGCGCCCAGGGCATAGGCGAGCACGGCCGGAAGGAGAAGCACGGCGAAGACGAGGGTACCCTCCGGTCCGATCCAGAGGAGGGCCGTCGCCAGGAGCTTCGCGTCCCCGCCACCGCAGATCCCAGCCGCGAACCCGACGAACAGCACGGCGAGGGCAGCTAGGGCGAACAGGCTATGCGGGACGACCAGGCTGGCCTGGCCGCGGATGAGGCATGCCGCCGGGAACCCCAGCGCGAGGGCGAGGACGAGGCGATTCGAGATGCGGAAGCGGAGGCCGTCCTCGCGGGCGATCCAGACCAGCAGGGCCGCGACAGCGCCATCGACGGCGAGGCTCGCGGCCATCCTACCGGAGAGTAGGCACGGCGGCGGCCGGCACGCCGGATGCGCCGATCGGCACGGGTGCGAGCGCACCCGCACCCGGCCCGGCGCCGGGGTTGCGGTAGCGCTCCATCGCGTGCTGCGCCCGCTCGCCATTCAAGGTCGGCTCGATCCGCTGCGCGTGGGCGGGCCACGGGTCGATGACCTGCTTAGCGATGTTGGCGTGGACTGCTTCGCCGCTCCCGATCGTGAGAGTGTCCCGGCGGGCGAGGTAGGGATCCTGGCAGGCGGCGAGGCCGATCGGCAGCAGGCCCGCGGCGATCCGCAAAAGGCTCCCGGGGCTCATGAGACGCCTGGTCATGGACCGCCTCACCGCACGACGATGGCGGCCTCGCCCGGCGGGGGCGGGACGATATGGCCGTGGGGGCCGATGGCGCCGCCCGTCGAGGTCACGAAGGTTCGGGTATCGCGGGCGATCTCGGTCTTTCCGTTGACGAAGAGATCGACATCGTTGGCCGGAAGCGTCGTGTCGAGGGGAGAGGCCAGCACTTGGCCGGGCTTGGCCGGATTGACCAGGGACGGGGTGACGATGACCACCAATTCGGTCTCGTTGTCTTGGAAGGCCGGGCTGCGGAATAGGGCGCCGAGCACCGGGAGGGAGCCGAGCCAGGGAAGCTGATCGACGGTGCGGCTGGACTGGGTCTGAAGCAGCCCGGCGATGGCGAAGCTCTGGCCGTCCCGCAACTCGACATTGGTCCGCGCCCGACGCTTGCTGAGGCCGGGGACGGAGACCCCGCCGCCGACCGCCACCGACAAGGTCGGATCGATCTGGCTGACCTCCGGCTCCAGCTGCAGGTTGATCGTGCCGTTACGCAGGACTGTGGGGGTGAAGGCTAGCTTCACGCCGAACTCCTTGTACGACACCGTGACCTGAGGTGAGCCATTGAAGGTTTGGTTGGCGACCGGGATCGGGTACTCGCCGCCTGCGAGGAACTCCGCGCGCTCGCCGGAAATGGCGATCAGGTTCGGCTCGGCGAGACGCCGGAGGACGCCGCGGGTTTCCAACGCGCTGATGAACACGTCGAGCTGGTTGCCGGAGCCGCCGAACCGCTGAATGATGTTGGCGAAGGGGAGCCCGCCCGTCCCGCTGGTGGCCGCGCTCACGGCGGTCCCCAGCGTGCCGGCCAGCACGCCCGTTCCCGGGTTCTGGATGCTCGTAGCGAGCCCCGCACCGCCGTAAGACCCAACCGTCGTAAGAGTCCGCGCCCCCCCGAATTCGAAGCGAGTGCCGAGTTCCCGGCCCGCCGTCCGGCTCACCTCGACGAAGCGGACCTTGAGCATCACCTGCTGGGGCGATTTTACCCGAGTGAGGTTTACCGTGCCCGGCGGGGCGACCTGCATCGCCCGGTCCACGGTCGGGGCGTCGTTGGCGGTGCCGCCCAGAACGAGACGGTCGCCCTGACTGCGGACAGTCAGGCCGGCTTCCCCGGTGCTCTGCCGGACTTGCGTCTCGAAGGCCTCGACGTCGGGCCGGACCTCAATGTCGATCAGCCCGACGAGGCGCTTATCTGCGTCGATCAAAGAGACGTTGGTGGTGCCGATCCGCTTGCCGAGGAGATAGATGGTCCGGTCACTGATCGGGACAACGTCGGCGATCTCGGACGAACCAACGAGCACGTCTGCGAAGGTGTTCGACAGCTTCAGGGTCTTGGACTTGTTGACGGTGAGCTTGAGGTAGCTGACCGACGCCCCTGCGGACCCGCGGACAACCCGCATTGTGGCATTGGCCTGCGCGGGAAGCAGGATCGCCGCGCAGATCAAGAGCCGGCCCACGATGGTGAAGACGATAGGGGTGGCGGCGGCGCTCGCGGTACGCAAATCGATCACGCCACATTCCCAAACCTTAACTATCTGTTAATTGCTGGTGAGCAGCGCGGAAAGGTACAAACGCGCCTCCATGGCAGAGAACTGTGGGTTTGGTGCCCAAAGGCCACACTCCCGCTTCTACCGTCGGGCGCGGCCAGTCCCGGTTGCATCCCGCAATGCCCGCCGGAAAGAGGAGAGAGGGAACGTCGACGCAACTGGACCTTGTTGTTGGCTCCCGATAGTGGTCAACCCCTACCTCCGCTCCACCGAACGTTCCTCGCCTGGGTCCAAGTGAGGCCGATGCTACAAAATAATCCGCAAACGGTGTTTCACTGTAGATTTGACGATCTAAGCGCTAAGCAGAGCTTCGCGCCTCATCATTGAAGGTATTGAGGTTCCGAATACCGCGTCGGCGGATCGGCATGATTTAAGAGGTATCGCGCGTGCGCCGGATTTTCAAACGCTGGACGAACGCAATGGGCGGCCAAAAGGGCGAGGCGCGATCGTCATGGCAGGCGCGCCGGACCCTCTTCGCGGAAAGCGGCCTCTTCGATCAGAACTGGTACCTCAACCGCAATGTGGATATTCGTCAGCAGGGCCGGGATCCCCTCGATCATCTCGCCGAGCACGGGGCACAGGAATGGCGCGATCCCGGCCCGGATTTCGATTCTGCCTACTACGCCGAAACGAACCCGTCCTTTGCCGAGACGGGCCTGTCCCCCCTTGAGCACTACCTGCGTGTCGGACGGACCGCCGGCCTCGCCCCGACCCGCCCGCTTCCGTCGGCGCCCCAGCAGCCGATGCCGATACAGTTAGTTGTGGAGGAGGGGGAAAACGATGGAGCCTTCCGCACCCTGGTTGAGCAGAGCGGCCTCTTCGACCGGGGATGGTATCTCGCCCGGAACACGGACGTTCTCCGCGCCGGCCTAGATCCCCTGATGCATTTGGTGACGGCCGGGGCACAGGAATGGCGCGATCCCGGCCCGGATTTCGACTCGGCCTTCTATGCAGAGACGAACCCGTCCTTTACCAAGTCCGATCTGTCGCCCCTAGAGCATTACCTGCGCGTGGGGCGCGAGGCGGGGCTTCCGGCCACACGCCGGCAGATGGAGGCGGAAGGACAGTTCGGCTCGCTACTGCGGGAAAGCGGCCTTTTCGACGCGGAATGGTACCTCAAACGCTATTCCGACGTGCGGGGCGCGGGCCTAGACCCGTTCGAGCACCTGATCAAGACGGGGGCTAGGGAGGGGCGCGATCCCGGTCCGAACTTCGAGTCGGCGCTCTATTCCGAGCTGAACCCGTCCTTCGCCGAGACGGACCTGTCGCCATTGGAGCATTACCTCCGCTTCGGGCGGGCCGCCGGCATCACACCGGTGCAGGCGCCGCCCTACGCGCGTTGGGTTCACCGCTTTGATAGCCTGACTGAGGATGACAGGGCACGGATCGAGGCCGACGCGCGGGCTTTCACGCGCCCGGATGTCCTCTGCCTCTACGTCCTCCGAGGAGAGGCGGAGGCGGCCAGCATCTGCGCGGCCATGGCGGAACAGGTCGGCGTGAAACCGGCACTATGCCTCATCAGCGGGCCCGGCGACCTCTCCGAGGCCGAGCGCGCCCTCGCCAGCCTCCCGAACGGCGCCGTTGCTATCCTCGCCGCCGGGGAGATGCGCCTGCGAGCTCACGCGGCCTACTGCTTCGCTTCGGTGCTAGCACGGGGCACCGCCGAGGCTGCGTTCAGTGACCATGACCACTTGGCCTCAGACGGCCAGCGCACCCGCCCGGTGTTCAAGCCGGCTATGGCACCACTCTTCATGGCGCAAGTCCCCTATGCCGGCCCGGTTCTCGGCGTGCGGCTCTCTCTCGCGACTCGCGCACGGATTCAGACCGCGCTGATGCAGGCCCTCGCGTCCGATCCATCGACGGCCTTCGCCGCGCTCCTGCTCGAGATGGATCATCGGTCGGTGGAGCGGATCCCCCTCTCGCTCTACGCCCTACCGGACCGGGAGCAGCTGGGCGCGGCCAGCAGGCCGGAGGTCTACGAGGTCGTGCCGGGCAACCTGTGGCCTTTGCCGGCTCCGCCCCTCGCCGAACCGCCGGAGGTGCGCATCCTCATCCCCACCCGCGACCGGCAGGAGTTGCTGGAACCTTGTATCTCCAGCATTCTGAAAAAGACCAAGTATCCGCGCGACCGCTACCGCATCGTCGTGATCGACAACGACTCGCGCGAGCCCGAGAGCGTCGCATATCTGAAAACCCTGGCCGACACCCCGTCCTGCACGGTGGTCCCGTCGCCGGGGCTGTTCAATTTCTCGAAGATTTGTAACGACGGGGCCGCCGCGACCGATGGCGAGATCCTCGTGTTCTTGAACAACGACATCACCGTCATCGAGTCCGACTGGCTGATGTCCCTCGTGGCCTACGCTGCCGAACCCGATGTCGGCGCGGTCGGCGCGAAGCTGCTCTACCCCGACGACACGATCCAGCATGGCGGGGTCGTGCTGGGCGTCCAGGGCGTTGGCGCTCACCGCCTCGTGCGAAACTCGGTCCAGGAGTGCTTTGGGCTCGACGCCACTCGTGAGATGACCGCAGTGACAGGTGCCTGCCTCGCGATACGTCGTAGCGCCTTTGAGGCCGTCGGTGGCTTCGACCCTGTTCTGGCCGTGGCCTTCAACGACGCCCATCTGTGCATGCGTCTCTTCGAGAAGGGCTACCGAAACATCTACATCGCGCGGGCACTGCTCTATCATCACGAGTCGAAGTCACGGGGCTACGACGATTCCCGCGAGAAGCTCGCGACCAACCGGCGGGAAGCGATCTACGTCCGATCACGCCACGCCTCGCTGTTCCGGGACGACCCGTCCTACAACCCCAACCTCTCGCTGCAACGGATCGGTGACCTCTCCGTCCCCCCCCGGCGCGTGCTACCATGGCGCCGGTCGCCTACCCGGCGGAAGGTACTGCTCCTGTCCCACGTTCACGGCCTGGGCCATGGAGTCGCCTGTGTCGTTGGCCTTCAGGCGGAGCGGTTCCTAACGCGTGGTTGGGACGTGACGGTCGGAGGACCAGTCGGCGACAGCGACCGGGACTATCCCGGCTGCCGCCGGGTCAAGCTCGTCACCGATCTGCAGGCCGCCTCCTACGCAGTCACAGAGGGCTACGATTGCGTCGTGGCGCATACCCCACCGTACTTTTCCATGGCCCGGTATTTCGGCGCCCGGCCGCTGCTCTACTTTTATGACCACGGCGAGCCACCGCCTGCCCTTTTCGAGGATTGGAAGGGCCGGGAGTTGGCGGACTGGGAGAAGCGATTCTCGGCCCCCCTGGCCCATCGGGTCTTCACTATCTCTAAGGCGATCCATGCGGAGCAGTACCGCGCCGACGCGCTGGTCCTGCGGAATGGCAACAACCACCTGTCGGCGTGGTCGCCGGATTGGGCAGCAAAGCGCCAAGCCCTTCGGCGAAAGTTCGGCTTCGAAGGCCAATTCGTCATCTTAAACGTCTGCCGGTTCCACGAGGGCGAGCGGCGGTACAAGGGTGTCGATCTGTTCGCGACCGTGGCGGCCGACGCGCGCTACGTCGTACCGGACATCGCCGGCCGAGGGATCTTCGCCCTTGCGGGACGGGGAGACGACGAGGACGTCGCGCATCTGCGCAAGGCCGGGCTCTCCGTCTTCCCAAACGTCACGGACAAGGAGATGGCGGAACTCTACGCCGCTAGCGATCTCTTTATGAGCCTGTCCCAATGGGAGGGCTACAACCTTGGCATCGGACAGGCTCTAGCTATGGGATTGCCGGCGATCGCCTCGGACATCCCAGCCCATAGGGAGTTCGGGATTCCTGTTTCGAACGCCGTCCCGACGCTCTGCGCGCTGCTGGGGGACGCCCTTTCGCAGTGGAACGAGGCAGCGGCGGATCGGACAGCTTGCCTGGAGCATTGGGATGGCCCGCTGTCGCGGCTGGTGGACATCCTTGAGGAGGACGTCGCCGCCGACCTCGCTGGACGCTGGCTATGAGCGGGCTGTCAGCCGGCCTGCTGAGGCGACTCGGTCTCGGAAGGCGCGTTCCACAGCCGGCGCCGGAGTCGGCGGACGTGCCGGCGCCAGACAGGCCCTTTACCATCGCTCGATATGAGACCTGCCTCGGCGATCTGGAGCCCGACGCCCTCCGAGCGCTGATCGCCGACCTGAACGCGCGTTCGGACTTGGTGGGCTGCGCCGTCTTCCGACCTCCCGGCGATCACGATTGCGTCGCGACGATCTTCGCCGGCAATCTCGAACGCTACTTCATGCTGGCCGCGGCCCGAAATCTGCGTTGCCCAGTTGTCTACATTCAGGACTCGGTCAGCTACTGGTACCAGGGCTCCCCCCTCCTGCCGGACATCGACGAGTTGTGCCGGAGGGTCGTGATTCCCGAGACTGGTGGAGCCCAGCCGCTTCTCTTCGGCCAGTCGTCGGGGGCCTATGCGGCGTTGGCGGCCTCGGTGAGGCTGCCGGGTGCGACCGTGGTGGCCTGCGCGCCGCAAACCTTCTCCGATGTTCAGGCGAAGGGGCGGATCATTTTCGTGGGCGTCCGCGCCCTATCGACCCCGGATGGGCTGATCGACCTGCGGACCCACCTCGCCGTCCATCCCGATCCTGACGCGATGCGCGCTGTCGTGATCGCCGCCGGGGAGCTCGACAATCCGGCGCACATGCACTGGTGGGGCGACTACATCCACATGCTCCGCCTGCTCGACGTGGCGGGTACGGACCTCTACGTGGTTAATGCCAACACCCACGTCCTTGCGCACGGGCGCGTCAACGATTACGCGCGACTCCTCGCCGCCCTCGCCGCCGACGCGACCGCGCCCCCTGCCCGCCGGGCGGAGACGGTTCGCGCGTTCCTCGACGAAATTTACACGCCGGCATAACGCCGCCCCGGCCCGAGATCATCGGCAAGGATACTTCTCTCTCAGCGCCTGGAGGACCACGATCACCACGCCGCTGCGGGCCTTGATCGCCTCCGTGTCCTGCCCGAGCTTCGCGAGGAACGCGATCCTCTCCCGTAGCAGGCGCCGCATCAGCGGGACGTCCAGGGGCGTGTCCGTGCAGAAGAGCTTCGGCTTGCCGGAACTGGCGAGGACCGTGTTGGTGATCTCAAGCGTGTCAGCCACTGCTGCGAGATAGGCGTTGATCTCGCTTGATTCTCGCGTGCCCGACAATTGGTCGAGCAATTCGAACCGTCGCAGGGACAGCACGCCCGAGGATTCGGCGGCTGCTCCTGCAGTGGTGCCGATGGCGAGCAGGACGACGGCCTGAAGCAGGATCGGCCGAGGAGCGATCCGGTTCAGATCGGCACGTCACGGTTCGGCCGCTCGCCCGTTTGGAGCAGCCGCAGGTTGTTGCGGACCACCTGATTGCCCGGGTCGATCGCCAACGCCCGCTTGAAGTCGATCAAGGCGCGCTTCCTGTCGCCGCGGAGGAGGTACGAATACCCGCGGTTGTTGATGATCTCGAAGGTCTCTCCCTGAAGCGCCGAGGCCTCCCGATAGGCCCGGTCCGCGAGATCGAACCGGCCGAGGTTGTCGTAGGCGGCTGCAAGACCGATCCAGGACGGGACGTCGTTGCGATCCTTCTCCACGGCGGTTCGGAAGTGCCGCTCGGCATTGCCATAATTGCCTGCCGCGAGATCCGCCCGCCCGAGCCGGTTGGCCTCGTTCGAGGTGAGGATGCCCGTCTCGAAGGCCGGCGGATCTGCCGAGGAAACAGGATCGCCGGGAAGGCTCTGGCACCCTGCACCCGCGAACACCAGGCAGCCCGCAGCCACGAACGCGATACGCCTCAACACTCCGTCCTCGCCTTTGGTGGCAGGCTCCACTCCGCCGCAGCCTTCGACATCACGAATACCCGAAGAATGCGGAGTGAGGAGGGCGCGCAACCCGTTCTGAGTAACGGGCGTCTTTGCTTGGCCGCGCCGTGCGGCGCCTATGTGGTCCAAAGCCGCGTCGTCAGACACCGGATGAGTGCACTGGCCGTTCAGCATACGGGGGCCTGTCGAAGCGTCAAGGTTAGGGCGCCGACCGGGCGTCGGTTCGAGAGGCCTTACAGGCTCAATCGCGTCGCGGGTGACAGCATGGGCCGATCCGCCGGAACGCTCGCCCGCCTCGGCCAAGCGAAGTGCGGCATGTCGCCTTCGCACTTCACAATGGCGAGAATAAACGAAGCGTGGCTCACGGCACAGGCAAGCCCGGTCGCCGCCAGGAGAAGCGCGACGAGAGCCGTGCCGCCCGCCTCACGGGTCTGGAGGACCCACGGGGACATCGCGCCGTGCAGATCCGCCGTCCATGCTCTGGCGACGAGGAGGCTCGCCGCGAAGGCGAGGTGAGCGAACAGGGCAACGCCGAGGCGGAAGCGCACGATCTGCACCGCCGCCATCAGGAGAAGGATGAGGGCGAACTCGGTCGCCGACGTGCGGTCGAGGACGGTCGCCAGGAGCGAAGAGACGCCTCGGACGTCCTGCAAGGGCGCGAAGACCGCGAGGTTCAAATACCACGCCGTGGCGGAGGACGGATACGCGTCGAGCAAGCGTTGAGCGGCTTGGGCAAGCACGAAGCTGCCCGGCACAACGGCCGATCCGAGGGTTTGGGCCATAAGACTGCGAGCCATGCCTCACAGCAACCCAGAGCTGTTAAAAACCCGCTTGCTCGTGATCCGGCGCCCTTCTCGCTTTCGGACAACTCGCGTCCGAACCGTCTCCATATGTAGGAGCCGCATGTCTGGCATCGGCGCAATTTATGTCGTTTAGCCGCACCCTCTGGACAACGTAGGCCAAGTGAACATTGGGAGCAGTTTGCTTTGTACTTAAAATCCTCTGATGGACGGCCAGTCCGTCGGAAGTAAACATATGAGGCGTACACGCGATGTTGCCGCTATGCTGGTTTTCGCTAGAGTATGGTCAAGATTTACAATTTACTTGAGGGAGTTCGATTCGATGGAAGACAGCCAAGCTGCCGCCGCCGAGCTGAGCATTTTCCATGGAGATGCGGAACGGGTTGTAGCGACCTCCCGATCCGGCCCAGGAAGACGATCCTTGCTCCACACCGTGGGTCTCGGCGCCGCTGCGGCTTCTGCCCTGGCTCCTCAGGTTGGGTCTGCCCAGGCGCAGTCAGTGTCCGACGCGGATATCTTCAATTTCGCGCTCAACCTCGAATATCTCGAAGCCGAATTCTATCAACGGGCCGCCTACGGCAGCGGCCTCCTGGCGAGCGATGTCGATGGCAGCGGAACGCCGGGCTCCGTCTCCGGCGGGCGGCAAGTCTCATTCGCGGATCCCAACATCCGCAAGATCGCCGTCGAACTCGCCAACGACGAACTTGCCCATGTGCGGACGCTGCGCAATGCGCTGGGCAGTAACCGGGTTTCCCGCCCGGCCATCGACCTGAATCTCGCCTTTACGTTCGCGGCCCGCGCCGCCGGTCTCGTCGGCCCGAACGACACCTTCGACGCCTTCGCCAACGACGCGAACTTCCTTCTGGCGGCCTACATCTTCGAGGATGTCGGCGTGTCGGCCTATCTGGGCGGCGGACCGCTTATCGCGGATCCCCGCAATCTCTCGGGCGCCGCGCGCATCCTGGCCGTCGAAGGGTACCATGCAGGGGCGATCCGCACGCAACTCTACGTCAATGGCTTCTATAACCAAGCGCAGGCTATCACGAACGCCCGCAACGCGCTGAACCCGAACACTAACATCGACCAGGGAATCGGCGACGCGAACACTGCCAATATCGTGCTGACCAATCTCACGACAGGCGTAACCCCGGCGCGGACGCCGCAACAGGTGCTCAACATCGTCTATCTCAATGCCAATACACGACCGACTGGCTTCTTCCCCAACGGTCTCAATGGAACCATCCGCTGAGACGCAGAACCCTCCCCTATCAGCCAGGAATCAGGTCAGCCATGCTTACGAACGATCAGACCCAACAAGCCGCCCATCCGGTCAAGACAATGGACGTCGAGAAGGGCCGGCGAGCCTTCATCCAGGCCCTCGGCCTGGGCGCCGTTGGAGCCGCGCTCCTCGGAGCAGGCGTCACCCCGGCGCGGGCGCAAGCCCTCTCGGATCTCGATATCGCCAATTTCGCGCTCAACTTCGAATATCTCGGGGCTGAGTTCTACCTGCGGGCTTCGGTCGGACAGGGCCTGACCGACGCGGAGGTGAGCGGTACCGGCAACCTCGGCGCGGTGGCCGGCGGGCGGCAGATCGCCTTCGCCACGCGCTACCTCGCCAACTTCGCGAATGAGCTGGCACGCGATGAGCGCGCCCACGTCCAGAGCCTGCGGGCGACGATCGTGAACGTCCTCGGCGGCACCCCCATCGCCCGCCCCGCGATCGATCTGGCCTTCGCCTTCACCCTCGCGGCGCGGGCCGCCGGCCTCGCCGGTCCGAACGACGTGTTCGACCCTTACGCGAACGAGAACAACTTCCTCCAGGCGGCCTTCATCTTCGAGGACGTGTGCGTCACGGCCCTGGCCGGTGCGGCCCCGCTGATCAGCAACAAGACGTTCCTGGCCAACGCGTCGGGCTTCCTGGCGACGGAATCCTATCAGGCGGGTGCCATCCGCTCGTTCCTGTATGCCAGGAACTACCTCCAGCAAGCGAGCCAGATCTCGGCTGCGCGGGATTCGGTGGACGGGCCGCAGGTCGATGATCAGGGGATCGGCGACAATGCGACGATCAACATCACGCCGACCGACGTGAACGGGTTGGTCTTTGCCCGCACGCCGCAGCAGGTGCTGCGGATCGCCTACCTCAACGCCAACGGAACGCCGACCGGCTTCTTCCCGAATGGAGTCAACGGCACCATTCGGTGACGGCAGCCCGCCGCCGCCCGATCCGATGATCGGGCGGCGCGGTTCCATCACCGGCCATCCGAGGTTGGTGGACTGAGGACGATGCGCCCGAGCTTGACGCTCTCGAGCGTCAGCCACTTCGCGGGGCCGGTTTCCACCGCGATCGACACGCGCATAGGCTGCCACCGGACCTGCCGCTCGGCCGGATCGGGTGTGCGATCCGGCCCACGCCCTACATGGTCGTCGTCAAGGCCCGTTAGCGGCGTCAGCCGGATCTCGAACCGGCGCCCGCCTTCCACGCCGGACCGACCTCCCATGCTCATGTCGAGGTCCGACAGGGGCTCCGCGAGGAGGCTCCGCATCAGCCATTCCGGTGCCACACGATCCGCGGTCTGGGCCGTGGCGGCGCGGGATTGCACGAGGCTGCGCTGCACCACCACGGTGGCGCCCGCGACGATCGCGAAGGCCACGAGGGCTTCGATCAAGGTGAAGCCATCGCGGCCCGCCCGCTTCATCCTCACTCCCGGCTGATCGCGCTACCGTCACCCCGCTGCCCGTCCGGCCCGAGGGACGTGATCATGTAAGGGGCCGCCTTGCCGGGCACCCGATACTCGTAGGGGCGTCCCCACGGGTCGGCTGGGACGGAGGCCTGCTTCAAGTAGGGGCCGCTCCAATTCTCGGCCGACGCGGGCCGCTGAACCAGCGCCTGCAGCCCTTCGTTCGTGTTCGGATAGCGGCCGTTGTCGAGGAAATACAGATCGAGGGCCGACGAAAAGGATTCGATCTGCAGTTTGGCGGTCCGCTCTCGCGAACTCGACAGGTACCCAAGCACCCGTGGACCGGCGAGGCCCATCACGAGGCCGAGGATCACGAGGACGACCAGGAGTTCGACCAGGGTGAAGCCGCCGTTGCGGTCGCGCTCCCTGCTTCGACGCGGGCGGCCCGACGCCGCCGGGCCTGCCTGGGATACGGATCGATCCATCCTCGCCTCCTCGTCTTCCGGTGTCTCGCCGTCCGACGTCCGGACGCGCGTGGCCCGCATCAAGTCAGCATGTCGTTGATGCTCATCAGCGCGGTCATCACCGAGATGATCAGCCACGCGATGAGGATGCTGACGAACACCATGACGGCCGGCCCCACGACGGCGATCAGCCTGCCGAGGGCCGCATCGAGCTTGGCCTCGTAGAACACCGCCACCTGCTCCGCACTCGAGGCCAGTTCGCCGGCCTCCTCGCCCACCCGCAGCATCTGCACGACGTGGCGGGGGAACAGCTGGCGGTTGCCGAGGGTATCGGACAGGCGCCGGCCCTGGCGCACGCCCGCGACGATCCCGTCGATTTCGGCGGCCGCCCTGGGCATGCGGACGACGCCGCGCATCAGCCGCAGGGCGCTCGAAATGTCGACGCCGTTGCGAACGAGGACCGCGAGCGTCCGGCAGAACGTGACCGTGAATTCGCTCTGGAGCACGCCGTGCGCGCCGGGCAGGCGCGCGAGGAAAGCGATCCACAGGCCGCGCTCCCGCCCCAGCCGCGCGATCACGACCGTAGCGGCCAGGACGAGGGCCAGACAGATCACCAGCGTGTCGAGGTTCCGGTTCAGGAAGGCCGACATGTTGAAGACCACGAGGGCCGTCGGATCGATGCGGTCGCGGAACCCCTGCAGGGCGACCTCGAATTTCGGGATCAGGTAGATCAGCACGAAGGCAAGGACGCCGAGCGCTGCCACGACGAGGAAGACGGGATAGGAGATCGCGGAGACGAAGCGCTTGCGCAGCCGCTCGCCCCTCTGCCGCTCCCCGGCCAGGGCCGTGAGGGATTCCGCGAGCGAACCGGAGACTTCGGCCGCCTCGACCATCTTCACGTAGATCGGCGAGAACAGGCGCTCATGCCGGGACAGCGCCTGGGACAGACTTTGCCCCTGTCCGAGACACGTATGCAGGTCCCGCAACACCCGGACCAGCCAGCGGTCGCTCGCGAGGTTCGCGAGGATCAGCAGCGCCTCGTCCAGGGCGATGCCCCCGCGCAGGAGCATGGCGAGATCCAGCGTCATCGCCGTGATGGCGACGGGCGAGGGCTCGGGCTTGAGGAGGTCCTGCCAGCGGCGTTGCCCCTTGGCGCGCAAAGGAGCCGGCTGCGCCGAGATCGGCGTGCAGCCGAGGCGTTCGAGATGCGCGACGACGTCGGCGGGGCTCTCGGCTTCCATGCTGCCGGAGAGGAACTTGCCGCCCGGATCGATGGCCCGGTACTCGAAGCTGAGCATCGCTTCCATGTCAGCCGATCCCTCCGAGCGCCGAGACCCGAAGCTGCGGAAGGCCGACGCTCAGCAGCCAGACGAGCCAGAGACTCGGCGCCAACAGGGCCCCGTAAGCGAGCTTCATCGGTTCTTGCGACCAGTCGCGCCGGCTCCGCTGCCACAGGGCGACGACGAGGCCGCCGATGCTCGCGGCGAGCACGGTCCAGGCGAAGCCCTCGGTTCCCACGAGGATCCCGCCCGCGAGCGCGAGCTTCACGTCACCGAAGCCGAGGCCATCGTACCCGCGCCAGCGGTAGAAGCCTTCGCGGATGAGGAGGAAGGCGGCGCCGCACACCATGCCGTCGAAGGCGGCAAGCCCGAAGCCGTCCAGCGGCGGGATGCCCAGAAAGGCGGCCTCGGCGAGCCGCGCGGCGAAGCCCAGCGCGCCGAGGGCGAGCAACGCCACGTCGGAAATCGTGAAGGTCGCAAGATCCTGCCACGCGATTTGCGCGGCGACGAGGGCCAAGCCCGTGAGGATCACCGCGGCACAGGTCGGTCCATGTCCGAGCCAGGCGGCGCCTGCGACGCAAAGCGCCGCGAGCGGGGGGAGGCAGGGTGCGAGAAACGACCGGCTCATCGCACGCCCGGCCCAGGTGCCGGCCGGGGTCGTATCCCGGGCGGGGTGGTCGCTGCGAACAGCCTGTAGGTCTGGACCTGATCACCGAGGCGAATGGTGAGATGCTCCGGCCCGATCTCGCTGACCGACCAGCCGTCGATCGGATCGCCGGTGCGCAGCAGGAGAGGTGGACCGCTGCCGCGCCGCACGAGGCCCGCCGCATTCTCAGGATCCTGGACGATCCCGATGAGGCGGAGGACGGGGGCGGAGGGCGGCGGCGCGGCCACTGGGACTACGATCTGCGCGACTGCGGCCGGGGCGGGCTTCTGAGGACGCCGCGAGGCCGAGAAAAGCGGCCGCTCCCGCACCGCCTTCAATGCGGGGAGCGTGGCGGCAAGCGGGTTCAGCTCGGGAGGGACCTGTTCGTCGGGACGCTCGGAGAGCCGTGGCCGGGGCAGTGCCGAACTCTGCGCCGAGGGCAATCCGCCGCCGCCCTGCCGTGGAGCCGAGCCGGGGCCCAACACCGATCCGATGCCGCCGCCGGGCATCGCCGGCATGACCGGCGGGCCGACCGGGTCAGGCGCGGCGGGTGCATCGGGAAGGATCGTGCGGGCGACACCCCAGGGGGTCACGGGCTCCGCCTGGGCCGTGCCGGCTGACAGCGCGAGCGCCGGCAACCCTGCCAAGAACGCGGCGCGAAGAACCCGCGTGGAACGGCCGGTGCGCCTCGCCCCCATCACGGCTGCCCCCCCTTGCGGTCGCTGCGGACCGTTAGAGTGATGCGCAGCCGCGGATCGTCGGAGGAAGCGGAAGCGTCTCGCCGCTGCTCCAGCCGTGCGTCGAGGCCGGCGACGCGCAGGAGCGGCAGACCGCCCTCCACGGCCGCAAGGAGGTCGACGAGGCGATCCTGCACCGTCTCGAATGTGGCGCGGACGGTCGTGCTGAGGGGATCCTCCGCCGGAGCGTCCTCGTCCGCCCGCACCTCGATGACGCGGCTCCCGGAACGCTCGACCAGATCGACCACCCGTGTCTGCAATTCGGCCCGCGCCAGGGTCGGCACCGTGGCGGCGAGATAGATCCGACTCAGATCGAAGGCCGGCAGGCGGGCGACGGCGGAGGACCGTACCCGCCGCTCGATGTCGGCGACGCGTTCGGACTGTTCCGCTCGCACGCTTCGCGCGTCGGCCCAGCGCAGGATGTTGACGACCGTGAGCGCCGCGAGGAGGCAGGGCAGTGCGACGAAGACCGCGAGGGCGGTCGGCCCGACCCATCGGGCGGGAGCGGACAAAGCGATCATCGCGCCCCCCGGATCGGACGCGCGTGATCGGATCCTTGCCCGCGGGTGGATCCTGCCGGGTCGCCGGGTCTCTCCGCCGTGATCTCGAACAGGTCTCGCCCTGCCGCATCGCGCACGACCGGAGCGGCGAACTTCACACCGGTCAGGCCCACCTGACCTTCGAGTTGCTGGATCAGGGCCGGCGCGTCGCTCGACCGCCCGGCGAGGCGCACCTTCCCCGCGCTCAGGTTGATCTCCCGCAGCACCGTGCTGTCGGGAATGGCCGCGCTCAGCCTGTCGATGAGCACGAGGGCGCTCGCGTCGCGATGCGCGTCGATGAGCGCCTGCTCGCGCGAGGTTCCGCCGCCGCGATGGGCCTGCAGGCGGGTTCGCAGGGCGGCGAGGCGTGCCGTGGTCTCAGCCTGCTCGGCCTCGGCCTCCTGGGCGATCCACGCGCTGGTCAGGCAGACCATCATCAGCACTGCGATCGAGACGACCGCGATGCGGCCGACACGCCGCCGCAGGCCCCGGTCGGCGATGCCGGGGCGTCCTGCATACAGGTCGATGCGTGGAGGGACGTCGAGGGGATCCGCGTCACAGCCGAGGTTCGTCGGGACGAAGCCGCGGGCGGCGAGACGGTCGAGGATCGGCGCCAGCCGGTCCGCCGATGTGGCCAGGAGATCGACCGCCAGCGTACCGTCCGTCCGCTCCTCCGGCGAGACGGCGAACCCGTGCAGGACCTTGTCCATGCGCCACGGCGTGAGCCGCTCGAGCCGATGCGCGATGATGGAGGGGAGATACGCCCGGCCGGCGGAGGGAAGGGTCAAGCTGCGCCGCAGCATCTGGTCCGCCGGAAGGCGCAGGTCGATCCTGGCGAAGCGGCCCGGCGCGGCCCCGGCTATCTCTTCGAGAGAGCCCCGACGGACGAGGGCGCCGCGCCCGGCCTGTTCGTGGACGACGAGGGTCTCGCCTTCCGCCACGATCACCGCACGTCGCTGAGGGACGACGCGAGAGACGAGCGGGGCGATCCTGTCCAAGAAGGCATCGAGCAACTGCCCCCACACCCGGCCGGCGGCCCTCCCCACGTGCACGAGGCGCGCTGCCAGCGCGAGCCGGACGAACCCGAGCCCCGACGCGCCGTCTTTCCCCGATTCAGGCCGCGACACGCATCACCTCTTCCAGTGAGATGAGGCCTTCGGCGGCCTTCCCGATCCCGTCTTCGAGCATGGTCGTCATGCCGCCGGCACGGGCCGCTTCGAGGATGCGCAACGGATCCGGTTCACGGCGGACAAGTTCGCGGACGGCACCATCGACAGGCAGCGCCTCGAACAGCCCGACGCGGCCACGATAGCCCGTCCCCCCGCAGGAGGGGCATCCGACCGGCGCATGCAGGTTCAGGCGCTCCGGCGGCGTCAGTCCGCGCCGGGCGCAGACCTCGCGCAGGAGGCCGGCGCCCTCCTCGTCCGGGATCCGGCAGCGGGCACAGAGGCGCCGGACGAGGCGCTGTCCGAGGACGCCCCGCAGCGCGGACGCGATGAGGAACGGTTCGATCCCCATGTCGGCGAGGCGAACCACCGCATCGCAGGCGCTGTTGGTATGGAGCGTCGTCAGGACGAGGTGGCCGGTGAGCGCGGCCTGGATGCCGATGCTTGCCGTCTCGCGATCGCGCATCTCGCCGACCATGATTACATCCGGATCATGGCGGAGGAAGGAGCGCAGGGCGCTGGCGAAGGTCAGACCGATCGCCGGCTTGATCTGTGTCTGGTGGATGCCGGGTATCTGGTACTCGACCGGATCCTCGACGGTGACGATCTTGCGGGCCGGATCGTTCAGCAGGGAGATCGCGGTGGCGAGGGTCGTCGTTTTGCCGCTGCCGGTGGGGCCCGTGACGATGATGACGCCGTGCGGCTCGGCCAGCATCGCCTCCAGGGCGGCCCGGTCCCGGCCGGCGATGCCAATCCGGGCGAAGTTGAGGATCTGCGCGTCCTGCACGAGGATGCGCAGGACGGCCGTCTCGCCGTACAGCGTTGGCATCACGGCCACGCGCAGATCCGCCTCGATGGCGCCGACCCGGATCGTCGTGCGCCCATCCTGCGGCAGGCGGCGCTCGGCGATGTCGAGGCCGGCGAGGATCTTCACGCGGGAAATCACCGCCGGCGCCATGCCGCGCGGCAGGCTCTGCTGCGGGCGCAACAGGCCGTCGATGCGGAAGCGGATGCGCAGGTCTTCTCGCGCCGTCTCGATGTGGATGTCGGTGGCGCCGGCATCGAGGGCGCGGGTGAAGAGGTCGTCGATCGCCCGCACCACCGGTGCGCCGCGCGCGAGATCCTGCAAGGTTTCGATGTCGTCGAAGAGACCGACCTCCGCCGCGCCATCGAGGTCGGCACCCGCACGGGCGGCATGATCCGACGTGTCGTCGCGGGTGAGCAGATCCGCGATCTCCTCGAACGAGAGCACGGCGAGGGTGGTCCGTTCGTCGAGGGCGAGCCTCACCGCTTCGATCGGCTCGGCATGCGCAGGATCGGCGGCCAGAATGAGCGCGCCCTCGGCCGTGCGCACCGGATAGAGGAACATTTCCTGGAGGAACCGGCGGGACAAACCCTCGGTCAGGGGCGGCAGGTCCAATACGGCCTCTCGGCTCGCGCGCGGCAGGCTATGGAAGGCGGCCACCGCGTCGGCGAGTTCTTCGGCGCCGATGCCGCCCTGTCGCCAGATCGCGTGTGCGGTGACCGCGCCGACGGCAGCGACCGGCAGGCCCCGCATCCGGAGGAAGTCCGTGAGCGAGCGGTCGGCGGAAGATTCGACGCGAAGTTCCTCTCGCACGCGCTGATCTCCGGCTCGGCTGCCTGAGCATTCAAATTAACGAATTTTTAACCGGACACTACCTCGCGCGCAGCATGGACACTCTCGGCAAGTCTCGAAAACTGTGATTCGTGGCCGGGATGCAACAAGTTGCGCCACAATGTCGCTTCGGGCGAGTTCGGGCAGCGGAAAGCCGCCGTTCACTTCTAGAGATCGGCGTGAAAAGCACAGATCAAGCGTCGCTTGGCTTAGTTGCCGAAGGCATAGGCTTCCATCTGCCGGCCAAAACTGTCGTGTTCGAAATCGGCCGGCGGGATCGTCACCATGAAGCGCTCGGCGATCTCGGTGAGGATGAAGTCCGGGCGAAGTTCGCGGGCATAGGACCAATCGACCGTCGTCGCCCAGAAGAAATGCACTTCGAGGAACGTCTCGGCGAACATCGCGGTGAGCGCGCCGACGAGCGGCAGGTAGGCGTGATGGGCGAAGGAATCCCCGCACAGGATGATCCGGCGCGGATCGATCCCGGGCGCGTCGTTGCGGAACACGGCCCGCGTTCCGACACCGCCACCGGTCGCGCCCCGCTCCGTCAGGATCCGGTAAAGGTAGGCGTTGACGTGCTGCCGCTCGGCCGTGCGTGGATACGTCCAGACCGGCACGACCTCGTCCACATGCGTTGGGAACTTGGTCCCGAGATCGCCCGAGAGCGAGGCGAGCGCGGGCTCGGCTGGAAGGAGGCGAACCCGTGGTCGAACCCCCATACGAGCACAGATCGTCAGGTAGGCGCGATGGCAACCCGGCAGGGACCAGTGGGAATCCGTCTTGAGATAGAGGTTCTCGCGGTCCTGATCGCCGCGAAACGGTTCAATCAGATCGATCAGCGATCCCCAGGCGATGGAATTGCGAAGCCAGCGGCGCAGCAACACCGACGGCGCGAGGTCGGGATCGACCGACAGATGGGAGCGATCAGCAAGGATCGAGACCTTCTCCGGGACCGCCACGTGGAAGTAGCGCGCGCCGACGCCACGCGCCCGCCGGACGCGATCCTCAAGCAGGCGCCGCCATGCTGGAAAATGCTGGGGCGGAAACGCGTCCTTCCGGTACTGGTCCAGCACATTGTTGGACCCGCCGACGAGGAAGAGCCATCCGTCGCGGCCGCGATGAACGATGTCTTGCACGGTGTTCCACTTCGACCGGTCATTCGGCGAACCCGCCGCCGCACCAACGGCACGGCGACAGGTCCGGGTCATGACGCTCGACCATGCTGGGTCAAGATCGCGACGCGTGGATCGTCGCGAAGTGTGTCGATGCTACCGATTCGTGCGCGTCGGGTTGCATCGATGTCTGATCAGCTGTTGGTCGACTGGCCCTGAGTGCCCGCCGAATTCGGACAATTCGGGTGGCCGCCCGTCGCCGGCGTCGCGCCGTTCACCAGGGTGATCGTGTCCGTCTCCGGCCCGCGCAGGTTCAGGATCTGGCGGATGCGCCATGCGACCGAGTGGTCGGCGCAGGCGGTGTCCCCGGACACGCCGACCGCGCCCACGGCAAAGTTGCCAGAATAGAGCGCGAGGCCGCCGCCGAAGGTGATCGTGCCGCCGATCCGGAAGCCGAGCATCGGGTCCTGCGCGGTGCCGAATTGGAAGTAGTCACCATTGTAGGCCTTCTCGGCCTGCAGGACGTTGCCGCCCTCAAGACCGAACAAGGGGTTACCGCCGCTCGGCGACGGCTGCGCGAAGCCGTAGAGCTGTGCCGTCGAGAGCGGTCCGCGACCGGCCGTGACGCTGAGGCTGAACGCGTTGGCGGTATAGGCCTTGGCCGCAGCAATCTGCCGGCTGCCGAGCCATTGCGAGTCGATCGCCGCGCCCGAATACGCCACGGCGCAAACATTGCCGGAGCGATTCACGGCAACAGCCCAGAAATCGTTGTTGAATCCCGTGGAGTCGGCGGCCGCAGCCTGTGTCACCGCCGCTTTCAGCGCGTCGTAGCTGATCGGGCAGGCGACCTGTGCTTGAGCCGACGAGATTCCTCCCAAGGATCCGATGGTGAGAGCTGCCGCAAGCAGCCCCTTTTTCGCATGTCTGTGCATGATTGGTCCTCACTGATGATTCGGACGTGCTCCCCAACTCGCAAGTCCGAACGAATACTCAGTTGAGTGTTTTTATATATCAAGCAAAAACTGCATTGATTTCGTAAAATTTGATCGAATTGTGTTATCGAAGCACAATTAATGATTCGTCAAAACGACAATACAGCCGCAAGGCAATCTCTCGACTGCCGCGTTTAGAGGGCCGATCGTTCTTTGAACGCTAGGTGACAGGTCGCTGTACTCAAAACACCGGTTCATACGAGGTTGTGTAGTAAAGAGCCTGATCCCGTGCGGCCTTGACGGTCGTCATCCAGATGCGCTTGTGCGACCGCGCGGTCGTAGTCGCGTCCAGAAGGATGCGGAAGCAGCGACCGGCTTTGACGGCGAGGAAGGCTTGCTGATCACGGAGCAGGTTTGCCAAATCCTCAGCCAACTGGTCCGTGGGGTCCTCGCGGAGTCGCAGCACGCGGTCGATGGTCTGCGGCATCAGGCCGGGAAGGGCATTGAGGACGGTGACGGGCGCGGTCGCCGGAGCGATCTTCCCCTGAGGGTTCAGGACGGTCACGAACTCCGAGAGCACGGCCGCTTCGGACGGGGTCAGGCCGGGCAGCCAGCGCAATTCGCCGATAGAGCGGAAGCCCGGTTCCCGCCGCTCGCGGTTCGCGCCCGTGGATGGGAACCGCTCGCGCCATGCGACGACCTTGGCCGCGAAGACTTCGGGTTCCATGTCGGCGAGACCGGCTGCCCGGTAGAGACCCGCGAGCAGCACGGGAGGCGATCCGTTAAGATCGATCTTCCCGGCTTCGTCCTCTACGGTCACTTGCACCACACCGTCATCGAGGCGAATTGTGCGGCCGTTGACGCGGAAGGCCGGGCGCTTGAGTTCGTAGAGTTCGTAGGTGACGAGGCTCGCCCCGGCCTGGGTCAGCCCTTCGAGCCGCATCTGTTCGGACGCCGTCAGCACCGCATCGATCTCGCCCCGGACCGCGAGGCTGAGGGAGCCGAGCACGCCGGTCAGCAGGGCCAGCACGGCCAGCACCGCGACGACGATGAAGCCATCCCGCTTGCCCCTCATGGCTTTCGCCCCTGAAGGGCGTTGACGATGGCCGCGGTGCTGACCCCATCGTCGCCGTCCCGGTCGGCAGGTCGGCTGCAAAAGGCTTTCATGGGGGTGGCACACCCCGATTCGGCTTCCACGCGCAGGGCGACGCGCAGCGATCGGGCGACCGAACCGGTCTCCGGATCCTCCAACGACAGTCGCACGGCGACGGGCATCGAATCAGGCAGGTCCCAGGCGTCGAAAGCGATCTCGGGGGTCTTGGCGGTCGCTGCGGCGATGTAGGCGAACCGCAGGCGCCAGGGGCTGCGATGCAGGAGGCGGACGGGTTCCCGGACGAGATCGGCACTGTCCCGCGCGGCGGGGGAGAACGCGGCCTCGGCGCGGAAGACCTCGCCGCCGGCCGCTGTGACGACGCTTTGAAGTTGCACGATCTGCGAGGGCGCCGTGGCGGAGCCGGTGGGAGAATCGACCGCGAACAGCAGGGCGTCGGCGCTTCCGAGGAAAATGAAGGGGCGCGCCTCCAGCGGCCCCGCCCACCGCTGCCGCTGGGCGAGCGCGATTTCCCGGGCAATCGCGTCGAGGCCCCTCCGGTCGGTCTCCGAGGCTTCGACGCGGCCGAAGACCAGCCCGGCATGGCGGGATACGACGTTGGTCAAGGAATAGAGGCCGAGCAGAACCGCGCCGCTGATGGCCAGCGCCGCCAGGGTCTCGGCCAGAACGAACCCGTCCTCGCGGTTCCGTCCGGCTTGGAGGTGGTCAGGGTGCATGACGCGCCTCGCTGCCCTGCACGTAGACGGCGGCGCTCACCGGATCGATCCGGAGGACCACCCGCTGCTCCCGCGCGTTCAGGATCGCGATATCGCCCACCGTCGCCTGACCGTCCGGATCGAAGCGGACGCCGCCTGCCAGCCTATCGGAGACCAGCATCCGATAGTGCGGGGGAAGCACGACCGTGTTGGCTCCCGAGCCGGAGCGGACGGCACCCGACTGCCGGTCGAGTTGGCTCACGACCGGCTGGCCTCCGCGAAGCGCCGCGTTCCGGTCCGCTCGCAACAGGACCGCGATGCGCGCGG
Source organism: Methylobacterium litchii (assembly GCF_038442315.1). Lineage (NCBI taxonomy): Bacteria > Pseudomonadati > Pseudomonadota > Alphaproteobacteria > Hyphomicrobiales > Methylobacteriaceae > Methylobacterium > Methylobacterium litchii. The sequence goes on along the minus strand of NZ_JBBXMY010000003.1, from coordinate 14,149 downwards.
CGATCGACCTGAGTTCGCTGACCCCTCCCGTGGCGGAAGCCCGGGGCAAGGCGAGGCCCGCCAGCAGGCTGACGATCACCAGGGCCAGCATCAGTTCGATGAGGACATAACCCCCGTTCGCGGTGCGTATGCCCGCCACGGCCTGCCCCCTGATCGCGTGGTCGGCGCGGCTCCGGATCATGGCGTCAGGGCTTGTAGACGGGGGCGTGAGGGCGTGCCCCACGGCGCACGCCGGCATCGAGCAGCTTGTCGCGATAATCCTCCGTGACGGCCCGGGCATCGCCGGCATTGCGCACGACGACGGGGCGGATGAAGACCACGAGTTCCGTGCGCTCGGCGCTGTTGTCAGTCGAGCTGAACAGCGTGCCGACATTCGGGATGCGGTTCAGGAAGGGGATACCGTCGCGCTCGCGCTGCCGCTTCTCGCTGATGAGGCCGGCCAGCAGCACGGTATGTCCGTTGGCGACGGAGATCATGCTGGCGACCCGGCGCTTCGAGATCGTCGGCGTCAGCGTATCGGCTGCCGCGACGACGGCTGAAATCTCTTGCTCGATTTGAAGTGTGACCGCGTTGTCCTGCCCGATGCGCGGGATGACGTTGAGGATGATGCCGGTGTCGCGAAACTCTACTTGGTTGATGAGCGGCGCGTTCGAGACTTCGACGCTCTGGGCTTGGCGGGTGGTGATCGGTACCGCATCGCCGACCTGCAGGGTCGCCGGCTGGTTCTCGACGACGACGAGCGAGGGCGATGACAGGATCTTCACGTCGGTGAAGCCATCGAGCGCGGAGAGCACGATGTCCGGGCCGGCATAGCTGCCGCCGAGGAAATTGAAGCCCCCCGTCCCAGGCTTGAGGACGTTCGGTGCAGCCGAGGCCGCCGCACTGACGAGGCCGAACGATCCCTTGTTCTTTCCGAGGCCGATCCGGCTGCTGTCGAGATAATATTGCACGCCGTACTTCAGCTGATCCGTCAGCTTCACTTCGGCGATGGTGACGTTGATCGCCACCTGCGGCGGCATGCCGTCGAGCTGGCGGAGCGCGGCGTGGATCTTTCGGTAGCTCTCGCCGTCGGTATAGACGACCACGGCGTTGTTCGACGGATCGACGCTGATCGCCACACGACGCGCCTGGGAGCGCTGCGTCAGATCGAGGAGCCCGCCCGATTGGCCGGGTCCGGCCGTATAGCTCGGCCCGCCGCCCCCCGCGCCGCTCGCGAACGTGTTCCCATCGTTGAAATTCGCCGCGAAACGCGCCTTGAGGAGATCGGTGCCGCGTGATTCGCCTCCCGAAGCGCCGGATGCACCGGCGTTCGGCGTGCTCGCCCCCGCGCCGCCGAGCCCGGAATTGAAGCCGCCCCCGGAGCCGCCCAGGCCCGATCCCCCCGCGCCGGAGCCGGACAGGCCCGATCCCATCATCCCGGCAGAAGAGGGCCGTGATGCATCGAGGCCGGTTCCGCCCATTCCGCCCTGACCCGAGCCGAACAGGTTGTTCACGACCCTCGCCAGGTCGCGCGCGTCGCGATACCGCGCCTTGTAGATAAAGACATTGTCTTCGGCCGTCTCGTTCGCGCTGTCGAGCTTTCGAATGTAGGTCTCCGCGCGGCGGATCAGATTCGGGTTCTTCGATGTGACCATGATCGTGCGCAGGCGCGCGATCGGCTTGAATTGGATCAGCCCGGCCCCGGTGCCGTTTTCGCCCGTATCGAAGAGTTGGGTCAGTTCCGCCACGAGAGCGTCCGGCCGTGCACGGCGTAGCTCAAACAGACTCACCGATTGACCACGCATCCAATCCGCGTCGAACGAGAGGATCGCGTTCACGGCCTCCTGCCGTCGCTGGGCCGGACCTTTGACGATCATCGTATTGCGCGCCACGTCGAAGCGCAGGCCGTCCGCATCGGCGACGAAACCCGAGACCAGACGCGACATCACCGCCGCCGAGACGTAGCGCAGCGGGACGATCGTGACGCCATAACCGGGTTCGCCGGCGCGGCCGAACGAGACTTTTCCGGGGCTGAGGGCATTCGGCGCCACCCGGTAGCCCGATCCGGCGCGGGTCAGCGCGAGGCCCTGACCCGCGAGGGTCGTCTCCAGGGCGGTGAGCAATTCCTCTCGGCTCAGGGGGCGAGGCGAGGAAATCGTGACTTGACCGTTCACGTCTCCCGCAAGGGTATAGTTCAGTCCGAGAGTGGTGCTCAGGATCGCGTGGACGACATCCTTGATGTCGGCCCGCTCGAAATTCAGCCTGTAGCCGCCGACCGGCGCGGGAACGCCCACTTCCTTCGGTTCGGCATCGTCCGGAGAGACCGCGGCGGTGGTTTCCACGTCCTCCGGGCTGAAATGAAAACTATTTCCTGGCCGTGAATCGCGTGGCACGACGCCTTTCGCCGACGAGGGTGACACAGTCTTTGCCCGTGGCGAGCGCGTCGAAACCTCTTTTGAGACCTCATTCGCCAGATTTGCGCGCGAAAGATCTTCCGCAGCAGCGATTCCCTCAAAGAGAAACGCAAAAACGCAAATAACAAGAGCGTATACTGGCATGAGAGGCCTGAACGCCGCATCAAAAAGTTAATAATTTGTAAACTATCCCGATCGCCTGGGAAGCGAAAAAAGTTGTGACGTTTTGTGTTTCGGGTGAATGTTGATTTTTTGTCACATGCCGCGAAGTGGCGCCGGCGGCTTATTGCTTTCGGCAATCAAAATGGTGGAGCGTAGGATGCAGTGATGATTTAAGATGTGTCGGATATAAAATTCTGGTGTTTATCATATCTCGCGAAACATAATTTGGCGGTACATGGGCGCATTTAAACAGTACTCTGAAGTATTCGCGCAGTTTTTATAAGAAAAATGTTGCACGCGTGCCGAGATATTTGTGGCCCATGATACGATCTCGCGGCATTTGCCTGGGGGCGGCGAACGGGGTGTGAAAGCAGACGCCCCTGCCTGTTTGCACGTACGGGTCCGCAGGCAGGCTGCTGAGAGAGACTGACGGAGAAGACGTTTCTCGCCCACCGGCGGCTCCCTCGCCGTCATTGCGAACGCCGCGAAGCACTCCCGGGGCGACAAGTCCTCTCAGGATGTGGTGTGTCCCTGGATTGCTTCGCCGCGCTCGCCAAGCCGGGGGCTTGTCATTCGGCGAACCGCGCGTCTGCCAGGAACCGTACAGCGGCGTGTCCGTCCGCCGAGAGGCGATCCCGCCGGCGCATCGCTTTCCGGGGGACATTGTCGGCTATCACCGGAAGGCTAGCGATAAGCAGCGGCTTGGAGCTCGAACAGTTCGGCATAGCGCCCACTGTTGCGTACCAGTTCATCGTGGGTGCCGGCCTCGCGCACCCGGCCGCCGTCGAGCACGACGATCCGGTCGGCGCGGCGGACGCTTGAGAACCGATGCGAGATCAGGAGTGCGGTGCGCCCCACCGCGAGCGCACGAAGGCGGGCGAACACCTCGGCTTCCGCACGCGCATCGAGCGCCGCCGTCGGCTCGTCCAGTACGAGGATTTTGGCCTCGCGCATGTAGGCGCGTGCGATTGCGAGCTTCTGCCATTCCCCGCCGGATAGATCGACCCCATCTTCGAAACGCCGCCCCAGGCGCTGGCTGTATCCTGCCGGCAACCGGCCGACCACGCCATCGGCCAGGGCGCGCGTGGCGGCACCCGCGATCCGACCTTCGTCGTCCTGCGCTTCGATCCGTCCGACCGCGATGTTCTCGGCGGCCGTGAGGTCGAACCGGACGAAGTCCTGAAAGATCACCCCGATGCGCGTTCGCAGCGCCTCGGGGTCGTAGTCGCGCAGGTCCCGTCCGTCGAGCAGGATACGTCCCTCGGTCGGATCGTAGAGCCGCGCCAAAAGCTTGACGATCGTGGTCTTGCCGCTGCCGTTCTCGCCCACCAGTGCCACGACCTCGCCGGCACGGATCGTCAGCGAAAGGTCGCGCACGGCCCAACGCGCCGCGCCGGGATAGCGGTACCGGACCGCGAACAGGCCACCGCACAGACATGGCTGGAGATGAACGGCTCGATCCGGATCGTCGCCCGTGACCGTGGGGGCGGATATGGTGAGGCCATCGCTCGTGCTCTGCCGCAGGCCATCCAGGTCGCCGACCGGTGGCACCTCATGGAGAATGGCACCCGTGGCTTCCTCGATGCCGTGCGCAGGTCGATGCGTCAGGTTCGCGAGGTCGTCGGCGCAGCCTCGATCGATCCGGCGCTGCTCACTGCAGCCGAGCGCATCCAGTACGAGGGTTACCTGCGACGGGAGGAGGCGGACGCGGCCATCTGCGCACTCGCCGAGGCGGGCGTTCCGATCCGCCGGATCTGCCAACGTCTTGGCCACAGCCGCAAGGTGGTGCGTGCAGTCCTGCGTGGGGAGCGTACCGACGTCTTCCGGGTCCGCCAGAGTTCGCTCGACGCCTACCTACCCTGGCTCGATGCCCAGTGGGATGCTGGCAGCCGCAACGCGACCGAACTTTGGCGCAGGGCGAAGGGACAAGGCTGCCGGGGATCGCTGCGCGTGGTCGGGGAATGGGCGACGCGGCGTCGACGCGCGGAGCAGGCCAAGATCGAACGGCTGCAGCGTGTGCCGTCGGCACGAACCCTGGCGCGATGGCTGACGATGGGTCGCGACCGCTTGACCAAGGCGGAGCCCGGAAGCGGTCGAGTTGCTTCTCGACCTTGGCGAGGCGGGCGAGGACGTGGGCGGCCTCGTCCTCGGCGGCTTCCACCCGGAACGCGGGGGCGGCGTTGTCGGCCTGGATGGTCTCGATCATGCCGAGCAAGTGCTCGCGGTCCTGCTTGTCATCCGCCGTCATGTCCGCTTCGGGAGCTGAACGACAACGTGATGAATGGCTGGGATGGGCGCAAAGCCGAAGGTCTGCTTACAGGCGGCGAGCCGATTGTTATTTTTGATGAGGACTAGCACTACCTCCCAAATTTAGAGCTTATAGGATTTTATTCTTGACAAGGAATTCGGTACTGCTATGCTGACTGTGTTGGCCAGCAAACCGGTGTATCGCATTGGTGCTGGCCAGCGCTCACTGAGGGAACGTGCCATGCACACACGATCACGAACACCGCGGCCCAGACCGCAATCGTGCGCCAGCCAGCACGCGCCCCGGAGCAGTACCTCTAAGCAAGGCCCCCAACATGGGGGCCTTCGTCGTTTCAGGGGCCTTTCATGACCGCTAAATCCTCACCCCGCAGCAACCTACCCGCCCTCATCACGGAGACTCCGCTCACCCCCCAACCGCCCGTCCTAGTTTTGTTTGGCCGCGATCGCGGGGGGCGGCCCCGGGCCGCCTGGTTCGATGCCGCTGATGCAGCTGCCGCCCGTACCGCGGCGACCGACGCCAGCCTGAGAGAGCTACCGATCACCGATGAGGCGGGACGGACGCTTGCCCGACAGCTCGCCCGTGGACGGATGCTGCCGAGCGGCCGGGCGCACGCCTCGTTCACTAAGCGTGACCTCTATGCCCAACTCCTGGCGTTGGCTGGGGAAGAAGCTGAGCTGGCTGTCGCGGCAGCGGACGCGCCGGGGCGAAGCGATCCTCCGAAGCAGCCCGTCACCAACACCACCGCGACGTCCCCGGCCCCAGCCAGCGGTCAAGGCGAGCCGCCCAGCAAACCGCCGGCCCCCCGACCGGGCGCCGGACTCTTCGTCGGTCAGCACCACCCAGGTGACCGGGGTGAGATCGGCCTCGGCAGCATCGTCCTCGCACACGAGGGCCCAGAGGACGGCTGGTGGGAGGCTGAGGTCATCGGGGTCAACGGGCCCGTACTCGCCCTGCGTTGGGTGGGGTGGCCAACAGATCCGACCATTCTTCGGTCAGCTGACAAGCTGGCGCTGCTGCCCCCCGCCAGCGACGCCTAGGCGCCCTACTGGCGACCGCTGCCGGGGGCGGGACCAGATACGCCCCCGGCAACCCCTCCACGGTGCCGAGGCGGTCGCCCCTCACCCCCCGATCGGCCCTCCGGCCAGCTGCCCCATTCCATATCCATGAGGTTCCCATGACCGCCGTCCTCGACGCGGATCGCATTCGTGCGCTCAACGACATCCTCCGCCGCACGCTGTCCGGCGGGACCCTCGTGCTCACCGCCGGGATCATCGCGCTAGGCCGCGAACGCCAGCAGGCGATCGTCGACGCTGTCGCCGCCTTCGACCGGTTCGATGCCGACAACGACCCATACGGCGAGCACGATTTCGGCGCGGTCGAAGCCGTAGGCGAGCGGATCTTCTTCAAGATCGACTACTACGACCGTTCCCTCACCCAGGCCTCCCCGGACCCGGCCGACGCCAGCGCCACCGCCCGCGTCATGACGATCATGCTCGCCGGGGAGTACTGAGGTAGCCGGGATCGAAGACGTCCCAATCACGGGGGTGATCGCGCCCCCGGCACGCGGATCGCCATCCCGACGCCGCCTGCTCGCCCTGCTCGGCGGTGTTCCGGCGATGGGCCTGGAGGGGATGCCGACCGTCCTCGGGTGGCCATCACTCCAAACGACCACCCTTGGGCCAATCGTCGATCCGATGCCCCGGCTGTTCGCCGAGTTCCGGGCGCTGCTCGACCGCCACGAGGCCGCGCTCGCCGCGTGCGACCGCATCGAGGCGACGCTCACCGCGCAGATCGGCCCCCCGCGCGTCGCGCTGCCGCCCGACGAGGACGGCGTGCGTCGCCATGCCACCGATGCGAGTACCCTCACCGAGGCCTTGCCCCTGGGCCCGCATCGCCGACGCCTGCAGCGGGCTCTCCAGCGCCGGCAACGACGCTGGGACGAGGCCGCGCGCAGGGCCGGCCTCACCGGCGCGCTGCTGAGTGAGGCCGCCTTCGACGAGGCGGTGCTTGATCATGCTGACGGCTTGATCGCCACGCCGGCCCGGACCCTCGACGCGGTGGTGATCAAGCTGCTCGTGCTGTTGAGCAGCCGCGAGCCAGGCCCCTCCGCAGCGGGGCTATCGCCATGGCGCGAGCTGCGGACGATCCTTCAGGATTTACGCGGCCTCGTAGCGACGGGCGAGGCCGACCGATGACCGCCTGGCTACGACGCGCGCTTGCGACCGGCCCGCAGCGGCATCGGCGGCGGGGCATCGGCCGCGGGCTCGGTCAGCAGGATCGCGACCGGCACCGACAGGGCGGTCGCCATCGCCTCGAGCGTGGTGATCGTCACGTTCTCCGAACCGCGCTCGACCCGCCCGACATAGGCGCGGTCGATCCCGGCGGCCAACGCCAACCGCTCCTGCGACAGCCCGTGCTCGACCCGCAGCCGCCGCAGGTTCCAGCCGATGATCGTGCGCGCGTCCATCGCGCGAGACAGCCAGATCCGCGGCTTGACAATCGACGGACCGACAATCCCTCATTTGGCGATCCAAGGGGCCCTGCTCCCCGTCACCCCCCATCCACCACCGAGGCGCCTTCCCATGGTTCCGATGCCCCTCAGCCGCTGCGCTTCGAACCTCACGCTCGCGCTGCTGCTCGCCCATGCGCCAATCGTTCGCGAGGCGGTCGCCCAAACACCTTCGGTTGGGCAAAGCACGCGGGAGTACACCGCGCGCGATGCGGACGCGCAGTCCCAGGTACTGGCGCTGACCAACGAGGTGATCGCCTTCACTGGGGAGGGCTACAAGGCGATTCCACCCGGTGAGGTGCTTGCCCGTATGGACAGCTACCGCGACCGGATGCGCGCGCTCGCCACCAAGATCGCCGATACCCCAGCGGCGGCTGTGCTCACGACGTTCCTCGCTCAGTTCGAGCGGGTCCGCGCCGACATCGCCGCCGTGCAGGCCCGCCACGGGCTGGCGGCACCTGGCGCCGCTGTTACGACCCCGGACCGGCAGCGACTCGGTCCCGGCAAAGCTGCGGGCCTTGCTCGCCGAGGTGGCGGCGGCCAACGCCTATACCGACCTCCCGCCCCCGCAGCGGCTTGCCGCGTTCGACGCCTACCTCGCGCGGCTGCAGGCACTAAGCCCGGAGGTCGCCGGTACGTCGGTTGCCGCGATCCACGAACGCGTGCTGCGGGAAGGTCGTGAGGAGCGCGCAAGCATCGCCGCACAGCTCGGGCTCGACTCCGGTGCGGCGCTTGATAGGTCCGAGGGGGCCTACACCGACTTCGAGTGGATGGGGCAGCGTGGAGTCATGGCGCTGACCAACCCGCTGCAGCGGGACGACTTTCGCGCCTCGCTGGACCGCGGCATCGACTTCGATGTCGGGGTGAGCGGCATCGAGCCTGTCCCAACCGGTTGGCTCGTTCACTTGTCGGGCCGGCTCGGCAGCTCGGGTACGCCGGGCCAAGGCTTCTTCTGCAAGGTGGCAGCGTCGGACGCGGCCAGCCTGACGGTACTGCGCGGGATCACCCCGCCCTACGGCATCGTGCACATGACCGCACCCGGGATCGGGGCGTTCACGATGCAGGACCGCCCGGCCAACATCCGCATCGTGTTCGAGGGTTGCCGCATCACGCCGCCCACGGGCGGGGTGAACCGCCGTCCGAACGTCGCCCTCAGCGATCCGAACCGCTCGACGCGTGCGCCCCTCCAGGCTGGACCAGTGCCGCGGGAAGCGGCAGCGACCGGCGTGGGCCTGCCCGTCGCGCCGTCCCCGGCGGGGTTGCGCTGCATGACCAGCCCGCTGCGCAACGACCCGCAGCGTGCGATGGCACGTCGCCTGCGGCAGGCCTGGGCAATCCCCGAGCCGCTGCGCGCCGATCCTAGCCTGATCCTGACCTTCGCGGTGACGCTAGACTTCGACGCCGAGTTGCAGGCCGCACCGCGCCTGCTGCGCTCGCAAAGCGAACGGGCGACGCCGGACCAGCTGAACGCCGCCGCCGAAGCAGCGGACCGGGCGATCCGGCAGACGGCGCCATTCCCCGAGCTTGGCCAATTCGCGGGCGGCACGATGCAGATCGACATGACGCCGTGCGACTAATGCGGTGAAGAAATCGGCGGTACATGGATGGGGGGCGCTATGGACTGGTTCGAGCGACTGACGGGGTTCCGAGAGGCGGGTTACCGCGAGACGCAGGCGCGGTTGCGCGTGGTCGATGGCCGCCTCGTGCGCGAGGGCACGGGTGAGAGCTATGCGGTTGGAACACTGACATTGCCGTCACTCGGGGAGCTGCGCGCGGCCGCTGCAAACTTCCGGCACTTCGGTCGGCTGCGGCTCTCCATCGTCGAGGGCGACGTGCGCGCCCTGCACCGGGCGCCAGAGTACCGCGGCGCGCTGTTCCAGGTTGCCTCGCAGTTCAACATGCTGGAGATGGTCGGGCCGGACGTGACCCCGGAGGACGGCGTTACCCGTTACGCCCACGACCGCACGCAGGGTCCGGCCTGCGCGATGGCGGCGGGCGCGGCCACCCTTCACCGCAACTACCTCATGCCGGTCGGTGACGGCGTGGGTCAGACGGCGCAACGTCAGCTCGACGGCCTCGCCGATCTCGGGGCCGCCCTCGCGCGACATCTCGGCATCGACCGGGGAAAGTTATGGACGATGCGTAATGGCTACGCCCTGCCGACGCGGGCAAGCTTGGATGCCATCGCCGGGCACCTGAGCGCGGCCGACGAGGACACCCTCGACGACTTGCGCGGCCGGCTGCAGCTTGGACTGCACATGGACGTCTAGGTTACCGATGGGCCGAAGCCGGGCCCGCTCGTCAGCCAGATCTTCTGCTCGGCGATGCCGGTGGCCTATGCAGGGCTACCGGTCGCGTCGTGGGCGCCGTTCGCCCGGCTCGTACTGGACGCCGCCTACGAGGGCACCCTGCTGGCCGGGGTGCTGAACGCGGTGCGCGGCGCCTCGAACCGCGTGCTGCTGACGCGGCTCGGCGGGGGCGCCTTCGGCAATGCGGATGCGTGGATCGATGCCGCAATGCAGCGGGCGTTGCGGCTCATGGATGACTGCGACCTAGACGTGATGGTCGTAAGCTACGGGCCGCCCGCGCCGGGCCTGCGGGCTCTCATCGCTTCCCACCGATCTGAAACGGCCAGAAAGACCCACACAGCGTAACCGTGGCCTCACAGCTGGCACTCGGCAACGCCCATCAGGATGCTCTCCACCTTGGCTTCGAGATCCTCCCCGGTCACCTTCTCCGGCACCGTGCCGATCACGGCCAGCGCCATCGTCAGGGACGGGGGCCCCAGGAACGCGCGTGCCTCCTGCACCGCGGCGCTCAGCAGCAGGCTCGTCATCTTCAGCGCGTCCACCCGATGCAGCGGGCCTTCCGCGAGCCAGTCCCGCAATTCAGTACGCGCCGCCACGGTCGCCCGGGTGGGCCGCCCGAACGCCCCAGGCTCGTCCTCCGGCTTGGCTCGACGGGCGCGGGGGGCGGAGGCGCCGGCCCGGGCCTTTGTACGGGTCGCTGGGCGGGCGGTGCGCTGAGTTTTGCGGGTGATCGACTTGGTGGCCTGGGTCATGCGGGTCTCCTACTGGGATAAGGGAGGTGATCGCGTTCAAGGGTCGGCTCGCAGACGCTTGAATGACGATGTCGGCAGCCCAATAGAACTTGTGCCGCCGACATCGCCGGTCACTCAGTCGGCCTTCGCGGCAGCCGGGCCGCGGCGGGCCTCGCTTGCACGGGCCTCCGAGTACTTCGCGAGAAAGCCCTCAACGCGATCCCACATCCACAAACAGTCGAGGGGTCCAGCATCACCGACGGCGTCCTGATTGATCGGCGTTGGGAAACGCTTGTGGCGGATCAGAGTGATCGTTTCTTCCGGCGGGATCCCGCAGCTCATCGCAATGTCGACCACATCGGTGAAAGCCGCGATGATGGGCGCGGACGAAACAATGGTTGCTCTGTACGTTTGGGAGGGGGTGGTGTTCTGCACGATGTCCATGTCAATTCCAGTCTATTGAGGTGCTGCTAAGTTGTATGATTGCCCATCGACACAGCAGTGCAGCTAGCTCGTGTCGAGGCGAATGGCGTAGACCCGGTCCTTCGCCACGAGGCGGCGCACACGGGTCTGGAGTTGCAGCCCGTCGCGGGCGACCAGATGTCCGGATTGGCGTAGATCGCGCAGCAGGGTCGGCCCGCGGGATCCGAAGGCGGCCGTCCAGCGGGCGGGGCGCAGGAGCAGGTGTAGGGCGCCGTCGATCACCTGGAGGAACCCGGGCGCCGCGTCGCAGGCGTCCGCGCTCAGGTTCGGGTAGCCCTGGCGCAGGTCATGCAGCGCGCCCGCGTGGCGCTCGACGTAGCGGCCGATGACGGCGGGGGCGCCCCCCGCCACGGGCACGGCGTCGGCCTCAGCCGCCAGGGTACGGCGGTGGACCTTGAGAATGAGGGGCCCGATCCGGTCGAGGGGCAACAGCCGCCAGCGGCGCGCGAGGCAGCCCGCGGCGTAGGCCAGGGCGAAGGTCTGACCGGCCCGCGCTACCGTCGGGGGGGCGCGATCCAGACCGGCGCGGCGCTCGAACGCCCGCATCCGCCGGGCGAGGTAATCCTCCAGCCAAGCGTGACCCGACGGCGCGGAGAGGCAGGCGGCGAGGCGGCGGGCGAAGGCGGGGGCGGCGTGGCCATGCTGCGCACCGACGAACGCGTGCAGCGCCGCGATAGCCTCGGCCCCCGTCGCGCACCCAGGCGGCAAGCGATCGAACACGCCGAGCCCCGTGCCCGCATCCGAGGGGATCGAGAGGACGCGCACGCGCACCCCGGCGGCCTCATCCACGGGCAATCCAGCGGTCAGGGCGGAGAGGGGTACGTTGGTCGAGCTGAGGAAGGCGAAGCGCCGGCGCACGCTGATGGTGCCGTAGCGGGCCTTCTCGGTGCCGTGGGCGAGCTTGAACATCGCTCGCGCCATCGCGTGACGCCGCTCCGCCCCGCCGTCGGCAAGGAACTGGCTGCCCTCGTCGAGCAGCAGGGCACCGCCGTCGGCCCGGGCCATCGGACCTTCGAGACCGTTGATCGTGGCGTCCCAGCACGCGAGAAGCCACGCGGGGTCGCCGAAGATCGTGGCGAGAAGGCGCAGCAGGTAGGATTTGCCGATTGAAGAGGGGCCGACGAGTTCCGCCCCCGGGTTATCGATCAGCCGGCCGACGAAAGCGAGCAGAATGGCAGCGAAGCCGTAGGCCAGGACGAAGGTCGGCAAAGCCTGACCGTTGGCCAAGCGGCGCGCGCCCGATCGCCAGTCGGCGGGCGACCCGGCCGTCCCTTGGCCCGTCTCGCCATCCGGCCGGGCATCGACGACCGGCACGCCGTGCAGCGTTCTGGGCAGGGGCTCACCCGGCGCTAAGTAGCACCCGCCGTGGAAGCCGGCGGCCTCGACGACATGAATGGGCCCGCCCGCCGGTGGCCCCTCCGCGGTCTGGCGTACGAGGCTGCGCACCTTCGGATCGAGGACGCGCACCCCGCCGCGCAGGAGGGCGTCGTAGAAGGCACCCTCGTCGGCAAAGAGCAGGTCCAACGGCGCGTGGGCGACGTGGCCGCGGTAGGCCACGCGCAGCCACACGCGACCATGCTGGTCCGGGCAGTCGTGAACGGTCGGGGGACCGGCCTTGCCGGCCAAGCATGAGCCATCAGGCGTGGGAGCTCGCACGCGTACCTCGTGGTCTGACCGGGAAAAACAAGATCAGACCGTGAGGGGGCGCACGCCACGCGACGCCCAAAAGCGTACGTGGTTTGTGGCGTAATAATAAAGTCCGCAGCCAAGCCTGCTATCAGGATGGACGCGGTTCCCACGGTAACCGCCCCCGAACTCGCTAAGGGAGCCCATGGACGATGAATGATAACACTATGGGAGCGTGAGACAAATTTCAAGGCGTTGCCCCGGGCCGGGACGGGATGGCCGGGAAAAGCCGGGAAAGTAGCAGCGATGTGACGCTGGCGTTCTTGCCAAGCTTTGCAGGATAAGCTGCTGCGCTTTCCCGGGATTTGCCGGCGGGTGACTGGCCTCGGTGCCTCGGCCCTGACCGTATCGCCGCGGCTTGTTCGCCGCCGGTCCACATGTAGAATGGTGGCGCCTCTCACAATGCTGTGGGAGTGAATGTGAACGCACCATGGAGCGCGAGGTCGAGGAGCGGGCGTTCGAGCTGCGCCGCCTGCTCTACCCAGGGTACGCCTACAACCTGCAGCATCAGTTTAAGCCGACGCGCGCGCGTAAGAACGTACCGGCGCGACCAGGCTTCGAGCGCGGCGTCGATGCCGCGATAGAGGACGCGCGTCGGGTCAGGACGCTGCGACGATGGGCAAAGCGCGATGCCGCGCGATCGGTGCACCCGGCCGCGCGGTTCACGCCGGAGGCCGCCCTCGCGCTTGCCCGCCGGCTCGAAGCCCCCGACGAGCGCGGACGTCCGAACCGGACCTTCTCCTGCGCTGCTTACATGCGGCGCTATCGGCTGCGGTTCGTCGGCGCCGCCCTGCGCTTGGCCGCCGAGCACCCGCCGGAGGATCTGCGCCTCGCTACCATCGTGCCGCCGGACTGGCGCCTGCCCGGTACCGACCTCCCGGCCCTGCAGCCTCGACAGCTCCTCGAACGCTTCCGGCAGCAACTCGTCCGGGCGGGCCTCAAAGAGGCCAAAGGCTGGCTGATCGCCTTCGTGCACGGCGACTACGATCCGACTCACGACGCCTATCAGCCCCATCTCCATATCCTGATGACCACTGGCCTGCTCCCCGTCCTGGCGACGGTAGCCGGTCTACCGGCCCTGCGGCCCGGCGACCCCACCGAGCCGGGTCACGTGCGCCGTCCAGTGCTGGTCCAGCGGCTGAACAACCCGGTCCGCCAGATCTCGTATCACCTCGCCCAGGGGTTCTGGCCGGCGAAGGCGAGCTATGTGGAGGATGGGGTGTGGCGGCGATCGCGATATCGCGGCCGTATCCGAGCCCCCCGCTCGGTCGAGTACCTGATGTGGCTCGACCGGTTGGACTTCCGAGACCTCGTTCTCCTGCATGGGTGCCGGATCGGGCAAGGCCGCCTGCGCGCGACATGACGCTTCTCGGGCCGGACCGTTGGGGGTCAGTGAACGTGTCTTACCCGGGCCGCGGCCGGGGCACGCTGGTCTCGCCGGTCAGGGGGTAAAGGATCAGCATCGCCGTAATCCGTGCAGCCTAGATGTTTGATCCCGGGGTTTGATGGTGCACTCTTCACGTCGGAGTGGAGGGACGCGCTATGGGCCAGGTTCTTCACGGCAGCGCCACGACGACGGAGGCGATCCGTCGAGCGATCCAGCATAG
>NZ_JBBXMY010000039.1:0-4964 GCF_038442315.1 Methylobacterium litchii | reverse complement strand
CTGGGGACCGCCGCGCAAGCGTCCCTCGAAGCTGCACGCCGACAAGGCCTACGACCACCGCCGCTGTCGTCAGGCGCTGACCCGCCGGCGCATCCAGCCTCGCATCGCCCGGCGCGGGATCGAGAGCGGCCAGCGGCTGGGACGTCGCAGGTGGGTCGTCGAGCGGACCCTGGCGTGGTTCGCCCAGTTCCGTCGCCTCGCCATCCGCTACGAGCGGCGAGCCGACATCCATCTCGCCTTCTCCGCGCTGGCCGCAGCCGTCATCGTCTGGCGCTTCATCGAACGATGGTTTTGTTAGGCGCTCTTAGCCGGCCTCGGCGATAGGCAACGATCTTTTCAATCGGCCATGTCATCCGGCTGTCGCGTCCGGGATAGGCTGGAGTGACGCGTTTCATCTGCGGAATGCCTGCTGTCGTGGCGGCGGCCCGTAGGAGTTCGTACTCCTACGGGCCGCGGATGAACCCGGTCGTGCGAGACCGTGCCATCGCCGCGCCAGCCCATTCCCAGTACGTGCGCGCCTGCATCGACTCGATGAGGTGCTGCAACAAGTCTGCCGTGGGACCTGATGACGTACTCCAATGACCCCGTCCTCGCCGCGCGATCACGCCAGGTTCGCTTGTGAAGTACATGACCTTGAACCCGGCCACGCCCGCGTAGCGCACCCGATAAGGTTCGGAGGAAATGTTGCGCCCGTGTGCGGCAAGAATGCGCAGGGCTGCATCGCGCAGCGTTGGCCGAACGATGCCTGGAAGCGCTTTTAGATGGCTGGCGTAGCAGGCAGGCATATGGGGTCCTCGCGCTGGGACTCCTCTTCAGATCACCTGGATCCGTGAAAAGGTCGAAGGCCGAGTAGCTTTAATTAAGGATGCCGATTTGTGATCGCGCAGCCCATCCAAGATGGTGAAGCCTGTGCGCGGATCGTGGCGCACCTGCCGCACGACCACCTGATAGGCGGATGCTTGGCCGTCCGACAGCGACAATCTCGGGGCGGTATCCCGGTTCCCCTCGGCGCGCCCATTACGCCAAGCTTTCTCCCACCTCCGATTGACGGGGCCCTATATACCAGGAAGGCGGGTCGGCTCTGCGATCGTTACGGCGTTGTTCTCGGCACGGTAAGCACGGGCGGCGGCGTAGGCGGGGCGGCGCGCCCGCATGATCGAGCCGAGGGGCCGATGTGCGGCAAAGCCCGTCCAGGGGTTGAAAGCCAAGCGGTCCTCCACCTGCTGGCGCAAGGCGTCGGACCATGTCTCCTGAGGGAGCGCGGTAATGCGCGCGACCGGGCGATAAGGGCTCTCGTCCTCCGGCCACATCGCGGCAGCGTCTTCGATCGGCATGGAGTCTAGGTTTGTTGCCAATTGTACACGCAACTCCCAGACGGCCGGGTGATCCCTGAAGTGGGCTGCGACGGACTCGCGGATGCCGTCGGGTCGGCTGGCGAGGTCGATCGCCTGCTTCGAGAGGGCAACGAGTTCGGGCGAGACGGGCGAGATCGCCAGCTTGGCGAAGTAGTCGCCGTGGAGAAGTGCGGCTTGCGAATAAAAACTGTCGTCGAGTAGATGCGTCTCGGCCTGCCCCGCCAGGGTCGTCAACGTGGCCGACTTCAGGCCGACCTTCTCCAACGCCACCTCGGCCGCGCGTGACACGGCCGAGAGTCCGATCTTGACGGGCTCGGCGCGGCCCGTGGTGGCAGCCAGCGGCCGCAACTGACGCAGTAACCCCCGGGCGTCGCCGATCTGGAACGAGGGGGAGTTGCCAAACACATAGTTCTGCGTGGTCTCATCTTCGCTGCCCGGCAACCGTGCGCCAGGTACATTCAACACTTTGAGGGCGACCCCACGTGGGGTGGATACCTTGTCGTCCAAGATGTCGCCCGGTGTCGTACTGAAGCGGAGGATCGCCTCATAGACACCCGGCGTCGCGAACAGCCCCTGCGCGAGCTGCGGCGAGAGCCCCGGCAGGACCTCGAAGCGCGCCAGCAGGTAGCCATGCGCCTTGGCATGTACGGAGCGATAGGCGTGGCCGGTATCGGCATGGGTTTTTCGCTGGATCGCGAGCATCAACTCGGTGAGGCCGCGTTGCGTCTCCGCCTCGTCCTCGGCGATGGTTTCGTAGGCGGGGTCGAAACGAAGCGGAGCGAGCGTATGGGCCATGGGGCATGGACCTCTAGCTGATGGAGCCGGCTGTTCGCAGTCGTGGTTGGCGAAGACGACGGAACGGTCGCCGTGGCTCCGCTGTCGTGCTCGGTGGACGAGGCCATTTCAGCCGTCGCCGCTAGGGCAACTGTTTCAGCGTGGACTTTGGATCCGGGTGCGGCGCCATGGTCTACCGGCTGGCCTCAAACTATGGATCGAGAGTTCCAATTTGCGATAACAGTCTACCTTCTTGCCACGCCTCAGCCTTGCCCTCCCGTTCGTCCAGCAGCGCGATCCTCGCTCGGATGGGGCGGCCGTCATTCGAACCTCGATGTCCCTTAACCTTGCCCCCTGTTTGACCTTGCCCCCTGTTTGCCCCCGTTCATAACCAGAGTCCGTTCTGGTTTTGGTCCTGTTTGGACCGGGTTGCAAACGCGTTCGGGGTGAGCCCACCGAGGCTCGTGTGCGGGCGGCAGGTGTTGTAGTCGATCCGCCACGCCTCAATGATGGTCCGGGCCGCTGGCAGGCTCCGGAACAGATGCTCGTTCAGGCACTCGTCGCGCAAGCGTCCGTTTGAGCTTTCAACGAAGCCGTTCTGCTGCGGCTTTCCGGGGGCGATGTAGTGCTACTCGACCGCACGCTCTTCCTGCCAGCGCAGGATGGCGTGCGAGGTCAGTTCGGTGCCGTTGTCGGAGACGATCATCAGCGGCTTGCCGCGGCTGGCGATGATCCGGTCGAGTTCACGTGCAACGCGATGGCCGGACAGCGACGTGTCGACCACCAGCGCCAGGCACTCCCGCGTGCAGTCGTCGACCACGACGAGGATGCGGAAGCGCCGCCCGTCGTCGAGCGTGTCGGAGACGAAGTCGAGGCTCCAGCGCTGGTTCGGCTCCTGCGGCACGGCGGCGGGGGCCCGCGTGCCAAGGGCTCGTTTGCGCCCACCGCGCCTGCGCACCGACAGCCGCTCCTCCCGGTAGAGACGGAAGAGCTTCTTGTGGTTCAGTGTGAGGCCCTCCCGCCGCAGCAGGATCAGCAGACGTCGGTAGCCGAACCGGCGGCGCTCGCCGGCCAAGCTGTGCAGACGTACCCGCACGGCCGCATCGTCACCTCGCGTCGAGGCATAGCGGTACGTCTTCGGCTCAAGGCCGATCAGCCCGCACGCACGACGCTGCGAGTAGCCCTTCTCTTCGATGGCCCAGCTCACGGCCGTTCTCCGTGCGCCGGGCGTCAGAAGTTTTTTCCCAGTGCCTCACGCAGCGTCGCCACGTCGAGCATCGCTTCGGCCAGGAGCTTCTTGAGCTTACGGTTCTCCTCGTCGAGCGCTTTCAGGCGGCGCGCGTCCGAGACCTCCATACCGCCGAAGCGCGAGCGCCACGTGTAGAACGTCGCGTCGCTGATGCCGTGGCGGCGGCAAATCTCAGCCACCGGAAGCCCGGCCTGCTGCTCCTTCAGGATGCCGATGATCTGCTCTTCGCTGAACCGGCTCTTCTTCATCGTCCGTCTCCTGATCGACGGACCCTAGCTTCAGTACGAGGGCAGACCAGGGGGCAAGGTCACCGAGTGTCCACGGAGATGCAAGGCCGTTCTGGGCTCGGCCTGGAGGCTCAACGGCAGGCAGTGGCCACCTTCCTTCACAACGGCCATCGAACCGTCCTAGCCGAATTCGTCGAAATCGAGAGCGGCAGCCGCAACGATCGGCCAGAGTTGCAGAGGGCCTTAGCGCTCTGCCGCCTGCAGAACGCAACCCTGGTGATTGCCAAGCTCGATCGCCTGTCACGCGATGCGCACTTCCTGCTCGGTCTACAGAAGACCGGTGCCCGGTTCGTTGCCACAGATATGCCGGAGGCGAACGAAATGGTCGTGGGCATCATGGCGGTCATCGCACAGGCCGAGCGGGAGATGATCTCTAAGCGGACTCGGGAAGCCCTCGCGGCCAAACGCGCCTTCTATGCTGCACTCTCTGATGCCGAACTCGCCGCTCTAAAGGCGGCTGGCAAGGCTACGCAGTTGGGCAACCCTACGCACCTCGGCAAACAGGATCTCGGCCGGGTCTTGGGTCGTGCGCGGCAGCAAGAGATTGCGAACAGCCGGGCAGCTGACCTAGCTCCTATCATCGCCGACATCAGGGCAACTGGTGCCACATCCCTGCGGGCAATGGCGGCGGGCCTAAACGATCGAGGCATCCCGGCCGCGCGTGGCGGTTCCTGGGGTGCCTCTCAGGTTCAAAAGGTCATCGCGAGAATAACCGCTTAGTGGCCCAATACCGCCGAACCTGAGCCGCCGACGAAAGATTCCTTTACGATTTCCAAAATCCTTAGGATGGCGTGTGCCATAGCTTCGGCTTCCGTCTCGCCGACGTTTGTGTCTGGCAGTATTGCCACGGTCTCCGCTGCTTCGCCGCGCTCCTGGCCAACGATCAGCTGCAATGTCTTTCCGGCCTCGCGGCCTTCAGCGCGGATCAGCGCCACGAAGTGGCCTACGGCTGCGCCGTAGACCTGCAACGGCGTGAAGGCGTCGATGGTCTGGGGAGCGTCAGCGACTGCGCGGCCGAGGGGGAGGCGGATTACGTTTGTCATGAGCGGACTATTGCACAACGACGACTGGAATGCTGCCAAGCCACGATTGTGTTTTTCCAGCGTGTGCAACGTGCCGTGGTAAGGGCTTAGGTTCCCATCGGGCAGCTTCGGCCCAATGCTGGGCGTCTGCTAAGAGGCTCTAACAAAACCGGGTTTGGCGCGTTGAGTGAAGATGGCGAGACCGCTCCTTCCCGATGGCCTGTGGGCCGAGATCGCACCGCTGCTGCCGCCTGAACGGGCCAAGCCGAAGGGCGGT
>NZ_JBBXMY010000038.1:0-6402 GCF_038442315.1 Methylobacterium litchii | reverse complement strand
CGCCGGACCGTCCCCTCCGGCTCAAGTCTAAGGTCAAGTCCAGACACAAAACGATCCTCTCGTGCGGATCGTCAAACTGCCCGGTCAGGTCGCCCCACAGAAGATGGGGTCGGAACATCGCTCACCCCGAAAGCGGCCATTCGTCCACCACCCAGCATCTTCAATCTATGGGAGAAACCGGCTTTAAGGTTCGGATCCGGCAACCGGCATGACGGTGTG
This sequence comes from Methylobacterium litchii, assembly GCF_038442315.1. Lineage (NCBI taxonomy): Bacteria > Pseudomonadati > Pseudomonadota > Alphaproteobacteria > Hyphomicrobiales > Methylobacteriaceae > Methylobacterium > Methylobacterium litchii. The sequence goes on along the minus strand of NZ_JBBXMY010000038.1, from coordinate 6,183 downwards.
AGAGCGCTCGACTTTCAGCACCGTCCGTAGACGATGTCGGCCACCGGGGGCAGGCTCGCTTTTCGATGCGTACCGATTTGCAGCACCTCTCGCGCGAGGAGCTTGAGGCAGAAGTCTTGCGCCTGCGGGCAGCGCTCGCCGAGCATCCAGGTCCCGATCCAAAGCCATCGGGGCCGCAGCTCCGCTCAGTCGACGACGACGTGCTTTTCTCTGCCATCGACAAGACCGGCCTGCCGATGATCCTTACGGATCCCAGCCAGAACGACGACCCCATCGTCTTCACCAACCGCGCCTTCCTCGAACTCACGGGCTTCGGCGTCGAGGAGGTGGTCGGGCGCAACTGCCGCTTTCTCCAGGGACCGGACACCGAGCCTGACCGCGTCGACGAGATCCGCGCGGCGCTGACCGACAACCGCGACCTCACCATCGAGATCACCAATCACCGCAACGACGGCACGCCTTTCGTCAACGCCCTGTTCATCGGCCCCGTTTTCGACGGCGAAGGACGGCTGCGCTACCGCTTCGGCAGTCAGATCGATGTGACCGAGGCGCACCGCAACCGAGAGCGCCTAGCCGAGAGCGAGGAACGTCAGCGCGCCATCTTCAACAGCGCCAGCGAGATGGCAATCATCGTCACCGACACCGCAGGCATGGTGACCGACTGGAATGTCGGGGCCGAACGCATCCTGGGCTGGTCAGCGGAAGAGATGCGCGGGCAGCCCATCGAGCGGATCTTCACGCCCGAGGATCGAACGACTGGTCAGATGCGCAAGGAGATGGACGGCGTCCTTCGCGACGGCCATGCCGAAGACATGCGCTGGCATCTGCGCAAGGATGGCGGACGGTTCTACGCGGTCGGCGACATGACCTCGCTGCGGGGGCTCGACGGGACACACCGGGGCTTCGTCAAGGCGTTCAGCGACCGCACGCAGGAGCGCAACCTCGCCACCAAGGAACAGGCTGACGCCGAGTTCATGCGCAGTGTCCTGGCGTCATCCGTCGACTGCATCAAGGTGCTCGACCTCGACGGCGGCCTGACCTTCATGAGCGAGGGCGGCATGAAGGTGATGGAAGTCAGCGACTTCAATCACATCAAGGGCTGCCCATGGCCGAGCTTCTGGCAGGGTCAGGGGAACGCCGATGCGCTTGCGGCCTTGGCCACGGCCCGGGACGGGGGGATCGGCCACTTTCAGGGAGGCGCGGACACCTTTCGCGGTAACGCAAAATGGTGGGACGTCCAGGTGACGCCGATCTTCGGCCCCGATGGGCGGCCGGAACGGATCTTGTCCGTCTCGCGCGACATCACCGAGCGGAAGTCGTTCGAGGCGCGCCTCGCCGCGGGTGAAGCGTACTGGCGCGGCCTCTTCGAGCGCCTGAGCGAGGGGTTTCTCGTCGGCGAAGTCGTGCGCGGTCCGACCGGACGCATCACGGACTGGCGCTACATCGACGTCAATGCGGCCTGCGGTGAACTCATCGGCCTCACCCCCGAAAGCGTCGTGGGACGGACCCTGCGCGAGGTCTTTCCCAGCATCGAAGACGCATGGGTCGACGAGTTCGCCAGCGTGGTCGAGACCGGCCAACCCGTCACCTTCACAAGGCAGGTCGGCACCCTATCCCGTTGGTACGAGGGACGCGCGTTCTCCCTCGGCGAGGGGCGCTTCGGCGTGCTCTTCCTCGAAATCACGGAGCGGGTGAAGGCCGAGAAGCGGCGCAACGCGCTCCTCACCCTTGGCGATCGCCTGCGCGACATGGACACCGATTCGGCGATGATGGCGGCGGCTACGGAGATCGTCGCGCAGACGCTGGGCGCAAGCAGAGTCGCTTATGGCCGCGTCGAGGGCGATGTGGAGTTCGTGACCATCGACCCTGACTGGTGTGCCCCCGGTCAAGCCAGCATCGCAGGCCGCCATCGCTTCAGCGACTTCGGCGATCTCAGCGCCGACCTTTGCCGCGGCGAGGCCCTGGTCATCGACGATGTGCTGACCGACCCGCGTACGCAATCCAATCCAGGGCCGATGCAGGCCATCGGCGTCCGTGCGCAGGTCAACATGCCGGTTCGCGACAGGGGCCGCACGGTCGCGATCTTCATCGTGCACGACGACAGGCCGCGGATCTGGTCGCGGGAGGAACTCGCCTTCCTGCGCGACGTCACAGACCGCGTCGAGGTGGGCGCGCGCCGTGCGCGAGCTGAGGAACAGCAGGCGATTCTCAACGGCGAAGTCTCCCATCGCCTGAAGAATACGCTGGCGATGGTTCAGGGCATCGCGGGCCAGACGCTCCGGAGCGTGCCGGATCAGGCCCCGATCAAGGCCTTTACCGCGCGACTGATCGCCCTCTCGCGCGCCCACGACGTGCTGATGCAGGACAGCTGGGCAGCCGCGCCGATCCGGTCCGTCATCGATCAGGTGCTGGCGCTCCAGACGGCGCTCGACCGGTTCACGATCGAGGGGCCGAACCTCTCGCTCGCACCGCAGGCGACGCTGTCGCTCTCCCTGCTCCTGCACGAACTGACCACCAACGCGATCAAATACGGCGCGCTCTCCGTCGAGAGCGGCTCGGTTCATGTCGCGTGGCGGATAGAGGAGGACGCGGAAGCAACGGTGGTGCTATCCTGGTGTGAGCACGGCGGCCCGCCCGCCACAGCCCCGGCGAGGCGCGGCTTTGGGGCGCGGCTGATCCAGTCCGGTCTCGTGGGAACACGCGACACGCACTTGGATTATTCCCCAATGGGTCTGAACGCGAAGTTCCGCGCGCCCATGTCCCAAGTGGTGGCATCGTGATCGGGGCAGACGCCAGTCCTCGAAGGAGGATTGTGTGACGGCATCGACCGAACGGCGTCCTATCGTTCTCCTCATAGAGAATGAGACGATCCAGATGATGATCCTGTCAGACATCATCGAGGAAGCCGGCTGTGACGTCATCGAGGCGACGACGCCGGCCAAGGCAATCCAGATCCTCGAACAACGCAATGACATCCGCGTCGTCATGGCCGATCTCGATGTGCGAGGCGCGGTGATGGGACTACAGCTGGCGGCGATGATCCGCGATCGCTGGCCGCCGATCGAGCTGATCCTGACGGGGGCGGTCAAGCCGGATCTCTCGCGCATCCCGGCGCGGGGTGTATTCCACGACAAGCCGTTCGACCAGCGCAAGTTAGTGAATAGCATCCGCGAATTCGTGTCAGCCACACATTAGTTTGCGCGGCCGGGACCGAACAATTACTTCAGCTGGTGCAACGACCCCGCGTCGAACCGCTGCACCCTGGACGGCGCGGGTCCCCGAACCTCGCAGGTTTGGCCCCGGCTGGGGGAACCTCCTCCACGCTCCACTATTGCCGCCTCAACACTGTGGAGCATAGGCATGGCTACGAGCAGCACCCCGCGTACTCACCAGACCCGCAACAACACCAATTCAAACGCCAAGAAGGTGTCCATTGAGGCCCTGAACGCCCGGCTCGCTGACGGCATCGACCTCGCGTTGGCAATCAAGCAGGCCCACTGGAACCTCAAGGGCCCGCAGTTCATCGGCATCCACCTGATGCTGGACGGCTTTCGCGCCGAGATCAGCGACCTCAACGACAAGGTCGCCGAGCGGGCGGTGCAACTCGGTGGCACGGCGCTGGGCACGGCGCAGGTCGTAGCAGGGTCAACCAAGCTCCCGGCCTACCCGACCGGCATCTATGCCATCGCCGACCACATCGCCGCGCTGATCGACAGCTACGCCGCCTACGCCAACGCCGTGCGCGAGAACATCGACGAGACGGACGAGGCAGGCGACCCCGACACTGCCGACCTATTCACCGAGATCTCCCGCGCCGTCGACAAGCAGCTCTGGTTCCTCGAAGCCCACGTCCAGGAGCCGACCGGCCAGATGCGCGACGGCGACACCAGCAACTGATCATTTTCCGCCCCTCTGTATTCGACCGAACAGAGGGGCGGTCGCAAGCTCCGTGGCGTCAGGCCGGGATGCTTTGGGGCGAGGCGGTGTTCTCTGCGGTCACGCCATTCTCTTGGTAACGGAAGTCGCTCATTCATTGCTAAACCGCTCGAAAGCGGAACGGCAGAATTCCACCCCCAGCAGCCATTCCGGGAGCGACCAGACTACGCTACGCCGAATCGCCAGCGTGCGCAGGAGCGGACGTTCGGCTTGCGGCCAGCAGCGTCGCGTTCATGGAAGCTTCCGAACCGCTGGGTGCCTAGAAAGGGCAGCAGCATGGGTCTGTTGCGTGATCTTCGCTGAATGCATCCATTAAGATTATCAAAGTAGCACGTACGCGCGGGGACGCTATAGACCTAGGAGCTTCGAGGGGCTGTCGCTCAACAGCTTGGCCCGTCGGATGTAGCCGTGCATCGTCTTGAGGCTTTTGTGCCGCGAGTGCCCCATGATGTGCTCGTCTCGAGCGCCGGCACGGTAGGCATCTGTGATGAAGCCTGCCCGGAAACCATGCGGCGTGATCCGCTCGTTGGCGTCGGCGTCGAGGCCGGCTGCCAACGCGCGCCGACGTAGGATGCGGCCGATCGAGTCCGGTGTGATTGCAGTGTCGGACAAGGCGCCGTCGGCACGGATCGCCCGGAACACCGGACCGGCATCGATCGCCGCCGCGTCGAGCCACGCCTGAAGCGCAGCTACTGGGCAAGTCTGCGGGTTCCGGCCCTGGGCGATCCCGATCTCGGCGCCACGGTTCTCGCCGTCGGTTTTAGAGCGTGGCAGGAACAGGCGTAGGCCTTCGCGGGTGAAGCGAAGGTCCTCGACACAGATCGCTGCAAGCTCTGAGCGCCGAAGCGCGCCTGCGAACGCCAGCAGGAACATCGTCCTGTCCCGGCGTGCGGCGAACGAGCCGGTGCACGCGGAGAGAAGCGCCACAACCTCCTCGCGCCCAAGGGCCGCCGCCTTCACCTGCGGTCGGCCATGGGTCCGGAACATGCCCTTGAGCGTCGCGCGGACGATCGGATGCGACGGGCGCCAATCGTGACCGGCGATCTTGTGGGCCTGCCCAATCGCCACGATGCGTCGCTCGATGGTGGACCTGCTGTGCGTGGTGACCTGCGAGGCAAGATAGGCGGCCAGCGTCTGCGGTTCCGCCGGCAGGCTGGCCAGTCGCTTAGTGCGGCACCATGCGAGGAAGTGCTGCCAGTCAGCACGATAGGCGCGCAAGGTCGCCTGCGAGAGCGACTGCCGGGCGAAGGCGTCGGCGGCCTCGTAGGCCTCGGAGGCGGGGTCGATCAGCGTTCCGGCCATGCGCGTCTCCTACGCGAGACCCCTAGAATGCGCCAGAGCCTGATAATGGACTGTTATCCGATCCTGAGCGCAGCTGAGGCCCGCGGCGGCCTGTCGTGGGGCGTCGCGCCCGCGTCGCCTCGGATTTCGTTCGGGTGTGGTTTCGGAACCGCCGACCGGCCAGCTGAGATCCCGCGGCGCTCCGGCAGCCTCGTCTGGATTAACGAACAGGTCGGCCGGTTCCTCCTGCTCAAGCTCGGACGCCGCAAGACCTGTAGTATCCCCCGCCCCCGAGACTTAAGTGCGTGTTCGGCGTTGCTAAATTTGAAAGGCGTACCCCGCCTCCAGTCGGGCTCGGCACGGGTCCGGAAAGTCATTGAATTGATGTCGCTGCCGAATTCGACAGCAGGAGTATTAGAGTGGCTGCTATCTGCGTGCCTCCGTGCGGAGCGATCCAGTAGCGGATGTCCGGTTTGCTCGTTGGTACACCGGCTTTGAACGGACGCCCTCCCAACCAAGTCTTAAATCCAAACCAGGTAATACCGAAACTGCTGTCCGCGTCGCTGTCCGCTGAACGAGGAGCGTCGTAGCATCGCGTTACCATAGCGACGAGACCGGCAGAGCTTGAGCCTGCTCGCGCTATCACCGGCATGCAGGTCCAGTATCCGGTCAAATCGAAGGGATCGGACGATTTAGAGACTCTAACAAAACCGGGTTTGGCGCGTTGGGTGGAGATGGCGAGACCGCTCCTTCCCGATGGCCTGTGGGCCGAGATCGCACCGCTGCTGCCGCCTGAACGGGTCAAGCCGAAGGGCGGTCGACCTCGAACCTCCGACCGTGCGGCACTGACGGGGATCCTGTTCGTGCTGCGCTCGGGCACGCCCTGGGAGTTGCTGCCCCGGGAGATGGGCTGCGGTTCGGGGATGACCTGCTGGCGGCGCTTGCGGGATTGGCAGAAGGCCGGAG
>NZ_JBBXMY010000037.1:0-8170 GCF_038442315.1 Methylobacterium litchii | reverse complement strand
GTATTGGCATGCGCCCGCGCCAGCAGCCCGCGCAGCCACTATCCGAGCCGCGTATCACCCTGCCGGAGCGTCGGCATCGCGGCCCGAGCGCCCTGGATGAGTGTCTTGCGCAGGTACTTGCTGCCCCACTTGGTGATGCCGACGAGCCGGGGCTTCCCGCCCGTCGTCACCTGCCGCGGTACGAGGCCGAGTCAGGCTGCCAGGTCGCGCCCGCGGGCGAAGGTCGCCACGTCGCCGATGGCCGCAACAAGCGCGGTCGCGTTGAGGGCGCCGATGCCCGGGATGGTCGTCAGCCGACGCGCGTTCTCTTGAGTGCGCGCCTGTTCGGCGAACTCGGCATCCAGCACGGTGATACGCCGGTCAAGGCCCTGCCACCGCTCGTGCACCTTTTGAGCCGTGCCCCGACTCGCACGTCTCACCCCCAGCGTGAATCCTCCGTCCGCGTCACTGCGCTGTAGTCAGTTGAGCAGGTCACCATAACAGATCTGATTAGCACAATTCAATTGAGCGAGGTGTGAGTGGGTGGCAGGCTGCTGGGCAGCGCGGACGGTAATTTTTTTAGAGTCAACTGGCTCGCGACCTCCGCTTCATTGCTCTTGGCGGCCGGAGGGGCGGCGCCTGGCGCAACAATCACGCCATGTCCCGTTCCCCCCTGATTCGGTATCTGCTGCACGTTTATTGCCTGGCTGCGCCGTGAGGAAAGTTTCAACTGCAGATGTTCAAGCATGTCTTTTGCAACCTGCAGCTTGTATTGTTCGCTCTCGGCCTTGGCGAGACGAAGCTTTTCGGCTTCTGCCTCCCTGATCTGTGCTTCCTGCGACAGATACCGCAGCTCCAACGAGGCCAATGTCAGCTTCGAGGATGCGTGACCCAAAATATCGCTTGTTTTGATCGTCGGCGCCGAGCAATAAAGATAAAACGCGTTCGCAGAAAATAAAAATATCATTCCGAACGGCAGGATGTCGAAATTCCTATGAAGAATTAGCCAGACAATAAAGATCGCAAGCGCTGCGAGCGCTGAGCAGTACATTAATATTTTTCGGAGAGCCGCCATCTTCAAACCGCACATCTCGAAGAGACTGCGCTTAGAGGATTCATTTGAGGCCAGATTGTGGTGATTAGGAACTTGCTAACTGCAACCGAAAAACGGGTCTTGGCGAAGATGTGCTTTAGACTACCGATATCGGAGGAGCGCTAGTCGCCCCGGTCGCCCTGCAGCGCGAATCCTACTCCTTGCACTCGGCATCGCGCTTCGCCTCGTCTGGCGCGAAGGCGTAGACGTAATCGACGAGCAGGTTCGAGGGATTGGGCGTCTGGTCGATGGGCCATCCCGATCCCAGCGCGAGGTTGACCAGCAGCATCATCGGCTTGGTATGCTCCGGCGGCGTCGGCATCCGCCCGACCTCCTGGCGGTCGAGGTAGAAGACGATCCACTCCTTCGTCACCTCGGCCCCGTAGGTGTGGAACGCCTCGTTCAGCGAGCCGGAGGGCACCTTGGTGATCAGCTGATCGGTGCGATGCTTCTTGGGCTCCTGCTTGTCCCAGACATGCCAGACCGAGTGGAAGGCGTCCGGCGCCCGGCCGTAATATTCGATGATGTCGATCTCGACGGATGGCGTTTTGTCGTCCTTCGCCGCGTTCGCGGCGAGCCAGAAGGCCGGCCAGACGCCGGGACCCGGCGGCAGCTTCATCCTGGCTTCGAAATACCCGTATTGCAGGCTGAAACCCGCCGTGGTCGGATCGGCGGACGACAGCAGACCGGACGTCCACTTCCCATCCGGGTGCTTCTGCGCCCGGATCGTCAGGATGCCGTCCTTGACGATGAACGGCATGTTCTTCTCTGGATCGGCGTAGATGTCGATCGGATCGATGAACTTGGCGTCGCCGAAATCCCCGTTCCAGGGGGTATGCGCCGACCAGCGGGTCCGGTCGTTGTTGGATCTCGACACGCTCAAGGTGTCGAAATCGTCCGCGAAGACCTTCTTGTAGCGGCACAGCGCCAGCCGCTGTCCTGGCGCCTGGGACTGCCCCATCCCGGCCACCAACGCCACGAGGCCGAGGGACAGGACGGCGACGGCGCCGAGATGACCCTTTCGGATGCGGGCACCCATGGACACCACCGTGTTCTTTCGCGCCTCGGACGTCCGACGCCTTCACGGGACATAGGCGGCGGGGACCGCCTGTCCAGGCAAGGGGAGACGCCCCTCCCGGCCGCCCCTACTTGGCCGGCGCGGGACAATCGGCGGACTGCCCGCTGGGATTCGGGGCGTAGACCCGGACGTAATCGACGACGAGCACCGAGGGGTTGGGCGTCTTGTCGATGGGGAAGCCCGGGCCCAACGCGAGATTCACGAGCGGATACAGCGGCTTGGTGAGTTCCGGCGGCGTCGGCTTCTGCCAGACGGCCTTGCGGTCGAGGTAATAGGTGATCGTCTCGGGGGTCACCCGCACGCCGTATGTGTGGAAGCTGTCGAGGAGCGAGCCCGCCGGCACGGGCACCCGCTCCACCGTATGGGTCGACCGCTTCTGCTCCTCGCCCTTGTACCAGACGTGCAAGGCGGCCGAGTAGGTGTTGTCCCGGTGGCCGTAATACTCGATCACGTCGATCTCGACGTTCGGGGTCTTGTCGGTATTCGGCCGTTGGGTCACGAGCCAGAAGGCGGGCCATAGGCCGGGGCCCGGTGGCAGGCTCATCCGGGCCTCGAAATACCCATAGCGCAGGCCGAAGCCGGCCCCCGTGCCGTCGGACGCCGCCAGCAGGCCGGAGCGCCATTTCCCCCCCTCGTCCTTGCGGGCGGTGATGTGAAGCATGCCGTCCTTGATGCTGAACGGGCCGGCGGGGGCGTTGTCGGTGAAGCGGGCGTCGCCGAAATCACCGTTCCAGGGCGTGTGCGAGATCCAGCGGGCCCCGTTCAGCACCTTCGGGGCGACGCTGAGGTCGTTGAACGCCTCATCGAAGACCGGCTTGTAGGCGCAGAGGTCGATGACCTCCGCGGCGGCGACGGGCTGCGGCAGGGCCACCGCGGCGAGGAGGGCGAGCTGTGCGAGCTTCATCGGTCGAGCATCTCGTGGCTGATCTCCACATGGCGGCGGATGAACGATTCGGCCCCAAGGTCCGTCTCCCGCAGGTGGGCCTGGGCCCGCACCGCGCGGAGGCATGCCGCCTCGGGATCCGCCGCGATCTCCGCCAGCGCCGCCCGCAAGGCGGCCGGGTCGCCAGGAGGGACGTAGCGCACCGCGTCCGAACCGAAATAGTCCTTGAGGCCGCCGGTGTCCGTCGCCACCACCGGAACGCCGGCCAGGACGGCCTCCTGGATCACGGTGATGCCGCTGGCATGGCGGTTGGGCTTGAGCGGCACGCAGACGACGCTCGCCTGCGCGAGATGTCCGCTGAGTTCCCCGTTACTGCGCGCCCCGGCGATCCGCAGGTTGGGGCGCCCCTGCGACAGGCGGCGCGGCGCCGTGCCGGACAGGATGAGCGCCTCGGCATCCGGCAGGCCGTCGAGCGCTTCGGCGAGGCAGGCCCAATCCCGGTGGCGGTCGCTGCCGGGGGCCAGGATGCGTAGCGGGCGGGCGGGCCGCAGGACCGGCGCGATCATCGTCTCGGCGGGGATGCCGAAGGGCACGCGGAGCACCCGCTTCTCCGGGAACAGCGCCCGGGCGACGGCGAGGTTGTCCGAGGAATGCACGGTCAGCACGTCCACCGTGCGGATCAGCCGCCGGTACAGCAGCCGGTGGAGCGGGTTGAGGCGTGCCCAGCGGTCGAACAGCCACACGCTCTGCCCGAGGATCCGGGGACGGTGCGGGCTGAAGGCCAGGACCGCCGCCACCGCGAGAAACTGCGATTCGGTATGCGTCCAGATCACATCCGCCGCGCGCAGGGCTTGGCGCTGGCGGAACGCATGCAGCAGATCGAAGCCGGTCACGACGCGTAGGCCCAGCCGCAGAAGCTTGCCAAGGAGGCTCTCCGCGGCCGTGCGGGAATAGGAAACCCGGCAGCCCATATGCTCGGCCCGGCCGTAGCCATAGGGCGTCTCGTCGTTGACGCCGACCAGGGCGCCGGAGCGCCACGCCTTGCGCCACGCAGTGACGTCCTTGTCGGCCGCGAGATGAACGAACACGCTCAAGTGCGCCACAGGGCCGCCGTCCAACGCGTTCGGCTTCGAGGACTGGTTCATGGCTGGAGCCGGCGAATAGACCGGGGCAGGCGGACCTAGGAGGATCGATGCGTCAAAATCGCATCCACCCAGCGCTCGACGCATTCCCCTCTGCGGAGTTCGCTTTTAAGCATCGGCCATTTGCCATTTATACGCAAGACATTGCATCGCGATGATTGCGCAGATACGCATTGCAACCCTTAAAAACTTTTCCGCATCGAAAATTGAGTTTACGAACGCGGTTCGCTTGCAAGAAAATGTGGCAGTGCGATAGATCCGTGCGGCTACCGGCAGCGTTGAGAATCTGGCACGTCGCAGATCGCATGATCTCTGATAGAGACATGCAGGCGGACGTGACGGGCGGTCACGGCGGCGCCTCGGACGCGCCCAGCCGCTGCGGCGCGTCCAGCAGCATTCTGGTAGGCAGGCCCGCGGAGGAAGACGATACGTCATGCGAGATGGGCACGACGACGACCGCCGCGACCGCAGGGCGGGCGATTCCGCCGACATTCCAGCTAGTGATTCTGGCCCTGAACTTCCGCCGGATTCGGCGACGCGCACCGGGGCGGTAGGCGTTCAGATCGGACTCAAGGTCGGGGCAAAGCCGGAGGGTGAGACGCGCCGGCTCGCCGCCAACATCCTCGCCGGCGGCGGCGTGAACGTCATCAAGATCGCGCTTCAACTCGTGATGCTGCCGCTCATGGCGAATCTGCTGGGTCCGTCGGAGTTCGGCGTCTATGCCCTGGCACTGCCGACCGTCGTCTTCTTCATGACCCTCGCCGATGGCGGCCTGGGCGCGTCGCTGGCCCGCGAAAGTACAGATTCAGAGGAAGTTTGGTCCACGGCCTTCTGGCTCGTGCTGGCTGTCGGGATCGGGCTTGGGGGGATCCTCACCGTATGGGGGCTCGTGCTGGCCCAGTTGTCCCATCAACCGCGGGTTGCCGGCGTGATGGCGGTGCTCGCGATCAGCCCGATCTTCGTCACCTCAAGCGTGCTGCCCGTGGCCCGCCTGACGCGAGACCGCAATCTCGTCGCGATCTCGAAGGCCGACCTTGCCGGTAACCTTGTGGGCGCCGCAGTAGGTGTTGGTTTAGCCTTAGCCGGCGCGGGGGCGATGAGCCTCGCCGCGCAATACGTCGTCATCTTCTTTGTCCGAACCTGCATCCTCAATCTCGTGGCATTCAGGTGCCCGTGCTTTGTCTTCAAGCCGTCCGTACTGAAGTCGCATATCTCAACGGGCAGCTCGCTGGTGTGCCAGCGCCTCGCAGACTTTTCGGGCCGCCTCGTCGAAAATCTTTTGTTTAGCCGCCTGTTCGGGGCGGCCGCCCTCGGCACATATACGTTTGCCAACCAAGTGCCCCGCTTCGTCTGCGAAGCAGCGTCCGGCCCCGTCTGGGGAGCGCTCTATGCCCATGCCTTGCGCGAGGACGACCAGCAAATCGGACAATTGCACGCCAAGCTTGTGCATCTTCTCGCCCTACTCCTGGCTCCAGTGGCGTTCCTCGCCTCTGCGACCGTTCCCGGTTTGGTTAATCTCGTCCTTGGACCGGCCTGGACGAACGCTGCGACCATCCTGAGCATCCTCATCCCATTCTACGCCCTGAACGCGATTACCGCGCAATGCAGCGCCATTTTGCTTGCCAGGGGATCGGGCTGGACGAATTTTTGGCTGTCGGTCGTCCAGGTCTGCGCGAGGATCGCCGCCATTCCGCTGGGCTTATGGTTCGGGTCTGTCGGTATCGCCTGGGGCATCGCCGCGGCGCTGTTCCTCGGTAGCATGCTCGCCACCCTCGCGCTAAAGCGCATCCGCATCTCGTCGATCACTGCCCTCATCAAGAACATGATTGCGCCAACCGCAGCCGGCATCCTTGCCGGGCTCGCGTGCAATTGGGTGGTTCAGTGGGCGCCCGGCGATGTCCTCCGCATAGCGCTCGCGCTGATCGCCGGGGGCGTCACCTACCTTGTAGCCCTCTTCATCCTCGAGGGGCGCCGTCTTAAGGAAGACCTTGTGGGAATGAGGCGATTGCTGCATCAATAAAACTTGGACAGCATTGGTCCGCCGGTTAGATTTGAACCAACTTTTCCTTGGATACTCAGCACGCCGTCCCTCACAGAGACGGATAGGAGATCAATCGAATGCCCATCGCCGCTATCCTCGATGCCATCTGGCGGAGGCCCGCGTTGTGGGAAAAGCTGCGCGGATTCGTCCGGCGAACCGGCTATGACACGACCGACTGGGTCCGCTCGGCAATGTATCGCGATGCATTCGCGTTCATCCAATCTCTTCAGCCCGAGAAACTGGATGTGCTGGAAATTTCCGGTGGAAACCAGTGGATGCGGAACCTGGAATTTAAATCTTACCTCAACACTGAATATCCGGGTTTCGACATCTGCGCCGAAACCCTTCCTCAGCAGTTCGATCTGATCATTGCTGACCAGATCTTCGAGCATCTGCCCTGGCCCTATCGGGCGGGTCGCAACGTCCACGCGATGCTGAAGCCCGGCGGGCATTTCGTCATCGCGACACCGTTCCTCGTGCGTATCCACCGCGTCCCGATCGACTGTTCGCGCTGGACCCCAGACGGCCTCAGCTATCTCCTTCAGGAATGTGGGTTTGCGGCCGAAGACATTCATGCCAAATCCTGGGGTAACCGTGCCTGCGTCACCGGCAATTTTAGAAAGTGGCGCAAGCGCGGCTTCTTCGGCTCGCTGAAGAACGAGCCCGATTTCCCGGTCATGGTGTGGGCCTTCGCCCGCAAGGCTAAAGGCAGCTAACTACGTCGACCAAACGAAAAGCCGATTTGGGGCGGCCCGGACTTAAAGTCCGCCCCAAATTACGGACTGGGCGATCAAGCCGAGGCTTTAGTTTTCCTAACGATTTGATTGATATCGACCGGCTCATTATTGATCCGCCTATTCAAATTGTGACTTAGGATAATCAGAAATATATTCAAAAGCTGCGGGGACTGATTGTTTCTTCTATATTTAAGAGAAATCGACGAATATAGATAAATCAGATCTCTGTTGTCAATCAATCGGCCGGATCGGGTCAGTCCAGCATAGGCCACGGTCCCGGTAAAGGGTCGAACGAGAAGTACTTCGAGTTCCTCGAGGACGACTTAATAGGTTCTCCCACCTGAAAATCCTTGTGCCGCTTTGTTCTCTCCGACGGGACGCACGTAGCACACGCTGACATCATCGAGTACCGCGTAGGCCGATCGGGAGACGGGTTTAGGCAACACCAAAGCCGATCAATACCCGTTCCATAGCCCAGATGTTTGATCCCGGGGTTTGATGGTGCAGTCTTCACGCCTGCGTAGAGGGACCTGCCATGGGTTAGGTTCTTCACGAAAGTGCCACCACGACGGAGGCAGTCCGTCGCGGGATCCAGCATAGACAAGCGAGCCTAATGGCGCTGGACAAGCGCTACGGCATCAACCCGAAGACCGTGGCGAAGTGGAAGACACGCACGTCCACTCTCGATCAGCGGACTGGGCCGAAGGAGCCGCATTCGACCATGCTGTCGGTTGACGAGGAGGCGATCGTGGTCGCCTTCCGCCGGCACACGCTGCTGCCGCTCGACGATTGCCTCTACGCGCTTCAGGCGATGATCCCGCACCTGACGCCCTCATCAGTGCACCGCTGCCTGCAACGCCACGGCATCAGTCGCCTGCCCGACATGAACAGGAGACAAGCCGAGGCGGTCGCGCTTCAAGGCCTACCCGCCCGGCTACTTCCACATCGACATTCCCGAAGTGCACACCGAGGAGGGGAGGCTCTACCTGTTCGTGGCCATCGACCGTACGACCAAGTTCGCCTTCGTCGGGTTGGACAAATGCGCCACGCGCCGGCTGGCTAATGACTTCCTGCGCCACCTGGTTGCGGCCGTCCCAGATCCGCTGCACGGCGCGCAACGAGATCCCGACAGCGTGGGCCATGGCCCGGCCGGTCCAGTGCGTGACCTCGCCCGGCGGCTCCGAGCAGGTCAGCGCCAGCACCTCGGCGACCGTCTC
>NZ_JBBXMY010000036.1:0-12161 GCF_038442315.1 Methylobacterium litchii | reverse complement strand
GCCTACCTGACCGACGTCATCACCCGCATCGTCGACGGCCATCTGCAGAGCCATATCGACGACCTGCTGCCCTGGGCCTACGCCCCACAGCCCCTCAAAGCCGTGGCCTGAGAACGACGCTTACCTTTCGGGATCTGCTGACGACTGCTCAGACGTCTGAGTTGGGTCGACAGGAGGCCGTCAGCTTTTCCAGCGGGCCTTCTCCGAAGCGGCCATTCCGCTTTCGGCCAACTCCAGCCGCGTGAGTGGGAGCCTTCGAACGGCTGGGTTGGGTGGAGGCTGTGTGAAAACGTAGGCCCTGTAGAAGGATCTCCCCTCGCGCTGGGAGGGCAGCACTGGAAAGGGCATCCTTATCGCCTCTCGCTGGCCGTCCAGGATGCTTGAAGGATAGCTGCGTGGAATATTCTTCCACGATTTTAGGGTGTGCCCGAGTTTTCACACAGGCTCGGTGGTTTTCTGCCAGTCCGCTTCCGGACGGCCGGTGCATCGAAGCGGACAGAGCTACGGGACCGTTCACGACCCTTCACGAACGGAAAATTAGTTCCAGCTCACGGTCTGCATTCTAGTGGGAGAAGACGCTGTGGTCGGCGTCTGCGATGTTGGTGTGGCGCCAATGGCACTGTGCCGATTGCTCAGGGCCTCAACGGGAGCTCAATCCAGATTGGCTGTTTGCCCCTTATTACGTGGTCTGGGGCCAGGGAGGCAGTTTGGTGGGGAAACGTGCCTCTGATGCTGGAATTGATCCTGTTCGCGACGAGAACGGAGAAGTTCTACCGGAGGGGTCGGTCATATGGATGCAGCCGGGCTCACCCCACGCGATCCAGCACCACCTCGGGCGCAAGTTGCAGGGCATGTACGCCCAGATCCCGGCAACGCCCCTGCCGGACCGCCTGAACCAACTCCTTGCCCAGCTGGATACGGCCGGCGGGACGGTTTGATCGCCCGGCATGCTCCCGTCGCGGAATCCGAGGTCTAGCTCGCCATGAGACCGCGCCGCGGCGCGACGATGGTGCAGACCACACCAGAGGGCGGGTAGCTCAAGTCAACCTTGCCGTCGAAGCTTCCAGCAAGCCCGCGTCCGATCAGCCGGGTACCGAACCCCGCGCGCTTCGGCGCCACCACCGCCGGACCGCCCGCCTCGATCCAACGCAAGGTGACTGGAGCGTCGTCGCCGTCGCCGTCGATATCCCAACTGATGGTGACCCGACCGTCCGCGTTCGAGAGCGCGCCGTACTTGGCAGCGTTGGTCGCCAGTTCGTGCAGAATCAACGACAGCGAAAGCGCCGCCCTGGAACCGACCATCACAGCCGGGCCGTCGAGCACGAACCGATCCGGACGGTCACGGTGGATGTCGAGCGCGCTCTCGATCACGCTCGCCAGCGGGGCTTTCGACAGGGAGCCGCCGAGCAGGAGGTCGTGCGACTTGCCAAGGGCGATCAGTCGGTTCGCCAGCACATCCCGGGCGGTGTCGAGATCGGCAGCTCCACGCATCGTCTGCGTGGCGATGGACTGCACCATCGCCAGCATGTTCTTCATGCGGTGGCTCAGCTCGTGGTTGAGCAGTTGTTGCTGTGCCTCCGCCTCGATGCGGGCGATGGCCGACCGGGTGCGGTCGGTGACGTTGCGCATGAAGGCGATGTCCTCCTGAGTCCACTCCCCCGGCTCCGCCCTCACGGCGTAGAACAGGGCCACGAAGCGGCCGTGCTCCATCACCGGCAAGTTTAGAAGCGAGCGCGTGCTGATGGCCGCCAATGCCTTGGCATCGGCGGCGGTCCGAGGATCACTACCGGTGTCGTCGATGACGACGTTGCGTCCGGCTATGAGGTCTTCGATGTACGAACCGTAAGCGCGGAAATGGTGTAGCCCGGCGATGCCGGTAAGGCCCGGCGCGGTCCATTCCTGTTCTACCAAGATCGTCTCAGCGTCAGGATCGACCTGCCCGTAGCCCGCATGGCTCAGTCCAAGCGTGCGCCCCATGACCTCGGCGGCGATCCGGCTGATCTCCGCTTTGTCGCCCACGTCGCGCAGCCGGTCGCCCAGTTCGGTCATGGCAGCGCGGCGAGCCTCGGTCCGTTTGCGGTCCGAGATCTCCAGGAACAGCGCCGCGAACTGCTGGCCGCACTGCTTGTGTGCCCGGACCTCGAACGTGCGGTTCAGCTCGGGGACGTGGATCTCGAACTTCTCGGGCTGGCCGGTCTCGACGGTGCGGGCGTAGGTGTCGATCAGCCACTGGGGGATGGCCGGCACGAGTTCGCGCATGGTGCGCCCGGCGCTGCTGGCCGGCAGCCCGGTCAGCTCAGCGAACGCCGGATTGACCTCCAGGAACTGGAAGTCCACCGCCTTGCCAGCCTCATCGCGGATCAGCTCGGCGCTGAGGAACCCCTCCTGCATCCCCGTGAACAGCCCGCGCCAGCGTTCCTCGCTGACTGCGAGCTGGCGCTCGACGGTCTTCTGGTCGGTGATGTCCCGGGAGACCGACAGGATCCTCTCCGGCTGCCCATCCGGGCCGAGGATCGGCGTCACCTGCACGTCCCACCACTTCGGGGTGCCGAGATAGGTATCGGCCGATCCCTGGAAGTGGCCGACGCCGCCGGCCTTGGCGGCCGTGAGGGCCGCGAGCGCATCGGCGTGACCCTGGCCCTGCCAGAAGTCCGGCCACGGGCAGCCACGGATGAGGTTGAAGTCGCTGACCTCCATCACCCGCATGCCGCTCTCGCTCATGAAGGTCAGGCCACCGTCGAGGTCGAGCACCTTGATGCAGTCGGCGGAGGAAGCGAGCACTCCGCGCATGAACTCGGCATCGGCCTGCTGCCGGGCGGCGGCGTTGCGCTGCTCGGTGCGGTCGCGCAGGATCTTGATGAAGCCCTCGGGGCGCCCCTCCTCGTCCTTGAGCGGCATCATCTCGCCGTTCGCCCAGAACTTGCTGCCGTCCTTGCGCTGATGCCAGCGTTCGTCGGCGCCGCGCCCGTGCAGCAGGGCCGCGCCCATCTCCTTCTCGGCGATCTGGTCGTGCTCGTCCTCTCGGGTGAAGAAGACGTTGGCGTGCCGCCCGAGCATCTCGGCCTCGGTCCATCCGAGGATCTGCTCGGCCCCCGCGTTCCAGCTCGTCACGCGGCCGCCCAGATCCATCGCGATGATGCCGTAGTCGATCGCGCTCTGGAGGATCGCCTTGTTGCGCCGGTCGCTCTCGCGGCGCTCCTTGAGGACGCGTCGTAGCTCCAGGTTGGTGATGACTTGCTGGGCAAGCGTGCGCAGGGTGAACGCCTGTGACGGGGTCAGCCGGTTGGGCTTGGTGTCGAGGACGCACAGGGCTCCCAGAGCGACGCCGTCCGCCGTCTTCAGCGGCACGCCGGCATAGAACCGCACCTCCGGTCCTCCGGTAACGAGGGGATTGTCGGCGGTGCGCGGATCGAGGGTGAGATCCGGGATCTCGAACACGTCGTGCTGCTGCGCGGCGTAGGCGCAGATGGATTGCGAGATCGGGGTCTCGCTCTGGCCGAAGCCGGTCTCGGCCTTGAACCACTGGCGCTCGCCGTCGAGCAGGGAGATCAGCGACACCGGCATGCCACAGGTCTCGGACGCCACTCTCACGATGCCGTTGAACTCGGCCTCAATCGGCGTGTCGAGAATGTCGAAGGCGGCGAGCGCGGTTTGGCGTCGCGCGGTAATGTCGATCTGTTCCACGGCCACCCGTTCACACGGCGTCGATCCCAGGCCGTCATTTGGTTCGTCAGGCCTGTGGATCTGATGTGAATGACTGAGACGCTCTATGCCATAGGTGGCCGATACAGACACGGGAAGGTGACCGGGCAGATAGCCGCTTGCTCGGAAGCGGCTGCCGACGTGCAACCGGCGGCAACAGGGGTGCAACAACGTTCCCGCGACCGGCTCATGGGGTCTTCGACAGCCCGAAGTTTCGGTACCATGCCGGCCTGGAACGCCGGCGTTCCGGGAACACGGGGGTGCGCATCCCGTTCGTCCGGGGCTGTGCGTGACCACAATCGGGCCGGGAACGGGACGGGACGGCTCGCCTTGCAATCCCGGACCGGACTTCCCGGACGACCCGGCCTCCGTCATACGGCTCCGGGATGCGTCGGCTGACGGCCTTAGCGGCAACCGACGGCTCCGTCGGGACACCAACGGACGGACCTACCCAGTACCCGGTCTGGACAGGCAGGATGGAAACGGACTTCGAGGACCTGCGCCGGCAACTGGCGGACGCGAAGGCTGAGATCGAGCGGCTGCGGCGGCGAAACGAGGGGCATGTCCATGCCCCGACTGGCGACGAGCGCACCTCGGCGGCCGGGACCGACCTGCTGTTCACGGCGGCGGAGAAGACCCGCATGCCGCAGATCGTCACCGATCCGAACCTGCCCGACAACCCGATCGTCTTCGCCAATCGCGCATTCCAGGAGCTCTGCGGCTACGGAGCCGACGAGTTGATCGGCCGCAACTGCCGATTCCTCCAAGGCCCGGGCACCGATCCCGCCGACGTCGCCAAGGTCCGCGACGCCGTCGCGGCGCGGCGCGACGTGGTCGTGGAGATCCTGAACTACCACCGCGACGGCACGCCGTTCCGGAACGAGCTCTACGTCAGCCCGGTGTTCGATCCGGACGGACACCTGCGCTACTTCTTCGCGAGCCAACTCGACGTCACCCGGTTCCGCACCGAGGAAGGCCGGCTCGCCGAGAGCGAGGCGCGCTACCGCACCCTGTTCGAGGCCGTGGACGCCGGCTTCTGCATCGTCGAGATGCGCTACGATGCGGCTGGGCGCGCCGTCGACTACCGCTTCGTCGAGGTCAACCCGGCGTTCGAACGCCATACCGGGCTCCGCGACGTGGCCGGACGCTGGGTCAGCGAGGTCGTCCCGGGCCTGGAGCGGTCCTGGCTGGACGCCTACGGCGGGGTGGCGCTGACGGGCGAGGCGGCCCGCTTCGAGAGCGGCGCGGTGGCACTCGGCCGGTGGTTCGACGTCCACGCCCTGCGCATCGGCGAGCCGGCCCGGCGCCGGGTCGCCATCCTGTTCAACGACATCACCGAGCGGCGCGAGGCCGAGCGGGTCCTGGAGGAGACCGCCCGCGACAGGACGGACGAGCGCGACATGGTCTGGCGCACGAGCCGCGACCTGTTCCTCGTCTGCGGCTTCGACGGCCGCTACCGCTCGGTGAACCCGGCCTGGACCGAGACGCTCGGCTGGTCCGAGGACGATCTCGTCGGCGCGCACTTCGACACATTCATCGACCCGGCCGACAGGTCCGCCGTGGAGGGGGTGTTCGGCGACCTCGTGAACGGCATCGTCCTCGACGGCCTGGACGTGCGGATGCGGACGCGCGACGGAGGCTTGCGATGGCTGTCGTGGTACGCCATCCCCCGCGACGACCACTTCTATGCGGCGGGCCGGGACGTGACGGAGCGCAAGACCCTGGAGGAGCAACTCCGGCAGAGCCAGAAGCTGGAGGCGGTGGGCCAGCTCACCGGCGGCGTCGCGCATGACTTCAACAACCTGCTGACGGTCATCAAGTCGTCCACCGACCTGCTGAAGCGGCCGAACCTGGCCGAGGAGCGCCGGATCCGCTATGTCGACGCCATCTCGGACACCGTCGACCGCGCGGCCAAGCTGACCGGCCAGCTCCTCGCCTTCGCGCGGAGGCAGGCGCTCCAGCCGGAGGTGTTCGATGTCGGGCGCGGCGTCGCCTCGGTCTCGGACATGGTCCGCACCCTCACGGGCTCTCGCATCCACGTCGAGATTCAGGTCGAGCCGTTCCGGGACGCCAGGGGGCAGGAGGGTCCCTGCCTCGTCGACGCCGACCCGAGCCAGTTCGACACCGCGCTGGTCAACATGGTGGTCAACGCCCGCGACGCGATGTCGGGCGAGGGGCGTATCACCATCCGGGTGCGGCCGGTCGGCGTCGTCCCCGCGGTCCGGGCCCATCCGGCCATGCGCGGCGACTTCGTCGCGGTCTCGGTCACCGACACGGGCAGCGGCATCGCCCCGGACGCGCTGGACCGGATCTTTGAGCCGTTCTTCACCACGAAGGGCGTCGGCCAGGGCACCGGGCTCGGGCTGTCCCAGGTCTTCGGCTTCGCCAAGCAGTCCGGCGGCGAGGTCATCGCCGAGAGCCGCCTCGGCGCGGGCGCCACCTTCACCCTGTACCTCCCGCGCGCCAAGGCCCCCGCCGCCACCGAGGCCGAGGCGCACGAGCCCGCGGACCTCGCCGAGGGCCACGGCACCTGCGTCCTGCTGGTGGAGGACAACCACGAGGTCGGGGCCTTCGCGGCGCAGGCGCTGGAAGAGCTCGGCTACAGCACCGTGTGGGCCGTGGACGCGGAAAAGGCCCTGAACGAGTTCGAGCGCATCCCCTACCGGTTCGAGGTGGTGTTCTCCGACGTGGTCATGCCGGGGATGAATGGGGTCGATCTCGCCCGCGAGCTCCGCCGCCGCCGGCCCGACCTGCCGGTGGTCCTGACGTCGGGCTACAGCGAGGTGCTCGCCGAGCAGGGGACGCACGGGTTCGAGCTCCTGCGCAAACCCTACTCCGTGGCCGACCTCTCGCACATCCTCAGGCGCGCGGTGGGGGGCGTCGGCACCGGCGCGCACTGACCGCCGTCGCGGGGAATCCCGCGGCGACCGTCCCCAGGTCGGGGTGCGTCCATCGGGCCCGCCGCGCCTCGATCGATGGATAGATCTGGCTAGCGGGTCGAGGCGCTGCCCATGGCTTTGCAGCCGAACCGACCTAGTTCGGTGGCCGGGTCCCGGGAGACGACGGGCTTCACCGAGCTCGGGAACTCGATGTCACTGACGAAGCGGATCGTAGGCCTCGTCGTCTTGGCGCTGATCCCGGCGTTGGCCGTCCAGGGCTACAACGAGTACGCGCTTCGTGCCGCCCGGGCCGAGGCCGTCCGGAGGGAGGCCATGCGCGGGGCGAAGGCCGTCGCGGCCGACCTCGGGCAGTTCGGTCGCGGGGCGAGGCAAATCCTCGCCATCCTGGCCGGCGTGGCCGAGATCCGCGGCAGGGATGCCCGGGCCTGCACGGCATACCTCGCGACGGTCGGCGGGAAGGTTCCCGGCTCGTTCTTCTTCGGGGTCGCCGACCCGGACGGGCGCATCCGGTGCAACACCCTGGGATCCCCGGTCGGGGCCTATTCGGTCGCCGACCGGTCCTACTTCCAGGAGGCGATGCGCACCGGCGGCTTCGCCATCGGGGAGGTCGTGTCCGGCCGGGTCACCGGACGGCCCACCATCCAGTTCGCCCAGGCCATAGCCGACGACGACGGCGACGGTCGCCCCGAAGGCATCGTGATCACGAGCATCGACCTGTCCTACCTCGCGGCACGGCAGTCCGATGCCGGGTTGCCGCCCGACGCCGCCCTCACGGTCGCGGACCGAAACGGCACGATCTTGGTCCGGCTTCCCGACCACGAAGCCTGGGCCGGCAAGCCGCTGCCGACGGCCTTCTGGAAGGCCCTGGCCGACCACCGCGGCGGCGTCGCGGACTTGACCGGATTGCGGGGCAACCCGCGGATCACAGCGGTGGCCGGAGGCGCGCCGGGGGACCTCGATGGCATGACGGTAGCGGTGGGCCTCTCGCCCGCCACGGCCTTCGCGGACATCGATGCCGCGACCCGTCGCGGGGTCGTGCTGATCGGCGTCGGCGCGATCCTGGCCGTCGCGGCCGCGCTCCTGGCCGGTCGCGCCTTCATCCGCAGGCCGGTGCGGCGCCTGCTCGGGGCGGCCGGCGCGTGGCGGGCGGGTGAGTTGGGGACCCGAACCGGCTTGTCCGGGAGCGACGAGTTCGGCCGGCTCGGCGAGGCGTTCGACGCCATGGCGGCGTCGCTGCAGAGGCACCAGGGCGAGTTGCGCGAGGAGGTCGCCCGCAGCCGGGTCCTGCAGGAGCGGCAGACGATGATGCTGCACGAGCTGAACCATCGGGTCCGCAACACCCTGACCACCGTGCAGTCCCTGGCGCGGCAGGCCCGCCGCGACGAGGACCGCGGCGAGCGGCTTGAGGGACGAATCCTCTCCCTGTCCAAGACCCACGACCTGCTCTCGCGCGACGATTGGGAGGGCGCCTCGCTGCGCACGGTGCTGGAGAACGAACTCTCACCCTTTCGGGATGAGCAGTTGCACCGCTTCGGCCTGGAAGGGGCCGACGTCGACCTGCCGCCGCGCTACGTCCTGGCGCTCGGGATGACGGTGCACGAGTTGACGACCAACGCGGCCAAGTACGGCGCCCTCTCGACCGATACGGGCCGGATTGACGTCACCTGGAAGGTCGTCGTCGGCGAGAGCGGCGCGAGGCGGCTCGCCCTGGAATGGCGGGAGAGTGGCGGCCCACCGGTGCGGGAGACGGGCAAACGCGGCTTCGGCACGCGCCTGATCACGGGCGGGGTAAGCCGTGAACTGGGGGGCGAGGTCCGTCTGGAGTTCGCCCCCGAGGGTCTGCGCTGCAGCCTCGACGTACCCCTCGACGAGCCGGACCGGTTCACCTCGTTCGCCGCCGCCACGGACGTGCGATTGGTCGGCAGGGCCTGAAAACCGAGCGACGACTACAACAGGCAGCATCAGCCTGGGGCCAGGCTACCCCGAGGTCGGTACGGTCGCCAAGCCGAAGGTCCGCTCTCGGCCGCTCACAGATCAGGCACGCTCGACCAGAGCCGTGTCTCGACCAGTAACCAGTGAGGTCACGACCCTGACCATCGCCGCTCGCGCACGGCGAGCCACCAGTACACTCCGCCCCCCACCACTCCGGCGCTTACGGCTTGCAGCGGCCGTTCGACCATGCCGGCAAACAGATGCCCGAGGGCGAGACCAATGGCGCCGCCGCAAGCCACGTGGATGGTCGGATGGCGCCATCCCGTCCGGATCGAGACCGCCAAGCACAGCAAGAATGCCGGCGTCGCGAAGACCGTCACGAACAGCGTGGCGATGACGAACGTGATGGCGACGGAGATCAAGTCGGAGGGGAGGGTAGGCTCGGCGGCGGGCGACGGGGGAGTTCCGAACAGAGCACCGGCCGCACTGGCCAGCATCAAGGTCGTCACCGCCGCCGCTACGGCGGCGAGGTAGCCGCCGAGCACCCGTACGACGGGATCTCCGGACCTGTCTGTCGTGATGCGGTTCGGCGTCGTGGCTTCCTCGGGCTCGGTCGTGGGAGAGGCTAGCGCGCCGTGCTACCACCGGCAAAGGTGGGGCAGGACCGCGACGAGGCCTCTGTCCGGCGGGGTCCATGCGATGAAGCACGCCCAACTGGTGGTCCTGATGCTCTGGTCGACGGCGGCAACGGGGGAGGTGCCGGCACTTTGCGCGGACGTCGCGAACCAAGCCGAGGGGACCCTATGCACCAAGCGCAAGCTGGACGCCGCCGAGGCCAGTTTGGCGAAGGCGCGAGAGGCCCTGTAGGCCAAACTCGACCCGAGCGGGCGACACAACCTCGACCTCGCGCAGCAGGCTTGGCGGCGCTTCCGCGACCTCGAATGCAACCTTGAGACGGGCTACGACGCCGAACACCCCGATGAAAACGGCACGATCATGCCCATGCTTATCGGCGAGTGCGCGACGGCCCTTACTGAGCGCCGCACCCGCGACCTGACCGATCAACTAGCCTGCCCGGGCGGGGACCTATCATGCGAGCGGTGATCGACTTCCACCGTACCGCGGCCCGCATCAAGGCATCGGCGGCATTCGCTTTCACGGCGCCGGTTGCCCATGCGGCAAGCTTCGACTGCGCCAGGGCATCAACCGGAATGGAACGCCTCGTCTGCGGGGACGCCGCTCTCGGGAGCCGGGACGAGATCCTGGCGAGGCTCTACTCGGGCGCCTTGAAAGTGGGGAAGCGCGAGGCCGTCGAGGCTCGGCAGCGGGCGTGGCTAGGGAAGGCGCAGGCCTGTGCCACAGCAGCCTGCCTGGCCGAAGCCTACGACGAGCGGAACGCCGAACTCCAGCGGTCTGAGGGTGGGGTGAAGGAGGGCAGTGACTTCTTTTGCGAGGAGCCCAAGGGCAATCACAGCACCCTCAACGTCGTGGGACCGGTCCATGGCTTCGCCAGCGTGTCCCTGATGTCTAACTATGTCGGGCCCGGCGGGGTGGAGGCCGGCGACGTGGACACCGCGGCCACGGATGCATTCCTGGATCTCCGGAAAGGGACAGCCACCGTCTTGAACGGCCGCTGTCGACTAACCTTCGAGCGCCTCAGCGCGGACGGTTGGAAGGTCATCCAGGCCGGCACCTGCGAACTGCGGGGCGGCGCGGTATTCGCGGGCGTCTACCGCCGCCTGCCTTGACAAGACTGCGACCGGCCGCCGGTCGCCATTGCGCTGGCAATCCCTGACAATCATCGGCGGACAGGCGGTCGATAATGGAAGACGTACAAGCGCGGACGCTCATTCAAGGCGGAGTGGGTTCACTGAGCGTCCGTCCGCGTACGCCCGGCACGTCCGCTTATGAGATGAGCACCGAACTCGTTCTACGTCGGGCTCGGGTCGGGTGCGGAATGGCCGGACAGGGTGGATTTCTGCTGGTCCGTTTTTGTGCACGAGTTGGTAGAAGCGGACACCGCCTTCGCAGTCGCTTCCAACCCATAGATAACGCCTTACTCCACTCGCTTCACGAGGTGCAGGTAGTCGGGGTTAAAGTCGCAATACAACATCAGCCTCTCTACGTCCGGGATGTCGAGGCGCCGTCGCCGTAGGACGATCAAACCCTCCTCGCGCAATAATTGCAAAGTCCGGTTCACATGCACGGACGTAAGGCCAAGCACGTCAGCCATATCCTCCTGCGTGAGCGGTAACGAGTAACCGTTCGTATCGCCGACACCCGCAGCTTGTAGACGGATAAGAAGCTCGCAGAACAAATGCGCCAACTGGTGGTGTGCCTCGCGCTGGCCCATGTTCACCAACCACTCGCGCAAGATCGCCACGTCCGCGAGGGTCGCCCACCTCAGGGCCCGAGCGATGCGCGGGTGGTTCCCGATCAGATCGAGGATGGTGGCGCGGGGGATGTCCGCAACTGTGCAGGGCGAAAGCGTGGCGATGCTATGATCCATCTTGCCAAGGATTGCGACATGCAGGTCGCTGAAGTCGCCCGGCACAAGCAGCGCGATGATCTGGCGGCTTCCGTTCGGCAGCACTTTGTAGCGGCAGGCGAAGCCGTCTAGCACGAGGTGCACATCCTCGGGTCGGTCGCCCTGCTGGATGATCTGCTGACGCGCGCCGACCTGCCGGGTGCGCGCGAGTTCAGATAGCCTACCGTAATCAGCCTCCGTGAGGTCTGCGCCGTATCTAAGCCTTTGCAAAAGCGGGCGGAACATGGCGGCCTCCTCAGGATCCGCCGCAAGCGGGATATCCGACGAGCGGATCTTATAGGACATACTGGGGGACTTTGAACGTGAATGCGCAACACCACTCCCCCGTGGCTGCTAAGCTGATCGAAGATGTCTGGAAGTGAATTTCAGCCGACCGAACCCATGTGATTGTGGCTTCGATCCAAAGGCGCAATCATTGAGGCATCGCTGGCAAGATTTGTCGGGCGCCAGCGGCGGGAAGATGCGTGTGCTCCCGCCCTGATAATGGAGAGCGTCATGCTACGCTACTTCTTCGACATCTATGATGGATCATCGTTCTCTCGCGATGCGATCGGGACGGAATGCGACGGCTACGATGGCGTCCGCTTCCACGCGATGCACGTGCTGCCTACGATTGCCCGTGACGAGATCCCGAAGAACGGTGATCGGCAGGCTTTTACAGTGATTGTTCGAGACGAGAACAACATCACCCACTACACGGCCACCTTGTCCTTCGCAGGATTATGGATTGGGGGTAGTCCGATCCCGGAACCTGATGAAGATCATTTTAACTAGCAGAGTTCGCTACTTGACCCGAGTCGAAGTTGCCGAACGGCTGCTTTGGAGGAGCGCCGACATTGGTAGCGGCGGCTGACTTGGGTCGCAAGCGGACCCATGGTGCAAAAATCAACAGTTTTGCACCGTGTGTCGATGCAGATCGGCACAAGGGCATAGCTGGTGCGAAAGTCTGGTGCGATTTGGGTATGCCTCAATCGAACTGGACGGTAAGCGGTCTCATATAATCAGCTTGACCATTCAAAGCGAACCGCCATCATGATACCTATCCTAATTGAACCGATCGGCAGGTCTCATGTTCGTCC
>NZ_JBBXMY010000035.1:0-13632 GCF_038442315.1 Methylobacterium litchii | reverse complement strand
CCAGTTCCGCCGCCTTGCCATCCGCTACGAACGACGGGCCGACATCCATCTGGCCTTCTCGACCCTGGCGGCCGCCCTCATCGTTTGGCGCTTCATCGAACGATGGTTTTGTTAGGCGCTCTTAGACTCACTCACGGCGCGGCGCGGGGGCCGGATCGCGATCCGATGCGCGGAAAACGCAGGGTTGTGGATCGGCCACGGCCCTGGGATGGCGCAGGGTGAGCGCGAAGATCGAGTTTGTATCAACGTCTCATAGACAATCTCGTCCATCTTGGACCACCGAATTCGACGTCCTTAAGACATCTCGGAGTAAAGGCTGCGATGCGCCCTCTGGGCGTTGCCTCGGCGGGCGGCAATCTTGCACCGTCTCTAGTGGTGGCGAGCCATGAAATCGCTCAACGACGCGAAGCTCATCGTGAAACTCGCGGTCCCCGTGGCCGTGCTCATTGCGGTCTGTGTTGGAATGGTCTCCCTGGCACGGAACAGCCTCGCCACCCTCGATGCGAACACGCAGGAGATCGTCGATCACAGCGCACGGCGCGCGATCCTTGTTCTGCAACTTGCCGTTGCCGTGGAGGAGGCGACGATCCGCGAGAAGAATCTCATCATCGCCGATGGGGCAGACCGGCGGGTCTTGGGTGATGAGCATGCGAATTTGGAGAAGAAGGCGACCCAAGCGGTCGGCAGCCTTGTCCAACTCTCCGACACGCCCGAGCGACGTGCGATCAACGAGCAACTGAGAGATCTCACGGCCCGTTTCTTCGCGACCTCACGCAGGGCCGTCGACCTTGGTCTGAGTGACGACACGAAGGCTGCGATGGCCCTCTCGTCCGGTGAGGGACGTTCATCGCGAAAGGCCCTTCTGGAGGCCTTGGACAAGCGGGTCGCCGCCAACGTCGCCGACTTGGAGGCGGAAAAGCACCGTGCCGAAGAGGTCGCCGCCGACGCGGCGCGGACTCTGACCGTTCTGGCATCGGCCGGCCTTCTCGCGGCGTTCGGCCTTCTCGCCGCGATTGCGGTCTACGGCATCACCCGCCCCCTCGGCAGCCTCGTCGCGGTGCTGCAGCGGATGGCGAAGGGCGAGATCGACGCGCCAATTCCGGAGGCGAAGCGCGGCGACGAGATCGGCGCCGTCGGCAAGGCGGTGGAGGGCATCAAGGCGATGGTCGCCCAGAAGGCCGCCGAGCAGGCCGAGATCAAGCGCGTCGCGGACGAGGCGGCCGCGCGCGAGCGCAAGCGCACCATGGTCGAACTCGCCGACGGCTTCGAGGCGGCGGTCGGCGGCATCGTCGGCATGGTCTCCTCCTCGGCCACCGAACTACAGGCCACGGCGGGCGCCATGAGCGGCACGGCGGCAGAGACCGCCGCGCAATCGAGCGCGGTCGCGGCGGCGGCGGAACAGGCGACGTCGAACGTCCAGACCGTGGCGGCGGCAGCCGAGGAACTCGGTTCGTCGGTGCAGGAAATTGGACGGCAGGTCAGCGGCTCGGCCGAACTCGCGCGGCGGGCCGTGAACGAGGCCGACCGGACGAGCAGCCTCGTGCAGGCCCTGAACAGCTCAGTCTCGCGGATCGGCGACGTGGTGGGCCTGATCTCGACCATCGCCGCCCAGACGAACCTGCTGGCCCTCAACGCCACCATCGAGGCGGCGCGGGCCGGTGCCGCCGGCAAGGGCTTCGCCGTCGTGGCGAGCGAGGTGAAGACGCTGGCCGAGCAGACCGCGAAGGCGACGCACGAGATCACCGGTCAGATCGGGCAGATCCAGGCCTCGACGGGGCAGGCGGTTTCGGCGATCGGCGACATCACGGCCCGCATCCAGGAGATCAGCGGTGTCGCGACCTCGATTGCCGCCGCCGTCGAGGAACAGGGAGCGGCGACGCAGGAGATCGTGCGCAACGTCACCGAGGCCGCGACCGGCACGTCGGAAGTCACCGACAACATCGCCGGCGTGGCGGGGGCGGCCGAAGAAACCGGCGCCGCCGCCACACAGGTGCTCGGGGCAGCCTCCGAACTGTCCCGTCAATCCGAACAGCTCTCCGCTGCCATGAGCCGCTTTATCGCGACCGTTCGCGCCGCTTGAGGGTTCGAGCGTTACGGAGGCCTCGGGCGGAGTCGCGGAGGGCCGCACATCCCCGAGGGATAGGCCGGCCCGGCGGATCGGCGCCTTAACCGGGGCCGTCGCCGGCCGGAAAGTCCGTCGCCAAGCTGGTCGCGCGCCACGCTTCGATCTCCGCGAGGGTCGCCCGGAGCTTCGCCTCGACGGCGTCGACGCCCCAGGCGCCGAGAACGAGGTGGCGGGGCGGCTTGCTCTCCAAGGTCAGCGCGATCATCGCATCGCTGGCCCTGACGGGATCGCCCGCCTGGGTCCCGCTCTTCTCGGCGGTGTTGCGCAGGCGAGCCCCCGCGGTTTCGGCATAATCGGCCAGGCGGCTCTGGGTCTGCTTCAGGGAGCGGCCAGCCCAATCGGTGCGGAACGGGCCGGGCTCGACGCATGTCACCTTGAGGCCCAGCGGTTCGACCTCGCTCGCCAGCGCGTCCGACCATCCCTCCACGGCGTGTTTGGTGGCCGCGTAATAGCCGGAGCCCGGAAAGCCGACGAATCCCGCAACCGAGGAGATGTTGAGGATGTGCCCGGAGCGGGCCTGTCGCATGTGCGGCAGCACCCCTCGCGTGAGAGCGAACAGCCCGAAGACGTTGGCTTCGAATTGCGCCCGGATCTCGGCGTCGACGCCCTCCTCCACCGAGCTCTGGTAGCCGTAGCCCGCATTGTTCACGAGAACATCGATCCGGCCGAACCGGGCGATTGCGGCCTGCACCGCAGCCTCCACCTGATCGTGGCGGGTGACATCCAGCGGGAGGGTCAGGACGCTGTCTTCCGTTCCGCCCGCCAACCCGGTGATCGCCGCCGCATCGCGGGCCGTCGCCACGACACGCCAGCCGCGGGCGAGGACGCGCTCGACGAGGGCACGACCGAAGCCGCTCGAACAGCCGGTGATGAACCAAACGGGGCTGGATGACGTGTCCATGACCTGTCCTTGCACGATGGCGACTTGCGGAGCCGGCCTTCGCCGCTTCGGTCCCGGCGGACGGTCGCACGCTCCGTCCCGTGCCCTTTACGTGGAGCGAGAGCCCCGGATGACGAGGACCATGCGTCTGCCCGCCCCGGTCCCGGTCACGCCGCACGCGGCTTGCGGAGCAGGCTCGGGAGGGTCATCCTCGGCAATGCAAGACAAGTCTCGTAATCTTGCGTTGGAACCGGCCATTACGGCGGTCCCATAGCCCATGCACGGCGCGTGTATGGTGGAGAGCCAGGATTGGAACTGACCCGCATGTCCGGGTTGCCGGCCGTCGTCTCGCCCGTCGAACCCGTGCTTCCGGCGCAGGCCGACGACGATGCGCAGATGATCCGGCTCTGGCTCGCCCGTTCGTCCAGCCCGAACACGCGCCGGAACTACGAGCGCGAGGCCGCACGCTTCCTGGCGCAGGTCGGGAGGTCGCTCGGCACCGTCCGGATCGGCGATCTGCAGGATTACATCGCGGGCCGGCCGGGATCCTCGGCCACGGTGGCGCTGACGGCGGCGGCGCTCAAGAGCCTGTTCGCCTTTGCGCAGGAGGTCGGCTACCTGCGGTTCAACATCGGCGCGGCCGTGAAGGTGCCGCCGATCAAGAACACGCTGGCCGAACGTATCATGGCGGAAGCCGACGCGCTACTGATGATCCGGCAGGAACCGGCGCTCCGGAACCGGGTGCTGCTGACTGTGCTCTACGGCGGGGGCCTGCGCATTTCCGAGGTGTGCGGTCTGCGCTGGCGGGATCTCACGCCGCGCGACGAGGCGGGGCAGGCGACGGTGTTCGGAAAGGGCGGCAAGACGCGGGTCGTGCTGCTCTCGGCCGCGACGTGGAAGGTGCTCACGGACCTGCGGGGCGCCAGGGCGATGGGGGCATCCGCCGATGCGCCCGTGTTCCTGTCGCGGAAGGGCGGACAACTGGACCCGAGCGCGGTCCATCGGATCGTGAAGGCGGCGGCGGCGCGGGCGGGCCTTGCGACCGACGTCTCGGCGCATTGGCTTCGGCACGCTCACGCGAGCCACGCCCTGGATCGCGGCGCACCGATCCACCTCGTCCAGGCGACCCTCGGGCATGCCTCGGTCGCGACGACGGGGCGGTACCTCCACGCGCGGCCGTCCGAGAGTTCAGCCAAGTTTCTGGGAGTCTAGAGCCATGATCCGATACGGCGACGCCGCGCTCACGCTCGCCGCCGGCCTAACGGCCGGCACGGCCCAAGCAGCCCCCACCATCGAGGGTCTGCTGAAGGACGGTTGGGAGATCGTCGGGCTCGCGGGAAACTACGATGTCCGCACGTCGCTTCTTCTCTTCCGGAAGAAGGACGTGACCTATCTCGTGCAGTGCTCCACGCTCTACGACGTCACCAGGGACAAACGCGTCGTCGTCAACTGCTACGAGCTTCACTGACCGCGAAGCCCCACCGCTCGAACCGACGACGCCGTCAGCTGGCCTTGGCGAACTGGTCCGAGACGTCCTCACGCAGCACGTAGCCGCGCCCCCAGATGGTCTCGATGTAGTTCTTGCCCTGGCTCGCCTTCGCCAGCTTCTTGCGCAGCTTGCAGATAAAGACGTCGATGATCTTCATCTCGGGCTCGTCCATGCCGCCGTAGAGATGGGTGAGGAACATCTCCTTGGTGATGGTCGAGCCCTTCCGAAGGGCGAGGAGTTCCAGCATCTGGTACTCCTTGGCCGTCAGCGGGACGATGAGGCCCGACGCCTCGACGACCTTCTGATCCAGGTTGACGGTCAGATCGCCGATGCTGACCACCGACTCGGCGTGTCCCTGCGACCGGCGGACGATGGCGTGGATACGCGCGACCAACTCGTCCTTGTGGAACGGCTTGGTGAGATAGTCGTCGGCGCCGAAGCCGAGGCCCTTCACCTTGTCCTCGATGCTGCTCATGCCGGAGAGCACGAGGATCGGGGTCTTCACCTTCGCGACGCGAAGCTTGCGCAGCACCTCGTAGCCGGAGATATCGGGCAGGTTCAGGTCGAGGAGGATGATGTCGTAATCGTACAGCTTCCCGAGGTCGATTCCCTCTTCCCCGAGATCCGTCGTGTATGTGTTGAAGCTTTCAGACTTCAGCATCAATTCGATGCTTTGCGCAACTGTCGTCTCGTCTTCGATCAGCAAAACGCGCATGAAGTCACCTCGATCCGAAGCGGGTTATACCTCGTCAACCATACCAGTTGGTTAACAGCCGAGCTGTGCCAGTCCGCATCGAGATCGCGGGCAGGCGCGCCTCCGCTTGCCTGCGACAACCGCCTGGATCGTGGCGTTCGACGGGTGCCGCGTCACGGGTGCCGCGTCTTGGCACGCGCTCAATCCATCGACCGCCGATTCTAGCATCTCGGACCCTAATAGTTGACCTGCAACTGCCCGCGGAACAGATGCCCCTCCGCCCGGCCGAGGCGTCGCTCGTCGGCTTCCCGGCGCTTCATGCGCGCGTAAGCCAAGGTGATCTCCAACGCCTTGATCGGCTGGAACTCGACGCCGACCTCGACTTCGTCGGTATCGAGCCGGGGGGCGTTCGTCGCCACCTTCCATCCGCCATCGTAGGTCTGCAGGCGCGCATAGGGCATGAACGGCCCGACGGGCGAGTGATCGACCTTGACCATCGCCTGGACGTAGCCGCCGCTCAGGGGCGTGGTCTCGATCAGGCGGCGGACCGGATCGAATTCCGGCCCCCGGCCCCAATTCCATTCCGCCTGAAGGCCGAACGGTTGCGGATACAGGATCGCGTGCAGGCCGACACGGCGGTCGTCGAAGGCGACCGGGCTGACGCCGCCCGCGCGGATCTCGGGTTGGAACCGGTTGCGATAGGCCGATGCGCCCACCTCGACGACTTGCCCCGCGAAGATCGGGCCCAGCGCGTCCAGCTCGAACGGCCATGTCGCCATGCCGGCGACCATGAGGTCCTTGTTCTGCTCGACCCGGTTGATGGTCTGGCCGTTATAGACGCCGAGGCCGAAGGCGCCGTAATTGCCGAACAGCTTCTGCCCGCCCGCAGCGAGGCGGTCCCAGATGCGCTGCACATGCCGCGGCGTGTAGTAGGCCGTGACGCCGATATCGCGCTCGCCCGGGATCGCGCTGTTGATCGCGTGCGACCGGTCGAGGGTGAGGCGGTTCTGCGACGATTGCAGGTTCTCCCAGCCGTAGGGGACTTTCTGCTGGCCGAACCGCAGCTTCGTGCGACGCTCGTCGTCGAGGTACACGTCGGCGAAAGCGTCTCGCAGCTGCGTGAAGTTTCCGCGCGGCTCGCCCCCCGACTGGTTGCTGACGTTCACCGCGAAATCCGGCTGGATGTACAGGAACAGCCGCTCGTGGATGTCGCCCTGCAGGACGAGGCGGACCCGCCGGAAGGTGAAGTTGTTGCGGTCCGAGATACCGCCGTCGTGCACGGAGCGCAGCCGCGCGCGGCCGGCCGGCGCGGTGTCGTCCCCGGACAGAAACTCGTTGACGCGCAGCTGGGTATAGCCGCGCAGCGAAAGGCGTTCGAACCACGTCTTGGCCCGGCCGGGCTCGGCGATCCGATCCGTCAGGGGTTGCGGCGCAGGGGGGACGAGGGCGTCCCACCAGGTCGACGGCTCATCGAAGACCAGCGGTTTCACGACCGGCTTGGCCGTGCTCGCCGCAGGCAGCGTCGCCACTGCGGACTCGACCGGCCGCCCCGCGGCGGGCCGGGTGCCCGCGTCGCTGCGCCGAGGCCCCGATGCCGCGACGGCGGGCCGGGCGCCGCGCCGCGGAGAGGCCGCCTGAGCCTGGATCAAGGCCTTGAGTTCGTTGATCTGCCGCTGAAGCTCCGCGACGGTCTGGGCGGCGGCCGGCCGGCAAGGCAGCAGCAACGCGCTCAGGCTGAGCGCGGCTGCGAAAGAGCGGTGTCTCATCGAGGGGCCCTGTTGATTGCCCTCGTCCGATCGAACGGGAGCCACGGCATGTCATCGCTCACGACAGGGGCGGATGTGCTTTGGAAAGCATTCCCGAGAACAAGGCTCGAATGATCGAAGCAAGCAGCCCCAACGATCAACGAGCTTCATCGCCCGTCAATCTCAAACAAGTCTCGTTGCCGTCCCGATGGGCGAGCTAGCGATCTTGAATGACGCATTCGTGACGGCAAAAACATCAGTTTTGCACGGATTAAACTGGAAAAACCGCTGTTACGTAACGATACCGTCGCGTGAGTAGGCATAACAAGCGGATGATGCGCGGGAACAAGCCAGGTTTTATTTTAATCCGCTCTGGATTGTGTGTTGTAACACACGGAGACCAGGCTCGAAGGCGTTACCGTTCCCTGTCGGGGTCGCGGTCTGCTTCGATGAAGGGGTTGGGCACGCCTGCCATCCCCCCTCGGCTCCTCGCTGGGTCATGAAACCGCCGAAGCCGCTCGCGCCTTATCCGGCCGACCGATCCCGGAGACCCTCCATGACCCCATCCCAAAAGAATGCCCTGATCGTCGGGGCGTCCCGCGGCCTCGGGCTCGGCCTCGTCGAGATCTTCCTGACGCGTGGCTGGCGCGTCACGGCCACCCAGCGCACACCGTCCCCCGATCTCGCCCGCCTCAAGGCGGACGCCCTGCGCATCGAGACCGCTGACATCGACGACGATGCCAGCGTCGCCGCCCTGCACGACCGGCTGGCCTCCGAGCGCTTCGACCTGATCTTCGTGGTGGCGGGCGTCGCCACGCAGGCGCACGATCCGCTGCACGCGGTGCCCCGGGACGTCGCCGCGCAGGTCTACCTCACCAACGCGGTCAGCCCGATCCGCTTCGCCGAGACCTTCCTGGATCGCCTCGCGCCGGGCGGCAGCCTCGCCCTGATGAGCTCGATCCTCGGCAGCGTCAGCCTGAACGAGGCGGGCGGCTGGGAGACCTACCGGGCCAGCAAGGCGGCGCTGAACACTCTGGCGCGCAGCTTCGAGATCCGCCACCGGGCGGATTCCGTCTCCGTGCTGGTCCTGCATCCGGGTTGGGTCCGCACCGAGATGGGCGGAGAGGGCGCCGATATCGACGTGGCCACCAGCGTCACGGGCCTCGCCGACGTGATCACGGCACGGCTCGGCGAGCCCGGCGCCCAGTATCTCGACTACCGGGGCAAGACGTTGCCCTGGTAGGCCCCCACGCCGCAGTGGCGGCCGGGTCGTGATCCTGACGGAGACGCGGACGCAGACGTTGCATCCGGGCGCAAGAAGCATCACACACGCGCCAGATCCACGGACCGTTCGGTGTGCAGCCCTTGAGCGAGGTGCGCCGAAGAGTCGGCAGTTCGGCGCCGTCCGTGATCATCCAGACAATAGGAACACGTGATGAAGACGCGCGCCGCGGTCGCGTGGGAGGCCAAGAAGCCTCTCACGATCGAGACCATCGACATCGAGGGACCCAAGGCCGGCGAGGTCCTGGTCGAGCTGATGGCCACCGGGATTTGCCACACCGACGCCTACACCCTCTCGGGCCTCGATTCCGAGGGCAAGTTCCCGGCGATCCTCGGCCATGAAGGCGCGGGCATTGTCCGCGAGGTCGGCGCCGGCGTCACCACGCTGAAGCCCGGCGATCACGTCATCCCGCTGTACACGCCGGAATGCCGCAACTGTAAGTCCTGCCTGTCCCAGCGCACGAACCTGTGCACCGCGATCCGGGCGACCCAGGGCCAGGGCGTGATGCCGGACGGCACGAGCCGCTTCAGCTGCGTCTCCACCGGCGGCAGCCCCGCCGGAGCGAACACCGTGTACCACTACATGGGCTGCTCGACGTTCTCGAACTTCACGGTCCTGCCCGCCATCGCGCTGGCCAAGATCCGGGAAGACGCTCCCTTCGACAAGATCTGCTACATCGGCTGCGGCGTGACCACCGGGATCGGCGCGGTCATCTACACCGCCAAGGTGTGGCCGGGCGCGAACGTGGTCGTCTTCGGTCTCGGCGGCATCGGCCTCAACGTTCTCCAGGCTGCCCGCATGGTCGGGGCCGACAAGATCATCGGTGTCGACATCAACCCAGAGAAGCAGGCCATGGCCCGCAAATTCGGCATGACCCACTTCATCAATCCGACCGAGGTCGGCACCGACAAGGTGGTCCAGGCCATCGTCGATCTGACCGGCGGCGGCGCCGATTTCTCCTTCGATTGCACCGGCAACGTCCACGTGATGCGCCAAGCCCTCGAGTGCTGCCATCGCGGCTGGGGCGAGTCGATCGTCATCGGCGTGGCCGAGGCCGGCCGCGAGATCTCGACCCGCCCGTTCCAGCTCGTCACCGGCCGCGTCTGGAAGGGCTCGGCCTTCGGCGGCGCGCGCGGTCGCACGGACGTGCCGAAGATCGTGGATTGGTACATGGAGGGCAAGATCAACATCGATGATCTGATCACCCACACCATGCCGCTCGAAGACATCAATCACGGCTTCGACTTGATGCACGAGGGCAAGTCGATCCGGTCCGTCGTCGTCTACTGAGAATGACGGACACGGATCCCGTCCTTCGGGTCTCGGGATCCGTGTCCCATCCGGCCCCGGAGCGGGGCTTTCGCCTCCGAAGCAGGAGAACAATGCTGATGGACACCATCTCGAAGGCCCGCGCCCACGGCGGCACGCAGGGCGTCTACAAGCACGACGCGCAGACCACGGGATGCCCGATGACGTTCGCGGTGTTCGTGCCGCCCCAGGCCGAGAACGGCCCGGTCCCGGTGCTGTGGTACCTGTCGGGGCTCACCTGCACCCACGCCAACGTCATGGACAAGGGCGAGTACCGGGCGGCGGCCGCCAAGCATGGCGTCATGATCGTGGCCCCCGATACCAGCCCGCGGGGCCCCGGCATCCCGGACGAGGAGGGCAATTGGCAGTTCGGCTCCGGCGCCGGATTCTATCTGGACGCCACGCAGGCGCCCTATGACACGAATTACCGGATGTGGAGCTACATCACGGAAGAGTTGCCGGCGCTCATCGCGAAGGAATTCCCCGCCGACATGACCCGCCAGGGCATCTTCGGGCACTCCATGGGCGGCCATGGAGCGCTCACCATCGCGTTGACCTACCCGGAGCGCTTCAAATCCTGCTCCGCCTTCGCGCCGATCGCCCAACCCTCCTCGGCGGGCTGGTCGAAGCCGGCCTTTGAGAAGTATCTCGGTGCCGACCCGGTCGCTTGGCGCGCCCACGACGCCACCGCGCTGATCGAAGACGGAAAGCGCTTCCCCGAGTTCCTCGTGGACCAAGGCACCGCCGACAGCTTCCTTCAGGACGGCCTCCGCCCCTGGCTGCTGGAAGAGGCCTGCAAGAAGGCCGGCATCGCCCTGACCCTCAACATGCGCGAGGGTTACGACCATTCCTACTTCTTCATCTCGACCTTCATGGCCGACCATATCGCCTGGGCTGCCGCGCGCCTGAAGTAAGATCGGCCGCCTCGTCAGAGCAGTCGGGGAGCTACGCTTCCCGACTGCGGGTGGCGGGCGCTCCGACCTCTGTCCCGCACGCCCCGCGAAACCCACCTGATCGTCAGGCGTTGAGGCCGGCCCTGTTGGAGAGCATCATGTTTGCCAAGGTCTTCATTGCTGCCGTCGTCGTCGCCGCCGGATCGGGCGTTGCGCTCGCAGAGACAGCCGCACCGAACGCAGCCGGGACGGCTACGATGACGACCCGTCAAACACCCGATACGGGGGCCGGAGCCTCCAACGGGAGCACACCGGCCTCCTCCGTGGGCGGCGGTATCATCGGCAGCGATGCCGTGCACGGCACGGGCGCTCACGAGGCGAAGGGCTTGTCTCCGGAGCCGTCGCGGCCTTCACCAGAGAAGAAGTGACGCGCAACGTCTCTTAGGCAGAGGTCGGCACGCGCGTCCCACGGGAATTGAGCGTGCCGATGCTTTCAGCCAGCGTGCCAGCCGCCGCCCGGATGTCTTCGGCGACATCCGGCTCACCTCTGCCCTCCAAGCTTCGCCGGCAACGGTTCAGTTCCTCCTCGAGATCGCGGGTCAGGACGTGGTCTCCGAGGCTCGAGAGGAGCCGCCGCACCGTGTCGGTGAGCGCCGGCAAACGTTCGGCCGGGACATCATCGATCAACGTCGCGAGGGTCCGCCAGACTTCGGCGGCCAGCGTGTTCTGCATGCTCTCGGAAGCGACGACGCCGATGGCGGCGATCGCCAGGATCGCATCGTCCACCCCGCGATCGGCGTAGACGATCCGGGACGCGGTGCGCTCCGGGATCGTATCGGCGCTGCTCCAGCGGGCGATGATGTCCCGCAGACAGTGGCACACCAGGATCGCCGGTTGCGGATTCTGCTTCGATGTCGAGGCAGTCGTCCAGGCGATGGAGTAAAGCTGCTCGATCCCAAAGCCGGCATCGCTGTCGATCGTTCGGCGCGCTTCGATCTTGATGGCTGCGGTGATCGACCGATCGAGCGCCAATAGTGCATCGCCCGACATGGGTCGGGCGGCGTGGATGCAAAAGAGGGGATCGCGGAAGGCGAGATTGGTGCCGACGCGGGCGACGATCTCGATGTCGGCGTCATGCTCCGCGGCGGATCGCTCGATCGTCGGCAGGTCGATACCGCAGACCACGCCGTAAGCGTCCGTTCGGACGACCTGCGACCACGACAGGCCCGCACGCGGTGTCCGGCGGGTGCCCTCGATCATGCTTCCGTCCACGGTGCGGGCCTTGATCGTATGGTCGTGGATCGCAGCGATGACCGAGTGCGGACGCATCTGATCGATGGTGCTGTAGATCAGGATCACCACCATGCAGAGCGCCGCACCCGTCATCAGGAGCGAGATCAGCGCTCCGATGATCGGTTTGTGGTCGGGATTGGCGCTGCCGAGCGTCAACAGCACGAAGACGCTGAGACCTACGAAAAAGCCGAAACTGAGCTTGTTCGAGCGTCGCTGGATGAACTGGTCGTAGACATGCGTCGAGAGCGTCGAGGCGGTCTGCTGCACGGCGATCAGCAGGAGCGAAAAGGTGATCGACGTCACCGTGATCATCCCGGACGCGACGGTGCCGAGCAGGCTTGCGATCGCGCCCGTGTCACCGAGGAGATGGGAGAGCCAGGGGATCGGTGTGGGGCCAGGGCGATCCCACAGCGCATCGTCGAGCAGATAGCTCAGCGCGAAGAGACCGAGGAACGCCGCGACGACGATGAGCGGAAGACCGATAAACTCCCGTAACGACCGCCGAACGAGCGCCAGAACTTGGTGGCGCGCCCGATTTATGATGTTCATGCGGCGTGATCGAGCTTGTTTTCAGAGGACCGCATCAAGCCGGGCCTCTTCGTCGGGACAGCGATAATCAGCGGACAACCGGTGTCCGCTGACCCGTCGCTTGCGCAGCGTGACTGACCGATCAACGCTTCATGTTGTCGGGCAGATGCTCCATGGGATTGACGTTCCCGCTGCTTCCGTTGCCCTGGATCGCCCCCCCCTTCATCACATCTGTGGACGAACTGATCGCGCTCGGCGGAGCGACACGTCCGGTCGGCTGATTGGCCGGCGCGGTGGAGCTGCCCGCGTTATGCGTCCCGGCAGGCAAGGTTCCTGGGGTCGGCTGATCGATCCTGCTGCCGACCGATTGCGCGTGTGCTGCACCCGGCAGCGCGAGGGTCAGGAGGCCGAGTCCGCCCGTGATGGCAAAGCGGATCGAAGAGCGGCGTGCATATCGCATCGACAAAGGACTACCTTTCGTCGCGTGACGGAATAACCGGCCATGCACAACCTCGTGCACGGCCGAAGCGATGGAAGAAGAGAAACGACTGCGCGAGCCGAGTTCATGCTCGGCTCGCGCCAATTCGGACGTTTTACTTGACGCCGCTCGGCTGGCCGGTCGGGCCCATGCCGTACCCACGGCCGTTCGGAGCCGACGTCGATGCCGTCCCTGCTCCTCTATTCCGGTACATCGGGCGACCCATCTTCGAGCGGTGGCGGGTCATTCTGGCCCAGCTCGTCGGCGTATCGTTCAAACCCGCCGCGCGATCGACGCCGGCGGCCGAAGCCGGTGCGGTGAAGCTGACGGCCGCAAGCGTGAGACCTGCTGCCAGGACCAGGAATCGAACTGCCATACCGAAATCCCCCACGTGAGCAGAAACGCCACGGAAACACTGCGCCAACCCAAGCTCTCGCGCTTAGTTCCCCGAGCGAATAGACCGTTCAGGCCGTCGGTAGCGCGCTCCGGCGTCGATGCGGACGTCTCAGCACATGGAGTCGATCGTGGTTATGGCCGGTCGGATCGACGCTGATCAAAGGCAGATTTGTGTCCCTCGCCCGCGAACGACGGGACAGAACGGAGGACACGCATACGAGCTTGCCCGGCCACCGCCTCGGCTGTGAGGCCGAAGTGACGGGCGAGATCCTCCGGCGAGCCAGAGGCGCCGAAGCCCGTCATGCCGACGAAGGCGCCGTCCTCGCCGATCCAGCGGTCCCAGCCGAACCGCATCGCGGCCTCGACGGCGACGCGTACCGTATCCTTTTGGATGGTCTTAGAGGCTCTAACAAAACCGGGTTTGGCGCGTTGAGTGAAGATGGCGAGACCGCTCCTTCCCGATGGCCTGTGGGCCGAGATCGCACCGCTGCTGCCGCCTGAACGGGCCAAGCCGAAGGGCG
>NZ_JBBXMY010000034.1:0-17811 GCF_038442315.1 Methylobacterium litchii | reverse complement strand
GCCTACCTGACCGACGTCATCACCCGCATCGTCGACGGCCATCTGCAGAGCCATATCGACGACCTGCTGCCCTGGGCCTACGCCCCACAGCCCCTCAAAGCCGTGGCCTGAGAACGACGCTTACCTTGGAGGGCTGGATTAAGGCTTCCTTGCCACCGCCGAAGGGCGCTCGACCTGGGATCGGGCCTCGACCCGATGCGACATCCGCCCAGCACCCATTGCCGCCCGCAGCTTCGCCATCACGCCGGCTGTGACGAGGAGGGTGAGCACCAGGGCAAATATCGTGAGTGTGTGCCGGATCGCGTCAGTGTACTCACGGTCGGCGCGAATGATCAGCCAGCCGATCCCGACGAAGCCGGAGGCCACGAACAGCGGCGCTGTCAGGTCGGGCATGGCTCATCCCGCGGATGGGCCAGGGATAATCCTCACCTGATCTGGGCGAAAACCGCCTGTTAACCAGCATGCCCGTTGCCGCCCTGACATCGGCGTCAACCAACGTCGATACGGAGGTCAGGGCATGGGGTCGGGCAAGCTGGTCGCCTACTATCGCGTGTCGACCGCCCGGCAGGAGGCGAGCGGTCTGGGCCTAGATGCCCAGCGACAGGCCGTGCGTGCGTTCGCTAGCGACGCTGCCGTGGTGGCCGAATTCACAGAGGCCGAAAGCGGCAAGCGCGTTGACCGGCCCGAGCTGGCGCGCGCGATCGGCGTGTGCAGCCTGTACGTGTCAACACGTCAGCGCGGTGAGCCGTCATCGCGTTTTCGCGATGCGGCCCTTCCCCTTCTTTGCGAGGAGGTCGCCGATGGCTTCCATCATGACATCCTGGGTCGTCATGTCCGCGTCGAGGCCGACCAGCTTGATCATCCGATAGATCTCAGGCTCGACCCAGACCGTGATCCCGCGCGCGCCCTCGCGGGTCGTCGGGCGCTTGGTCTTGACCGGTTCGGCCGGGGGCTTCGCGGCGCGCCGCCGCGGCGGCGGCGGAGCGGCGGGCTCGGGAGTCGCTTCGGCTTCGATCGCCTCGGGGGCCTCTTCCCGGCGACCGGTTGAAACGCTGTCGGTTACGGCGGCCCGGAGGCTAAAACGGGGAGCGGCGCTCATCACGCGGCCTCGATGCTGGCGGATTGCGGAAGGGTGAGGCCCATCTGTGCGGCCGTCCACCGGAACAGGTCATCGATCTCGGAAGCCGCCCTCCCCCCGGGCTCGATCTCCTGGGCCGTTCTGCCGGGGATGAAGCCTCGCGAGTAGCTCACGCGCTGGTAGACCGCCCCCGGGTAGACCGGGATGTCGCGCTCCTGAAGCCCGGCGCGCGCCTCGTCGAGGTCGAACTCCGTCGAGGTGTTGCAAGCGTTGAAAACGACCCACGAGGGCTTCCGGGCGATCGTCGTCAGGTCGTGAGTCTGGCCGATGGCGTCGATGTCGAGGATCGAAGCGCGGCACGGAATGAGGACCAGGTCGGCAGCCTTGCAGGCCACGAGCGCCGGCCGGTCGGCGTGCGGCGCGCTGTCTATGATGAGCAGGTCGAGGCCGCCTGCCGCGGCCTGCGCCTTCACATGGTCGAGCTGCTCCGCCGAGGTCACGACCGCCTCCGGGTGGTCCTTGCGCCGCTCAGACCACTTCCAGGCCGACGACTGCGGGTCGAGGTCGGCGATGGCGACCTGAAGGCCGGCGCGGTGCGCGGCAACGGCAAGGTGCAGAGCGAGCGTCGTCTTCCCGGCGCCTCCCTTCTGCGAAACCAGAGCGAGCGTGCGCATCGCGTTGACCTCCTGACGCCGTGACGATCTGACGGCGTGCCACACCATCGCGTCGACGAGTTTACACTTCTTCAACGCAACGGACTGTCGATGCAACCTATCAGGCTGTTTCTACGTCAGAGTGTTGACACGTCAGCCTGACAACTTGTCGATTTGCTGACCTGTCAGAGAGAAGACAGCTCGGCCGCGACCGGCTAAGTTTGGGACGGGGAGTTGCCAGCGGCGGCGGCTCACCGCAAAGTCGCGGTTTACGGCGCCCGGCCTCCGGGAGTCGCCGTCAGGAGATCAACCGACGCGGTAGAGACCTAGAAAAAGCAACGGCCCCCCAAGCGCCAACCTGGGAGGCCGTGGACCGATCTCAGAGAGACCGGCGGGATCAATCACTCCCCGACAGTCTCACGAGCGCCCCTAGGGCGTCAAGCGGAAGCGCCAACTTCTGCACCGGTCCCGCTTTGCCTGGACGCAAGCGCGCTCGTCAGAGCGCGTGAGCCATGCCGCGCGCCTCGATGGGTGCGGGACGATGTACGCAGATGAGATCCGCCGACGGGCGGAAGAAGCACCGCAGGCCGCGCTACCGGCCATCGCCACCGCGCTATGGCGGGCATTCGGAGACGGACAGATCACTGAGGCCGAGGCCGAGGTGCTGTCCGGCCTGATCGAGGCCCGGCAGAGCAGGGGGGTTCAAGATTACAGGATGCCCCTGCAAGCCGCAGAGCAGCCCCAGGACGGCGCTCGGCAGATCGGGACGGTCTTGCCTCGCCGGGCCGGCTCTCGGCCGCGCACGGACGCCAGTATGGAGCGTAGACGGCGGTGGGCGGCTTCAGGCCGCCTCCCGCCGCAGCTCGCGGCGCAGTTCACCCTCGCCGAGCAGGCGGCCCTCGCCGTCGTCGCGGTCGAGACGGTCAAGCGTGGGGACTGCCGCCTCTACCACGAGCAGATAGCCGCCCTCGCGGGGGTAAGCCGGTCAACGGTTCGGGCAACGCTACGCCGGGCGAAGGACCTAGGCATCATCACAATCGAGGAAAGGCGCTCGTCGGCCTGGCGCAACCTGTCGAGCGTGGTCCGGATCGTCGGCCGCGATTGGATCGCTTGGAACCGGCTCGTGCGCCGATCGGTGGGGCAGGGGGGAGGTGCTATTTCCCCGACCACCACGAGTACCAAGGTTTCAAATCCGGGGAAAACGAGGACGGCAACACCGTCGCGAGGGCGTCTTGCAGCCCAGAATCCGCCCAGACGAACGACGTCACAGGCGGCAGGCGCATGAGGCCGGCCCTTCGCTCGGCAGGGCGCCGCGCCGGCCTCACGCTTGGAACAGTTGAAAGGCTGCCGAGGGGCAGCAGACGGCCTCGACGAGGGCCTGTCGCAAACCCGAACGGCCCTTCGTTCACGGGTCGTTAGCCGTACCCGCTCAGCTTGCCGCTCCGTTTTGGAGCTGGCCCATGATCCTGTCCGCCATCGCCGCTAGGCTCAAGCAGCGCGCCCAAGCTGATTTCCGGGGCCGGCACTTCGAGGCGGCGCTGATCGTCCAGGCGGTCTCCTGGTACCTGCGCTACCCGCTGAGCTACCGCGACATCGAGGAGATGCTCCTGGAACGCGGTCTGGAGGTGGACCACTCCACGATCAACCGCTGGGTGCTCGCCTACGCGCCTTTGGTCGAGAAGCGGCTGCGCCAGTTCCGTCGGGCGTGTCGCAAAGATTTTTGCCGCAGAAAATTATGCTCCCGGCGAGGGCATGCCCTGGTCCGATGGAGCGAAGCCGGGCCCGTCAAACTGCCAGATCGCCCCCGCTAGCGCGGCTGAATAGGCAGCGAGCGGGCATCGTAACACCTGGTTCGGAGAAGGTTATTTCGACCGTCGAGCGTTTGCG
Source organism: Methylobacterium litchii (assembly GCF_038442315.1). Lineage (NCBI taxonomy): Bacteria > Pseudomonadati > Pseudomonadota > Alphaproteobacteria > Hyphomicrobiales > Methylobacteriaceae > Methylobacterium > Methylobacterium litchii. The sequence continues at coordinate 14,193 of NZ_JBBXMY010000034.1, read as the reverse complement.
ACACGCCCAGTTCATCTGGCTCCTGAACACCATCGAGGCCACCGTTGCGCCCGACACGGCGATCCACGCGATCCTCGACAACGTCGCGACCCACAAGCATCTGAAGGTGCGCGCCTGGCTGGTCCGCCAATCGCGCTGGATGTTCCACTTCAACCCCGACCTTGGCCTCGTGGCTCAACGCGGTCGAGGGCTTCTTCTCGGCGCTCACCCGTCGTCGGCTGCGGCGAGGTTCCTTCACCGGCGTCATCGACCTGCAGGCGGCCATCAAACGCTATATCGCCGACCACAACCAGCGCGCCAGACCCTTCGTCTGGACCAAGCCCGCCACCGACATCCTCGCCGCTGTCAGCCGATCCCCTGAACCATCCGTCTGAGTCAGTGCACTAGCAGCCTGATTCACCAAATCCCGGGGAGAGCCACCTCGCGGAGGCTAATTACTACTGCAAGGTAGTCGTTCCAAAACCTAGGCTAAAAAACCTAAAAGCCGCGCCGGCACTGACTATGGTAAGAAGGCAACAGCTTACACTTGGCTGATGACTTACAAGGCCGCACGTACAACCATGGATTGTAGGCGATGAAGGCAGCGTCGGAACCGACCCTCACATCAGAGGCGAAGAGCCACCCAAAACGGGAGCGGCTCGACCTCTATGACCCGCACTTCCCGATTCGGCGGCCGGCGAAAGTCTCTTCAGGGGGGGCTCGCGCTGAGATCTATGCCCCCCACTTCCCGCCACGTGTGCGCAACTGATAGCGCCGAGGGTGCCGTAGACGCCAAGAGTCTGAGAGAGGGTAGAATGTGCGGCATCGTCGGCATCGTCGGGCGCGACGCGGTAGCGGGGCAGGTGATCGAGGCGCTACGGCGGCTCGAATACCGCGGCTACGACTCCGCCGGCATCGCCACCCTGGAGCATGGCAGCCTCCAGCGTCGGCGTGCCTCGGGCAAGCTCGTGAACCTCGAAGCCAAGCTCGCCGAGCAGCCGCTCACCGGCACGATCGGCATCGGGCACACCCGTTGGGCGACCCACGGCCGCCCCACCGAGGTGAACGCCCACCCCCATGCCACGGCGCGCCTCGCCGTCGTGCATAACGGCATCATCGAGAACTTTCGCGAGTTGAAGCAGGAGCTTGAGGCGGACGGCATCCGCTTCGAGAGCGATACCGACACCGAGGTCGTCGTCCAACTCGTCAGCCGCTTGATGGACAAGGGGAAGGGCCCGGTCGATGCCGTGGCCGCCGCCCTGCCGCGCCTGCGCGGTGCCTTCGCGCTGGGCTTCATCTTCTCCGGCGAAGAAAACCTGCTGATCGGCGCCCGGCACGGGGCGCCGCTGGTGGTCGGCTACGGGCAGGGCGCGAACTATCTCGGCTCCGACGCCCTGGCGCTCGCCCCCTTCACCGATGCCATCGCCTATCTCGATGAGGGCGACTGGGCGATCCTGACCCGCGACAGCGTCGAATTCCGCGACGCCACCGGCGCCGTGGTCGAGCGCGCCCGCCAGACCATCGCCACCCAGGCGTTCCGGGTCGACAAGGGCGAGTATCGCCACTTCATGGCCAAGGAGATCCACGAGCAGCCGGAGGTCGTCGGCCGGACGCTCGCCCATTACATCGATATGGCCGAGGGCCGGGTGATCCTGCCGGAGGCCCTGCCCTTCGATTTCGCCAAGCTCAGCCGCGTCTACATCACCGCCTGCGGCACGGCCTTCTATGCCGGGCTCGTCGCCCGCTACTGGTTCGAGCAGATCGCCCGCCTGCCGGTGGAGATCGACGTCGCCTCCGAGGCCCGCTACCGCGAGGCGCCGCTGGAGCGGGACGGGCTGACCCTGGTGATCTCGCAATCGGGCGAGACCGCCGACACCCTGGCCACCCTGCGCTACGCCAAGTCGATAGGCCAGCACACGCTCTGCGTGGTGAACGTGCCAACCTCGACCATCGCGCGGGAATCCTCCGTCGTGATGCCGACGCTCGCCGGGCCGGAGATCGGCGTGGCCTCGACCAAGGCGTTCTCCTGCCAGCTGACCGTGCTGCTCTGCCTCGCCATCGCGGCGGGCCGGGCGCGAGGCACCCTCGACGCCGAGGGCGAGAAGCGGCTGATCGACGGCCTGATCAAGGCGCCGGGCCTGATGGCCGACGCGCTGGCGCACGAGCCCGCCATCGAGGGCCTCGCCCGCGAGGTCGCGAAGGCGCGTGACGTGCTCTACCTCGGGCGCGGTACGAGCTACCCGATGGCGCTGGAAGGCGCCCTGAAGCTGAAGGAAATCAGCTACATCCACGCCGAGGGCTACGCGGCGGGCGAGCTGAAACACGGGCCGATCGCGCTGATCGACGAGAGCGTTCCGGTGATCGTCATTGCACCCCATGACGCGGTGTTTGAGAAGACGGTCTCGAACATGCAGGAGGTCGCAGCGCGCGGCGGGCGCATCGTGTTGATCGGCGATGCCAAGGGCGCGGCCGAGCATGGGCTGGAAACGCTGGCGACTTTTATGATGCCAGAAATGAACACGACACTTGCGCCCCTCATCTACGCAATCCCAATCCAACTACTAGCGTACCATACGGCTGTGCAAATGGGGAAAGATGTTGATCAACCTAGGAACCTTGCAAAATCCGTGACTGTAGAATGATTTAGAAAATCTTATGAAGTCCTTAATTAAATTTTTGTTGATCGGTTTCGTGGATAATTAGGCCTCGTCGGTTGGCAATTATGAGATCAAATAGCAAATTTCTGTAACTTTATATTGAAGGGATTGCAAAAATATTGCATCATGACGTTCAGCAGGAATGTTAATCGTAATTTGTCCCGCATATTTATTCAGAAAGCGAATCGCTAAGTTTGCAATTAAGCTGCCAACTAGATTTTAAGTTTAAGAATATTCATAACACGGGATTAGAGAGCGTTCTAACCGCCCTTGCGGAATAATGGCCAGGCATCAAACACGCACGCGGGGCGCTCTGTGGGAATAAGCTTGCAATTGATGCGAATCATCGGTTTAGCTTGATCAATATTCGTAAAATCGCAGAATATTTGGATCATTGAGGATTGAAAAGTTAATATGGCACCGATTGGCAAGTCCAACGAGCAACCTCATAAAAAGTGCGAAAAAGCCTGTTCCAAACATGACTTGACACCTCCAAAAATCCTCGCGGTTTGAAGGTCTCGTGGTGTGATGGCGCCGGCGGTCTGTGAGGTGCTGCGATGCGCGGTCAGCCCAGTTTTTTCGACGTGGATGAGCGTCTGAAGGATCTCTCGGCCGAGGGCAACGCCCTGGAGCGGTTAAGCCGCATCGTCGATTTCGAGCTATCCTGGAAGGACCTCGCCCGTGCCGTGCCCCGCTCGGACAAGTCAAGAGCAGTTGTCCAGCGTTCGACCTCGGGTTCATATTCAAGGTGCTGATCCTCCATGCCGGTCACTCGCTGTCGGATGCAGTCCGCCTTCACGAGGTAATCGGGCGCGCAGCAGGAGTGGCCTCACACTGCATGCTCGCGAACACACCGGTAAGATGCACCGCCCCGCTCGAAATAATTTCACGCGGTCCACGTCGCCGAAGATCGCCTTGACGTAACAGATGGTCTCCTCTAACCGGGTCGCGCCTTAAGCAACGTTTCGAATAACTCGAACCTGGGCCTCTTTAGGTCCTACTAATTTCACGGGCGGTCTTCACCCCCCCTTGAATAGGATCCTAGATAGTGCTTCGACGACGCATTTGTTGTCTGGTTGGGACCCGGCCAGAAGTGATCAAGATGGCTCCAGTCATCCTGGCCTTGAAACAGCAACACTGGGCTGAAGTCGATGTATTGGCTACTGCCCAACATCGCGGCCTCTTAGATCAAGCGCTCAGCGATTTTGGTATTACACCAGATCATGATCTCGACGCCATGTTGCCGGACCAGACCTTGGCCGGACTGACGTCTCGTTTGTTGCAGAAAGTCGACGATTATCTTCGAGTCGTGGAGCCTGAGCTGGTTATTGCGCAGGGCGACACAACGACTGTCTTTGTCGCATCTCTTGCGTGTTTCTACCGCCGGATTCCGTTCACCCACGTCGAAGCCGGTTTGCGGACGTTCGATCTCGCCTACCCGTTTCCCGAGGAATTCAATCGGGTTGTCACGAGCATCAGCGCTAAGTTGCATTTCGCGCCGACGGCAGGCGCCCGAGACAATCTGCTGAAAGAAGGCATCGACGACCAGTCGATTCTAGTCACCGGCAATACAGTCATCGACGCGCTTTTCTTGACGCGGAACCACAGGCCTGCCCTTCCGATTGCTTTGCCTGATGATGCACAAGTCATCCTCATGAGCGCACACCGGCGCGAGAACTTTGGCAAACCGCTGAACCAAGTGTTTCTTGCGGTCCAAGACCTGTTGAAGAATTTTCCTCGCCTCCACGTTATTTACCCGGTTCATCCCAATCCGAACGTCAAGGCGATGGCTGAGACGATGCTCGGGCAAGAAGCACGAGTGCATCTACTCGAGCCTCTGAACTATCCATCGCTTTTCGCGGCTCTGGATCGATGCGACCTCGTGCTCACCGATAGCGGCGGCCTGCAAGAGGAAGCACCGGCCTTGAGCAAGCCCGTGCTTGTTCTGAGGAACGAAACGGAACGCCCTGAAGCTGTACACGCCGGGGTTGCGGCTCTTGTCGGAGCATCCCGGGCTGGGATCGTGGCGGCTGTGACGCGTCTGCTGAGTGATGCTGCCTTCTACCAAAGTATGGCTAAAGGAGTTTCTCCCTACGGCGATGGGCATGCTGCAACCCGGATCTGCGATAGACTCGAGAAATACTTTGCGACGGTTCCTTTTCCCGCGGGTTAGGGCCATTTCACAGTTCTAAATTCCTGCGGCGCGGGCTTGCGGTTCACTCTACAGGTAGATTGCGATGGAAAATCAGTCTGGCACCGGCGTAGAAAGCGGCGAAGGGTCTGTTGCGGAACAAGTCAATTCTAAACAGTACTGGGACGGCAGGTTTCGCGGCGACTGGGAGAAAAAGGGCGGCCCCGCTCAGACAATCTTTTTCTGCAAAGTAGCACTGAACAATTCTCCATCCTGGCTGTTCGATGATATTCGAGAACGCAAACTGTCGATTTGTGACTGGGGATGTGCCCTCGGCGATGCCGTCGAAGTTCTGAGTGAGTATTTCGTTGAAAGTGATGTCTCCGGATATGACTTTTCTGGTATAGCGATTGAACAAGCCGCGAAGCAATACCCGAATCGACGTTTCTCCAGCACTCCCTTCGAAAAATCTTCAAGCATCATTTTTTCTTCCAACGTCCTTGAACATTTCGTCAGCCCTCAAATTATTCTCGACAGAATTTCTAAAATTTCTTCGGACTACATTTGGCTGCTTCTGCCTTTTCAGGATTACACAGATTTGTCGGAGCATTTTTTTGTATTTGACTACAACACAATTCCTCCGATCGTTGGTCGAGATTTCTACCTGTCCTATATAAAGATCGTCGACACGTCCTCGATCCCCAATACGTGGTGGTCTGGCCAGCAAGTGCTGCTGGTCTACGCCAAGGATCGGGTTCTTGAACGTGTGTCAGCACTCGTGGCGGAGAGCGGACAGAAGGACGAGTTTACGTTGGTTGGGCACACGCTCGCCGCCAATGTCGGCCGGCTCGCAACTTTGACCCTCGAGCACCTCGCGGTCCAACGTGAAATGCAGGACCTTGGCAAACGGCTGGCCGATGCCAAACCCAAGGTGGCGGCGGATTTCGCGACCGTTCCGCAGCCGCAGGAGATCGCCCTCGAAGACGTCGACATTCACCCAACGTCTCACGATGAGGATCCCGCCTCACCTGGTGAAGATCCGGACAGCGAGCTGGATGAGGCGCTCGCGGTCGCGGACTTACCGGACCCCGCCGGGTCGCTCGCACAACCGAGCATTGCTGCCGACACGCAGCCGCCCGAACCGGCCGCCATCCCCGTAGCTATGGAGAACGTCGAAGATCCCACGCGAAAGCGGCACACACTCCTTCACAAAAGCGAGCTTTTTCGGCTGCAGGGGGAACTTGACGCCACCCGATCCGCCTTGTCTCGTACCCGCGATATGGAACGCAATCTGGCGGAGACACAGCAAAAGTTCTATGATTTTTATCGGAGCAGCCAGAGAGGCCAGACGCAATCTCCGTCGTGGACGCCCGAAGAACCTCTCCGCAATTCCTTCTCCGTCCTCGGCGAGAACGATACCAAGGGTGTCGGCGAGGACCTTGGCACCGACAACCGTCTACTCAATCGCCTGAAGGCGATGTGTGCCTTGGTGAATTCTGGCATGCGGCGGGGATTGTTTGTCATCACGTCGGCGTTCGAATTTTCACCTGAATACAACCAGAGACCGATCGCGCTGGCGAAGGAAGCGGCTGCGGCCGGGTATTTCGTCGTCTTCGTGGCGTGGCAGTGGGGACGGAACGAGGATCTCGCGAAACGGGGGATGCTGATCGGTGCGACGCTGCTGCAGATCGGGCGCTTCGATCTTGAAGATTTGCTCGACACCGTGCGTAGCACCGGGGGCGTGGGCGAAGGCGAGTTCATGCTCACCATTCCCAGCGACGATTTCGTCGAGCGCATCGCTGATTTTCGGTCCCTCGGGTTTCGCGTCACCTATGACATTCTGGATGACTGGGAGGAATTCAAGTCTGTCGGCCAGGCGGTATGGTGGTCGGAGGAGCTCGAACGTCAGGCGCTTGCAGGTGCGGATCGCGTCACCGTGGTGTCGCCGCGCCTCAAGGACAAATTCGACGCGATCAGGCCTGACATCCGCTGGGTTGCGAACGGTCTTCGCGGCGTCGAGCCCCGTGATCGCTTCGTTTCCAAGCGGAGCCTCAACGCTGACAAACGGGCCATAGTCGGATATTTCGGGCACCTCACCGATTCCTGGTTCGACTGGCGCGGCATCATAGCCCTCGCGAAGGTGAGCTCCGCCCTGGAATTTCGATTGATCGGGTATGGCGAGCCCGACTGGGTCCGGACAGAAGCCGCGAAGCTCGACAATGTCACCCTTGTCGGCTTCGTGCCGGCCGATCGTCTCGCCGAGCATGTCGCCGACTGGCACGTTGCGATTATTCCCTTCGTACCCTCAAAATTGAGCGAGGCCGTCGATCCCATCAAGATTTACGAATACTTATACTTTGGCCTCCCAGTAATTGCCAGCGGCATGCCGCATCTGGCGGACTATCCCGAGACCACCGTCGTCGCGGACTGGGCCGCGGCGCGACCAGCGATTGAGGCCGCCATCGAGCGGCTGGTGGCTGGCGACTTAAACTACGACGTCATGGCCGAATTCGCGTCAATGTCTACCTGGAGACGCAGGTTCTTAGACTGGGTGGCATGACCAATGCGTAAGCGAAAAATCTTGGCTGTATACCAGTTCGCCACGGCTGGAGGCGTCGAGCGCGTGCTCCTCAACCGCGCTATAACGTTGTCGCAGAGTGATTTCGAAATCAGCTTGGACGTCCATTTCATCCGCAACTATGGCGGACTGAAGCCGATGTATGAGGCGATCGACCGTTACAAAATTCACAACTACTTGCGGGTTGTTGATAGTCCGAGGCTTTCAGATTATGACTACATCGATATCATTGACAGCCCGGAAATATTCGAGTTCGTGCCAGCGGCGGTAAAGCTATTTGTAGAATGTCACACTAGCCGCTTTCTCGGCCAGGAATACCTGAGGTCGATGCCTAAGACGGTGAAGGCAGTTGCCGTGCCATCCGAAAGCACGGCTCTTCAAGTCAGACGGCTGACCGATGTTCCGGTGCGGATTGTTCCCAACCGGGTCCCTACGCCCGGCGTCATGACGCTGCAGGCCCTTCCTTGGCCCGTAATGTTTTATGTCGGCCGGATCGAAATGGGAAAGAACACGGAAGAAGCCGTCCAGATCTTTGCATCGGCTTTGCAGTCCGTGCCCGACCTTCGGATGATCATCATCAGCCCAAGTGTCGACCGGAGCTTGATCAAAGAGACGGCCGAGAAGCTGGGCGTCCGCGACCGGATCCTGCATGTCGGCGCACTGTCTTTCGTCGGCATGAACTCTTGGCTGCAGAGGCTCGCCGCCGGCCGTAGCGTCTTCGTCTCGTCTTCGCGGCACGAAACATGGGGGCTTGCCGCCGCGGAGGCACTTTCCTTCGGGATACCTGTGGTGCTGGCCAACAATAGTGGTCATTCAGAAGTCGTCAAAGGATCATCATCCTTGCTGTACGCGCTCGGAAACGTTCAAGACGGCGCTGGCAAAGTAGCTTCTTGTCTTCTCAATCCGCTGCAAATCAAACCCACTGTGGAAAAGCTGAGAGACTTTCATGTCTCCGGAGATGATACGATCCAAGGGCTAAGGTCGATTTTTGAACTCATGTGATTGGTAGATTCATATTGCGCCAGCTTGGCGAATGAAGGAACACGCGCCAGTGAGACGTCCTATATTTTTTCGCGCATCGGCCCCCAACCCTGAACCAACGACAATTGTGCCAGACGCCCTGCCGTTGTTCAATGCCTCGTGGTACGTCGAGCGCAATCCCGATGTCGTAAGCGCCGGCCTCGATCCGTGGCAGCATTATCTTAGCTCAGGATGGTCGGAGGGCCGCTGGCCGAACCCCCTGTTTGATCCGACACACTACCTCGACCAGAACCCCGATGTCTCAGCAGCAGGGTATGAACCGCTTGCCCACTATGTGGAGTTTGGATGGAAGGAGGGGCGGCGTCCGCATCCCTTGTTCGACCCCGAATGGTATCTCGATCAGAATCCCGACGTTAAAGCCGCCGGGATCGAGCCGCTTGCACACTACTTAGAATTCGGATGGCGGGAAGGCCGCGCACCATCGGTCTGGTTCGATATCAAGATGTATGTGTCTGGCCATGCCGATGTGGATGCCGCCGGGATTGAGCCGCTGGGCCACTACCTTCACCATGGATGGCGGGAGGGCCGTCACCCCAATAGCGTGTTTCTTCCTTTATGGTATGCCAGCATCTATGGCGATACAGGTTCGATGGAGCCTCTGTCCCACTACGTCCGGGTTGGCGCCAGCCAATTCCGCAAGCCCAATCCCTATTTCGATCCGCTCTGGTATGCAAAGAGCAATACGGATGCTTGCAAGCACGCCCAGAATGCCGTGTTCAGCTACCTCGATAAGGGATTGCGAGAAGGGCGCATCTTCATTCCCGATTTCGACGCGGCTTGGTACATGCGCAACAACCCCGATGTCGTCGACAGCGAGATGGCGGCTGTCGAACATTTCATGAAGTTCGGCGATCGAGAGAGGCGCCAGCCCAGCGAGATGTTCGATCCTGTCTGGTACGAGCGGGAGTACAAGGAGCCGATGTCGGCCTACGGCGGCCCGTTCGAGCACTATGTCGCGGTGGGACGGTCGAACGGCTTTTTTCAATCCGAGCTTCATAAGCGGGCCGCGCGGGCCAGCGTGCGACGAGACCTAGACTTTAAGACCTCGAAGGCTGATCCCAGCCGCGGGGTGATCGTGCGCAACGCAGTCGTCGACGTTCTAACGCGAGAACTCGGGGGTGAGCCCTTCCTCATCGTGTTGGGTGGGGTCGGTTTCGATGTTGCGGCGGGGAGCAACGGCTACGTCCGCCGCGTTCGCTCTATCGACGCGGCATTGGGTCCCTTGCGTCGTGTCTACGTCAGAGTGGTTCCCGAAGCCGGGAGGCCAGCCGTCTTTGCGAGCGTCAGCGAAAATGTCTTCGAACTGACCGTCAACGAGACGCCAATCGAACAGGAGATGCTTTTCCAGATTGCTGAGAAAGCCCTCGGTATCTATTCGCACTCGATCTATCCGCTGGAGCATAAAACGCTACAGAAGATTTTCGCCGAAGCAAACATATCCATTCTGGATCTCCACGGAATAGTCCCCGAAGAGACGACGTACAGCGGCCTTCGTTCACGCGCGGATGTGCTTTACGACCTTGAAAGATCTGTGATTGGCGCGGCGACGCACGTCGTTTCCGTGACGCGCCGTATGAAGAATTACTTTATCGATAAATATCCGGGCATCGACGAGTCCAAATTCATCAACATACCGATCATGATCTCCAGCCCGAGATACCCTGTCGTGCGCGAGCGGTCGCTCCTGACCGAGGGCGCACTCTATGCTGGATCGCTTGATAGCTGGCAGAACATCGACGTGATGCTGAAGGCAGTTGAGGCGAGCGGCATGCGCACCGACATTCTCACAGCCGACGCGGCGGGGTTCTGGAATGCATTCGGACATCTAGCTCAGCCGATTAAGGAAAAACTGACGGTTAAAAGCGTGTTTTCAGAAGATGAGCTTTGGGATCTATACCAAAAGTCTCAATTCGGCTTCGCCATCCGCAGCCAATCCGAAGTGAATCAAGTCGCGTGTCCCACCAAACTTATAGAATACTGTGCGGCTGGGATCATTCCAGTTTTACTGTCAAACGATATTGGAGATTTTCCTTCATTGGGGCTCCAATTTATCCCACTTGATATGTTTTCAGATGGAAATATTCCGTCACGGGTTGTTAGGGTCGAGATGATGTCTGAGAATGCGCTCGTTTTTCTAAAGCTAAGAGCGGAGTTCTTTTCCGGAATACGCGATCTGATTAGTGTTATCTGCTAATTCATAGCGGCAATTTATCTTTGTATTGTGCGGTCGCTCATCCATATTTGTTCCGTGTAGTTCGACATTTGTCCGCCGTCGATCAGCTTGATCGGGGCGTGTCGCAAACGCTCGACGGTCGAAATAACCTTCTCCGAACCAGGTGTTACGATGCCCGCTCGCTGCCTATTCAGCCGCGCTAGCGGGGGCGATCTGGCAGTTTGACGGGCCCGGCTTCGCTCCATCGGACCAGGGCATGCCCTCGCCGGGAGCATAATTTTCTGCGGCAAAAATCTTTGCGACACGCCCGTTCACCGAAGGGTCGTCCGCTTTTCCGCATGGTAATCTTGAAAGCAGGCCGGCGACCCACGGCCATTTCTCGCTGTCACAAGAGCGGGAGCTTAAGCCCGCTTCCCGGCAATTACGATGTTTGTCACGTACGGCCGAGGTGAATGGCAAGCGGCCATGTTCCAGCACGGCCGTTCCATTCAGCAAGGCCCATTGGAACTTAACGCTAGGTAGCGCGACCGCCTATGTCAGAAAACCGACCGTTTTTCATACATCGCTGGATCGGCTTGCCCGAGCTCGGCTAGATCAGCCTGCGATTGTTAGGAAAACGTGGCAGGAAAACTACTGACAGATAAACCTGCCTAATCTACTATCCTGACATGCTCGTTGGATATGCCCGCGTCTCCACGCTCGACCAGAACCTTGACCTCCAGCGCGATGCGCTGACCAAGGCTGGGTGTGAACGGCTGTTCGAGGAGAAGAAGTCCGGCAAGGCCGGCACCAAGCGACCCGAGTTCGAGGCCGCCCTCGCCTACTTGCGCCCCGAGGACGTGCTCGTCGTCTGGAAGCTCGATCGCCTCGGTCGCTCGCTGGTCGAGATGATGCGCACCATCGACGGGCTGCGCGTGAAGGACGTCCACTTCCGCTCCCTCACCGAGCAGTTCGATAGCGCTACCGCCCACGGACGCTTCGCCTTGCAGATGCACGGCGCCATGGCCGAGTACTTTCTCGACCTCAACCGTGAGCGCACCATGGAAGGTCTGAAGGCGGCCCTCGCCCGCGGACGCAAGGGAGGTCGCCCGAAGAAGCTCACTGAGGCTGACATTGCAGCTGGCCGCGCGATGCTGGCCGCAGGCGACATCCCCGTCGCCGCCATCGCCAAGCGCCTCGGCGTCAGCCGCTACACCTTCTATAGCTACTTCCCGCGGGCCCGCAGCGCCGCCAACGCCGGCCGGGGGTGAGCCCATGCCGATCCGCCCTGAGCACCGCTTCTTCTACCCCATTGACTGGCCACAGCTGTCGGTCGTGATCCGCTTCGGGCGCGCCAAGGGCCGCTGCGAGGCCTGCAAGCGTCCGCACGGGCAGATCGTCTACCATCTCGGTGATGGCCGCTGGTGGGATGCGGAGGCTAGGGCATGGCGGGACGGGCAGGGCAGGATCACCCGCTTATCCCTCGGGGCGGACGATGTGCTGACGCGAGTGCGTAGGACCCGGGTCGTGCTGGCAGCTGCCCATCGCGACCACGACACCAGCAATAACGCGAGTGCCAATCTGGCGGCCTTCTGCCAACGCTGCCACATGATCCACGACCGGCCGGAGCATCGCCGGCGGCGCTGGTTCACGCTGTTCAGGCGAAAAGCAATGGGCGATCTGTTCCGAGGTCCGTATGCCTGAGCGCGTTACGGCTTAGACGCGTGGCGACTGCGGCCCCGCCTGGCGCCTTAGTACCCATCACCTCCGCAGGCTTAGTGCTTAAAAGATCCGAAGCCCTCGCGCGCGCGTACGCGCACGTACTGGTCGCAAAACCCCCTTGCCTGTACACTGCCGAGCGCTGATCGCAGTAGTAGATGCAAGGTCTTCTGACAGATGGCACGACCGAGCAAATACACGCCGGAGGTGGTGGACCGGATCTGCGAGGGGCTCAGCGAAGGCCAAAATCTCACACAGCTCGCCCGGCAAGAGGGTATGCCCAGCCGAGCGACGGTCCTGCGGTGGGCCAACGATAAGCCCGAGTTCCGGAAACAGTACCAAGAGGCGCATCAATTCCGGGCTGAGTGCATCGCCGATGAGATGATCGACATCGCCGACGATGTCTCGCGGGATTGGAAGCAGGCCGGAAACCGACGTGTCCTGGACCAGGACGTTATCCGCCGCGCTCGAACCCGGATCGAGGCACGGAAATGGGCGCTGTCGCGGATGCAACTGAAGAAGCATCACCCCTGAAACAACGGGACGTGTCAGGCGAGCCGCCTGGGGACCAAGAGGGAGCCATCCTGCACCTTTGTTGAGGCGGTTCTTGGCCGGACAAAGGGTTCGATAGGTTCGGCCTGTTTGTCCGCTGCTCGCTCACTCCAACTCAGTGACTGGGCACAGTAAACGGTAGCCTTGATCAACAAGCGGACAGGGTGGCCGCTTGTACCCCTAGCAAGCGGACAGGGTGGCCGCTTGTGCCCTCAGCAAGCGGACAGGGTGGCCGCTTGTCACTTCAGCGCGCGGAGACCCTGTCTACTAAGCCCCAGAGACAACGCAGTTCGTCAGAGGCTTCTCCTTCCGCCACCCTTGCCTATCGCCAAATCGTTCACTATCCGTTCTGAGCCGATCGTAGCAGCAATCGGCTTGCCCTCCGTGGTCGGGTTAGACCAGCAGCGCGGTGGGGACACGGACACTGTGGGGATACGACCATACGTCCAAAGGGCACCGCGAAAGCTCGAAGCCCAGGGGTCGTCGGCGAACCGTTCTTCATCGCCGTGAAGTTGCGAGCGATCCTCTTCCCCGGACGGGGGTGACGAGGAGTCTGAAGCGAGGGGCCGGCTCCGGGGTTCTGGACCGCCAACATCGCCGAAGACAGGCGGCCACCTTGACCTGCGGGTCGGGGATGGCCCCGCTTTGTCTTCGCTCAGGGCCTCACCAAGGTTCTAGAACGGTAGAGAGGTAAGAGGCGCTGCAGGCGAGGTTGGCCTTCGATGCTGTCTGATCTCTCGCAAAACGTCGACCAGCGGTGGGGCGCCTCCGGGAGCGGTGTCTAAGACACAATGGGGTCCAACGTCGTGTTTGCCCTGTCAGCCATGCAGTTGGAGTTCGAGATTGCATCCGTGCGGACGCACCATCAAGCCACATAGTCGGCTGGAAGGCTGTAGGCGGGTAGCTGTGCTCAGTGGGATGACACAGCGCCCAGGGGGGGATGACACAGCGCCCAGGGGGGGATGACACAGCGCCCAGGGGGGGATGACACAGCGCCCAGGGGGGATGACACAGCGCCCAGGGGGGATGACACAGCGCCCAGAGATGAGGGCTCGCCCAGGAACATGAGCCAATAAGGACGCACAAAGTTCCAGATGGGGACAGGCACCTGGTTCACCGTACAACTCGGCTTTTGAAAGCCAAGCGAGCCCCTACCGGCTGATTTCAATCACCTCGGGGTAATTTAATCAGTGTTTTGGTAAGAGCCGAACGAGACGCTACGGCACGCGGGAGCCATGGATGCGGATTGTCCTTGGAGGGTGAGCGATGTTCCGACCCCATCTTCTGTGGGGCGACCTGACCGGGCAGTTTGACGATCCGCACGAGAGGATCGTTTTGTGTCTGGACTTGACCTTAGACTTGAGCCGGAGGGGACGGTCCGGCG
>NZ_JBBXMY010000033.1:0-19774 GCF_038442315.1 Methylobacterium litchii | reverse complement strand
CGCCCTTCGGCTTGGCCCGTTCAGGCGGCAGCAGCGGTGCGATCTCGGCCCACAGGCCATCGGGAAGGAGCGGTCTCGCCATCTTCACTCAACGCGCCAAACCCGGTTTTGTTAGAGCCTCTAAGTCGGCGCCACGGCTCAAAGGCGATTGCCCGGCTCCGACAGTTAGTAGCACCTTTGCCGACCCGAGGGATCAATCGTGATTTGGGGGGAGCGGCGTGACATTCTCGGCCAATGCACCCGAACTCTCTGACGAGCGATCCGCCTCGCGCAGCGCAGCGTTGAGAACCCGGCGGTGCCCCTGCGCGTCGTCAATGGCTGCCCACGCCCGTAGAAGAGCGATCACATCTCCACCTTCATCTCCTAGGGGATCGCTGAGAAACGCCGTCACCGGCACTTCCAGAACGGTCGCAATGGCATGGAGGAGCGGGTTGTAGAGGTCGGGTCGGTTGCTCATGCCCCGCGGTACGGACGAAGGCACATACAGGTTTCAAGCCGCATACAAAATTCGGTATTTCGACACATCACAATCACGTAAGCGCCTTGGAGTATGTCGGCAGCAAGAGGCGCAAGTTTCGGCGCTTACGCCTTCCACTTCAGTGGGATAGCGCTCTCTGGATCGATCAGGACGGCGCGCCCAGCTTCAGTAATGCGCACGGCGGCGCGCTCCTCAGTTCCCATTTCCCCCCAGCCACGGGCGACCAGCGATGGCACGAAAAGGTCGTCGCCTGACCGGATTTGCCGAGCCTGATCAATCTGAGTCAGATTTACGAAGCCTGCGCCCGGTACTATAGCCAGGAACGACAAGAGCCGAATTTGAGAGGCGTTGGGTCGGCTCATTTGTTCGCGCTTTGAGTATTATGCAGAAGATCGGTCAGAACAGCGCCGATCACGACGGACACGCTCACCAAACCAATCAGCTCAATATCACCCAACAGGAAGTCCGTCTGCTGAAACAGGAAGGGGGACGTCAGCAGCAGCAGGACCGTTACCGGTGAGGCGAAAGCCACGGTGGTGATCGCGAATGCGAGCCAGTGCGGCATCGCTCTGCCCTGCCGTCGCGGCGGAGTTGCGTTGCCCCCGATGCGTGTCACGGTGCCTTCCGTTCCCAGAACCGGATGCCAGCCCGACCTCCCTTCATTGGAGTGGATCCCGTCCCCGAACGCTTGCGCCATCTAGGAGTGCTGCCGTCGTTTCGCGGTAACATCCCTCCATCGCCGTCCAGATCGCCTGCCAATGCTCAGCGCCGTGGTCGGCACCCTTTTCGTTCAGTAGATCGCGGGCACCGATGTCCATACGGGCAATCGCGTGCTCGGTGGCTACCTCCACCTGTGCTGCCGTCCATCCAGGCTCGGCCGTGAGAGTGCGAAAGTTGGTCTCTGCCATTTTGGTCGCAAGTTGCCGCCCGAGAGACACGTAGGCTGCTAGCGCTTCGTTCGGCATGGGCTGGCGGTGAGGATCCGCGTTCTTTCCGCCCCGTCGCTTGCTCATGGCGTCTTCCTCTCCCGAATCTGGATCCCAGCGCCACCGATATTCTTAGAATCGAATTCGAGGCTGTAATTCATGACTTTTTACGCGGCCTGACGCCTGCACCAGCACCTATACTATCTTCTGAGATAAATTCTAGCCATTTACTTTCAAAGGTTTGGTTTAGCTCTGTGAGATTATCAGCAAGTGAGTTTGGCACTCCTTCGACACCTTCCATCCGGTGTATCGTAGCAGCTGAAACTCCCGACGCAGCTGCCAAGTCGACCACGTACCAGCGTAAGAAGCCCCGCGCCATCCTGATCTGCCCAGCTGTCAATGATCCGCCCCCTATCTACAAGCGGACCTTCCGCAGGCGACCCAACCCGGACCCTCAGATCAATCTTATAGCTTCCCCAAAGCAGACTAACGGAATGTCTATCCTGCAATGAGCGTTGGCAGGATGTCTTCCGCTATCCGCAACCCAGTCATCCCGCCTTCGGCCATGGCCGATCTTGGCGCCCGACAGGGCGCCGTCTCGGGATATCTACGCGACGGCTTCGGGGCGCGGGTCGAAGCTCCTGACCATTCCTGGTTCTTTTGCGGATTGTCGCCAGGCAACTCTGTGGTGTTGAACACGGGCCTGCGACATCTTCAGGTGAAGCTGCATCGCCCGCCGCCCCAACTCCGCGTCCTGAAGGCGCGCCGCCATGACGATGTCCTCGTGATGGTGAAGGCTCTGGAGGAGTTCCGCCGGCGTGTAGAGGTAGAAGGACCGGATCACCACGGGCATGTCGATCATCGGTTCCAGGATCAGGCGGAGCCGAGGAGAACCGGCGAAGGCCAGGAGCGTGCGGTGGAAATCCCGGTTGATAGCCTGGATGGCGGTGACGGCAGCGTCGCCACCCGCAGCGATTGCAGCCGCCATCCTTCGATTACAGTCCTCCAGTTGCTCTACCAGTGCACTGCCGCCGCGCGCCACGGCCAGCTCGGTCGCATGGGCTTCGAGCAGGATCCGTAGTCGAAAGGTCTCCTCGACATCGGCGTCGCCCCACTCGGCCACGCGGATGCCTTGCCCAGCATCAGTCGTCGCCAAACCGTCCTCGACGAGCCTGCGAAGAGCTGCTCGGATCGGGCTCCGGCTGAGCTTGAATTCCATCGCAAGGGGCTCTTCGCGGAGATGAAAGCCCGGCGCGTAGTGACCGCTGACCACCCTGAGACGTAGCGCGTCGTACGCGCGGTCCTGTCCCTCCGCCATGTGTGATCGTCCCTCCGGTCTGAAACGCGAGCTTAGCGAACGACAGGAGCCATCGGCAAGCCGGGTCAGCAGAATGTACGAAAAATGTACGCTTTGCGGTTACCGTCGACCGTTTAGCGTGAGCTGCATTGCAAGAAATGTATTTTTATTGTACGTATCGGGAATCAGTGGGAGGAGCCAATGCAGGACGGAGAGCATGCAGCTGGGGTAAGCCCGGCGCAGATGTTTGCGGGCGTGGCGACGGCCGTGATCAGCGACAACTTGGAGCGGCTGCCCGGAGCTATTGGCCTGCGCCCGTTCCACAAGGGTGGCCTCATGGTCGGACCGGCCTTCACCGTTAGAACCGCTGCGGGGGACAACCGTGTGATCCACCAAGCCCTCGACGCGTTCCGGCCTGGGGATGTCCTGGTAATCGACGGAGGCGGCGACACGAGCCGGGCCCTGGTCGGCGAGATCATGGCCGAAATCGCGGAACGACGGGGCGCAGCGGGTTTGGTCATCGATGGTGCGATCCGCGACGCGGGCACCCTGGCACGCTCGGACTTCCCGGTCTTTGCCCGCGCAGCGATCCACCGCGGTCCCTACAAGAACGGTCCCGGTCAAATGGGTGTGCCGGTCGCGGTCGGAGGGATGATCGTCCAGCCAGGGGATATCGTCGTGGGCGATGAGGATGGCGTGGTGGCATTTCCGCCCGCTATCGCTGAGGAACTGCTTCGCGCCGTGAGGCAGCAGGAGGCCAAAGAAGAGGCGATCCTCGAAAGCGTGCGCGACGGGACCTACAAGGGCGCCTACGCCAAGTAGGTCCGTCTAAGAACCCCAATATTAGAGCCGATCACGCGCCGGATCCATTTCTATTCGGCAGAAAAACTGATTGCTTCTAAAAGAAGCGATCAAAATACCTACGACTAAGCTCGTCTAAAATCTCATCGCCTCGCAGCGAACAACAGATCCCATTCGATGGATCCCGAGCACAGTCAACGTGCTCGAACGATGCGTGGTGCCCTTACGGAGGAAACGGATATGGCCAAAGGCGCAGCCACTGCGGGAGCGGTTCCCGTGACGGAGCGGATGACCCGATATCGCTGGGTCGTCATGGGGCTCATCTTCATCGTCTACACCCTGGCCGCGGCAGACCGCGCCAACATCGGGATCGTGCTCCCCTTCGTGAAGAAGGAGTTCGCGATGACCAACACGGAGGCCGGCGCGGTCGTCAGCCTGTTCTTCGTGGGCTACGCGGTCATGCAGATCCCCGCCGGCCTGTTGGTGAAGCGCCTTGGCACGCGGATCGTCTTCCCGATATTCATGATCCTGACCTCGCTATTCACGGGCCTCATGGGCACGACGGGCTCGGCGCTTGCGATGAAGCTCAACCGGCTCGCCCTCGGCGTCGCCGAGGCGCCCCTGCCGGTCACGATGCTCTCGACCATGAACCGCTGGTTCCCGGCCCAGGAAAAGGGCACCGCCGTCGGCCTCTTCCTCGCGGCCGCCAAGTTCGGTCCCGTCATCGTGCCGCCGCTCGGCGCGCTGATCATCGCCACCCTCGGCTGGCAGTACGTCTTCTTCATCTGTGCGCTGCCGGGACTGGTCTTTGCTGTGCTCTGGTACTTCCTGGTGGTCGATGAGCCGGCCCGCAGCCGCTTCGTGTCCCCGGCCGAGGCGGCCCATATCGGCAGCGGCCTTCCGGCCACGCCCGCACGCCGCACGCCGGCGACCCCGACTTCGTTCGGAACGCCGCGCTTCACGCGCCTCGACCGCATCATCCGGGGTCGCTCGGTCCGACCCATCGCCACGGCCGAGGAGACGTTCAGGTCCGGCAACATCTGGGGGCTGGCCATCGGCTATCTGATGATGACCGGCATCATCAACGTCATCCTCGCGTGGCTTCCGACCTACCTGACCACCGTCAAGCAGTTCTCGCTGATGAATGTCGGGTTCGTCGCCTCGGCCCCCTTCATCGGCGGCGTGCTCGGCAACATCATGGGCGGCCTGTTCTCAGACCGGGTCGTCGGCAAGCGGCGCAAGCCGACAATCCTGATCAGCACGATCTCGACCGTGTTCATGATGTACGCGCTGATCCACGCGCCGAACGAGCCGGTGACTCTCGCGTTCCTGCTGTTCCTCACCGGCTTCCTGCTGAATGTGGGCTACTCCTCCTTCACGGTGTATCCGGCCGGTCTGACGACGAAGGACGCCTATCCGCTGGCCGTATCGGTGGTGAACACCGGCGGACAGGCCGGAGGCGCGCTGTTCCCCTTCCTGACGGGGCTGCTCCTCGACGCCTACAGCTGGGATGCCGTCTTCCTGTTCCTCGGCGCCTCGTCGCTCCTGGCCTTGGCGGTGATGCTGCTGGTCGTCGAGCCGGTCGAGCGCGACGCCCAGGTCACGACCCCCTAGGCGGCGGCCTACGCAGACTGGCACCGCCGCCATCCCGCGGCGGTTCCGCCCCCGGCCAACCCCTCCCGGCATGCGCCTTCCCACGAGCACGCCATGATCCCCGCCCTGACCGACCTGCCGGCCCCTGCGCCCCTCTACGCCGCCTTCCTCGCGGAGCTGCGGATCCGCGGTTTCGCGGGCGAGCTCTCCGGCGGCGGCGCGGACCGGACCGTGCTGTCCACCGACAACTCGATCTATCAGGTCCAACCGGCGGCCGTGGCCTTCCCCCGGGACCGCGACGACCTCGTGCGCATCGGCAAGCTCCTCGACGAACCGCGCTTCGCCGCGGTGCAGGTCTCGCCGCGCGGCGGCGGCACGGGCACCAACGGCCAGTCGCTCTCGGGCGGCCTGCTGGTCGACGTCTCCCGGCACATGAACCGCATCCTGGAGATCGACCCGGAGCGGCGCACGGCGCGGGTCGAGCCGGGCGTGGTGAAGGACCAGCTCAACGCGGCCCTGAAGCCGCATGGACTGTTCTTCGCCCCGGAACTCTCGACCTCCAACCGCGCCACCATCGGCGGGATGATCTCCACCGACGCCTGCGGCCAGGGGTCCTGCCTCTACGGCAAGACCCGGGATCACGTGCGCGCGCTGACGATGGTTCTGAGCGACGGAACCCTGTGGACCTCGGCGCCCCTCGCGGCGATTGACCTCGCCGCCGTGGCGGCTCGGACGGACCGTGTCGGCGAGATCCATCGGGTCGTGGACGACGTCGTCACGACTAATGCCGCCCTGATCGCGGAACGCTTCCCCAAGCTCAACCGCTGCCTCACCGGCTACGACCTCGCCCACGTGCGCCACGATGGGGGTCTGTTCAACCTCAACGCGGTGCTGTGCGGTTCGGAAGGCACCCTCGGCCTGATCGCCGAGGCCGAGCTGTCCGTGCTGCCGATCCCGCGCCACGCCGCCCTCATCAACGTCCGCTACGACAGCTTCGACGCGGCTCTCCGGGATGCCCACGCGCTCGTCGCCCTCGGCGCGGCCTCCATCGAGACCGTGGACTCGCGGGTCCTCGCGCTCGCCCGCGGCGACATCGTCTGGCCCGAGGTCAGCGCCTACTTCCCCGACGACCCCGAGGGCCCGGCCGAGGGCGTCAACCTGGTCGAGCTGCTGGCCGATACCGGGGCGGGCCTCGACGCGCGGCTCGCCGTCGTCACCGACAGGCTGGCCCGTGACGGCCGGACCAGCGGCCGCCGCGGCTTCACCGTGGCGCGCGAGTCCGCGGTCGATCCGGCGTCGCAACAGCAGGATGCGGTTCGCGCCTTCGGAGCGGGCGCCCAGGGCAGCCAGCGCCTCGCCGAGGACGGCGACGAGGCCGAGGGAGACGGCGTGCGGGTAGCTCCGCCGGAGGCGACCGACGCGGTCACCCGGATCTGGGGCATGCGCAAGAAGGCGGTCGGCCTGCTCGGCAACATGCAGGGCGACGCGCGGCCGATCCCGTTTGTCGAGGACACCGCCGTCCCGCCCGAGAACCTAGCCGACTACATCGCCGAATTCCGCGCCGCCCTCGACCGGCGTGGTCTCGTCTACGGCATGTTCGGTCACGTCGATGCCGGTGTGCTGCACGTGCGGCCCGCCATCGACATGAAGGCGGAGGGGGCTGAGGCGCTGGTCCGGGAGATCACCGAGGAGGTCGTCGCCCTGACCCGGAAATACGGAGGGGTGCTCTGGGGCGAGCATGGCAAGGGCGTGCGCTCCGAGTTCTCGCCGCAGGTGTTCGGGCCGCTCTACCCCGCCCTGCAACGGATCAAGCTCGCCTTCGACCCGCGCAACCAGTTCAATCCCGGCAAGATCGCAGCCCCGGGAGGCGCAAAACTCCTCACCGTTGACGGGGTGCCGACCAAGGGCGGGTTCGACCGGACCATCCCGGCCGCGGTGCGGGCAGGGTTCGACGAGGCGCTGCACTGCAACGGCAACGGGGCCTGCTACAACTACGACCCGAACGACGCGATGTGTCCGTCCTGGAAGGGCACGCGCGAGCGGCGACACTCCCCGAAGGGCCGGGCGCAGCTGATGCGTGAGTGGCTGCGGCGGCTGGCCGCCGAGGGGGTCGATCCTCTCGACGAGAGCCTGCGTCAGCGGCGCAGCCGGGGCTGGCTCGCATTCCCGGCCAGGCTACGGGCCAGCCTGTCGCGAGAGCCGGACTTCTCGCACGCCGTCAAGGAGGCGATGGACGGCTGCCTGGCGTGCAAGTCCTGCGTCGGCCAATGCCCGATCAAGGTCGACGTGCCGACCTTCCGGGCGAAGTTCCTCGAACTCTATCATGGCCGCTACCTGCGTCGTCCACGCGACCACGTCGTCGGACTGATCGAACGGCTCCTCCCGCTCGCCGCCCGCGCACCCCGTCTCGCCAACGCCTTGACCACCTCTCGCGTCGGGACCCGGCTGGCTCATGCGTTCGGCCTGACCGCCATGCCGGCCTTGTCCGGCATCGACCTGGTCGCGGAAGCTCGGCGCCGAGGTGTCGAGGTGGCGAGCCCGGAAGCCCTCCGCGCGCTTTCGCCGGAGGAGCGCGCGCGCAGCGTGGTGGTGGTCCAGGACGCGTTCACCACCCACTACGAGACGCCGCTGGTCCTCGCGCTGCTCGACCTGCTGGGCCGGCTTGGCTTCCGGCCATGGCTGGCCTCCTTCCTACCCAACGGCAAGCCCCTGCACGCCCATGGCTTCCTGGGTGCCTTCGAACGCCAAGCCCATCGCAATGCCGCGATGCTGCGGTCCCTGGCCGAGACCGAGGTGGACCTCGTCGGCCTCGATCCGTCGATGACTCTGACCTACCGGGCCGAGTATGTCGGTGCGCTCGGTGTCGACCGGGCACCGCGGGTCCAGCTCGTTCAAGAATGGCTGGCCCGGCACCTTGAGCGACGGCCGGCGGCGGGCATGCCGACCGAGTTCCAACTACTGCCCCATTGCACCGAGCGGACCACCGCGACCGCCGGCCTGCGCGACTGGCAGACGGTGTTCACCCGTCTGGGCCACCGTCTCACCATCCTGCCGTCGGGCTGTTGCGGCATGGCCGGGACCTACGGCCACGAGAGCGAGCACCGGGCGATGTCGGAGCACATCTACGGGCTCAGCTGGGCCGCCCTTATCGGCCGCGCCGGCACCTCCGGCCGCTTGCTCGCCGATGGGTACTCCTGCCGGTCTCAAATCAAGCTGATCGACGACATCCGGTTGGCTCATCCGGTCGAGGCACTGCTCGACGTCGTGTCGACTGTCAGCGTCCCTAAACGCGCGGCTGCCTGACGTGCCACGCGATCGTGAAAACAGAAGCAAAGCATCGATGAGAGGGAGGACAGAACAATGACGACGCAACAACAGTTTCGGCTTGGCCTCGTCGGCTACGGCGAGATCGGAAGCACCCTGGCGCGCGGTCTGCGTGAAGCCGGCCTGCAGCAGGTCACGGCCTACGACAAGTATGCCTTCGACGGCCCCTACGCCGACTTGATCCAGCGGCGGGCACAGGATGCCGGTGTATCCCTCGTGCGCTCGAACCAAGAACTGGCGGATGCAGCCGACCTGATCGTCAGCGTCACGCCGGGCTCGGCCTCGCACGACAGCGCCACGGCTTTCGTCGGCTGTCTCAGCGACCGGCACACCTTCATCGACTTCGCTTCGGCCACTCCCAAGATCAAGGTCGGCGTCGCGGAACAGCTGGCCGACAGCGGCGCGCTCCTGGGCGACGGATCCATCGAAGGCACCCCGAAGAACGGCTACGCCATGCCCATCCTCGTGAGCGGCGCAGCCGGCGAGCGCGTGCGGGACCTCCTCAACCCCTTCGGCATGAACCTGAGCTTCGTCGGCGATAAGCTCGGCACCGCGTCGGGGATCAAGATCCTGCGCTCGGTCCTGATCAAGGGCATCGAGGCGCTGACCGACGAGATGCTGCTCGCCGCCCGGCATTATGGGGTGGACGAGATCGTGCTGGCGTCCGCGTGCAAGACGCTGGCGCGGCCCTGGATGGACACCGTCGAGGCGCTGATCCCGTCCGGCGTGATCCACGCCAAGCGCCGCGCCGAGGAACTGGAGATGTCCGCCGAAGCCGTAGCGGATGCCGGCGTCGATCCGGTGATGGCGCGCGCCGTCGTGGCCCGCCTGCGCTGGAAGGACAGCCTGGGACTCAAGGAGAAGCTCAACGGCATCGAGCCATCGGACTACCGGGCGGCCATCGACGCAATCCAGGCAGGCGACACCGCCCGATAGCCGTTCAGCCGCGGGCGGCCCCTCCAGATCCAATCGAAGTCAAGGAACGCGATTATGTCCTCATCCTTCAGGGTTGATGCCAGCCGCCGTGACCTGCTCACGTTCGGAGGCGGTCTTGCGCTCAGCGCGGCGATCCCAAGGGCCGCCTCGGCCGCCGAGGCTTACCCGTACTCGGCAGGCTCCGAACCCCCGCGCACCCCGGCAATCGCCAGTGCCACCGACTGTCACATGCATTTCTTCGACAAGCGGGTAGCCACCGTCCCGGGCGCCCCCGTGCTGCACCCAGATGCGTTCCCTGACGACTACCGGAAGATCCAGCGCCGGCTGGGACTTCAGCGGAACGTCGTCGTCACGCCCTCGGCTTATGGTACAAACAACCAGGTCACGCTGGCCGGCATGGCCGAGATGGGCTCCGATGCACGTGGCATCGCCGTCGTCGATACCGCTGTCACCGATGCGGAACTACAGCGCCTGCACGGGCTCGGCATTCGAGGCATCCGCTTCAATCTCGTCCAGGCCGGCGCGACATCTCTCGAAATGGCGGAGCCGCTCGCCGCGCGCATCAAGCCGTTCGGCTGGCACATCCAATTCCATATGCCCGGCCGAGCGATGGCGGAGGCCGAGTCTCTCCTTGCGCGGCTTCCCGTACGGATCGCCTTCGATCACATGGGCCGCGTTGCCCAACCCGGCGGCGTCGAGGATCCAAGCTTCGCCACGCTGTCCCGGCTCCTCGGCCGCGGCAACACATGGGTCAAGCTGTCCGGCCCATACCTGAACACCCGACAGGGCGGACCCGAATACCCGGATGCATCAGCCGTCGCGCGGGAATTGGCGCGGATCGCGCCCGAGCGGATGGTCTGGGGTAGCGACTGGCCCCATGCGACCGAGACGACCAAGCCCGACGACGCACAACTGTTCGATCTCCTCAGCGCATGGGCGCCGGATGAGGGCGTGCGCAGGCGCATTCTCGTTCAGAACCCGGCTGAGCTGTACGACTTCCCCAGTGTGCCGTAGCTGCGCATGCCGGCAATGCCACGCGCCCCCATGGATCAACTTGTCGATGGCGAGGGCGTCGAGCACCCACTCACGGTGGACGAACGCAGAGTGTTGGCCGTCCTGGATGACGAATTCATGAGTGCGTGGGTGATCAAGATCCGGTCCGGCCGCCCTAGTTCGGCTCCCATCGACGACATTTGCGCCGTCTGCAGTGAGCTTGCGCGCCGAGGATTGGCCGAGCATTCCGGTTCGGGACGACGCTCTAAGAACCGTTAGCGACGCGCCCCGATCTCACCCACAACGAGTATATCTTATTGAAATTGTCGGCCAATCGCCTCGATCAAATAGCCGAGAGTTGCAGGCTATGGCTTTTGTCAGAGCCCATGCTTTCCGGAGAATTGCTACAGACGGGAGGCAGCCCATCAGTATGGGGTCGTGCTCATCAGCGATCATGCTGATCATAGTCCCAGCCTGCCGAGCGCGAGACGTCCGCTTCGTGATTTTGACACCTGAAAGCGGACTAACAGCTTTCCACCCAGAGCGGTCCTTCTGATAGCGACCCTTTTGAGACGCATCGGAGGCCATCGTTGATCCCCGAAAGCGGACCATCCGCAAATGTGTGCCGCCTTGGGCTTTGGTAAGGCGGACCTTGATCGCATCGGCAGGCCCCCGATGCGATCAGGTGGCTGTCAGGCGAGGGTCGGGTCCGGCTGGCGAACAAGATGCCGCACTGGAGACGCAAATAGCACAAGGAATTGAATGGCGAAGCCGACTACGGACATGAGCAGGCATGCGCCAACCCCGAACTGCGCGGCCATCAGTGCCCCGATCCCAGCGCCCAGCGGACGTGAGCCGAAGGTCGCCGTCATCACAAAGCCCGAGACCCGGCCGAGCAATCCGGCCGGTGTAACGGCCTGCCGCAATGTCGTGGTGGTGATGGTCCAGAGGATCGGTCCCACTCCAAAGAGGAAGAACGATAGCCCTGCGAGGAGGCCGGAAGGGCAGGCAAGGGTGGTGAGCATGAGCAGTGACCCAAGAAGCCCGGCTGCCGGCCCAACCGCGATCATACTACCGAAAGAGAGATGCCGGGCTAGCCGGCCAGCCAGCAGCGCCCCAACCACCATGCCAGCACCGTAGGTGCCCAGTGTTGCGCCCACCTCGGCGGCGTTGAGCCCGAGCGACGTCACGGCATAAGCCACGTACACGGCCTGCAAGACGAACCATGCGGTGTTGAAGAACATTGCTGTGATCAGCACCGGCCGAAGAAGCGGATGTCGGAGCACAAAGGTCGCTCCGTCCTTGATCTCGTGCAGCACGGCCCGTCGCACCGGAGAGGTCATGATGGGCTCCGGCAGACCGGCCAAAAGCAGAACCGCCACGAGGGAGAGCGCGGTCGCCACCATGAAAGCGACGGAAGCCCCCATGGCACCCACGACAAGACCGCCGAGGGCTGGCCCGGCGGCGTAGGCGAGGCTGCGGGCAAGCTCCAGCCACCGGTTTGCAGCCACGAACCCCTCGCGCGGGACCAGGGCCGGGATTAGCGCAGGCGCGGCGACGCTGTACGCGACGGTGCCAATGGCGCCCAGGAACCCTACAGCCGCGAGAAGACGAAGGTCGAGCAGATCGCCACACAGCAAGATCAGGATCCCTATCAGGGATAGAGCGCGCACGGTCTCTGCAGCCACCATCAGCCGGCGGCGCGAAATCCTATCGGCCAGGACCCCGGCCAGCATTGAGAAAAGCAGGAAGGGGAGGGTCTGCGCTGTTTGCAGATAACCCGTCTGCGCCGGGCTAGCCTGGAGGAGCAGCACTGCGACGAGGGGTGCTGCCGCAAGAGCGAGTTGCTCGGATAGTTGAGCCGTGAGGTTTGAAAACGCGAGGCGGCGAAAGGCAGGCGGAAGACGGAGTGTTGGCGTCAGTCGCATCGAGAGAACCCTGGATGTGGTCCCTGGCAATCTCCTCAGTAGCTCACTCGGCGCATCCCGTTTTTTGCGGTCAAACTCGATTTTAAGGTTCCTTTGGATCCCCCTTCGGCCTGCGAGCGCGCTCGGTACGAGGTCCGCTTTCATACCGTCCCGCCCACCAGCGGACCGGCAGGACACCACCCCAAGCGGTCCTTCTGATCCTGACCCGATGCGGTCGCCCCGATGACGACCAGAGCATCCCACAAGCGGCCATTCGTCGGCTGCCCGGCTTGTCACGCGCTAGGTGGTGAGCGGACAGAGAATTGGAGAGCAGGAAACGGGAAGCGCATCACCCGGACGAGATTGTAGCACGAAGCGAACCCGCGAAAGGTCCGCCATGCCGCCGCCCGTGAACCGCACGATGTCCGCGTCCGAATGGGCGATGCTGCTCAGCCTCTCGGTACTCTGGGGAGGATCGTTCTTCTTCACACGCGTGGCGCTCTCTGCTCTTCCGCCGTTCACACTCGTTTTTTTGCGGGTCGGGCTTGCTGCTCTGATCCTGAATGCCGTCATGCCACTCCTGGGCCTGAGGATGCCGCGCACGGGTCGGGTATGGGCCGCCTTCTTCGGCATGGGCCTCCTCAACAACACCATTCCCTTCTGCCTCATCGTGTGGGGCCAAACCCACATCGCGTCAGGGCTTGCCGCCATCCTGAATGCGACTACACCGCTCTTCACGGTCGTCGCTGCCCACGTCTTCACGTCCGACGAGAGGATGACCGGCAACCGGCTCGTGGGCGTGCTCGTAGGGCTTGTCGGCGTAGCCGTAATGGTCGGACCCGCCGTTCTAGCGGGGCTCGGAACCGACCTCCTGGCACAGGTGGCCGTGCTCGGCGCGGCCCTGTCCTATGCCTTCGCCGGTATCTTCGGGCGGCGCTTCCGGCGAATGGGCATTCCGCCGGTCGCGACGGCGACAGGACAGGTGACGGCCTCCGCGTTCATGCTTCTGCCCCTCGTCCTCGTCGCGGACCGCCCTTGGACCTTGCCGCTACCGAGCGCATCAGCGTGGGGCGCAGTCGTCGGTATTGCGGTCCTGTCTACAGCGCTCGCCTACGTGCTGTACTTTCGCATCCTGGCGACTGCTGGAGCGACGAACCTTCTGCTCGTCACCTTCCTGATCCCGGTGTCGGCCATCCTGCTGGGCTCATTGGTGTTGGGCGAGCGCCTTGCTCCGCAGCACTTTATCGGCATGGCGCTGATTGGATGCGGGCTTGCCGCCATTGACGGCCGCATCTGGGCTTTCAGTCAGCAGAGACGGCGCATTCCGCCTGACATGTATCAAGGGCGGGACATCTAAGCGGAAGGATGACGCTTTGCCGTCTGGAGGGCGAGTAAGCGCGGGCATTGCGTCCGCTTCGATGCATCCTTGCCCAAAAGCGGACCGACAGAAATCCACCCACCCCGGTCATTCCGGATGCGACCCAACCCAGTCGCCTGCATCGCCATGATGGCTTCCCATAAGCAGCCACTCGACGTTTATCGGGCGACTTGGGCGTGTTGTGGCAAGCAGTCCGAGGCCTAGCGGGATCAGCGACCTTGGGCCGTAGCTGGAGGCTGCATGAACTCGATCGTCGCTCCGTCAGGACCAACGGCGTAGATCACCCGCGTTCCGGCGCGCGCACCGCTCGCGATCTGCTGCGGAATGCCTTGCGCCTTCCAGCCGTAGGCGGCGATCCGCGCCAGGAGCTCGTCGATGTCATCGACGACAAGGGCCAGATGCGCGAAGCCGGGGTCGAACGGCTTGGCTGGTTCTCTCGGTCGCTCCGGACCCTGATACTCTAGGAGTTCGATCGTCTGGTCCGTCAGCAAAACGATTGCCATGCGCACCTTCGCCCCATGCGCTCCGGTTACTTGACCGAGGAACTCTCCGCCCATCTCGCCCGTCCGCACGAGCCGCGCGCCGAGCCCATCGACCCAGAACCGAAGCGCCTCGTCGAGGGAAGCGACTGCGAAGCCGACATGATCGGCGCGCCGTACGTGGATGCCTGTGTATTCCGTCATGAGGGATGATCTAGCGGCAAACGGCCCATTCGTCCGCAACGAGCCGTGGCTGGTCCTTCGGCAGAGCAGGCAGTCTGATAGCGACCCAACACGGCTGCCCAGATCGCCCACCGCGCTTCTCCAAAGCAGCCATCTCAGGCTTCGATCGTGGCCCCGCAGCCACACAAGGCACGAGACTTTTTCAGTCGGGAACGATTGAGCCCAAGCGAAGTTTGCGTGCCCATGACCAAAACGCTCAGCTTCCGGGACCGTTCGCCCTTGACCGCCTCGGCGGTCTTTATGGCTCTCGGGATCGGCTACCTGAGTGCGGCAGTCGCGATGCTTCTGCTGTAGTCCTCAATGCGCTTGCCAAGCCTTAGAGGTGGTCTGCCTCGGACCTAGTAGAGTGGCCGGTTACGATGATCGGCGCTTCTACGATGCGGCCGTCCATCAACCAACTCAACCTTAGCAGGAATAAAGCTGACAAATCACCGCACGAATAGAAATTATACGGAACTGTGCGACAGATTAATTTATTAATAACCTGTCGTTCGACTCATTGCGAGCGAGTATTAATTCAAAATTTAGGCTATGGAACGACAGCGTTGCCGGGGCTTGGGTGTACAACGCGTCTGAACCAAACAGCGAAACCGGTGCTTCCTTCTCTGGGCACCCGGCCGTTTTGAGGAACTGCCTCTTTTCTACGCAACTAATTCGATCGCAAAAATTTGAATTGAACACATATTGATTGTTGTCGTCGATGCTCCACCGGATACTCGCGGGAGCCATATACTTGCAATCTCAATAGTTTTTTCATCACCCCCGTTCATGCGGCATTGAGAGGTCGCTCGTCATAGTGTGGCGATGATCTACGGCGCCTTTCAGTTGGCCGAGGACCATTCCCTAGGGTTTGTCCTTACGGCCGTCGTCATCTGCCTCGTTGCTGGATGGCTAGTCGGCGCTTTGATGCAACGGACTAGAGAGGCCAGCCCAGCCCACCGGTATCGTTGGTTGCTGGGAACGGCGATCGTGGCCGGGCTCGGTGTCTGGACCACCCATTTCATCGCCATGCTGGGCTATCGACCCGACATGATGTTGAGCTTCGCCGGCAGTACCACGGCATTCTCAGCGCTTGTCGCAATCCTGATTGTCGGCCTGCCGCTGGCGCTTACTCCGCTGCTTCCGTCGTGGCGCGTTCGAGCTATAGCGGGAGTGGTAGCCGGTCTCGGTATCGCCGCCATGCACTACACTGGCATGGTGGCGATACAGGGATGCATGCAGAGCCACTCTTTACCCTTGACCATCCTGGCTGCCTGCATCGGCGCCTGCGGCCTCGCACTGGCTAGCGGTCTTCCACCCCGCTCCGCCACCAATCGTATGGTTTGCGTTCTTTTCACTTCGGCTGTCGGTGGAACCCACTTCGTCGGCATTGTCGGCACGACGCTCCGACACGTCGCTGGATACGATGGTGGTCCGTACGAAAATACCACGCTCAGCGTCTTCACGGCCGTCGCCGCCGGTGTCCTGTTCCTCGGAGCTTTTTTGACGATTTTGACGGCACAGCGGTTCGACGCGCAGGAAGCTGCCCACACGACGGTGCTGCGGACCGCCCTCGACAACATGTCGAACGGTCTAGTGTATCTCGACAACACCGACCGCGTTCGCTTGTACAATCGTTGCTATCTCGAAATTTACGGGCTTCCGCCAGACAGCAACCTGACCGGACTCAACTCGGACGAAATCATCGAAGTCGTCGGTGACCGCCATGGCTGGACTGCAACACGGCGTCAGCAGGCGCGCATGCTATTGGAGACATGGCGTCAGATCGAAAATTTCACGCAGTTTGACTACGTCCTCGATGACGGCCGCATCATGGAAGTCGAGATCCGCCCCACCATGGAAGGCGGTACGGTCATCACGTTCGACGACGTCACTGCGGACCGCGAAGCGCAGCGGCGGATTACGGAGCTCGCCTTCTGCGACCCTCTGACCAAGCTCGCCAACCGGCGCGCCCTAACCTCGCGGATGGAACACGACTTCTTCCCCAAGCAGCGCTTCAAGCTGCTGCTGATCGACCTCGACCGGTTCAAGCAGGTCAACGATACCTATGGCCACGCGACTGGCGACCAGCTTCTGATCCAGGTCGCCGACCGGCTGAACGAGGTTGCCGGACCAGACGGCTTCGTGGCGCGGCTCGGCGGCGACGAGATGGCCATCCTTGTCTACGGCGATCAGGAACAGGCCATTGCGGCCGCCAACCAGGTGATCGAAGCGCTCGCAACCCCGTTCCAGATCGATCAGGTCAGGATTTCGATCGGCTGTAGCGTCGGGCTGTGCTGCACGGACGATGCGTGCGATGCGGGTGAGCTGATGCAGTTCTCCGATATCGCGCTCTACGAGTCGAAGCGTAAGGGGCGCGGTCGGATCAGTTGCTATACCCCTGGCATGCTGGAAACGGTCGCGGAACGGATTGAGCTCGAGACCGACATGCGCACTGCGATCGAGCGCGGCGAGATGCATCTGGCCTACCAACCGGTGATAGCGCTCGCGGACGATCGGGTCATCGGATACGAGGCGTTGATCCGCTGGACCCATCCGACGCTCGGAATGGTCTCTCCGGCCAAGTTCATTCCGCTCGCGGAAGAGACTGGGCAGATCGTGGCGATCGGCGCCTGGGTTCTGCAGGAAGCCTGTCGGCAGGCAGCGCAGTTGCCCAGCAACCTCTACGTCGCAGTCAACGTCTCACCCGTGCAGTTCCGTTCCCCACTCTTGCTGTCCCAACTGACGCAGGCGTTGGCCCAAAGTGGGCTGTCCGCTCGTCGATTAGAAATCGAATTGACCGAGACGGCGATCGTCGAGGACGGACGGCAGATCGCCAACATATTGACGGCGATCCGTCGCCTCGGTGTGACGGTGGCGATGGATGACTTTGGCACGGGGTACTCGTCGCTGGCGCATCTGCGCGACTTTCCGCTCGACCGGATCAAGGTGGACCGCTCCTTTGTGGCAACCGCCGAGACGGACCGGCACTCGATGGCGGTGCTGGAGGGCATTACGCATATCGCCCGTACGATGAACGTCGCGATCCTGGCCGAAGGCGTGGAGACGGCATCGCAGCTACAACTCATGCGTCAGATGGGCTGCGACGCCGTCCAGGGGTATCTGGTCGGGCGCCCCGAGCGCCTGAAACTGATTGAATCGCCGATGGCACTCTCAGCGTAGCGCCGACGCTATCCATGCTAGCGAGCAGGGGGCTGATCGAGGCTGGTCAGAAGATAGGCTAGCATAGCCAAATTATACAACCGCAAGTAGACAACGTTATCGGTTAGATTGTGCGCCACCGTTCGTTGTTCACCTTAAATTGAATCTCGATTGCAGTCTCGCGAGTTATCACGAGCATGAATGTTAACGTTTGAGCTGCGATGTACCATATGCCTGAATACTTGGCTTAGATCGCTGAGGTACAGGGTTCAGGCTTGCCTCATCTTGCCCGTGCGGCCGCTCACCGCCTTTGCAGGGCGGGCCTTTGTGCAGTTGCCCGGGATGCCTCGTGCTCGGATTCGCTCATGCGCCTGACCCTCAAAGCGTCGCTCCTTGCCGCCTTCGGGCTTCTCACCCTCCTCTCTGTCGGCCAAGGCCTCCTCTCAATCACGACACTCGCCGGCATCCGCGCCGATGTCACCGGTGTCGCTGAGAACCGGCTGCCCTCCGTCGTGGCGATCACCAGCATCCGCGGTGCAGCCTCGGAAGTGCGGATCAAGCAATTGCGTGCCCTCGCCATGTCCGGCAGTCCCGAGTCGCGCGTCGAAAATAAAGAATTGATCGATAAGGCGATCGACGCACTCTCCGTCGCGCGCAAGGCCTACGAGCAGAAGATCGCTTCCGCCGAGGAACGTGCCCTCTACGATGCGTTCGCCGCAGCTTGGAACCGCTACGAGTCCATGGGTCGCGAGGCTATGCGCCTCGCGGAGGCGGGCCAAGCCGCGGATGGCGCCCGGCTCATGAGCATGCCGGCCAACATCAACCTCTACAACGACGTGCGGGCCGTGCTGGCCAAGGATGTGGCCCTGATCGAACGCAGTGCCCACGCCGATGCCGAAAGCGCCATAGCCGCAACGGCGTCCGCGACGATGATGGCCTATATCGCGATTGGGTTGAGCATGACAGCTGCAGGAGCAGCGGCCCTGTTCGTGCTGCTCCGGGTGTCACAGCCGATCCAGGCCATGACGAGCACGATGACCGTCCTGGCCGCCGGCGATACGGCCGCCGCGGTGCCTTATCGCGCCCGCCGGGACGAGGTCGGTGCCATGGCGTCGGCCGTGCAGGTGTTCAAGGACAACCTTATCCGCACGCAAGTGCTTGAAGCTGAGACGGCGCAGGCGCGCTTGGCCGCGGAGGAGCAGCGCAAGGCCGGCATGCGCCAGATGGCCGACAGCTTCGAGGCCGCGGTCGGCGGCATCATCGGCGCCGTGTCGTCGTCGGCAACCGAACTGCAGGCCACGGCCGGTGCGATGAGCGGCACCGCAGCCGAGACGGCCGCGCAGTCGACGGCCGTGGCCGCCGCCGCGGAGGAAGCCGCCAGCAACGTCAACACCGTCGCGGCAGCAGCCGAGGAGTTGGGCTCCTCAGTGCAAGAGATCGGTCGGCAGGTGGACGGCTCCGCGGCCATCGCGCGGCACGCTGTGGCCGAGGCCGACCAAGCTGGCGCACTGGTGCTTGAACTGAGCAGCACCGTTGAGCGGATCGGCGACGTCGTCGGACTGATCTCGTCGATCGCCGGCCAGACCAATCTACTGGCGCTCAACGCCACCATCGAGGCGGCCCGCGCCGGCGAAGCCGGCAAGGGCTTCGCCGTCGTGGCGGCCGAGGTGAAGGAACTGGCCGGCCAGACGGCCCGGGCGACCCAGGAGATCTCAGGTCAGATCGGGCGGATCCAGGCGTCGACCGGTCAGGCCGTGGCGGCCATCGGCGACATCACGCAGCGGATCCGCGACATCAGCACCACCGCCACCTCGATTGCGGCGGCGGTGGAGCAGCAGGGCGCGGCCACGCAGGAGATCGTGCGCAATGTCGCCCAGGCGGCGGCTGGCACTGGCGAGGTGACCGGCAACATCGCCGGCGTGGCGAGCGCGGCGGAGGACACCGGCGCGGCAGCAAGCCAAGTGCTCGGGGCAGCGTCGGAACTCTCGCGCCAGTCCGAGCACCTGACGGCCGAGGTCGGACGCTTCCTCGCCACCGTTCGCGCGGCCTGACGCGACCCTCGGACGTCCGCTTCCGCTTCTTTTCGGGCGGAAGCGGACGGGCAGAAAACCACCCCAAGCGGTCCTCCCGCTACCGACCCAACCCAGCCGCCTAAGAGCGCCTAACAAAACCATCGTTCGATGAAGCGCCAAACGATGAGGGCGGCCGCCAGGGTCGAGAAGGCCAGATGGATGTCGGCCCGTCGTTCGTAGCGGATGGCAAGGCGGCGGAACTGGGC
>NZ_JBBXMY010000032.1:0-22082 GCF_038442315.1 Methylobacterium litchii | reverse complement strand
CGGTTACAGCGGTGGCGGGGCGATCACGAGCTCGAACGCGCTCGGTACGACCTTCACCGTCAACAGCGCCGCCGTGGCGACCCTGATCCAGGGCGGGGCGGGGCAGGACACGGTGGTCGTCACCGGCTTGACCCTGACCGAAGCGCAGCGCGCGCAGATCTTCACCGGAAGCGTCGAGACCATCACCGACGCATCCGGGACTTATCGGTCCGATAGAAGCTTCAAGGCTGTACCGGCAGTCACGATCAAGCTAGCGAGCGATACCGGCAGTTCAGCGATAGACCGTGTGACCAGCGGTGCCAGTTTGACGGGTGGTGGCGACGCTGGTGCAGTCGTTCATTTCACGGTCGATGGCGTAGCCGTCACTGAAACAGCCACGGCCGACGCAAGCGGCCGCTGGGATTATCAGCCGACGGGCCTTGGCGACGGAGTGCACACGATCACCGCCTCGGAGACCGACTCGGCCGGCAATGTCGGGACAACGAGACTCACATTCACTCTTGATACCAGCAAGCCAACTCTAACGAGCACGGCCACTTACTTTTATCCAAACAGCACTCACGCGATTTCGACGACGTTTGTAGTGACGACCTCCGAGGCTGTCACCGGTCTCGACGTGAATGATTTCGTGGTCACCGCAACCGGCACGGCCAGCGGTAACGTCACGAATGTTTTCGGATCGGGACAATCCTACACGGTGACCGTCAGTGGCATCACCGGTAATGGTTCGCTCTCGCTTGCGCTCGCATCTGATTCCAACGCCTCCGATGTGGCAGGCAATGCTTTTGGCTCATCTGCTTTCACTAGCTCGGCTGAGCACAAGGTGACGAACGCAGCACCAGTGGCTTATGATACTTATGCAAGTATACAGCTTAATGGGTCGTCCGCGAACGCATCGCCGTATCTCACAAAAATAATATCCGGTTCCGATGCCGATTACGACGCCCTGACGCTCATCGCAGTGAAAGCCGATAGTGGATCGAACAGCCCCACCCCGATCCTGAGCACCAGTGGAACCACCCTGATCAACGGCCTGTACGGCACGTTGTCTGTTCTGAGCAACTCCGGCACTTATAGCTATGCCGTTGCAACGGATGCCATCGCTGGGGTGACAGGCAAGCTACACGATAAGTTCGAGTACACGGTGAGCGATGGCCACGGTGGAACCGATAGCGCAACCTTCGATATTTTGATTAACCGCTCACCGACCGCTGCGGATGATAAGGCGAACAGCGTAGGAGGAACGCTCAGAGTCGATGCCGTTCATGGTGTGCTGGCCAATGATGTCGACACGGACGGCGACCAGTTCGTTGTTACTGCCGTCGGCGCCGATGAAAGCAGTTTGCAACTCCCCTTCAACGGGATCGCCGGCACGTATGGCACCTTCACCCTTAACACGGACGGCTCGTATACTTACGTGCCCAACAGCGTCGCGCTGTCCATCGGCGAAGTCGCGCATGATCGGTTTTACTACACAGTCGCAGAAACTGGGGGTTATTACCTCGGTTCCCGAACCGATCCAGGCGCTTGGCTTGACATCACCGTCAATGGACCAGCTCCGATAGGTGCCCAGCAGGGCAAGCCACCGGCCAGCATTCCCCTGCACGGCACGTCAAACGGGGGCGTGACGCAGACCGAGCCGGACGGAACAAAAATTGTCGCGCGTTATGATACGAACGGGCGCATCGCATCCATCAAGACGACTGAAACCGATGGGTCTTCGGACACATTTACCTACGCAAACGGCGCGCTCACCAGCGAGACGCAGGTGCATGTCGACAAGACTAAGGACGTATTCCTGTCAAATATCGCCGGAAAATCTTACGTCGCCGAACACGATGTCTACAACAGCGCCGGTACCCTGATTGAGGCCACCCGCACCCATACGGACGGCACGACCGACTATCGCTATGTGCTGGCCAGCGACGGCACGAAGACCACCGACCAGTACGATCCTTCAGGCCTGGTGCTGAAGTCACATGTGGTGCAGGGCGCCAACGGCTACTCGAACGTGCAGACCTTCACCAACGGCGTGCTGACCAAGGAGGTGCTTACCTACGCCGCCGGTGGTACGGAGATCTCAAATACCAAACTGTTTAATGCGTCCGGCATGCTCACCAGCGAGACGCAGGTGCATGCCGACAAGACCAAGGACGTGTTCCTTTCGAACATTGCCGGAAAGACTTACGTCGCCGAGCACGATGTCTACAACAGCGCCGGTACCCTGATTGAGGCCACTCGCACCCATACGGACGGCACGACCGACTATCGCTATGCGCTGGCCAGCGACGGCACGAAGACCACCGACCAGTACGATTCCTCGGGTCTGGTGCCGAAGTCACATGTGGTGCAGGGCGCCAACGGCTACTCGGACGTGCAGACCTTCACCAACGGTGTGCTGACCAAGGAGGTGATCACCTACGCGGCCGGTGGCGCAGAAGTCTCCAACACCAAACTGTTTAATGCGTCCGGCATGCTCACCAGCGAGACGCAGGTGCATGCCGACAAGACTAAGGACGTATTCCTGTCAAATATCGCCGGAAAATCTTACGTCGCCGAACACGATGTCTACAACAGCGCCGGTACCCTGATTGAGGCCACCCGCACCCATACGGACGGCACGACCGACTATCGCTATGTGCTGGCCAGCGACGGCACGAAGACCACCGACCAGTACGATCCTTCAGGCCTGGTGCTGAAGTCACATGTGGTGCAGGGCGCCAACGGCTACTCGGACGTGCAGACCTTCACCAACGGCGTGCTGACCAAGGAGGTGCTTACCTACGCCGCCGGTGGTACGGAGATCTCAAATACCAAACTGTTTAATGCGTCCGGCATGCTCACCAGCGAGACGCAGGCGCATGCCGACAAGACCAAGGACGTGTTCCTGTCAAGTATCGCCGGAAAGACTTACGTTGCCGAACACGATGTCTACAACACGCTTGGCCAGCTGCTCTTCGCCGACCAAACGAATTTAGACGGATCGCACACTCAGACGGCCTACCGTGCTGGAGCGGTCCTTGCTTCGACGGCATCTGTTGTTGATCAATTCAAAAGCGTTGGTGGTGACACTTTTGTCTTCGCTGCTGGTTTCGGAAAGGACACAGTGAGCGGCTTTCATGCTGGCTCCGCCCCTGGATTCGATCGGCTGGTGATCGATCAGGCGCAGGCAACCGACTTCACCGATCTAAAGGCCTTACATATGAGCATGTCGGGTGGCGATACTGTACTAACGTTGAGCAACACCGACACTATAACACTGAAGGGCGTGAAGATGGATTTGCTGACGGAGACAAACTTCCACTTCAACGACCACGGACTATTTCACGTCTAGGGTCTGGACTCGATCAGCACGATCACGCGACGACAGCGGCCGGAGTGAGGGCTGAGGCGTAGTTCCTGGCAAGCTTGTCGCAGCGCGTGGCGATGCGACGGAAGTCTTTAAGGCAGCTGGATTTCGCTTCAATGCGCCAGCGCTCTCGATAGCGGGACCAGTCATGGCGGATCCGGCGTTTGCGAAAGATGACGGACGTGATGCTGTTCCTGCGCAGGTCGGTGCGCAGCCAATCGGTATCGTAGCCCTTGTCGACACGCAGGCAGCGGATCCGGTCGGGCGCCTCGGCCAGGACCGCTGGGGTAATCGTCACGTCGCTGGCGTTACCCGGCGTCAGCAGAAGGACGAAGGGCCGGCCGAGGACATCGGTGAGGGCGTGGATCTTGGTCGTCTGGCCGCCGCGCGACGGGCCGATGGCCTGCGCCTTCGCCCCGTTTCCCTCCATGTGCAAACCGGTGGGCCCGGATGCAGCTGCTGTTGAGAGCAGCCGCATGGTCGATCCACCCGGCCTTGGCCAGGGCCGTCAGCATCGCCTCCCAGAAGCCGCGCCGCGACCCGCGGTTGAAGCGGTTGTTGACTGTGGCGCGCGGGCCATACGCGGCTGGGCAGTCGCGCCAGCGGCAGCCCGATGTCAGGATACGCAGGATACCCAAGATGATCTGCCGGTCGTCCTTCCGCTCAGGTCCAAGCTGGTCCCTGGGCATGAGCGGCTCAATCACCGCCGACTGCTTATCCAAAAGCTAGAATAGGTCCGCCATCGTCACCTCCAGCCCGCAAACGGTTGCCTGGAATCGCAATCCGCCAAACCATGCAATGACTTGGCTCGGTTCGCACTTTAATGGTATATTCCCTGGGGCTCGACGCTGCTCAGGACGAGCGATCAAGTGCATAACCCCTTGATGTCGTACCCCGCCAAACTTGGCTGTGAGACTTAGCGCCACATTCTCTGCCAAGCGTCCGTTGCTGCACTCGGAAAATCAGAGAACGAACAAGAGAAATTAGGCACAAGCTGCGTGGGCAAGTGCTTGGGCACTCACTGCAAATCGCAAAAAACCTTTCTGTTTCAACGCCTGCTGACGGACTCCGTCTCCGCCACTCCCCTAACCCGCTGTGAGATCAGCGTTCTGCGGCGTTTCCTCCGGCCGGCTTGATGGCGAAGGTGTCCGCACGGATCGCGTTGTCGCGCATCGGCTGCTAGGACTTCGGAGAGGCCACGTCGTCATTGCCACCCAGGAGTGGGGGCGATCCGGCGGCGGGGCGGCATCCGAGACCAGTCCCGCGCGTTTCGATGGGGCTCCAACCCGATCAGACCAGACATGACTCAGAACGTCCTGCGCCTGGGCGCCTTCTTCTACGCGACCGGCCACCACATCGCCGGCTGGCGGCACCCGTCCAGCGAGGCGGATGGCGGGGTCGACCTCGGCCGGTATGTCGGCTGGGCGCAGAAGGCGGAAGCCGCCAAGTTCGATCTCATCTTCCTCGAAGACGGCACCGGCATCCGCGACACCAACCTCCGCTCCAGCGAGCGCACGGCCCGCTCCACCCATTTCGAGCCGGTGACGCTGCTGTCGGCGCTCGCCGCCGTCACCAGCCGGATCGGCCTCGTGGCCACCACCTCCACGAGCTTCAACGAGCCCTACAACGTCGCCCGCCGCTTCGCCTCCCTCGACCTCCTGAGCGGCGGCCGGGCGGGGTGGAACCTCGTCACCTCGGCGACCGACGCCGAAGCCGCCAATTTCGGCAACGACCGCATCGCCCAGCACGCCGACCGCTACGAACGCGCCCAGGAATTCGTGGACGTGGTCCTCGGCCTCTGGAACACCTGGGACGACGGCGCCGTGGTGATTGACCGCGCGAGCGGCCAGTTCTCGAAGCCGGACGGCTTCCGGCCCCTGAACCACAGGGGCACGCATTTCGAGGTGCGGGGCCCCCTCAACATCTCGCGCTCGCCGCAGGGCCAGCCGGTGCTCGTCCAGGCCGGCTCCTCGGGGCCGGGCAAGGACCTCGCCGCCCGCACCGCCGAGATCGTCTTCACCGCCAACCAGACCCTGGCCGAGGCCGTCGAGTTCTATGGCGACCTGAAGGGGCGCATGGCCGGCTTCGGCCGCGCACCCGATGACCTGAAGGTGATGCCGGGCCTGTTCCCGGTGGTCGGGCGCACGGAATCCGAGGCCCGCGCCAAGTTCGAAGAGCTTCAGGCCCTGATCGACCCGGTGGTCGGGCTGGCACTGCTGGAGCGCATGATCGGCGGCTTCGATCTCTCCGGCTACGATCCGGACGGGCCGGTGCCGGAACTGCCGGAATCCAACGGCGCCAAGTCGCGCCAGCAGTTGATGTTCGACCTCGCCCGCCGCGAGGGGCTGACCCTGCGCCAACTCTACCTGCGGATCGCCGGGGCGCGCGGGCATTCGCAGATCGTGGGCACCCCCGCCCAGATCGTCGATGAGATGGAGGCGCGCTTCCGGGCGGGGGGCGCCGACGGGTTCAACATCATGCCCGCGACGCTGCCGGGCGGCCTCGACGACTTCATCGAACTCGTCCTGCCGGAGTTGCGGCGGCGCGGCTTGTTCCGGCAGGATTACGAGGGACGCACCCTGCGCGCGCATCTCGGCTCCCGCCCGGCGCCCGGCTTCGGCCGGGGCGCCGCCGGGCGCGGGTAGAGCCGCGGGTCAGGGCCTCACATCCGGCCTCGGATCCGGGACGAAGCCGTCCCGGTTCGGCATGCGGATGGCCGCAAGCGAGCGGGCGTCGAACACCGCGTCCGCCGGCGCGAGCCCGTTCAGGTGAAGGACGTAGCCCGAGACGGCATAGACGTCGTCGTCGCTGAGCGATTGCGGGGCGTTCATCGGCATCGCCCGGCGGATATAGTCGAACAGCGTCGGCGCGTAGGGCCAGAAGCTGCCGACCGTCTTGACGGGCTTGGCCGAGGCCAGCGTGCCGCGCCCGCCGACCAGCCGCTCGCCGAGGCCGCCTTCCCCCGTCGCCCCGTGGCAGGAGGCGCACTGCGCCGCGAAGACCTCGCGGCCATGGGCGACGCTGCCCCGGCCCGGCGGGAGCTTCAGCCCGTCGCGGTCGATGTCGATGTTCCAGGCGGCAATCTCGGCCTCCGTCGCCGGGCGGCCGATCCCGAACCGCTCCGCGCCCCAGGCCGCCCCGGCGAGGCCGAGCAGGAGGCCGAAGGAAGCGACGAGCCGGATCTCACGCATAGCCATTGGCGACCTCGCCGTCCGCCGCGATGCGCCAGGGCACGACCGCGTTGTTGTGGTAGAAGGACTTGAGGCCCCGCACAGCCGTCAGGTCCTCGAAGGTGGGCTGCACGTAGCCGGTCTCGTCGATGGCCCGGCTCGCGATGGTCGTCGGCGTGCCGTCCCAGGTCCAGGGCAGGCGGAAGCGGGTCAGGGCCCGGTTCAGCACCGGCTCCTGCAGGACGGCGTCCTGCCAAGTCTTGCCCCCGTCGGTCGTGACCTGCACCCCCCGGATGCGGCCGCGCCCGGTCCAGGCGATGCCGGTGATCTCGTGGAAGCCGGGGGCGATCCGCTGGGTGCCGGAGGGCCGGGTGATGATCGACTTCGCCTCCATCACGAAGGTGAATTGCCGGGCGGTGCCGTCCGGCATCAGGTCCGTGTACTTCGACGTCTCCTCGCGGGAATAGGCCGGCTCCGCGCTCACGTTGAGGCGGCGCAGCCACTTCACGCTCATGTTGCCCTCGAAGCCGGGCAGGAACACCCGCAGCGGGTAGCCCTGCTGCGGACGCAACCGCTCGCCGTTCTGGCTATAGACCAGCAGCGCATCGTCGAGACATTTCGCGATGGGGAGGCTGCGGGTCATGGCGGCGGAATCCGCGCCCTCCGCCACCACCCATTGTGCCTCCGGCTTCAGCCCAGCCTCCCGCAGGATCGTCGCGAGGCGCACACCCGTCCACTCGGCGCAGCTGACGAGCCCGACGAGGTCCGAGGCCGTCTTGCCCTTGATCGCCTCGAAACCCGGATTGCCCGAGCATTCGAGGAAGTGGATGTGCGATTCCGAGGGGAAGCGGCGGATGTCCTCCATGGTGAGGACCAGGGGCCGCTCCACCAGTCCGTGGATCAGCAGCCGGTGCCGGGCGGGGTCGATGTCCGGGATGCCGCCGTGGTGGCGTTCGTAGAACAGGCCGTTCGGCGTGAGGATGCCGTCGAGGTCCTGCAGCGGCGAGCGGCTCGAGGCTGAGGTGTATTGCTTCAGCCCCTTCGGCACGTTGCGGACGAGCTCCGCCTCGAAGCGCGAGGGCGTGCCGTAGGTCTGGCTGCCGACATCGGCGCCGGGGGCCTTCATCCCATCGGGGATGCCGGGTGGCGTCGCCTCCTCCGCGCGGGCGGAGCCGGCCACCGCGCCCACGGCCGCCGCCGCGCCCTGCACGAGGAAGCGGCGCCGGGCGGGGATCGTCGTATCGCTGTCGCTCATGGAAGAGGCCTCATGCCGAGCCGACCCGGTACTGCCGGGGCGGCGCCTCGCCGGAGATCGCGAAGGCGCCGACGCTGCGGTCCCGGTAGAGGCGCGGGTTGTGGGAGGTGATGGTGCGGGCGTTGCGCCAGTACCGGTCGAGGCCGGCGCCGACCTTCACCGCCGAGACGCCGCTGCCGATCGTCTCGCCGGCCCCGATCCGCGCAATCCAGGCCGCCCGCCATTCCGGCGAGGAGGAGCAAAGCGCGTCCTCCGTGAAGCCGAAATGCGCCCGGAGCGCATTGGTGACGTTCGAATCCGCCGCCGACAGCTCGATCAGCAGGGCGAAGAGTTCCGGCAGGCTGGCGCCGTGGCCCCCTGCGTCGGGCGCGAGCCGCAGGGTGGTGAAGTTCGCCTCCCGCAGCCAGCCGATCTCGGCATGCGGCAGGCGTCGCTCCCGGTCCCGCTCGACGGCGGTGGCGCGGATCTCGGCGAAGACCGGGCGGAACCGCTCCGCGAGACTCTCGTAGCGCCCGCTCGGCCCCGCTCCCCAGCCCGCATCCGTCTGCGACATGGCCTCGACCTTCCGATTCCTGACATCGCCCCGGGGGCGGTCGGCCAAAGGAATCAGCGAGGTGTTTCCCGATCTCAAGTCGGATTCTCCCTCGCTCCTCGTCTTTGGGATCAGTGTATCGCATAGCAACCGGCAAGTGGAATTTCGTTCGCCGTCGGGCCAACGATCCTAGAAGAGGTAGGGCTGGTCGTCGGGCCCCCGCCCGT
The DNA here is from genome assembly GCF_038442315.1 of Methylobacterium litchii. Classification (NCBI taxonomy): domain Bacteria; kingdom Pseudomonadati; phylum Pseudomonadota; class Alphaproteobacteria; order Hyphomicrobiales; family Methylobacteriaceae; genus Methylobacterium; species Methylobacterium litchii. The sequence goes on along the minus strand of NZ_JBBXMY010000032.1, from coordinate 13,549 downwards.
AGAGGGAATCGAGGTCGAACCGCGGGGTCCGGAAATCCTCCGTGGCGTCCGAGTCGTTCAGCTTCTGCAAGGAGCTGGCTTGAAAGATTTTCGACTAGACTTGTCGGACTATAAGCGTCCGATGCTAGCCTTTCCTTAGCCTGTCCGTTGAATAATGGGCGCAGGTCTTCAGACGGTTTCGCCATGCCCCCCTTTCGTGCCCCTCCCGATACCGCAAACAGGAACCGTCAGCCGACCACCTGGGGCGGCACGTCGCGTTCGGATCGCGAAGGGTTCCTGTCGAGCCACGACCTCGCTATCCGGCGGGGCGCTCCAGGCGGCTCCGGCCGACGGGAGGCGCTGCTCACCGGGCTCATCGCCGTCCTGATCTTCTCGGCCGTGGTGATCGGCTGCGCGGTGGTCTGGCCATCGTATCTCTCCTGCCGCCATGTGCAGCAGACGACGGGCCTCGTCGGCGGCCAGACGCTGACGACCTGCACGGCCCAACGCGCGCTGTGGCGCATCGGCCTCTCGTTCTAGCCACGGGTTTCCCTGCGCCGACGACGAGCCGCATGTCCAGCCTCCCTCTGATCCCCCTCGCCGAGGCGGTCGTCTTCACCCTCGGGTGCGCGGGCATCCAGGCCCTGCGAAACCATGCCCTGCGGCTGACACAGGTCCTGGTCGTGACGGTCTTCGTCGCCGTGCTGGCGATCGCGTTCGCGATGACACCGGACGACGAGTTGAACGCGGCGGCGAACGCGACGGCGGTTGGCGATACCGGCATGCCGCCGACATTCGCGCTTCCGTAAGCCCGCAGGCAGCAGAGCCGGCTTGGCCGAAGAGGTTCGTAAAGATCGGCACGCGTTGCCGATGCCGATCATCGCTAATCGGTGCCGGTGAGCGTATGCTCATCGCCACAGGGGGATCGGCGATATCCATGACCAATCGGCGAGAACTGTATCGAAGCCCCAACGGCGACAGCTGGTTTCTCGGGCGCGAACCGGAAAGCGGCCATGCCTTCGTGATCCATCAACCGAACGGGCCCTCCGGCGGACGTCTCTCTCACATCGCGTTGGGGGACTTCCTCCGGGGCAGCGCGCACGGCCCCGAGCACCAAGCCCTGCTCCGCCTCATTGGATCGCTCGTCGAGGTCCCCCCTATGCCGAGCGGACGTAGCTGAGGGCCAACCCTTGGCCGGCGGCGCGTCGATGAGGAGAGAACGTGTGACCAGTCAGAACGCGATAGACGCCTTGGCGCTCGAAAATCGGCGTTTCAACGAGATCATGCGGAGCTTCGACGGTGGGATCTGGTGGTCCTCCGATGCCACGGCGCAGATCGATGTAGACGCCATTTGCGCCCAGGCGGCGCATATCAAGATCGCCTTGGACGAGATCACCAGGCTGGCGAAAAACATCGCGGGGTGATCGCCGTGGCGGCCGAGGGGCGGCCTCTCCGCGGGGCGAGGGCTACCGGGATCTCGATGGCGTCTTCGACCATTGACCGGCACCCGCGCAGAACTTGCGCGCCGCCCTCGAAGACATTGGACAAGCGATGAAGTTCTACTGGGGACCGCACACCTGCGCGATCGGCATCCACATCCTGCTGGAGGAGATCGGCAAGCCCTACGAGAGCGTGAAGATGGATGTCGCCGGCGGCGAGGCCGGGCGCGAGCCGTTCAAGGCGATCAACCCGAAGGGCAAGGTGCCCACCCTCGTGCGTGAGGACGGGACCGTCATGACCGAGTACGGCGCCATCGCCACGTGGCTCGCCCGCACCAACCCGGAGAAGGCGCTGATCCCCGCCGACCCGGACGCGGAACGTCGGGGCCTGGAGGTGATGGATTACGCCATCGGGACGCTGCACCTGCAGGGGTTCGGACGGCTGTTCAAGACGGAGAACTACGAGCCGCAGGACATGCTGCACCAGACGCTCAAGCTCGGGCAGGCCTCGGTGAAGGACCAGGGCCGCGCGATCATCGATGAGGCGCTGGCCCTCCTCGACCGGCAGATGGCGTCCCGCCCCTACGTCGCGGGCGACGCGTTCTCGATCGGTGACAGCGCGCTGTTCTACACGACCCGCTGGGCGCCGCAGGAGGGCATTGCCCTCCCGCCCAACCTCGCCGGACACTACGAGCGCATGATCGCGCGGCCGGCCGTGGCGCGGGTGCGCCGGATCTGGGGCGAGGAGTAAGACGGCACCGGGACCGGGCGACGCGACCCTCGCAGGCCGCGCCGCCCCTCCCCTGATCAGCGGGCGGTGCCGGAGCCTGTGGAGCCGGTGGCCTCGGCAGAGCCGGGCTTGATCGACCACAATTCGGTCGGCAGGCTGATCGGCGCGCCGGGCTTGTAATCCGCCGAATCCTGAATGTGCGACGTGGTGAAGTAGATCGTGCCGTCCGGCCCCTCGGAGAAGGTATCCGGCCAGCGCAGACGCTCATCCTGAACGAGGGTCATGAGGGGCGCGTTCGCCTTCGAGAGGTCGCGCACCTTCACCGCGTTGTCCTGCGGCGAGGTCACGTACATCCGCCCATCCTTGCGCGCGATTAGCAGGCCGTCAGCCACGCCGTTCTCGCCCACGGTGGCGATCTTGCCCGTCAGGGTCTTGTCGCTCAGCATCTCCGGCACGAAGGAGGCGGTGGCCCAGCCGGTCAGCGCGTCGGTCGGCAGGCTGTAGAGCGTCTTGCCCTTGATCGCCTGCCAGTAGAGCGTCTTGCCGTCCGGCGAGAGGGCGATGCCGTCCGCCGAGAATTCGACGCCGCGCCCATCGGGGCGGCGGAGCGGCTTGCCGTCGTACTGCACGGTGACGCTCTTATCGGGCATGGTCGAGGGATGACCCGACAGCAGCCGCTTGGCCGCGCCGCTGTCGAGATCGACCACGATCAGCGCGCCCTCGGCGCCGGAATCGGTGAGGTAGGCGGTCTTGCCATCCGGCGAGATCCGCACGTCGTTGATGTAGGAGGCCTGCATCACCGTGCCGGTGTCGAAGGGGATGGTCTTCACGACCTTGTTCGTCTTCAGGTCGATGCCGACGAGCTTCGGGCCGTCCTTCACCACATGCGCCATCGCGGGGGCGGCGGCATCGACCACCCAGAGCCGGTCCTGGCCATCGGCGACGACGCTCTGCACGCAGACGAAATGCGTCTTCGGATCGACCTCGTCCTTCTTCGCGTTGCGCCAGCCATTCCACTCCTCGTCCGGGTAGGCGACCGGCTTGCCGTCCTTCAGCTCCGCGACGGAGACGGGGGCGTCCTCGCTCCAGCGGGGGAAGTTCACGAACATGCGTCCGTCGCGGCTCACGGTGATGCCGGTGACCTGATGCCCGAAGCTTGCCACCTGCGTGAGCTTCCCCTGGCCGGCGGCCGGGTCCTGGGCCAGGGCGGGGCTCGCGAGGATCCCGACACCGGACATCATCGACAGGGCCAGCCCGATCCGGGCCGTCGCGGGACGATTCATGCTGTACGCTCCTTGTGGATATGCACGCCAACGCCGGCCGGGCGGGACGGCTCCCGCCTGCGACGCGGCGGCCGCGACCAAAGCGAGCCTCGCGCGTTACCCGCATCACACGCCCGAAAGGGGATCCCGATGCTGATCCGCGCTGCCCTCGTCTTCGTCGCCCTCACCTCGGGCGCGCATGCCGCCGCCTTCGATGACCTGAAGGGCTATCTCGCCTCCTGCCTGCGGTTCGAGATGAACGGCGCGAGCGTGCCGCGCGGCGTCGCCGCCTCGACCCGCGTCCGCTACGCCCTCGACCGCTGCTCGGACGAGGTCGCCCGCCTCGACCGGGCGGACGGGCGCCGCCTGCGCGGCGACGGCGGCATCAGCCCCTCGACCAAGGAGGTGATCGGCGCCGTCGTGACCCGCAGCGGCGGCAGCGGCTTCGCCAACGTCCGCTATTGAGCGCTTCCCAGCCGCGCGCCGCTCCGCGATAGGATTGGCGCGGCACGCGGGGCAGAGGAGTGCAGGTGTGACGGGACGCAGCATGCCGGTGCCGGTGCCGGCGCGACGGCGGCGGCGGGATGGCGAGGCACGCCGCGAATCCGTGCTGGATGCGGCCCTCGACATCTTCTCCACCACGGGCTTGCACGGCGCCAGCCTCGACCAGATCGCCGAGCGCGCCGGCCTCTCGAAGACCAACCTGCTCTATTACTTCCCCTCGAAGGAGGAGCTGTACCTCGCCGTGCTACGGCGCGTGCTCGACGTCTGGCTCGATCCGCTGGTCTCGCTCCAGGCCGACAGCGAGCCCGCCCAGGCGCTACGCGACTACATCCGCCGCAAGGTCATGCTCTCCCGCGATGCGCCGCAGGCCTCGCGCCTGTTCTGCCTGGAGATCGTGCAGGGCGCACGCCTGCTGCGGGCGGAACTCGAAGGGCCGCTGCGCACCCTCCTGGACGACAAGGCGGCGATCCTGCGCGCCTGGACCGAGGCCGGGCGGATCGCCCCGCACGACCCCCACCACCTGATCTTCTCGATCTGGGCGATCACCCAGCACTACGCCGACTTCGCGACGCAGATCGAGGCGATCACCGGGCACACCCTCGACGACCCGGATTTCTTCGAGGCCACGGTGGCGAGCACGCAGGCACTGATCCTCGGCCGGCTCGGCCTCACCTGATTCGCCCGCCCCGGAGGGTCTTCGCGCCTGCGCCTTGCGCAAACGCCGCCTTGCGCGCGGTCAATCGGCGGAGAGTTTGTGCAAACGGTCAAAATTCGCCGTTCGAAGTTTGACCGTTTGGTCCGATCGTCTCATCGTCCTCTCGCACCGGCCAGTATTCCGGTCCGGCCCGTCCTGAATGCGACAGGTGAGGGAGATTGCGATGGCGAATCCCATGAATGTCGGCGTCTTCATCCCGATCGGGAATAACGGCTGGCTCCTGTCGGAAAACGCGCCACAATACAAACCGAGCTTCGATCTCAACAAAGAGATCACCCTCAAGGCCGAGGGCTACGGGCTCGACTTCGCGCTCTCGATGATCAAGCTGCGCGGCTTCGGTGGCAAGACCGAGTTCTGGGACCACAACCTCGAATCCTTCACCCTGATGGCGGGCCTCGCCGCCGTCACGAGCCGGATCAAACTCTACGCCACGGCACCGACCCTGTGCCTGCCCCCCGCCATCACCGCGCGGATGGCCGCCACCATCGATTCGATCTCGCACGGGCGGTTCGGCATCAACCTCGTCACCGGCTGGCAACGGCCGGAATATTCGCAGATGGGCCTGTGGCCGGGGGACGAGTATTTCGCCCGCCGCTACGATTACCTCTCCGAATACGCGCAGGTGCTGCGCGACCTGTGGGGCACCGGGCAGAGCGACCTGAAGGGCGACTTCTTCCAGATGGACGATTGCCGCCTGAGCCCCCGGCCGCAGGCGGATATGAAGATCATCTGCGCCGGCCAGAGCGCGGCGGGGATGGCGTTCACGGCCACCTACGCGGACTACAATTTCTGCTTCGGCAAGGGCGTGAACACGCCGACCGCCTTCGCGCCGACCGTCGCCCGGCTGGAGGAGGCCAAGGCCAGGACCCGCCGGGACGTGTCCTCCTACGTCCTGTTCATGGTGATCGCCGACGAGACCGACGCGGCGGCGCAGGCCAAGTGGGAGCATTACAAGGCGGGCGCGGACGAGGAGGCCATCGCATGGCTCGGCGTCCAGGGGGCGGCCGACACCAAATCCGGCAGCGACACCAATGTCCGCCAGATGGTCGATCCGACCTCGGCCGTGAACATCAACATGGGCACGCTGGTCGGCTCGTTCAGTACGGTCGCGCGCCTGCTCGACGAGGTGATGACCGTACCGGGCACGGGCGGCGTGCTCCTCGTCTTCGACGACTTCCTGAAAGGACTCGACGATTTCGGCACCCACATCCAACCCCTGATGGAGACCCGGCGACACATCACGGCCGAGGCCGCGCCCCTGGCGGAGGTCGCCTGATGGACGCGCCTGCGGGCTACCGGGATCCGGCAGGGCGGTTCGGGGCGGTGACGCTGCCGGCGCGGCCCGAGCCCATTGCCTTCGATCCCGCCGCCACGGCGCTGATCGTGGTCGACATGCAGAACGCCTACGCAACGAAGGGCGGCTATCTCGACCGCGCCGGCTTCGACGTGTCGGGCACCGGGCCGGTCATCGCGCAGATCGCCACGGCGGTCGCGGCGGCGCGGGCGGCCGGGATCGCGGTGATCTGGTTCCAGAACGGCTGGGACCGCGACTATGTCGAGGCCGGCGGGCCGGGCTCGCCGAACTGGCACAAGTCCAACGCGCTCAAACACATGCGGGCGCGACCGGAGATGAACGAGCAACTGCTCGCCCGGGGCACCTGGGACTACGCCCTGGTGGACGCGTTGAAGCCGGCGCCGGGCGAGATCGTGCTGGGCAAGCCGCGCTACAGCGGCTTCTTCAACACCCCGCTCGACAGCATGCTGCGCGCCCGCAGCATCCGCACCCTGGTCTTCACGGGCATCGCGACGAATGTCTGCGTGGAATCGACCCTGCGGGACGGCTTCTTCCTCGAATATTTCGGCATCGTCCTGTCCGACGCGACGCATCAGGCCGGGCCGCCCGCCTTGCAGGAGGGCGCGCTCGCCAACATCGCGACCTTCTTCGGCTGGGTCTCCGACGTCGCCGCCTTCGAGGCTGCCCTGAAGACCGCCGCATAAGCCTCCCCCACCGTCGAGAAAGGCACCCGAGACCATGCCGAAGACCGTGATCATTCCCCCCGGCACGGGCAAGCCGCTGGCGCCCTACGTGCCCGGCACCCTGGCGGACGGGATCCTCTACGTTTCGGGCACCCTCCCCTTCGACAAGGACAACAACGTCGTCCATGTCGGCGATGCGGGGGCGCAGGCCCGGCATGTGCTGGAGACGATCAAGGGCGTCGTCGAGGCCGCCGGCGGCACGATGGACGACGTCACCTTCAACCACATCTTCGTACGGGATTGGGCCGATTACGGCGCGATCAACACCGTCTACGCGGAGTATTTCCCCGGCGACAAGCCCGCCCGCTACTGCATCCAGTGCGGCCTCGTGAAGCCCGACGCGCTGGTGGAGATCGCCACGATCGCGCATGTCGGCAAGGCGGGGTGAGCCGATGGGCCCCGTCCACCACGCGGTCTCGGGGCTCGCTACCGGGCGCCCCGTCCTGCTCTCGCCGGGCCTCGGCGGCTCGGCCACCTATTTCGCGCCGCAGATGGAGGCGCTGGGCGCCGCCCTGCGGGTCGTCACCTACGATCACCGGGGCACCGGCCGCCCGGCCGGTCCCCTGGAGCCCGGCCACGACATCCCGGCCATGGCCCGCGACGCGCTCGGCGTGCTCGACGCCCTCGGCATCGCGACAGCCGACATGGTCGGCCACGCGCTCGGCGGCCTCATCGCCCTGCGACTCGCCCTGGACCACCCGGAGCGGGTCGGGCGCATCGTGGTCATGAACGGCTGGGCGGCGATGGAGCCCGCGACCCGCCGCTGCTTCGCCGCCCGCAAGGCGCTCCTGACCCGCGCCGGGGTCGAGCCCTTCGTGGCCGCGCAAGCCATCTTCCTCTACCCCTCGGCCTGGATCAGCGCGAACGGCGAACGCCTCGCGGCGGACGAGGCGCACGCGCTGGCCCATTTCCCCGGTACTGAAACGGTGCTCACCCGGATCGCCGCCCTGGAGACCTGCGAATTCGGCGACAGGCTCGGCACTCTCCCCCACGAGGTTCTCGTCATGGCCGCCCGGGACGACGTGCTCGTCCCCTACACCGCCTCGGAACGCCTCGCCGCGATCCTGCCGAACGCCCGGCTCGACCTTGCGCCGGAGGGCGGCCACGCCCACAGCGTCACCTGCGCGGAGCCGGTGAACCGCGTGCTTCTCGATCTCCTCGCCCGGCCCTGAGGAGGATCCCCGGCATGACCTCCGGCACCTCCGTGGACGGCGCCACCTATCGCGAGGCGATGGCGCGGCTCGCCGGGGCCGTCCATCTCGTGACGACGGACGGCCCCGGCGGCCGGGCGGGCTTCACCGCCACCGCCGTGTGCAGCGTGAGCGATGCCCCGCCGACCCTGCTCGTGTGCATCAACCGGGACTCGTCGGCCTATCCCGCGTTCAACCGCAACGGGCGGCTCTGCGTGAACCTCCTCGCCGCCGGGCACAAAGCCCTGGCGGAGGCCTTCGGGCGGCGTCCGCTCGCCGAGCGTTTCTCGGAGGGAGTCTGGGGCGAGGGGCTAGGCGGCGGCCCGGTGCTGGACGGGGCGCTCGCCGCCTTCGAATGCCGGATCGTCCGCCGCGTGACCGCCGGCACGCACGACGTGCTGTTCGGCGAGGTCGAGGCCCTGTCGGGCGGAGGCGGCGACGCCCTGGTCTATGGCTTCCGCCGCTACCACGGGGTGGCGCGGGACGTAGCCCCGCCGTCCCCGTCCTTGTGCGACCGTGCCCCCAGGGTGCTGGGACTTCGATAGCTCGGCTTATATCAGCTTATGAGCGCCTCTGCACCTAATCTAATTGGCTAGTAGATTGATGCAGAGCTCCGGATAAACGAATACTCACACCATCCAGAAGAAATTGTAGCTTACAAACGCTGCGCCCAACTCGTCAAATCACTTAGAGAACCGACACAGTGCGACGGGGCATCATATCGCCATAAGATGCCTCATGACCTGCGTATTAGTCAGTGGAACCAAATTGGCTTCGTTTTGCCAAATCAGGAAAACCCGCCTTTTCGAAACGCTGACAGCCACGGCAGCAAATCGCGGCCCAACTACAAACGCGATTTACTCCGTGATACGCGATCGCCTTTTCATATTCCAAAAAAATCCCGTAATATAAGACTTAATACTCTATCATCGCACCAATTATAGTGCATATTCAACCCATATTGGGGGTACTATGCAGCATAAAACCGTTATTATTGCGCAAAATGACGCCGACTCCACCGTTTTCTTCGAAAATAAAATCTACACCAGCAAAATTTAAAGTATTGATTATCGACTGAACGTTTGCTGTCGTTGCTTTTACCGGCCCATCTTGCGCTTCAGCTCTTTTGATAGTGGCCGTACCAAGTTTTGAACGCTTCGCCAGATCTTCAGCACTCCAGCGGATAAGCGCGCGTGCGGCACGGATTTGCGCACCTGTCAACCTAACAAAATCCTGCGGCATCGTGTTGACCCTAATTGGACCTAATGATACCGTTTGGATCATTGAGTACTAAACGGATCACCATATGTCTCGCTCTCGTTCCTTTTCTTGGTCCGCAGCCCTACGACAAATTCGTTCGGACCGCATCCAATATGCGCCTGGTGAGCGACGAGCGATGCTTCGCCAAAGGGCCTTCGCAGAGCTTTCGGCCAAACGTGCTCTGAGTTCGACCTATGGTGCAGCGCTCATTGCCGCTGGCTCTTACAACCGCCGTGGCATCATGCGCGCGGCTATAGCGTCTGCTAAAGCTCGGCGCGAAGTGACCGGCGACGCTTGGGGGACCTGCTTATCGGCAGCTCTAAAAGGCACTTGGCAAGCAGCCAAAGCAGCAATGTTGGTGGAGAAACTGCGTGATGAATTAAAGGGTGGCAAGGCTCGTCAGCCAACGCAGACCACTCCCAAACGACCCGTGAGCGTTACTGGCGAACTCGATCATGCAACTTCCGAATCAATCAGCGGAAAATCAGATCTAAGATGCGATTTGGGCCCAAATCGCATCTAAATTCTAATTAAAAACACTTTGTATCACCTGATAGACGTGAATTTGTCAGTCATAAAGATTCAATAGTATCACTCTGCTCCATACGTCGGAGCATCCTTCCAAACCAAGAGAACCGAGATGCCTCGCAAAAAAACGCGCGTAAGCGCGGTCGATCCCACACGTCCTTCGCTCGCATCCCTCGTGGTTCCCGTGAAGCTTGTCACGCTCGAACAGGAGGCGGAGTTGCGGGCGCTGTTGGAGCGTTACGAGCAACTCCTGTGCGATTGGGAGAACCTGTCTTATCGGTCGTTGGAAGCCCTGTCTGGACGTCCCCTCCCTAACAGAAAGAATGGCGATGCCCTTCGTCGTTCGTGAGGACGTCGGGACGACAAGGCGGCGCTCGCTCTCAAGACACGGTCGGCTGAAAGCATGGGAGCGCACAGGCGGCATATGTGTCATCTGCGATCAGCCGATCGACGGCGTCCGCGAGCCTTGGATCGTCGAGCACATTCGTGCCCTCGAGCTTGGGGGATCGGACGAGATCGAGAACATGGGCCCGGCACACGATGCGTGCGGGCGTGAGAAGACCCGGGATGATCATGCCCGGTGCGCGCGGGCGAAGCGGCAGAAGATCCGGCATCTGGGAGCCGCAGTAGTCGCCAAACCCTTGATCGGGTCCCGCATGAGTGGGCTCAAACGCAAGATCGATGGGACGGTCGTGCGTCGCAATGGCTCACTGCATTCCGGTGGAGAGGCCGTTGAACACCCCAGGCGAGGGCGGGACGCCGATGGCAAGTGGATTTACCAGGGAGAGGAGGCTCACTCCCCGCCAACCGAGCAGCGCGTCGGGGGCTTGGAGCATATCGGCAGGGTGTGCGGGACAGCGACAATGAGTGGGACAGCCAAATCCGGCACAACGCCCAGAGTTGCAAAGGCCGAGCCCCTTGCCGACGACGCGGCCACTCCCGGTGACTTACTTCCAGCTCTGCCCGCCCATCTCGATTTCGTCCTCGAGGATCGCCCGCTCCTGCCCGGTGAGAATACCGAACGCTATGAGGCGCTGATGCGCAGCATTGTCGGCGAGCTCAAGCCAAAAGACATCATCGAGGCAATCTGGACGAAAGACATCATCGACCTCATCTGGGAGGCCAAGCGACTGCGTCGCTGGCGCAGCCTCATCCTGGTGCAGGCCGATCTGGCAGCGGCTGAGGATTTGATCAAGCCCGGGCTTCACAATGCAGACCCTATGGGGCTGCTGTCCTTTGAGGGGTCCTCGGCCGACGCCCTCGCTGCAGGCTGGGTGACGGGAAGCCCGGCTGAGAGAGACCGTGTCGACCGAATCCTTGAGGAGCGTGGACTCACCGAGGAGGATGTCCGAGCGCACGGCTTCCTGAAAAACCTGCCGGCGATCGAGCGCATCGACCGGATGATCTTTACAGCGGACCAACGTCGCGACAGCTTGTTTCGTGAGATTGCACGCAAGCGGGCGAGCTTTGCTCAACACGCTAAGACGGTTGCTGCGGACATCATCGACGCGATGGATACCGGTGCCTGATGATTCGGCATTTGGCCGGGGAGGGAAGCGATGACGTCGGAACACGCGACCCGCGCCAATCGTCTGAACGCCAAGGCCAGCACTGGCCCACGAACCCGTGCTGGCAAGGCGCGCTCGAGGCAGAACGCCCGCAAACATGGACTATCGGCTGCCGGTTTGAATCCGGAGGTGGACGCCGAGGTCGCCCGCCTCGTCGAGCTGATCATGGGAGAGTACGGCAGCGATGAAGTTATGCGAGCTGCAGCGCGGTCATTGGCAGAGGCGCAGGTGCAGGTCCGGAGAGTGCGTGCGTACAAGGTGGCACTTCTGAGTAACGGCGTGTTCGCGTGCAGGACGGACGGGGAAGCAGCTAGCGACCGGTCATCCGGGATCCCGCCGGACGTTGTCCAAATACTTGAAGGCCTGGAACGTTACGAGAAACGCGCGTTTTCTCGCCGCAAATCCGCCCTTCGGCACTTCATTGACCTTGTCTCTCCGTCGTAGCCATCGACGCGGAACCCGTAGCACATCAAACATATCAATTTTGCTCTTATGCCCGGCCCCGCACTAATTAATCCGAAGACGTAAGGCGCCGCCGGTGGTCCGATAGGAACAGACGCTCGACGCCTAACTATCTCAATCTCTGAACTTATCCGAAAATTCAGAGTCAAGATCGAAGGATAGCAGAAATTTAAGCTTCAATCTTCGTACGAAGAATGCGATTGTGGGCGCTGCGCTTACGCTATCCTGATTCCTTATCTTTTATGCCCGGCACCACGCGCATCTGCAAAATTAAATTAACACATGCAGGAAAAATTTCCGCTGGTTGAGGAAGATGGATGACAACTACCGCACGAACAGCACAGGCGACGGTCATGCCAACGGTGGACCGTAAGGCTCGACCCCCACGCGCTCGCACCGCACCTCATCGTCGGCTGCAACAACGCCACCGGCTTTCCCGCCCCGGTGCGAACATCTTGGAGAAGGCCGAAAGCGCTCTAACCGCTAAGGCGATAGAGATGGCCATGCGGGGCGACAGGGCAATGCTTCGCTTCTGCCTCGATCGGTTGGACCGGCAGCGAGATAGTGAGAGGAAGCACGTGGGCGTCGACCTCCCGGAGATCAAATCCGTCGGCGACATCCAAGGTGTTATCCGAACTATTCTCAACGAAACAGTAAAGGGCTCGATTGAACCCGAGAAAGCTTTGAAGATAATCGACATTATCGGAAATCTTATGAATTCAATGAACAACTCGGATCTGCTCGACCGATTAGAGAAATTAGATGATTCGTCCCAAGATTAAGTGGTCCTCGCTGGAGGCCCGCCTAGAGCGCATCGAAAGAGCCACAAGCTCACAGCGGCATGTGTTCGTCATTACGGTTGCATACGAACGGCCAAGCGAAGAACGGCTTGTTCGGACGTATGAACGAATGCGCGACGAATATGGATATGTTCCGAATAGAGATTTATTTGTGCAAATCAACAAATTCTGCTGCGACGATGAACGACCGGCGGAAGAGGCGTACGAATTGTTAGTTCATAAAATGGTAAAATGAGCGATTGTACTAGAATTTACATGTACCTAGTGCATCGAATCAGACAGATGGTTCAGCGGATTGGCTGACGGCGGCGAGGATGTCGGTGGCGGGTTTGGTCCAGACGAAGGGTTTGGCGCGCCGGTTGTGCTCGGCGATGTAGCGTTTGATCGCCGCCTGCAGGTCGACGACGCCGGTGAAGGAGCCTCGCCGCAGCCGACGACGGGTCAGCGCTGAGAAGAAGCCCTCGACGGCGTTGAGCCACGAGGCCGAAGTTGGGGTGAAGTGGAACGTCCAGCGCGGGTGGCGGGCGAGCCAGGCGCGCACCTTCGGATGTTTGTGGGTAGCGACGTTGTCGAGGATCGCGTGGATCGCCTTGCCGGACGGGACGGCGGCCTCGACGGCATTGAGGAACCGGATGAACTCACCGTTCCGGTGGCGCTGCATGCAGCGGCCGAGCACGGTGCCCGCCAGAACGTCGAGGGCGGCAAACAGCGTTGTGGTGCCGTGACGGTTGTAGTCGTGGGTCTGGGCGGCGGGATGGCCGGAGGCGAGCGGACGGTCGGGGCGGGTCCGCTCCAGCGCCTGGATCTGGCTTTCCTCATCGATGGACAGCACCACCGCATGGGCGGGCGGGTCCATGCACAGGCCGACCACATCCTCGACCTTGGCGGCGAAGGCGGGGTCGCGCGAGCGCTTGAACGTACGCAGCCGATGCGGCTGGAGGCGTTGAGCGTCCCAGATCCGCTGCACGGCGCGCAACGAGATCCCGACAGCGTGGGCCATGGCCCGGCCGGTCCAGTGCGTGACCTCGCCCGGCGGCTCCGAGCAGGTCAGCGCCAGCACCTCGGCGACCGTCTC
>NZ_JBBXMY010000031.1:0-26265 GCF_038442315.1 Methylobacterium litchii | reverse complement strand
GCTTGACTATGCTGGATCGCTCGACGGATCGCCTCCGTCGTCGTGGCGCTGCCGTGAAGAACCTGGCCCATAGCGCGTCCCTCCACTCCGACGTGAAGAGTGCACCATCAAACCCCGGGATCAAACAGGTAGGTGGCGAGCTGCGCCCGCTTCAGGGCCGGGATCTGCTCCAGGATCATGGGCAGGTCGTACTCGTCGGCGCGATACACGGAGCCCAGGACTTCCAGGCTCACGGGGCAGTCGATCTCGGGCTCGGCGCCGCTGGTCGGGTGCGCTTGCGTCATGGTCGCCTCTCGGGGATCGCTGGGTCGAAGGTCGGCTCGGATGCCTCACGGGGGGCATCCGTATCAAGCCCCCTCGGGGCAGGAATTTCGAGGGCGGCCGCGCTCGCCACCACCCGCGACACCGGCGGGACCCAGGGACCGAGGCAGCCGGTGCAGACCGATTCGATGATCCGCCGCGCGCGCTGGTTGCTGCGCTCCCAGGCGGCCTCGCGGGCGGCGCGCTCCGCCTCCGCCCCTCCCCCGGCGCCGAGCGCGGCGGGGTCCGGCTGCGGACGGATGCGCAGGACCAGCACCTCCTGCGCGCCGGCCTGCGAGGGGAGCGCGAGGCAGGCCAGCACGGCCGCGCGGCCAAGCGCATTCCTCATGCCTGCCATGCCCCGCCCTCCGCGCACCGAGCTGCATCGGTGGGTCGGTAGGGTAAACGGGCGGTTAACCGAACCCGCTAACCTTTCGTTAACCCGCCGGCGCGACGCTGAGCTTTACCGTTCGGAGGTGTCGCCATGACGTTCCTGAACATTGCACTGCCCGGCCTCGCCTCCCTGATCCTCCTCCACCACGCCCTGCGGCGCGGGATGCGGCCGAAGGCCGTGAGGATCCGAGCCCGGCGCCGGTAGCGCGGCTCACGCGGCCTTCTCCTCGCGGATCCGGTAGACGCCGACATAGAGCGCCGGCAGGAACAGCAGCGTCAGGAAGGTCGCGGCCAGGATGCCGCCGATCATCGCGAAGGCCATCGGCCCCCAGAACACCTCGCGGGCGATGGGGATGAGGCCGAGGCTCGCCGCCGCCGCCGTGAGCAGGATCGGCCGCATCCGGTGGTGCGTCGCCTCGTAGACCGCGTCCCACGGCGTCTTCCCCTCGGCGTGGAACTCCTCGATCTGGGTGACGAGGATCACCGCGTTGCGGATGATGATGCCCACCAGCGCCAGGATGCCGAGGATCGCGACGAAGCCCATCGGCTTGTCGAACAGCAGCAGCGCGGGCACCACGCCGATCAGCCCCAGCGGCGCCACGGTGAAGACGAGGAACATCCGCCCGAAGCTCTGCAGCTGGATCATCAGCAGCGTCGCCATGGTGAGCAGCATCACCGGCACAACCTGCGCGATGGGCCCCTGCCCCTTGGCCGATTCCTCCACGGCGCCGCCCGTCGCCAGGGTGTAGCTCTCGGGCAGGGCCTCGGTGAAGGCGTCGATGCCGGGCTTCAGGTTGGCGACGATGGTGGCCGGCTGCGTCGCGTCGCGGATCGTCGCCCGCACGGTCACGGTCGGCATCCGGTCGCGGCGCCAGACGATGGGCTGCTCCAGATCGTAGCCGATGGTGGCGAAGGCCAGCAGCGGCACGACCGCGCCGTTGGCAAGCCCGATCTGCAGGCTCTGCAGCGTGTCGAGGGAGGTGCGCTCGGCGGCGCGGGCGCGGCCTATCACGTCCACGAGGTAGATCGAATCGCGCACCTGCGTGATGCTCTGCCCGCCCGCGATCCCGTTGAGGAGGCCGGCGATGTCCTGGCTGGTCACGCCGAGCTGGCGCGCCTTGTCCTGCAGGATCTGCACGCGCAGCACCTTGCCGGGCTCGTTCCAGTCGAAGGTCGGCACGTCGAGACGCGAATCCTGCCCGACCACGTTGGCGAGGTCGAGGGCGCGGCGGCGCACCTCCTGCACGTCGGGGCCGCTCAGGCGGTACTGCACCGGCCGCCCGACCGGGGGGCCGAGGCTCAGCGGCTGGACAAGGACGTCGGTGCCGACGAAGTCCTGCCGGCCGCGCGTCTGCAAGCGCGCCATCACCCGGTCGCGGACCTCGAGCGACTTGGTGACGATGACCATCTGCCCGAAGAACGCGTTGTTCAGCTGCTGGTCGAGGGGGAGGTAGAACCGCACTGCGCCCTGCCCGACATAGGACGACCAGCTCACGATCTCCGGATCGCCCTTCAGCCCCGCCTCGAACCGGTCCATCTGGGCCTTGGTCTCGGCGATGGTGGCGTTCTGCGGCAGGGTGAGATCCACCAGGATCTCCGGCCTGTCCGAGGACGGGAAGAATTGCTGCTGCACATGGCCCATGCCGACGATGGCCACCGCCATCAGGCCGATGCACGCCGCGACCGTCGTCCAGCGCCAGCGCATGGCGAGGCGCAGGCTCGCCAGGAAGATCCGGGTGAACAGGCCGCGCTTCTCGGCATGGTGCTTCACCGTCTTCGGCAGGAGGGCGACGCCGATGAGCGGCGCGAACAGCACCGCCACCACCCATGACACGAGCAGCGATGCCGCGATCACCACGAACAGCGAGTAGGTGTATTCGCCCGCCCCCGAGCCGTTGAAGCCGATGGGCAGGAAGCCCGCCACCGTCACCAGGGTGCCGGTGAGCATCGGGAAGGCGGTGGAGGTGTAGGCGTAGGTCGCGGCCTTCTTCAGGTTCTCCCCGAGTTCGAGCCGCGCGACCATCATCTCCACGGTGATCATCGCGTCGTCGACGAGGAGGCCGAGCGCGATGATGAGGGCGCCCAGCGAGATGCGCTGCAACGTGACGTCCATCACCTGCATGACGACGAAGACGATCGCCAGCACGAGGGGGATCGAGACCGACACGACGAGGCCGGCGCGGATGCCGAGGCTCACGAAGCTCACCCCGAGGACGATCACCACCGCCTCGACCAGCGCCTGGGTGAAGCCGCCGACCGCCTCCTCCACGATGTGCGGCTGGTCGGAGACGAGATGCACCTCGACGCCGAGCGGCAACTCGCCCTCGATGCGGTGCATCTTCTCCTTCAGGGCCTCGCCGAAATGCAGCAGGTTGGCGCCGGGGCGCATAGCAATGGCGAGGCCGAGCGCCGCCTTGCCGTTCACGCGGAACAGCGGCGAGGGCGGGTCCGCATAGCCCCGGCTGATCTCGGCGATGTCGGCGAGGCGGTAGAAATGGTCGTTCACCCGCAGGTTCACGTCCTGCAGGGATGTCTCGTTGGCGAAGGAGCCGCTGACCCGGAGCGAGATCCGCTCCGGCCCGGCCTGCACCACGCCGGAGGCCGAGACCGCGTTCTGCGCCTGCAACGCCTTGGTGATCGCCTGGAGGTCGATGCCGTAGCCCGCGAGCTTGCGCGGGGAGAAGTCGAGGGAGATCACCTCGTCCTGCGCGCCGAGGATCTGTGTCTTGCCGATATCCGGCACCTTCAGGATCTCGGTGCGCACCTTCTCGACGTAGTCGCGCAGCTGCCGGTAGCTCAGCCCGTCCGAGGAAAAGGCGTAGACGTTGCCGTAGACGTCTCCGAACTCGTCATTGAAGAACGGCCCCTGCACGCCCGAGGGGAACTGGTTCTTGATGTCGCCGAGGCGCTTGCGGGTCTGGTAGAAGGCCGGCTGCACCTGCGACGGCTTGGTGGTGTCGCGGAACTGCACGAACACCGTGGTCTGGCCCGGCGTGGTGTAGCTGCGGACGTAATCGAGCCCGTTGAGCTGCTGAAGCTCCTTCTCGATCCGGTCCGTCACCTGATCGAGGGTGTCGGTGATGGTGGCGCCCGGCCACACGGCCTGCACGACCATCGTCTTGATGGTGAAGGGCGGGTCCTCCTCGCGGCCGAGGCGGCCATAGGCCATCACCCCGGCGAGCAGGCAGACGCCCATCAGGAACCACACGAACGACCGGTGCCGGAGCGCCCAATCGGAGAGATTGAAGTCCTTCACGATCTGATCCGGTCCCGCTCGGTCACTCGGCGGCGGTGGCGAGGCGCACGGCCTGCCCGTCGCGGATGGAATGGACGCCCGCCACCACGACGCGCTCGCCGGGCTTCAGCCCGTCCGTCACGGCGATCTCGTCCGGGTTCTCGGGCGCCGGCCCGAGGGTCACGTCGCGGCGGGCGACGGAGGCCCCGTCCGCCGCCACGACCCAGAGCGAGCGCCGCTCGCCCTCGACGAGCAATGCGGTCGCCGGCAGCACGAAGCTGCGGGGCTTGGCGCGGCTGAGGGAGACGGTGATCGTCGCGCCCAGGCGGAAGGCCGGGTTCGGGTCTTCCAGGGTCATGCGGATGCGCCGGGTGCGGGCGCCCGTCTCGGCGAAGGGTGCCGTCTCGCGGACGCGGCCCCGCGCCGTCATCTCCGGCGCGCTTTGGAGAGAGACGGTGAACACCCCGTCCGCCGGCATGGCGCCGACGAGCCCTTCGGGGATGTCGACCACCGCGTCGCGGGCCTCCGGCCGGGCGACGGTGACGACGCCCTGGCCGGCGCTCAGCACCTGACCGATCTCCGCGAGGCGCTGCGTCACCACCCCGTCGAACTCGGCCTTCAATTCGGTGTAGCCCATCTGGTCGCGGGCCTTCTGCAAGCTCGCCTCCGCCTGCGAGAGGCGAGCCTGCGTCGTGTCGCGCCGGGCCACCGCCTGATCGAGGGAGGCTTGGCTCACCGCGTTGCCCACCATGAGGCGCCGCGTCCGCGCCTCGGCGGCGGTGGCGTTCTCGGCCTGACCGCGCGCATCGGCGAGGTCCGCCTCGGCGCGGGTGAGATCGAAGCGCGAGACCACCGGATCGAGGGCGGCGAGGCGCTGGCCCTGCTTCACCAGATCGCCCACCGTCACGTCGCGGGCCACCATGCGGCCGGGGATCTGGAAGCCGAGTTGCGACTGGTAGCGCGGCTCCACCGTGCCGGGGAACGGGCCGAAGGTGAGGCTGTCGCTCGGCTGCGCCACCTGCGTCAGCACAGGGCGGATCGGCGCCGGCTCGTGCGCCTCCTCCGTGGGCTTGCACGCACCGAGGGCAAGGGCGCCGAGCGCCAGGAGGGCAGCGGGGAGGCGGTTCATCGGCGTTCGCCCGTCACGGCCGCGCCCTGGAGCGGCGTCTCGCCGAGGGCGATGGCGGCGACCGTCTGGCCCGGCCGCAGGAACTGGATGCCCGCCACCACGACCTGCTCCCCCGGCTCGATGCCGGCTTTCAGGGTGATGACGTTCGGCCCGTAGCGGTCGATGACGACCTTGCGCACCGAGACCGTGCGCTTGGCCGGATCGTAGACCCACACCGCCGGCTGGTTCTCATAGCGGTAGAGGGCCGACCACGGCAGCACGATCACGTCGTTCGGCATGAACGTCCCGCGCCCGACCACCACCGCGCCGAGGCTCATGCCCGGCGGCGTCGATTCGAGCCCGATCTTCACCCGTACCGTGCCACTCGACGCATCGACGGTGGGCGAGATCTCCCGCACCGTGCCCTTGGTCTTCACCGACGGATCGGCCTGGAGCGAGACCTCCACGACCTTGTTGCCGGGCGGCCGGGCGGTCAGCGCCTCGTAGACGTTGAACACCGCGTCGCGCGGCCCGTCCTGCGCGAGGACGAGGACGGTCTGGCCCGACTGGACCACCTGCCCGACCTCGAAATCCCGCCGGGTGACGATGCCCGGCACGCCCGCGCGCAACTCCGTGTAGTTCAGTTGCTCCTGCGCCGTGCCGAGGGCGGCCTTGCCCGATTCGACGGCGGCCTGGGCCGTGCGCAGCTCCTGCTCCGCGTTGTCGTAGGTCGAGCGGGTCGTGTAGCCGCCGCCGAGGAGCTGCTTCTGCCGCTCGAAGGTGAGCTTCGCCTGCGTGAGCTGTGCCTCCGCCGAGGACAGGGCCGCGCGGGCGTTGTCGAGGTTGGCGCGCTGGGTCAGCGGTTCGAGTTCGGCGATGACCTGATCCGCCGCGACATGGTCCCCGACCTCCACGAGGCGCTTGGCGACCTTGCCGTTCGTGCGGAACGAGACGTTGACCTGCGCCTGGGGCTGGATATCGCCGCTGAATACGACATCCTCCACCATGGCGGTCTTGCGCGCCTCCGCGACGCGCACCCGCAGAAGCCCCTCGTCCTCCGGCGGCGGTGAGGCGGCGGCGAGGAACGGCGCCGCGAGGACAACGGCGGCGAGCGAGAGGCGGATCTTGCAGCGAGGAGGCATGATGCGGGCGGCAGCGCAACGATCGCCGGGCGGCGGGGGAACCTTAGCTCCCTATAATCTCTTCGCTACATACCGTCCAGTCGGTAACTAAGGATCGTCATGCAGCCCAAGCGCCAGCGGCTCGCCGAGCGACCGGAGATCATCCTCGACGCGGCCGACGCCCTGTTGCTGCGCAACGGCGCGCGGGGCCTCACCATCGACGCGGTGGCCGCCGAAGCGGGGCTGAGCAAGGGCGGCGTGCTGCATCATTACGGCTCGAAGGACGCGCTGGTGGCCGCCCTCGTGGCGCGCAAGCTCGCCTCCCTGCGGACGGGCATCGCCGCCTGCGAGGTGACGGAGACGGGGGAGCCCCGGAGCCTCGCGCGGGCCATGGTGGCGCATTTCCGGCGCAACCTCTGCGACGACGACGAGATCTCGCGGTCGCTGCTCGTGGCCTCCATCGAGAACCCGGCGGCGCTGGCCGATTACAGCAGCTTCGTGACGGAACGGCTCGGTCGCCTCGCGGAGTCCGAAGGTGGGTTCGGCGCGGGATCGGTGGCGTTCTTCGCCATCCTCGGCATCGCCATGGGCCGCGCGCTCGGCTTCCACGAGTTCCCGCCGGAGCAATACGACGCCGTCTTCGCGGCCCTCGACCGCATCGCGGCCCTGGACGATCCCACTGCGAAGGCGTGAGCCCTCTGGCCTTCCCCCGCACTTCCGCGCAAAGGCTTGTCCCGCGACACCCAGCCCGGAGCGCATGATGGATCACGCCGCCCTCGCCCCCTATGCCCGGCACGTGCTGGAGGAGGCGACCCTCCCCGAACTGCCGAACCATTACCGGGGCAAGGTCCGGGACAATTACGACCTGCCGGACGGCCGCCGCATCCTCATCACCTCCGACCGGATCAGCGCCTTCGACATCGCGCTGGCCGCGATCCCCTTCAAGG
This sequence comes from Methylobacterium litchii, assembly GCF_038442315.1. Lineage (NCBI taxonomy): Bacteria > Pseudomonadati > Pseudomonadota > Alphaproteobacteria > Hyphomicrobiales > Methylobacteriaceae > Methylobacterium > Methylobacterium litchii. The sequence continues at coordinate 19,161 of NZ_JBBXMY010000031.1, read as the reverse complement.
GCCAAGTGCTGACCCAGACCGCCCGGTTCTGGTTCGAGCGCACGGGCGACATCTGCCCGAACCACGTGCTCGCCTATCCCGACCCCAACGTCGTGGTGGGCCGGCGCCTCGCCATCCTGCCCGTCGAGATCGTGGTGCGCGGCTACCTCGCGGGCACGACCTCGACCTCGATCCTCACCCGCTACAAGGCCGGCGACCGCGCAATGTACGGCCACCGCCTGCCGGACGGCCTGCGCCCGAACCAGAAGCTCGACCGGCCGATCATCACGCCCACCACCAAGGCCGACCACGGCGGCCACGACGAGCCCCTGACCGAGGCCGAAGTCCTCGAGCGCGGCCTTCTCACCGCCGAGCAATGGCGGATCGTCAGCGAGGCCGCGCTGGGCCTGTTCGCGCGCGGCCAGGAGATCGCCGCCGCACGCGGCCTGATCCTCGCGGACACCAAGTACGAGTTCGGCCTCGATGGGGACGGGCGGATCGTCCTCGCCGACGAGATCCACACGCCCGACAGCAGCCGCTACTGGTTTGCGCAGAGCTATCAGGAGCGCTTCGCCGCCGGGGCGAGCCCGGAGAGCTTCGACAAGGACTTCATGCGCAACTGGGTCGTCGCCCGCTGCGACCCCTACAAGGACCCGATCCCCACGATCCCCGCCGAGGTGATCCTGGAGACGGCCGCCGTCTATATCCGCGCCTTCGAGACCATCACCGGCCAGGATTTCACCCTGCCCGACCCGTCCGAAGAACCGCTGGAGCGCATCCGCCGGAACATCGCCGCCTATCTCGCGGGGGACACGGCTCCGAATTCTTGAGGGACCCCCTCGCCCGAGCGGAACCGTAAGCCGGCTGCACCATTGTGCCGCCAGGCTGACCGCTGCTGTGGGGGGCCGCTTCTCTCCGACCCGGTGGCGCCCCCGGCCATGCCCTCCGATTCCGCCGCCGCGAATCCCCGACTGTTCGCCCTCACGGCCGCCGCCGCCTGGGTGGTGCTCTTCGCCCTCTACCTGCTGTTCGCCGGCTCGTTCAGCCTCGACGAGGCGGCGACCGGCGCCGCCGCCGCGACCCTCGCCTGCCTCTGGTGGGCCCTCGGCGGGCGGCGCGGCGGGATGCGCTTCGCCGGCTGGACGCGCCACCTCGGCCGCCTCGGCAGCGCCACCCTCGCGCTGCCCGGTGCGACGGTGCGGGTGGCGGGGCAACTCGTCCACCACATCCGCTACGGCCGTCCGCCGGGCCGGACCTTCTACGAGCGGGACGCCGAGAGCGCCTGGGCCGTGGCCGACACCCCGGCCGAGCGGGCGCTCGGGCTGATCGCGAAATCCCTCGCGCCGGACAGCTTCGTGCTGCGCGAGAAGGGCGGGGATGCCGGCATCGTGGAGCACAGGCTCTCCGGCGGAGGGGACGCGCGATGAGCCTCTGGACCTGGGCGATCCTCGCCCTGCTGCCGCCCCTCGTCCTGAGCGTCGCGCTGACCTGGCGCGGGCGGCCGGGCCAGCGGCTCGCCGCCTACCAGCTCGCCACGACCGTCGGCGTGCTGGTGCTGACGCTCCTGACCTTCGCCACGGATCAGGCCTCGGTGATCGACCTCGCCCTCACCACGGTGCTGCTGGGCCTGCCCGGTACGCTGCTCCTCTCCGTCTTCCTGGAGCGCTGGGTATGACGGTGCTCATCGCGATCCTCCTCGGCTGCGCCGTCGCCGCGACATGGCTCTCGGCGCTCGCGATCCTGCGGATGCCCCGCGCCCTCGACCGGCTGCACGCGGTGTCTTTCCTCAACATCGTGGCGGGCATCGCCATCACCGCCGCCGGCTTCGCCTCGGACGGCGTGTCCGTGCGCTCCCTCAAGATCCTGCTGATGACCGTGCTGCTCGTCGGCTTCGGGGCCGTCATCACCCACGCCGCCGGGCGGGCGATGCTGCTGCGTGAGGGCCGCTCGGCATGAGCGTGATCCTGCCCCTCCTGTTCCTCCTCACTGCCGCCTCCGGCACCGCCGTGGTGCTGATCCGCGATCCGGCCCGGCAGATCTTCGCCATCGCCGGCAACGGCATCGTCCTCGCGATCCTGTTCACCGCGCTGCAGGCGCCGGACGTCGCCCTGTCCGAGATCGCGGTGGGCGCGGCGGCCGTGCCGCTGCTGTTCCTCGTCGCGCTCATGGCCGTGCGGGCGGGCAAGGTCGAACAGGCCTCCGACGAGACCCGCGAGCCATGACCCCGCGCCTGCGCCTCACCCTGCTCGGCGCGGCCCTGGCAGCGCTCCTCCCCGGCACCGCCGCCGTGATCGGCCGGCTGCCCGAATTCGGCGCGACCATCGCCACCTATGGCGAGCGCATCAACGCCATCGTGCCGAAGGAGCGGCATGTGGCGAACATGGTCAGCGCCATCAACTTCGACCTGCGCGGCCTCGACACATTGGGCGAGGAGTTCATGCTGCTCGCCGCCATCACCGGCACCGTGGTGCTGCTGCGCGGCCGGCGCGGCGAGGACATGACCGACCGCGCCATGCGCCTGCCCGGCCGGGCGATCCTGCCGCGCTCCGAGGCCGTGGTGCTGACGTGCCGCCTCGCCGGCCCGCTGCTGATGCTGTTCGGCCTCTACATCGTCGTCCACGCGACGGTGACGCCCGGCGGCGGCTTCCAGGGCGGCGTAATCCTCGCCTCGGGCACGCTCCTCGCCTATCTCGGCGAGGGCTATTCCGGCTGGCGCGACGTGGTCCGCAGCCACTGGCTCGACGCGATGGAGGGCGGGGGCGCCTTGCTCTTCGCCCTGTGCGGCCTCGCGCCGATGCTGGTCGGCGCGGCCTTCATGCAGAACGTGCTGCCCTTCGGCACCTTCCGCGATCTCTATTCGGGCGGCCTGATGCTGATCGAGAATCTGGGCGTCGCGCTCGCCGTCTGCGGCGGCTTCACCCAGCTCTTCCTCGAATTCCTGGAGGAAACCCGCGAAGCCGACGGCCCGGACGAGCCGGGGGAGGACACCGCGTGACCTGGCTCCCCTACGCCGTCGCCGCGTGGCTGTTCGCGGCGGGGCTCTACGGCCTCGCCTCCAGCCGCAACCTGATCCACCTCGTCGGCTGCCTCTCGGTCTGCCAATCGGCGACCTACGTGCTGCTGCTCGGCCTCGGCTATCGCTGGGGCAGCATCGCGCCGATCTTCTACGATCACCCCCCCGGCACGCCCGCCGTCGATCCGGTAATGCAGGCTCTCGTCCTCACCGACATCGTCGTCGGCGCCACGCTCACCGCCCTGCTCCTCGTCCTCACGGTGCAGATCTTCAAGCGCAGCGGCACCCTGGACCCGGAACACCTGAAACCCATGCGCCGCAAGGGCGACACCCGGTGATCGCAACCCTCGTCCCCTTGCCCGTCGCGGTTCCGCTGGTGGTCTGCGCGTCGCTGCTGGCGACCGCCCATCTGCTGCCGAAGCGCGTGCCCGACATCCTCGCCACCCTCACCGCCCTCGCGGTGAGCGTCCTCTGCGCGATCCTCGCCTCCCATGCGGGCGACGGCACCATCGATTACTGGTTTGGCGGCTGGGAGCCCCGCGAGGGCGTGGCGCTCGGCATCGGCTTCTCGGTGGATGCCGCGAGCGGGTGGATCGCCGCCTTCATCGGCCTGCTCTACGCCCTGGCCTTCGTCTTCGCCTGGGGCTTCTTCGGCCGCACCCACGGCCATTTCCACATCCTGATGCTGCTCTTCCTGGCGGCGATGGTCGGGTTCTGCTTCACCCGCGACCTGTTCAACCTGTTCGTGTGGTTCGAGGTGATGAGCGTTGCGGCCTTCGCGCTCACCGCCTACCACCTGGAGGAATCGGCGCTCGCCGGCGCCCTCAACTTCACCATCGTCAACAGCCTCGCCGGCTTCCTGATGCTCGGCGGCATCGGCCTGCTCTATGCCCGCGCCGAAACCCTCGACTTCGCCGGCATCGCCGCCGCCGTGGCCCATGCCGGCACCGATCCGGTCGTGGCCGGCGGGTTCTGCCTCGTGGCGGCGGCGCTGATGATCAAGGCCGCCGCCGTGCCGTTCCAGTTCTGGCTCGCCGACGCGCACGCGGTGGCGCCGAGCCCGGTCTCGGTGATCTTCTCCGGCGCGATGGTCGCCCTCGGCGTGTTCGGCCTCGCCAAGCTCACCACCTTCGTCTTCGCCGGCTCGGACCAGATCCAATGGGCCGTGCCGCGCCTGATGATCGGCCTCGGCGCGGCGAGCGCGGTGCTCGGCGGCTGGATGGCCCTGCTCCAGCGCCACCTAAAGCGCCTGCTCGCCTTCTCCACCATCTCCCACGCCGGCATCATGCTCACCGGCATCGGCGCCCTCTCGGCCAACGGGACCGGCGGCCTGCTCGTCTACGTCGTCGGGCACGGGATGGTGAAGGGCGCGCTCTTCATGATCGCCGGCATCCTCCTCGCCACGCGGGCGAGCGTAGACGAGATCAACCTGCGCGGCCTCGGCAGGGGCATCGGCCACGCCGGCGCGGCGATGGCCATCGCCGCCCTCCTCCTCGCCGGCCTGCCGCTCGGGCTGCTCGATCTGGGCTCGCGCCTACTCCACGGCGCCCTTGAGGACACGCATCCCCTCGCCCTCACCGCGAACCTCGTCGGCGCGGCGCTGACCGGCGCTGCCGTGCTGCGCGCCACCGGGCGGATTTTTCTCGGCCTCGGCGAGGATCCCGGCGACGAGGCCCACGCTCCGAGCGAGGAGGAGCGCGAGAAGGCCGACCGGCCCCTCTGGCTGATGCTCGCCCCCGCTTGCGTGCTCCTCGCCCTCGACGTCCTCGTGCCGGCCGACTGGGTCCGCGCCATGGCGCCCGGCGCGGTGAGCGCCTTCAGCCGCCAGACGATGACCGGCCCCCTGCACATGGCCGCCGCGACCGGCGCCTGGGTCTCCGTCGCCGCCGCCATCGCCCTGGCGGCCTATTCCCTGTTCCGCCACCGCCTGCCCGGGATTGTCGTGCGGTCACTTCAGCGGACTCAATCCGCCCCCGCCCGGCTCCTCGAAGCCCTGCACAGCGGCCTCATCGGCGATTACGTGGCGTGGCTCGCCGTGGGCCTCGCCCTCATCGCGGGGACGCTGGCGCTGCCCTGATCCGCCGGGCTACGCCCGCACCCCCGCGACCAGTTCGAACAGCAGGTCGTCGTAATGGACGACGAGATGCGGGTCGTCGGCGAGATAGCGCGCAATCCGCGAACGCTGCACCTTCCGGTAATCCTGCCAGGACCGGTCATGCGCCGTCAGCACCTCGACCAGCCGGTCGGCCCCCTCCGCAAGATCGTGGCCCCGGTAGTAATAGCCGAGGTCCTTCACGATGTCGGCGTTGTGGACCAGCGGATACCCCTGCCAGCAGCATTCGAGATAGATGTAGTTGAGCGGCAGGCCCCATTGATGGGACACCACCACGTCGGTGTATTCCGCCAGGAAAGTCGGCGTGGTCACGCGGCCGACGAAACACGCCTTCTGGGCATGGATCAGGTCACAATACTGCATCAGCGCCGCGAACTCGGTGTTGTCGTGGACGAACCGATCCGAATTAGCGACGTACAGGAACTTGACGCGATCCGGCTCGCGCCGGAAGGCCCGCTCGGCGATGAAGATCGGATAGAGGCAGAACTTCATCACATCGATGTTGGGCTCCAGGACCGAGATCCGCTTGGGCTCCGCAGAGGGCTGGTATTCGCCGTGGTGCGGCAGGTCCTTCGTGGCAGCCTCAAGCGCCATCGGATCCCAGACGAAGGGCACTTCCCGCACCGGGCAGCGGCGCAGGGTCTCGAAGAAGCCCCGGTTCAGGTCCCACACCTGCGGGATCGCCCAGATGCAATCGTACTCCCGGTTGACGAAGATCGCCTCGAACAGTCGCCGCTGGAAGATGATCGCTTCCATGGTCTGGACGTATTCGGGACCGCAGCAATAGCTGACGATCTTCGTGCCCTGCTGCTTCAGGGCGGCGGTCTGGTTCCAGTCGATCTGCCCGCCGAGTTCGATCAGCACGTCGAGCCCCTGCCAGCCCTCGTCATAGGGCAGGGTCGGAAACCGCTTCCGGTCCCACGGTAGTTCGTCGCCGAGGATGACGGGCGTGGTGTTGAGCAGCGTCACACTGTGCCGGTGCTTCGAGTTCAGGAACAGCTTCACGAGATACAGGGCGTTCTGCTTGATCCCGTTGAGCCACAGGCTCTCGGCTTCCTCGCGCAGCCCGATCGTGATCCCGATCCTGAGGGAGCGTCTCTCCATCGCCTGATCCTTTACAGGGCGGGCGCCGGGACGCGGCGGGGCGTGGGGGCCGCTGCGAGACTGCCGGGCTCGAACAGCCCCGCGATGGCCTCGCTGTAGAGCCGCACATTGGCATCCGATGAGGGATCGAGCTTCATCAGCAACTTGCGCCCATCCGCGACATACGTTTTGAGGTTGAGATCGTGCTGCCGGAACGCCTGCAACAGCGCCTTGCCGCCCTCCTCGGGGTCGAAGTTCGTGTAGCGATAGCCGCAATCCTCGATCAGATCGGAATTGTGGATCAGCGGAAAGCCGCCGTACAAAGCTTCGTAATACAAGTAATTCTGCGCGTTCTCCCAATGATGGGACACGATGGCGTCCGCGAAGGGCCCCATCACCTCGACGATGGGGTAGCGCCCCTCGAAGCTCGCCTTGCCGTGCGAGACGAGATCGAGGGCCCGGGCGAACTTCACGAAGGTCTCGTTTTCCCGCACCGTATCGGTGTTGAACACCCGCACCGCCTCCACGATGGTCGGGTCCATCCGGTAGGCGACCTCGCAAGCGAGAAGCGGAATGTGCGAGGTCTTCACCGAACACAGGTTCGGCTCCAGCACCGCGAGGCGCCAGCGCGCCCGCCCCGGTACATAGCGGAAATCGTAGGAGCCGCCGCGCGCCGCTGCCGCCTGTTCCAACAAAGTCGGCGACCACAGATGCTGCATGATCCGCACCGGGGCGCGGCAGCCGGTGGCGTAGTAGCCCGCGCAGGTGCGCGCGAAGGCCGGAAGGGTCCACACCTCGTGGTAAGGCGTCTGCGTCATGAGCAGGCCGGGCGGCAGCTTGAACGCCATGCGCTCGGCATCGATGACGTAGTCGTTCGCGACCCGCATCGCCACGATGCGCCCGCCCCGCGCGGCGAAGGCCTTGCCCCATTCCCCATCGAGCTGGGCGCTCAATTCGATGACGACATCGAGGTTCTCCATCGCCTCGCCCATGGTCATGACGGGCGCCTCGGCGCTCTTCAGAAAGGCGGCCGACTTCTCCGGCGTGCCGGGCCCCGCCACCACGACGCAGCACCATTCGACGAGGGGCGACTTCCGCAAGGTCTGCAGCAGGAAGAAGCAGTTCTGGAAGATCCCGTTCTCCCAGATCGTCTGTTTCTCGTCGCGCAGGAACAATGTCACGCCGACGCGCAGGCGCGACTGTCCCGTCCGCTTGCCCCGCAGGACCGGTCCAAGCGGCTTGTTCACGCCGATCTCCGCTTGTGGCCCGTGGCGACAAGGCTCAACAGCCGCCGCGCGTAATGGTCGATATTCGCCCGCGACGACGGGGACAGGCTGTCGATCATCGCCCGCGCCCGCCCGGCATAGGCATCGAGGTTGCGATCATGCGTCTGGACCGCCTGCAGGAAGAGTTTGGCGCCGCCGAGGACATCGGAGGTCTCGTAATAATACCCGACATCCTTGAAGATCACCGAATTGTGGATGAGCGGATACAGGCCGTAGAGCGCATCGAGATACACATAGTTCTGCGGACAGTTCAGCTGGTGACTCACCACCATGTTGTCGCCCCGCCCCATCACATGGGCGAAGTAATCGCGGCCGACGATCTGGGTCTTCCCCGCCTGATAGGTCGCCATGCTCTGCATGAAATGGACGAAGGCCGGATGCTCGGTCTTCCCGTCCCCGTTCAGGTAGGTCACAAGATCGATGGTGCCGGGCGCCTGCCGCTCGGCCACATCGCAGATCATCTGCGGGATCAGCCCCATCTTGATGGGCGAGATGTTCGGCTCGAAGATCGCCGGCCGTGCGGTGCCGGCCTTCAGCGAACCCGGACGATACCCGTAGAGCGATTCACCGTTCGGCCCGCGCTGGATCGTCTGTTCGAGGAACCGGGGCGACCAGAGATACGGGACCTCGTGCACCGGGCAACGATGGATGGTCCGCATCATCGGCGCGAAGATCATGTCCTTCGCGAGCAGCCAGATTTCCTCGCAGCGCTCGGCGTCGATGAAGAACCCCTCACGGTTGAAGACCGTCGGCTCGATCAACGCCACATAGGGCTGGCCGCACTGGTGGATAATGAACTTGCCGCCCCGGAACCGGAACCGGCGGATCCATTCGACGTCGATCGCCCCGCCCATCTCGATGGCGACATCCACGACATCCGAGGCCTCCGCCTGGGTCAGGATGGGGAAGCGCAGCGCCTCCTCATCCGACCCGCGCGGATGCGTCGGCCGGTCGCCGCAATTCACGAAGTAGACGGCTTCGATGAAGGGGATTTGGTTCAGCAGGCTGGCGAAATGATAGATGTTCTGGACGAGGCCGTTATTCCAGACATGCTGTTTATCACCCGTCATGATCGAGACGCCGACGCGCATCGCGAATCCTTTGGACTGAGGCGCCCCGCGCCGACACGACGTTTCGTCGAACGCGCCTGACGATCACGGATCGAACCGGGGAGCGGGACCGAGCCGCCCCCGGTTCTGCCGTTACTTCGAGCCGAGATAGGCGAGCGTGTTGCGCGCTTCCTGCAAGGCGTACTCGACCTTCACTTCGCCAACCCCGAGCCCGACCCACGACGCCGTGGCGCTGGGCGCGCTGGCCAGTTCCTGCAGCAGGGCATCGTCCAACTGCACTGTCGCGGTGCAGAGGGCCGGCTCGCAGCTTTCGTAGGTCAGGTGGCGCGGCGCCGCCTTGCCGATCTGCACCGTCGCGCCGGACTTGAGATCGATACCGGTCGGAGTCTGGACGACGAATGTCGCCGTGTTGCCGGTCTTGACCACGCTGACGAACAGGATCGGCCGCCGATCCTCGTTGCTCTTGATCACGCCCATCTTGGCGATGCAGGTCCGCCCCGAATTGTCGGCGGGCGGCGGAAGGCAGGTCACCGTCCAGCCCTGGAAGTTCTGCGTCTCGTTGGCCGGAGCCGCGGGCGCCGCCTGCGGGGCTCCCTGGGGGGCGGCCGGCGGCGCGGACGGCGTCAGCGACAGCGGACCGTTCGTGGTCGGACCCGCCGCCACCGTGGTCGTCGGGCCGGTGCCCGCCCGCTCCTGAATCTTCGGGACGCTCTTCTCGGCCGGCTGGGGCGCCCGCAATTGCGGCACGCTCGGCTTCGCCCCGAAGTTGAAGCCCTTCACCTCGGGATCTTGCGCCCGCGCACCGCCCGCCAGCAGCGCGATCGCGCAGAGCGCCGACATCGCGCTCGCGACAGCCCTCGTCTTCGTCATGGCAGCAACCTTCATCGTTTCAGTCATGGTATCGATCGCGCGAGACGGCCCTTTACTGGCCATAGATCACGCGATAGCTCGCACCCTTCGACGGATCATTGATCTCACCCGCCTTGGGATCGACACGAATACATTTGTGGATCTTTCCGGTCGCATCACCGCAATCGATGATCTCGTAAGCCGGCTGAGCATGCGACTTACTCAGAAACGCGGAGACGTTCGACACACTGAGCATCAGAACGTTGCCTGTGAGAACCAGAAAGATCAGAAACAGCACATTCTGCTTCAAGCTGTTGAGCATCTCATTCTCCTCTGCGGAGCGTCCGTCACCACCTCGGATGCCCGACAGCTCCTCGACCTTCACGCCCCGTCGCGACCCACCGGAACGGCCCACGCAATCCCGCGATCACGAGATTTCGTATGCCGGCCGACTACTCCGTCTCGCCCAACACCTGATCGACGTCTCATTCGAGAGCGCCTTTATTATTGATTTGAAGCCCGGCGCGCGAATTCTTATGGAGAAGCCACAGCGCCGAATTATTTAATCACCAAGTCTTCGTGCTTTGGGCCAACGTTTCAGAAAACCCTTGCCCCGAGATCGTCATGACCTTTGTCTCGGGCGCCGGGACAGGAGGCTTCTTCTTCGTCTTCTTCGCAACACGCTCCTTCGGCGGCGTCGAGACACGCACCCCCTCCCCGGCATTCAGGATGAACACGAGCTTCGGATCGAGGGGGAACATGTACTTGCAGGTATTGTCACAAATCATCGGGTTGACGACCTGGGAAAACTCGACCTTGACGACTGATCCATCGACCTTGCCGAGATGGCTTGCATCGACGGAAATAGCTTTTCTCTGAGTGACCTCAGTTGGAATTGAAATCATCATGGCCGGTATTCCAGCATCGGTCGTTGCGATGATGACTGATCCAGCCGTCTTCCCACCGGCATCCGCCACGGACGACAGAAGGTTACAAATTCTTCGCTTGATTCTGATGATCTGCTGACATTTCGCGTACCATTCACCGAACTTGAAATCCCGGTTTTCGACCTCGCCATCCTTGAAGATGCTCGGATCGATCGCCGGAGTCGCAACGGTTTCCTGAGCCCGTGCCCCAGGGCCGAAAGCGGCCACCGAGAAAAGCACCAGAAGTCTCAGGCCAATTCGTCGTCCCATGCTGCTTCGTAGCATGAGCAGCGCGCGAAGTACAGCACTTCATCCGTCAATAGACAGATTAGTTCCCGTACTTACAGTTGCATTGTGGACTTTATAGGTACTTGTATTTGAGTAATTCCACAAAAATCCGGGATTTGTTGGGAAAACGGGCCGGGAACTCGTATTCCCGGCCCGCCCCAGCACCTTACCAGCTGTAGGTCAGGCCACCCGCGACGCCGAGCTTGTTGACGCCCGGCGTGTATGAGACGGACGCCGTCCCGCGCCACGCGCCATCCTCCGACGTGAACCCATAGCCGACCGCCATGGCCCCCTGACTGTCGTAGAAGCCGCCGCCAATACCCAGGCTCTGCGAACCGGGGCGATCGGAGAAGCGCAGCTGGCTCATCGCGAAGGCAGAGGCCACGCCACCCGCAGCGATGGAGCGGTTTCTGGTGATCTGCGTCTGCAGGTGCGCCGTGACTTGGTTCATGTTGTTTTGCAGAGAGGTCAACCCTGTATCGAGAGCGCCGATCGCGCCGCCGACACTGCTATAGCTCGACCCCTGCACTTTGTAGGACGGAGCGGACATCTGCCCCGTCGCCGCATCGAAGGTCGATCCTCCTCCCAGGGCAGACGCAAGCGAATTGCCCAGGGAGAACATCTGCCCTCCGTTGATGGCGTCCGTCGACTCCGCTGCGATCTTTCCGGCCGCGACGTTGTGCAGGATGACCGGCCCGGTCCCCGATCCAGGTTGGAGGAACAAGTCGTTCGGAGAGCTCGCCATGGGCCGAGCATCCGAGGGCGACGTCCCACTCCGTATCGGCCCAACCTGCCCATTCGCCAGACCTGTCGACAGGGCCGCCACGGAACTCGCCGTATTGATGAGACTGGTCGAGAGCGAGGTGACACCTGTCGAGAGGGAGGTGACTGTACTCGCTGTGCTGACCAGCCCCGTCGAAAGGGACGCGATCGAGCTGGTGTTGGTCGTGACGGTACTCGAGATCGACGCGACGACGCTGCCCGTCGAGCTCAGTCCGGTCGAGAGCGACGCGACGGAACTGCCTGCCGCACTGAGCCCGGTCGAGAGTGAGGCTGCCGACCCACCGGAAACTGGTGTGTTGTTGGCCAATTGGGAGACGCTCGTCGAGAGCGAGACCACGGAATTGGTCGTCACCAGCAACCCGGTCGACAGCGACTTGATTTGCGTCAGCGTCGTCGACGCCACACTGAACAACTGGCTTCCGTTCACTGCATCCGTCGAGGTCGCGGAGATATAGCCGGCCGCGACATTCTTGATCTGCCGCTCGCTGCCGACCGCACCCACTGAGAAGACGCCGACCGGCGACGACCCGGCGAAGCCGCCGTAGACCACATCGTCCACCCGTTGGGATGCGGTGGCCACAGCGATCGACGTTCTCGCGCCATCGCCGATGGCAACACTCCGGGCCACCGTGGCATTCGCCCCGGAGCCGATGGCGATGCTGGCACTGGCGCTGCTTCGAACCGTGGCTCCGTCGCCGATGGCGATGGCGCCGCTGTTCAGAGCCTTGGTCAGGTTACCCAGCGCGATACTGCCGCGACCGGCCGCGACCGTCGTGTTGCCGAGCGCCAGGGCACCGTCGGCATCGGTCCCGTTCGCGGTGCCATCGCTGCTGGCGATGCTGTCCAGGCCCATCGCGATGGTACCCTGACCGATGGCGTAGTTCGGATCGCCGATGGCCACGGCGCCTGCGCCCCTCGCCACGTTGCGCGCACCGACCGACACCGCCGAACCGCCGGCTCCACCCGTGGCCTTCGCCCCGACGCCAACCGCGACGTCGTTCGTGTTCGCGGCCACCGCCTCGCCGCCGATCGCGACGCTGTCCGCCCCCTTGGCCTGCGCGCCCGCCACGCTGTTGCCGCCGATCGCCGTCGCCCCCGCCGCCGAGGCCGCTGCGTTCGTCCCGAGGGCCGTGGCGTAGGAGGCGCCTGCCGTCGCAGAAACGCCGACCGCAAGGCTGATGGTACCCGCCGCATTGGCGCCCCTGCCCAGAGCCACCGCCGTGGTCGTAGCGCTGTTGGGGGTCCAGCTGGCGATGATCGAAGTCACATCGCTCGTGACGCTGTACAGCTGGCTGCCGGTCACCGCGTCTGTTGAAGTCGCACTGATCACGCCGGCGGCAACATTCGTGATCTTCTGCGGTGAATTGGTCCCATGACTGGCGTCATAGCTGCCTGTCACGGAATCCCACTGCAGTGCATTGGTCCTCAACTCGGCAACGCCTGTTGAGAGCGAGACAATCGAACTGTTCGCTGCGCTGAGCCCACTCGACAGCGAGAGCACACCGCTGCTGCCCACCGTCAAGATCGCCGTCGACAGAGACGCCACTGAGCTGTTGGTCGAGTAGAGCTGATCGCCATTCACCGCATCGGTGGAACCGGCATTGAGCCGACCCGCCGCGATATTGGTGATCCGCTGCGCAACTCCGTTGCGGCTTGCATCATAGGCGCTCAGTCCGGATTTCCACTGCAGCGCATCCTGCTCCAGCGTCGCCACCGAGCTTGTGACCGACGTCACGCCCGTCGAGAGCGTAACGATCCCTGTCGACAGCGAGGTGATCGAGCTGTTCGCCGCAACGATCCCGGTCGACAGCAACGCGATCGAGCTGTTGGTGAAGCTCAGACCCGTGGACAGCGAGGTGACACCGCTGGTCCCGACGCTCGTGATCGCCGTCGACAGCGACGCGATCGAGCTGTTCGACGCGCTCAAGCCCGTCGACAGCGAGCCTACTTGGCTCGTGGAGGTGGAGGCCACCGAGAATAGCTGGCTGCCGTTCACCGCGTCAGTGGACGTCGCGCTCAATTGACCTGCCGCCACGTTCTGAATCTGCCGCTCTTGTCCGGCGCTACCGACGGACACCACGCCGTACGGCGAAGTGCCGGCAAATCCTCCGTATGTTGATGCGCCAATCACCGCCGACGATACTGCGACACCCGCCGCAGTCGTTGCTCTGCTACCTAACGCTACGCTATTGGCCTCGCTTGCATTGGATAAAGCGCCCAGTGCGACAGAAACTTGGCCTGATGCCGTCGCGGCGCTACCGACTGCCGTCGACCAGTTGCCAGTCGCGCTTGAGACATTACCCAACGTCGTTGCGGCATATCCAGTCGAACGCGCCGCATTACCGACCGCGACCGTATAGTTTGCTGACGCGTTTGTGCTGTTGCCGAGAGCTATTGAATAGTTTCCGATTGCACTTGCGTGATCGCCCATCGCAACGGCTGATTGACCGCTTGCAACCGCACCTGCGCCAATCGCCGGAGACGTGCTACCGATGATTGCTGCTACCGGCGCGACACTCGTCGACAGAGAACTCACCGCACTGTCTGTCGATGAGAGCCCCGTCGACAGCGAACCGACCTGGCTCGTCGTCGTCGAGCTCACCGCGTACAGCTGGCTCCCGTTCACCGCATCCGTCGACGTTGCGCTCAACGTCCCCGCCGCCACGTTGGTGATCTTCTGCGCAGACCCGCCCCGGCCGGCGTCGTAGGCGCCCAGCGTCCCGTTCCACTGCAGCGCATCGCGCTGCAGCGTCGACACCGACGCGCTCACCGTGCTCACCCCGCTCGACAGCGAGCCCACTTGGCTCGCCGCGCCAGACAGACCCGTCGACAGCGACGCCACGCCCGTCGACAGGGACGCAATCGAACTCCCCGCCGCACTCAGACCCGTCGAGATCGAGGCCACCGAACTGCCCGTCGCGGTCAGACCGCTCGACAGCGAGCCCACCTGGCTCGTCGCGCCGGACAAGCCCGTCGACAGCGACGTCACACCCGTCAACAGGGATGCAATCGAACTTCCCGCCGCGCTCAAACCCGTCGAGATCGAGGCCACCGAACTGCCCGTCGCGGTTAGACCGCTCGACAGCGACGTCACGCCACTGCTGCCCACCGTACTGATCGCCGTGGACAGCGACGTGATTGAGCTGTTCGACGCACTCAGACCTGTCGACAGCGAACTCACGTGGTTCGTCGTCGTCGATGATACCGCGTACAGCTGGCTGCCGTTCACCGCGTCCGTCGAGCTCGCGCTCAGCGTCCCCGCCGCCACGTTCGTGATCCTCTGCGCAGACCCGCCCCGGCCCGCGTCGTAGGCGCCCAGCGTCGTGCTCCATTGCAGCGCATCACGCTGCAGCGTCGATACCGACGCGCTCACCGTGCTCACGCCGCTCGACAGCGAGCCCACCTGGCTCGCCGCCCCCGACAGACCCGTCGACAGCGACGTCACGCCCGTCGACAGGGACGCGATCGAACTCCCCGCCGCGCTCAAGCCCGTCGAGATCGAGGCCACCGAGCTACCCGTCGCGGTCAGTCCGCTCGACAGCGAGCCCACCTGGCTCGCCGCGCCAGACAGGCCCGTTGATAGTGAGGTCACGCCCGTCGACAGGGACGCGATCGAACTCCCCGCCGCGCTCAAACCCGTCGAGATCGAGGCCACCGAGCTACCTGTCGCGGTCAGTCCGCTCGACAGCGAGCCCACTTGGCTCGCCGCGCCAGACAGACCCGTCGACAGCGACGTCACACCCGTCGACAGCGATGCGATCGAACTCCCCGCCGCGCTCAGACCCGTCGAGATCGAGGCCACCGAGCTGCTCGTCGCGGTCAGACCGCTCGACAGCGAGCCCACCTGGCTCGTTGCGCCAGACAGGCCCGTCGACAGCGACGTCACACCCGTCGACAAGGATGCAATCGAACTCCCCGCCGCGCTCAGGCCCGTCGAGATGGAGGCCACCGAGCTGCCCGTCGCGGTTAGACCGCTCGACAGCGACGTCACGCCACTGCTGCCGACATTCGTGATCGCCGTCGACAGGGAGGCGATCGAGCTGTTGGCGGCACTCAGACCCGTCGACAGGGAGGTGACACCGCTGCTCCCCACGCTCGTGATCGCCGTCGACAGCGAACCGACCTGGCTCGTCGTCGTCGATGACACCGCGTACAGCTGGCTCCCGTTCACCGCGTCCGTCGACGTTGCGCTCAACGTCCCCGATGCGACGTTCGTGATCCTCTGCGCAGACCCGCCCCGGCCCGCGTCGTAGGCGCCCAGCGTCCCGTTCCACTGCAGCGCGTCACGCTGCAGCGTCGATACCGACGCGCTCACCGTGCTCACGCCGCTCGACAGCGAGCCCACTTGGCTCGCCGCGCCGGACAGGCCTGTCGACAGCGACGCCACGCCCGTCGACAGCGACGCGATCGAACTCCCCGCCGCGCTCAGGCCCGTGGAGATCGAGGCGACCGAGCTACCCGTCGCGGTCAGACCGCTAGACAGCGAGCCCACCTGGCTCGCCGCGCCAGACAGGCCCGTCGACAGTGACGTCACACCCGTCGACAAGGATGCAATCGAACTCCCCGCCACGCTCAGACCCGTCGAGATCGAGGCGACCGAGCTGCCCGTCGCGGTTAGACCGCTCGACAGCGAGCCCACTTGGCTCGCCGCGCCAGACAGGCCCGTCGACAGCGACGCGATCGAACTCCCCGCCGCGCTCAGGCCCGTCGAGATCGAGGCGACCGAGCTACCTGTCGCGGTCAGTCCGCTTGACAGCGAGCTCACCTGGCTCGCCGCGCCAGACAGGCCCGTCGACAGCGACGCGATCGAGCTCCCCGCCGCGCTCAGACCCGTCGAGATCGACGCCACCGAGCTGCCCGTCGCGGTCAGACCGCTCGACAACGAGCCCACTTGGCTCGCCGCGCCAGACAGGCCCGTCGACAGCGAGGTCACACCCGTCGACAGCGACGCGATCGAACTCCCCGCCGCACTCAGACCCGTCGAGATCGAGGTCACCGAGCTGCCCGTCGCGGTTAAACCGCTCGACAGCGACGTCACACCGCTGCTTCCGACATTCGTAATCGCCGTCGACAGCGAGGCGATCGAGCTGTTGGCGGCACTCAGACCCGTCGACAGGGAGGTGACACCGCTGCTCCCCACACTCGTGATCGCCGTCGACAGCGAACCGACCTGGCTCGTCGTCGTCGATGACACCACGTACAGCTGGCTCCCGTTCACTGCATCCGTCGACGTTGCGCTCAACGCCCCCGCTGCCACGTTGGTGATCTTCTGCGCAGCCCCGCCCCGGCCTGCGTCGTAGGCGCCCAGCGTCCCGTTCCACTGCAGCGCGTCACGCTGCAGCGTCGACACCGACGCGCTCACCGTGCTCACGCCGCTCGACAGCGCGCCCACCTGGCTCGCTGCGCCAGACAGGCCCGTCGACAGTGAGGTCACACCCGTCGACAGCGACGCGATCGAGCTCCCCGCCGCGCTCAGACCCGTCGAGATCGAGGCCACCGAGCTGCCCGCCGCGGTCAGACCGCTCGACAGCGAGCCCACCTGGCTCGCCGCGCCAGACAGGCCCGTCGACAGCGACGTCACACCCGTCGACAAGGATGCAATCGAACTCCCCGCCGCGCTCAGACCCGTCGAGATCGACGCCACCGAGCTGCCCGTCGCGGTCAAACCGCTCGACAGCGACGTCACACCGCTGCTGCCGACATTCGTGATCGCCGTCGACAGCGAGGCGATCGAGCTGTTGGCGGCACTCAGACCCGTCGACAGGGAGGTGACACCGCTGCTCCCCACGCTCGTGATCGCCGTCGACAGCGAACCCACCTGGCTCGTCGTCGTCGAGCCCACCGCGTACAGCTGGCTCCCGTTCACCGCGTCCGTCGATGTTGCGCTCAACGTCCCCGCCGCCACGTTCGTGATCTTCTGCGCAGCCCCGCCCCGGCCCGCGTCGTAGGCGCCCAGCGTCCCGTTCCACTGCAGCGCGTCACGCTGCAGCGTCGATACCGACGCGCTCACCGTGCTCACGCCGCTCGACAGCGCGCCCACCTGGCTCGCCGCGCCAGACAGGCCCGTCGACAGCGACGTCACACCCGTCGACAGCGACGCGATCGAACTCCCCGCCGCGCTCAGACCCGTCGAGATCGACGCCACCGAGCTGCCCGTCGCGGTCAGACCGCTCGACAACGAGCCCACTTGGCTCGCCGCGCCAGACAGGCCCGTCGACAGCGAGGTCACACCCGTCGACAGCGACGCGATCGAACTCCCCGCCGCGCTCAGACCCGTCGAGATCGAGGCCACCGAGCTGCCCGTCGCGGTTAAACCGCTCGACAGCGACGTCACACCGCTGCTTCCGACATTCGTAATCGCCGTCGACAGGGAGGCGATCGAGCTGTTGGCGGCACTCAGACCCGTCGACAGGGAGGTGACACCGCTGCTCCCCACGCTCGTGATCGCCGTCGACAGCGAACCCACCTGGCTCGTCGTCGTCGAGCTCACCGCGTACAGCTGGCTCCCGTTCACCGCGTCCGTCGAGGACGCGCTCATCTGGCCCGCCGCCACGTTCTGGATCTGGCGCGTCTCCCCCGCCTTGCCCACCGACACCACGCCCACCGGCGCAGTCCCCGCAAAACCGCCGTAGGTCGAGGTCCCGATCGACACCGACGCCACGCCCACCGCCGCCGACGTCGTCGTCGCATCACCCAGCGCAACACTGCGCGCCACCGACGCCGCCGCCCCCGCGCCCAGGGCGAGCGAGCTGACCCCGCTCGCCGACGAACCTCCGCCCAGCGAGACCGCTCCCCCGCTCGACGCGTTCGCGTTCTGGCCGATGGCCACCGCATTCCCCTGCGACGCGAGGCTGTAGTTGCCCACCGCCACGGAGTTGCCCCCCGCCGCGTTCGCCGCACGGCCCAGCGCCGTACTCGCACCACCCGGTGCCGTCGCCCCGGTGCCGATCGCCGTCGAACCGCTGCCGCTCACGCTCGCGTTGAAGCCGACGGCCGTCGAGAAGTCCCCGGTGGCCTTTGCGCTGGGCCCGTATGCCGCCGCGTACGAGCCGCTCGCCACCGCACCCGACCCAATCGCAGGCGCAGGGCTCGTCAGCACGCCGAGCCCCGTCGACAGTGAACTTACCTGACTCGTCGTGCCAGACAGACCCGTCGACAGCGACGTCACACCCGTCGACAGCGACGCGATCGAGCTCCCCGCCACGCTCAGACCGGTCGACAGCGAACCCACCTGGCTCGTCGTCGTCGAGCCCACCGCGTACAGCTGGCTCCCGTTCACCGCGTCCGTCGAGGACGCGCTCACCTGACCCGCCGCCACGTTCTGGAGCTGGCGCGTCTCCCCCGCCTTGCCCACCGACACCACGCCCACCGGCGCAGTCCCCGCAAACCCGCCGTAGGTCGAGGTCCCGATCGACACCGACGCCACGCCCACCGCCGCCGACGTCGTCGTCGCATCGCCCAGCGCCACGCTGCGCCCCACCGACGCCGCCGCACCCGCGCCCAGCGCGAGCGAGCTGGCCCCGCTCGCCGACGAGCCCCCGCCCAGCGAGACCGCCCCCCCGCTCGACGCGTTCGCGTTCAGGCCGATGGCCACCGCATTCCCCTGCGACGCGAGGCTGTAGTTGCCCACCGCCACGGAGTTGCCCCCCGCCGCGTTCGCCGCACGGCCCAGCGCCGTACTCGCACCACCCGGTGCCGTCGCCCCGGTGCCGATCGCCGTCGAACCGCTGCCGCTCACGCTCGCGTTGAAGCCGACGGCCGTCGAGAAGTC
>NZ_JBBXMY010000030.1:0-28828 GCF_038442315.1 Methylobacterium litchii | reverse complement strand
CGCCCAGTTCCGCCGCCTTGCCATCCGCTACGAACGACGGGCCGACATCCATCTGGCCTTCTCGACCCTGGCGGCCGCCCTCATCGTTTGGCGCTTCATCGAACGATGGTTTTGTTAGGCGCTCTAATCCGAGTTGCCGCCCTTATGCGGACAAGCGGCCTTCCAGCTCGAGCAGCCCTTCTGATCCCGACCCGACCTCGCCGTTGAGGCCATTCCACGGCCTGCCCGTAAGCGGACGCCGGATCAGCGCCCGCGTCATCACTCGCCGCCGTGCAGTGCTCGGCCGAAGAGTGCAAGCATTGCGCTTTAACCCTGCCCGGCCGCGGCAGAATCGAAGACACGGAAATCCGGCATCATCCAGCCATGCGCGGCCGGATACGTCCGCGTTGTGGACCGCACGCCTGCCTCCGTCAGAGCCCTCTCCAGCCGCTCGGCCATTGCAGGCGGGTAGCTGCCATCATTCTCCACCGCGCCCATGCAGATCTCCGCCTTCAGCTTGGCAGCGTGAAGCACGCCTTCATCTCCTCCCCGGCCGGGTCAAGGCCACCGCAGTAGGTCGTGGCGTCGCCGGTGCAGTAGCGCTTGAGGTTGTCTTTTCCGCCGTCCGCGGAAGCCGGTGCGACAAGGGCGAGGCCGAGGACGAACGCAAGTGTCAGGGGTCGGGTCATGGGGGCTCCGGTGTGTGGATCGCGGTCGTCGCCCGATGGGCATCGGAATCGATGGGGGACGGACTCGCTCGCACCAACGCGGGAGGCCGCGAAAGCGCCCCATGCCGGTTCGGCCGGTCCCCTACCGCCCGGCGCCCGTGACGGCGCGGACCGGCGCGCCGGCGAGGTCGACGGTCAATCCGACCGTATCCCTGAGGCCGCTGCCGACGTTCGCGAGATGCTCCCCGTAGGTCTCGCGGGTCTGCGGGTCGACCAGGGCGACGGGCGCCGCCACCGCCAGCGCGGCGCCGGTGGCCACAGTAGAGGCCGCGCCCGCCGCCGTGCTCACGAGCTTGTCCCCGATCCCGACCTTGCCATCGGAGATCGGCTGGCCGTCGGCGAGCCGCTTGCCCAGCAGGGCAACCACATCACCGGAGGCGAACTTGCCGTGGTTGAGGGCGTCGTCGGACTTCACCGATGACAGGTTGAGGACGCCGATGTTCTCGCGCTCAAGCTCTGATTTGTAGGGTTCGGCCATCGGGTCTATGGCTCCGAGCCGGACGCTGTCGCCCCAGACGAGGCGCGAGACGGCGAGCGCCTGATCGTCGCCCGAGACCATCAGCGTCAGGCGTGGCCGGTCCTTGCCCATGTCGCGGAAAGCACCCCGGGCAAGGTCCATGTCGACGTCGGGGGCCGCCAGGATGACGTTCTTGATCTTGGGCGCCACGCGCTTGTCGCGGATGGCCATCTGCCGGAGGCTTTCCAGGGTCAGCCAGTTGCCCATGGAATGGGCGAGCACGGTGACCTCGCCGACGTTCGGGTCCTTGACGAGGTCGCGCAGCAGGGTCTCCAGGCCGTTGCGCGAGAAGTTCGTGCTCTCCCGGTCGTAGCCGTAGGCGAGAACCGAGCCGCGGGACGGCCAGGTAAACAGCACCGGCGCGACCTCGGCCCCGGAATCGTGAACGATCTGCGCGAAGCGGAAAACGGCGTCCTCGAACTTGTTGTTGAACCCGTGCACGAACACCAAGACGTGGCGCTTGCCGCGTCCGCGGACCGCCTTGCCGGTCCACGCCGCGACCTTGCCGCGGTCCACCGGCTCGGCGCGCAGTGCGACGAAGTCGGTGGCGGGGTTGCCGGGCAGGCGTTCCGGCCACTGCACGGTGCCCGGTTGGCGGGTGGCGTCCGGCGGGATCGACACCGCGAGATCGGTGTAGATCACGGCCTCGCCGCGCTCGCCGGAGAACAGCACGCCGCGGTCGGTGGCGGACTTGCGGGTCGTGGCCACGAGCATGTCCACGCGCGACGTGCCGGCAATGGGGGCGGTATCGGCGATGGGCAGCAGCACACCGGTCGGTCTGCCACCACAGGCCGCGAGGCCGAGGAACATGGTAAGTCCGGCTGCGGTCGCCAGCGAGCGTCCAACACGAGCAAAACGTCGAAACACCCGCACTCCCGCACCATGCCTTGATGGGTGAAGGTCCACCCTTGGTCGAGGCCGGGCATCGTTACGGGACGATTGCGGCGGGGTACGGACGGCAAACGCGAAGATCGATTCCGGCGGCCCCCGGACGACAGCGCCGGCTTGCGCGCGTCAGTTTCCGTAGGGTGAGGCGAGGACGACGCGGATCTTCTTGGCCGGCGCGACCTGCACCACGGGCGCTGGGGTGGCGTTCACGATGGCGGCCAGCCGAACCGTCTCGCCCTTCGCGACGCCGCGGACGACGTTCGGCGTCTCGGAAGCGACGGCCGGTGCGGTGGCCAGCAGGGAGATCGCGAGGGCGACGATTGTCTTCACGGCTGCTGTCCGAGGCTTGACTGTATTGCGCCCGAACAACGGTCAAGCCATCGGCATGTTCCGGCTTCAGGCGGCGTTCGCCGCGGTCGGGGTCTCGCCGCCAGCCGTCGTCGCGCCCGCCTCCCTCAGGCACGCCTCGACCGCATCGCGCAGCGACGACACGTAGACGTCGGCACCGACCTGCCGACCGAGCGCCGTGTCGGTCAGGACCGCCTCGCCCTGCGGCCATAGACCGACCAGAAGCTTGGCGTCCCGCGACTTCCTACGGAGACGCTCCAGCAGGTAGCGCAGGTGCGACGGGTTGCCCGTGATGTCGAGGTAGGAGATGCACACCATTGCCACGCCGGACAGATCGAGGTCGCGGATGCCCTCGCGCGAAGCCGACTGGTAGGCCGTCACGCGCGCGCCAAGCCCGTGCTTGCGCAGCAGTTGTGCCAGCATCGCCGACGAGGCCTCGTCGAGGGGGCCGCGCCCGGCGAGGCACAGCACCGGTGCCTCGCCGCGCCACGCCTCAGGCAGCGCGTCGCGGGAAGGTGCTTGACCGGGTACCGCCTCGTTCTTCGGGTGAGCGCGCTCGGCGAGCGTCGGCGTATCGTTTGGGTTGACCGTCGCATCCGTGCCGGCCGGCTCGACGTCGGGATGGTCCTCGAAGTCCTCAACCAAGGAGCGGGACGAGGCCCGGATGTTCTCAAGCTGCGCCGGCGTGACGACCCCGCGGGCGTAGTCGTTTGCGGCAAGCTGCAAACCCTTCAACGCGACCTCGTCGTAGTACGACGACAAGGAGCGCTCCTTCAGCATCTGCTCGCCGAGGTCGCGGGCCTCGTCCGGATCGCCCGCCAGCATGCGCTGGTAAAAGTTCTCCACCGGTGTCAGCGGCGGCCGGTCGCCCAGCAGGATGTCGAGGAACTCCAGGCTGTCGACGTGGCGGCCGAGCACGACCAAGCAGACCGTGAACGGGGTCGCCAGGATCAGGCCGATGGGTCCCCAGAGGAAGCCCCAGAACAAGGTCGAGACGATCACCGCGAAGGGCGATAGCCCGGTGGAGTGCCCGTAGAGCAGGGGCTCGATCACCTGCCCGAACACCGGCTCGGCGATCAGGAACAGGGCCGCGGTGGCGATGACCATGTTCCAGCCCGGATCGACGGCCGCCGCCAGCGCGACCGGAAGGATGCCGGAGATGAATGCGCCGATGTAGGGCACGAAGCGCATCAGCGCGGAGAACACGCCCCACAGCAGCGGGTTGGGCACGCCTATGAACCACAGCCCGACCCCGACGATGACGCCAAAGGCCGCGTTCATGCCGAGCTGTGCCAGGAAGTAGGTCCCGAGCCGGCCCGCCGCGTCGTCCATCGCCACGGTGGTGCGATGCAGGTCGCTCGACCCGAACAGGCGGATCATGCGGTTGCGCAGGTCCTCCCGCTGCAGGAGCAGGAACACGACCACGACGAGAACGATGCCGACCGTGGTCAGAGGTTCGAATACCGGGCCGAGGACCTTCTCGGCGAGCGCGAGCGGCGAGATCTCAGGGTCCTGGATGCGGACCAACTGCGCCTTGGGCGTATCGCCGGCGGGTCCCGTAGCCGCCGTCGTCCCGGAGGCGTCTGCCTTCTGGGTGGCGTCGTGGACCTCGTGGCTGAACTTCGAGATGACCCGGTTGGCCTCCCCGAGCCAGCCCTGCTGCAGGCCAGCGAACTTCTTCGAGACCGTGGCCTGGTACTGCGGCAGGTTGCCCGCGAGCCCAGCCACCTGCGTGCCGATGACCGCGCCGATGCCACCGATGACGCCGAGCGCGAGCAGGACGGCGACGATGACCGAGGGGACGCGCCCGAGCTTTATCCGCCGCAGCAGGTTGACCACCGGGGCCAGGACGAAGCTGAGGAGCACCGCCAGGACGAGGGGGATGAACACCTCGCGGCCGAAGTACAGCGCCGCGATCAGCACGACGCCCACCGCGAGGGTCAGCAGGCCGCGCAGTCCGGGCACGAGCGGCGGCGGCACTTGGGCGGGCGGCCTCACGGCTACGGCGTCGTCCATCGGCATGCGGGATTCCCGGTCACGCCGCATTTCGTGGCGCCTCGCACCTCAACGTCGCAGGCTCCGATTGGTCCCTGCCGACTTCGCATCGGTCGTTGCGCCACGGATGGGGACGCCGGCAACGTGGTCGAACCGTCCGGCGCGCGGGGAACCTGAGGCCGTAATTACGGGTGGGAACCCATCCCGTTCGAAGTCCATGCCATCGAGATTTTCCAAGGCACCGTGATATTCGAAGGTCGATGATCCTTGAATCGCAGCGGGATGCACAATAAATTATGTACTATCGCGCCGTAAGACTTGGCATCAAGATGTCATGAGCTTCCGAAGCATCTTGAAATGGGTCATGGCGAGTTCCGCCAGGACACGTAGGCAATCGCCTTGCTCCGCGGTCAGCCCTTCGGGACGTGGTTCGGTATCGATTACGCAGAGTGCGCCCAGGGCATGGCCATCCGGGGTCAGCAGGGGTGCCCCCGCATAGAAGCGGATATGAGGCTCGCCCGTGACCAAAGGATTTGCGTTGGTTCGGGCATCGAGCCGCAGGTCCCGGATTTCCAGCAAGTCGCGGCCGCCGAGGACGTGCTTGCACACCGAGCGGTCGAGGTCGGTCCCGCAATCGACGAACCCGGACCTCGCCTTGAACCACTGCCGATCCTCCGCGACCAAGCTGACCAGGGCGACCGGCGCGGAGCATAGCGCCCGCGCGAGCACGACGATGCCGTCGATGGCTGGGTCCGCCGGCGTGTCGAGTACCTCGTAGCCTTCGAGGGCGGCGAGACGGTTGGGATCAGAGACGTCAAGGACGGGACGGTCAGTCAAGGTGCGCTTTCCTGTTTCCCGGCGCCAGGAGACGGTTCGGCCATGAGGCGTCCGAGGACCCGCCCGACCTGCGCCGCCGAGTACGGCTTGTGCAGCAGTTCGAAGTCGTAGGCGTTCTCGCGGGCGAGGACGTGGCTGTAGCCCGAGGCGAGCACCACCGGCAGGTGGGGCAGCCGCAGGCGGAGCGCCTTGGCGAGTTCGATTCCGCCCATGCCCGGCATGACCACGTCCGAGAACACCGCACGGAAACCCGCCCCGTCCGCACCCAGGCGCTCCAGCGCCTCCTCGGCGTTCACGACCCACTCCGGCGCGTAGCCGAGGTCCTCCAGGATCTGGGCGCAGAAGCGCCCGACCTCCAGGTTGTCCTCGACCAGAAGAACCGGTTGGCCCTGGCCCATCGGCGTCAGCGCGGCATCCGGATCCGCGGCGGCTACCTTGACCGGCTCGTCCGAGACTTCCGGCAGGTAGAGCGTGAACGTGGTGCCATGACCCGCCTCGCTCGCCACGTCGACGTCACCACCGGACTGCTTGGCGAAGCCGAACACCTGCGAAAGCCCGAGCCCCGTGCCGCGTCCGACCTCCTTGGTCGTGAAGAACGGCTCGAAGATGCGCAGCATCACGTCGGCGTCGATGCCGCCGCCCGTGTCGCAGAGCGACACCGCGACGAACGGGCCGTGCGCTCCCCCGTGACCCCGGATGGACGGCATGGGCTGGCCGGGATGCACGCGCATGGCCAACGTCCCGTCGCCGTCCATGGCGTCGCGGGCGTTGACGGCGATGTTCACCAGCGCGGTCTCGAACTGGTTGATGTCGGCGCGGACCAGGGCGGGCGTGTCGCCCGTCTCGACGGTCACGCGGATGCGGGCCCCGGTCACGGTGTCGAGCATGTCGGCCACGCCGCGCACGCGCTCGCATACGTCGAACACCTCGGGCTTGAGCGACTGTCGACGCGCGAAGGCGAGCAGTTGTCCGGTCAGCTTGGCCGCCCGGTCCACGGTGTCGGAGACCGCGTTGAGGTAGCGCTCCCTCCGCGCCTCCGGCAGGTCGGGGCGGCGCAGGAAGTCGACCGATGACCGGATGATGGTCAGCAGGTTGTTGAAGTCGTGGGCCACGCCACCGGTCAACTGCCCGACGGCTTCCAGCTTCTGTGACTGGCGGAGATCCTGCTCCATCCGCTCGCGCTGGGCCGCCTCCGCCACCAGTCGGTCGTTCGCCTGAGCGAGTTCGGCGGTGCGGGCCGCGACCTGGCTCTCCAGAGAGGCGCCGGCCTCGCGCAGGAGCGCGGCCTGCGCCTCAAGCTCGGCATGCAGCGCGATCACGCCCCGGTTCGTGTCGGCGAGCTCGCGGTTGAGGCGTTCCGTCTCCTCCTGGCGCTCGGCGAGCTCGGCGAGGCTGCGCATGAGTTCGCGGTTCTGGTCGCGCAAGGCGACCAAGGGCTCGTCGGTCCTGGCGCGGGCGACCTCCTCGGCCAGCGTCGCCAACTCGTGGCCGGTGAGGGTCGCGGTCCCCGAGGGAAGGCGCTTGCCGAAGGTCACCACGGTGCCGCTGCCGGCCGCCGTCTCGACATCGAAGCGGTCCATCAGGCTGCGCGATCCGGTGATGCCGATGCCGAGACCGGTGGTCGAACGGAAGCGGCCCCCGAGGATCTCGTCGAGATGGGGGATACCGGGCCCCGTGTCAGAGACGCGGATCACCAGGATCTGGCCGGCGCCGATCTCGTCGAGGCCGTACTCGATGCGGCCGCCGCCGGCATAGCTGTAGGCGTTGCGCGCGATCTCGGACACCGCCGTGGCGATGCGGGTCCGGTCCTGGAGCTCGAAGCCGAGGCGCTCGGCCAGGCCGCGGACGCGCTGGCGCACGGTGACGATGTCGTCCTCGTGCTCGATGGGGCTGGTGAGCAGCTTCCACCTCATGGTGCCGCGTCCCCCCGCACGACGAGGACGGTGGCGTCGTCGCGGGCGCGGGCGTAGTCGCGGAAGATCACCCCTGCCACCAATGACGGATGGGCGGCGACGAGCCCGGGATGGCCGTCGAGGGTCCACCCGGTCGCGATGCCATCCGAGCACAGCACGAACACGTCCGCCGGTTCGAGGGGGTACTCGAACTCCTGGATACGCCGGGCGGCGTGACCGGCCGTGCCGGCGAGGCTGACGGTGCGCTTGACCGCGGTTCCGGAAACGACCGCGCCGGCGACGTTTCCGATGCCGGCGAACATCAGCGTCGCGGCTGCCCTCCGATAGCGCGCCACGGACACGGCGCCGCCGCGGGTCCGTGACAGGCCCGCGTGGACCGCGGCCAGGATTTCCGCGGGTGCGGCTTCGTGGTTGAGCCGGAAGATCCGGATCGCGGCATCCGACGCTTTGGCGGCCTCGGGGCCATGACCGAGGCCATCGGCCACGATGGCGGTCCAGCCCTCGTCCCGCTCGTGCACGGCGAAGGCGTCGCCGTTCGCCGTCTCGCCCCTCAGCGGCACCGTGACCGCGCCGAAGGACGCCTCGTTGGCCGGGGCACCCGTGCGGACGGCGGTCAGGCGCGCCAGGACCGCAGTACCGAGGCCCGGTCGGGATACGATGTCGAAGGCCTGGGACAGGCGCCGCACGGCCCCCAGCCCCTCTCCGGCGCTGCCGCCGGTGGAATGACCGTCGCGCAGCGCCGCCGCGGGGTCGGGGAAGCCGGGCCCCTTGTCGAGGGCGAGCAGCTCCACGCCGGCGCCGGTCGCGTCCGCGTAGGTCCCGACGAGGATCTCGCCGGGCGCGCCGTACTTGACCACGTTCGTGGCGAGCTCGGTCGCCACGATGGCGACGCGGCCGGCGGCGGTCTCGTCGAAGCCGATGGCCTGCGCGGCCGTCACCGCCCGCCGCCGCGCCTCGGCCACCTGGCTCGCTTCCGTGACGGTGATCCGGTCCATGGCTACTTCCACCGCGCGATGGTGACGCGCGTGCCTGCCCCGGGCGTCGACGCGATGTGGAACTCGTTCGAGAGGCGCTTGGCACCTCCCAGCCCGAGACCGAGGCCGCCCCCGGAGGTGTAGTGGTCGGTCATCGCCTGCTCGATGTCGGCGATGCCGGGGCCCTGGTCCTCGAAGGTGAGGCGCAGGCCCTGACGCGTGCCGGCCTGGACGATCTCCGCCAGGACGTCCCCGCCCCCGCCGTAATCCAGCGTGTTGCGGGCGAGCTCGCTCGCCGCGGTGACGATCTTGGTTTGGTCGACGAGACCGAGGCCGATCTCGACTGCGAGGGCGCGGACCCGCTGGCGCACCCGCACCACGTCCTCGCTCAGGCGGATCGGGAGGGTCTCAGTCCTCGTGACCGTCAAGGTCGCCCCCGATGGCGTCCTCGTCCTCGTCCTCGTCCTCGTCCGCGAGGCGTGAGCGGATCAGGGCCATGCCGCGCTCGACGTTGAGCGCCGTCCTGATGCCGGTGAGCTCAAGGCCGAGTTCGACCAGGGTAATGGCCACCGCCGGACGCATCCCGGCCACGACCGTCTCGGCGTCCAACACGCGCGAGACCGCGGCGATGCTCACCAGCATCCGTCCGATGAAGGAATCGACGATCTCCAGCGCCGAGATCTCAATGAGCACGCCCCGGGCACCGGTGCGGACGATCATCGCGCTCAGGTCCTCTTCCAAGGCCAACGCGAGGCGGTCATGCATGTCGACCTGGATGGTGACGATGAGGGCACCACCCAGCTTGAGGATCGGGATGCGGTCCATGGGCCTACCGGCGCTCCCCGCCCGGTGGCTGCTGGCGAACGACCTTGCGGCCGGTGCGCTTGAGGGCGACCGCGAAGGCGTCGGCCAGGTTCGCCTTGGAGACCACGTTCAATTCCAGGCCGAGGTGGACCATCGTCTGCGCGATTTGCGGCCGGATACCGGAGATGATGCAGTCCGCCCCCATCAAGCGGGTCGCTGCCACCGTCTTGAGGAGGTGCTGGGCCACGAGCGTATCGACGGTCGGCACGCCGGTGATGTCGATGATGGCGATCTCGGCCTCCTCGTCGACGATGGCCTGGAGCAGGTTCTCCATCACGACGCCGGTCCGGGCGCTGTCGAGGGTGCCGATCAGCGGCAGCGCGAGGATGCCGTCCCAGAGCCGCACGACAGGCGTGGAGAGCTCGGCGATCTCCTGTCCCTGGCGTCCGATCACTGCCTCGCGGCTGGCGAGGAACGTCTCCATGGTGTGCAGGCCGAGGCGGTCGAGCAGCCTGCCGGCCGCCCAGACGCCGGCGGTGAGGTCCGACGCATCCGACCCGTGGAACCGACGCAGCGCCTCGAAGATCGGTTCCTTGAGGGAGAAGACGAAGTTGGCGGTGTCGGTCGGCGTGAAGCCCTGCAGGGCACGCGAGCGTGAGATGTCGGCGAGCGTCTCCCGCAGAGGCGCGAAGCCGGCGCCATCCGCGTCATGGTCGCCCGTCTCCAACCCCTCCCGGAGTTGGGTGAGCACGATGCCGACCTGCGTCGCGATCTCGGCCTCCCGGATGCGGCCGCCCTGCGACGACACGGTCTGCTTCAGCGATGCGAGCCAGGCGTCGCGGATGCCGTCCCCGTCTTCCGCGACGGTCTTACTGAGTACCTCGGCCCCGAGCATGAGCGTTCCACGATCCCGATCAACTTTGTCCGCTGTCTATCGTGTTCCAACCCCACTCGATAGGTCACTGAAGCACGACCATGACGCTCCGCCGGGTTTCTCCTGGCCTATCGCCCTGAAAGCCCGGTCGCGTGTGCGGCACGCACGACGTGTCGGCACCGCCCCTGTGATGGGGGGCGAAAACTTCAAAATCCTCGATCCGCCAGATCGACCCTCGTGGTTACCAAATGGAAAATGACCCGACACCGCTGTGTTTTCGTGTCATGGCCCCGTGGGAACACACCGGAAATCCAATGGTCCATACCGGCTACGATCCCGCCTTCGTCGCGCTCTCGGTCGTGATCGCGGTGTTCGCGTCCTACGCCGCCCTCGACCTCGGCGCCCGGGTCCGCAGTCGGGACGTGGGCCCGCGCTGGGCCTGGGGTGCCGGCGCCGCCATCGCCATGGGTGGTGGCATCTGGTCAATGCACTTCGTCGGCATGCTCGCCTTCGAGATGGGCCTGCCCGCCGCCTACGACCTCGGGCTGACGGTGCTGTCCCTGGCTATCGCGGTCGGATCGACCGCCGCGGGCTTCGCCTGGGTCTGGCGCCGTGGGACCGGCGCCGCGTCCCTGCTGGTCGCGGGCCCGCTCATGGGCGGGGGAGTCGCGGCGATGCACTACACCGGCATGGCCGCGATGCGGGTGCCGGGCAACTTCGCGTACGACCCGGCCATCGTGGCGGTGTCCGTCGCCATCGCCGTCACGGCCGCGACCGCGGCCCTCTGGCTCACGTTCCGCCGGAACAAGCCCTGGCAGAAGTTCGCCGCGGCATGCGTCATGGGCTTGGCGGTCGCCGGGATGCACTACACCGGCATGGCGGCCGCGACGTTCACCGCCGAGGTGGCGGGCGCCCACGCCGCGCACGCGGCCTCCCTCGGCGTCAACCAGCAGAACCTGGCCCTGGCGGTGACAGGGGTGACCTTCGTCATCCTGTTCCTGGCGATGATGGCCGGCTCGTTCGACCAGCGCCGGGTGCAGCGCCGCCTGCATGTTAGCGAGGAGCGCTTCCGCTCGGCTGTGCGGGCGGTGGATGGTGTTATGTGGACGGCCGACGCCACCGGCAACCTCGTCGAAGAGCAACCGGGCTGGGAACAGATCTCGGGCCAGTCCTTCGCGGAGTATCGCGGCGGTGGCTGGACCACCGCGATCCACCCGGAGGACCTGGCGGAGACGCGGCGGGTCTGGGAGGCCGCCGTAAGGGGCGGAACGCCGTACGTCGTCGAACACCGGGTCCGGTCGCCCGACGACGTCTGGAGGTACCATTCGGTGCGCGCCGTGCCGGTGCGTGATGCCGACGGTACGGTCCGGGAATGGGTTGGTGTCCATGCGGACGTCACCGAGCGCCGCGCGTTCGAGACGCAGCTCAAGGACGCCCGCGACGCCGCCGAGGAGCACAGCCGGGCCAAGAGTCGGTTCCTCGCCAACATGAGCCACGAGTTGCGCACGCCGCTGTCCGCGGTGATCGGCTACTCCGAGATGCTGGAGGAGGAGGCCGAGGAGCTCGGCCAGGACAGCCTGCTGAAGGACCTCCGCAAGATCAAGTCGAACGCCCAGCACCTGCTCGGGCTGATCAACGACGTGCTCGATCTGTCCAAGGTCGAGGCCGAGAAGATGGAGCTCTACCCCGAGGACATCGACGTCGCCGCCTTCGTTACGGACGCCGCCGGCACCGTGGAGGCGCTGGTCGCCAAGAAGGGCAACGTCCTGGCGCTCGACGTCGCCGTCGACGTCGGCCTGGCGCGCACGGACGCGACCAAGCTGCGCCAGTGCGTATTCAACCTGCTCTCGAACGCGGCCAAGTTCACCGAGGGCGGCACCATCACGCTGAGGGCCGTCCGCGAGGTCGGAGTGGCCGGCGACTGGCTTCAGTTCACCGTGCGGGACACCGGCATCGGCATGAGCCCCGAGCAGGTCGGGCGCCTCTTCGAGCGCTTCACCCAGGCCGACGAGAGCACCACGCGCAACTATGGCGGCACAGGCCTCGGGCTGGCGCTGAGCCGCGCCTTCGCCCAGTTGCTCGGCGGCGACATCACGGTCGACAGTGTCGCGGGCGAGGGGACGAGCTTCACCCTGTGCGTCCCGGCCGTGGCGCCAGAGCAGGCCGTCGAGGCGGCGCCCGCGGTTCCCGAGAACCAAGTGACGGCGGGCGACCTCGTGCTGGTCATCGACGACGAGGCCAACCAGCGCGAGCTGATGACCCGGTTCCTCGAACGCCAACGCTTCGCCGTCCGCACCGCGGGGGACGGGCGCACCGGGCTGGACCTGGCGCGGTCGCTCAAGCCACGGGCGATCCTGCTCGACGTGATGATGCCCGAGATGGACGGCTGGTCGGTGCTGGCCGCCCTGAAGGCCGACCCGGAGACCGCCGGCATCCCGGTGGTCATGGTCAGCTTCGTCGCCGACGCGGCGCTGAGTGCATCGCTCGGGGCGGTGGAGGCGGTGTCCAAGCCCGTGGACTGGACGCGACTGCGCTCGATACTCGACCAGTTCCGGGCGACCGAGGGCGACGTGCTCGTGGTCGACGACGATGCCGACATGCGCCACCGCCTCCGGACCGTGCTGGAGCGCAACGGGTGGACCGTGCGCGAGGCGGGCGACGGCCGTGAGGCGCTCGATCAGGTCCGGCATGGCGTGCCGCGCCTCGTGCTGCTCGACCTGACAATGCCGGTGATGGACGGGTTCTCGTTCCTCGACCGGCTGCGGATTCTACCCGGCTGTACCGATGTCCCCGTCGTCGTGCTCAGTGCCCGGGACATCACGACGGTGGAACGCGAGCGCCTGTCCGAGGCAGACCGGATCCTGCGCAAGGGTGACGCCAGCCTACAGGACATCGCCACCGAGCTGCGCAAGCTCGACAATCGCCAGACGGACGCCGGGGAAGCCGCCTCGACGCACGAGCCGTCGCAAGCTTGAGGAGACGATACAGATAGCCCCGCCGGTCCGCCTGTGTGCCGGCCCGGAGATTACCGGGGCCGCAGGTTCGGCTCCAAGCTAAGAGGCGAACTTCCGGATCGCGGCCTCAATGCGCCGCCTGTCGAACGGCTTGCCGAACACGACCCCGCGCTCCGGGATCTGGGAGGCGTCCCAGGGCTGGGACGAGACCATCAGCAACTCGATGGGCGGCCAGCGGTCGCGGATCGACAGGGCGAGTTGCATGCCGGCGGTCGACCCGCGCATGTCGAGGTCGGTGAACACCGTGCGGATGTCGGGGCGCGTCTCAAGGATGCGAATGGCCTCGACGACGTTGTCGGCCTCGATGGCCTCGCAGCCGGCGTTCTCGACGAAGTCGACCAGGGACATCATCAGGATCGGGTCGTCCTCGACGACGAGCACGAGCGCCTGCCCGGGGTGCTTCTGTTCCATCGGGTATCAGTGCACCTGGATCTGGATGTCGGTGAGCGGCGCGCGGAACTCGGCGCGCAGGCCGGTCGAACCGTACCGAAGGTCGGCCTTGCGGGTTCCCACCAAACCCATGCGGATCAGCTTCGAGCCGAACCCGCCCCGGCCGGTTGGTGCCGCCGCGGCCGGTCCCCCGGTCTCGGTCCAATCGAGCACCAGCGCCGGCGCGGCACCGTCCTCGGTGCGCCAAGCAACCCGGACCTGGCCGGCGTTGGCCGACAGCGCCCCGTACTTGAGCGCGTTGGTCGCGAGCTCGTGCAGAAGTAGGGTGAGCGACAGGGCCGCCTGCGGGCTGATGTCCATGTCCGGCCCGTCGAAGGCGAAGCGGTCGAGGTCGACCTGCATGCCGAGCACGCTCTCCATCACCGCCCGCATCCGCGCGGCGGCCCAGCTCTTCTGCATCAGCACGTCGTGGGCCCGCGACAGGGCGAGCACCCGCCGCTCGAACGCGTCGACGAGCTCGCGCTCGGTCACGTCGCGCAGGGTCTGCGTGGCGATGGACTGAACGACGGCGAGGGTGTTCTTCAGGCGATGCGCGAGCTCCGCGTTGAGGACGGCCTGCAACTCCTCGGCGCGTACCCGGGCGACGCCGACCTCAAGGCGGTCGGCGACGTTGCGCAGGAACGCGAGCTCCTCCGGCGTCCAGGTCCGGGCCTGCACGTCGTGGACGACGAAGACCGACACGGTGCGACCGCGCTCGCGCACCGGCATGTTGACCAGCGCGCCGACGTCGATGGCCCGCATCGGGCCGGGGTCGTCCCGGGTGCGCGGGTCGGTGGCGACATCGTCGATGACCAGCGCGTCCCCTCGCCTGAGGTGGGCGCGGATGTCCCCGTAGTCGTCGAAGCGGTGCCGGCCGGCGATGCTCGGGATGCCCGGAGCGGTCCAGTCCGGCTCGATATCGATGGCCTCGACGTCGCCCTCGATCCGACCGAACCCGGCGCGGGTGGCGCCGAGCGTCCGGCCGACGATCTCCGCGGCGGCCCGGGTCATCTCCCCAATCGTCGCGAGGTCGCGCAGGCGGTCGCCGAGGGACAGGAGGGCTAGGCGCCGGGTGTCGGCCTCGACGCGGGCCGTGACCTCCAGGAAGATGATGCCGAACCGGTCGCCGTCGAGCGCGAACGCGCGGCCCTCGTACCAGCGCCGGATCGGGCCGATCCGACGGGTGAAGTTGGCGGTCCGGCCGGTCGCCACCACCTCGGCGACCTCGCTCACCCACTCGTCCTCGATGTCGGGGATGACCTCGCGGACGGTCCGGCCGGCGACGGTTGCGGGGTCGATGCCGGTCAGTTCGCCCCAGGCCGGGTTGACCTCGACGTAGCGCCAGTCGTCGACCCGCCCGGCCTCGTCCCGGATCACCTCGCCCACGACGAAGCCCTCGGTCAGCCGGTCGAACAGCCCGCGCCAGTAAACGTCCTTGGCCCGGGCGTCCGCCAGCGCCGCGGCCTCCGCCAGCCCGGCGGTCGCGGCGCCGGTGAACAGGCCGAGGATGTCGAGGTCGCCCCGGGTGAACGCCCCCCGCTCCGGGGCCTGCAGCTTGAGCACGCCGAGCACCCCGTCCCCGTGCGGGATCGGGGCGAAGATGGCCGATCCCAGTCCCAGGCTCCTCACGAGGTCGCGGCGGACGTGCGGGTCGCTGGCGGCGTCCTCCATCAGGTACGGCGAGCCTGTCCGGACGCAGTGCCCCGCGCCGCTCGTCCCGCGCGGGACCCGCAGGCCGAGATGCGGGGCGAGCGTCCCGCGCACGGCCCGGTATTCGAGCCATTCCCCGTCGAGCAGTTCGATGACCCCGCCCTCGGCCGTCGGGACCGCCCGCATCGCACCGGCGACCACGACCTGCAGCACGGCGTCGAGGTCGTCACCCATCCGTGCGATCCGCGCCTGGGCGTCGCGCAGGGCCTCCCGGACCTGATAGGCGCGCTGCTCCTCGCCACGCGCCCGGTCGCGCGTGACCACCGCGCGGCGCAGTTCAAGCTGCGTCACGACCTGGCGGGCCAGCGCCTTGAGGTTGTCGGCCTGCGCCTCGGTCAGGCCCCCGGGGCGGACGGCCTTGTCGATGACGCAGAGGCTGCCGAGCACGTGCCCGTCCGGCGCGACCAGCGGCGCGCCCGCGTAGAAGCGGATGAACGGGTCGCCGGTGACCAGCGGATTGGCCCGGGTCCGCGGATCGGCGGTCAGGTCTGGGATGACCAGGACCTCGTCGGGCTGGCCGAGGGCGTGGGCGCAGACCGAACGGCTCAGGTCGGTCTCGCAGGGCGGAAAATTGACGCGCGCCTTGAACCACTGCCGGTCGCCGGCGACCAGGCTGACGAGGGATACCGGGACCTGGCAGAGTTGGCAGGCCAACTGCACGATGTCGTCGAAGCCCCGCTCGGCGGGCGTGTCGAGGATGGCGTAGCTCGCCAGGGCGTCGAGTCGTGCGGCGTCCCCGACCATACTCGGGAAGGAGTGCGAGGTCATCGGTCCCGGTTCCGTCTCAATGCCCTGGGACACCGGCCGCTCGGCCTCTCGTCATGTCCTGCCCGTCGGCGACCAGGAACACTACATGAGCCTCGTCGGGCAAGAGAAACCTTCCGGATACGTCGGTCCGTCCGGAGGTTCGTCATACCGGAAACGGAACGGGTTCGAGGCAATGGACCTGTCGGGTCATCCCGACGCCTTCCTCCGACGCCGGGGCTTCGAGGCCGCGCGACGGAGGATCCGCGACAGCGCCTCAACCGAGTAGGGCTTCTGCAGCAGCTCGAAGCCGTGGTTGCTCTCCTGTGCCAGCACATGGCTGTAGCCGCTGGTCAGCACCACCGGCAGGCCAGGATACAGTCGACGGACCTCGCGTCCGAGCTCGACGCCGTTCATGCCCGGCATGACCACGTCGGAGAACACGACGTCGTAGGTGTCCGGTCTTTCAGCCAGGGTCGCCAGGGCCTCGTCGGCGTTCGCGACCCAATGCGTGCCGTAGCCGAGCTCCTGCAGCGTCTGGGTCGAGAAGGTGCCGACGTCGCGGTTGTCCTCGACCACGAGGACGCAGGTGCCGCGCCCGTCGACCGAGGCGTCGGCCGGCGCGGGCTCTTCGCCGGGAGAGGCGACCCCGTCCGCACGCGGCAGGTAAAGGGCGAAGGTGGTGCCGCGCCCGACCTCGCTCTCGACCATCACCTCGCCGCCTGATTGCTTGGCGAAGCCGAACACCTGCGAGAGGCCGAGCCCGGTTCCCTGGCCCACGCCCTTGGTGGTGAAGAACGGTTCGAAGATCCGGTCGATCTGGTCAGCCGGGATGCCCGAGCCAGTGTCGGTCAGCGCAATCCGGACGAAATCCCCCGCGTAAGCGGGATGCGACCGCATCGCCGGCACGAAGCCCACGGTCCCCACCGAGATGTCGAGCCGGCCCTCGCCCGACATCGCATCGCGGGCGTTGACCGCCATGTTGACCAGCGCGGTATCGAACTGGCTCGGGTCCGCGTTGATGTGGCAGAGCTCGTCGCCGACGTGGATCGTGACGGCGATGCGGGCCCCGGTGAGGGTCCCCATCATCTCGCCGATGGCCCTGACGCTCCGGCCGGCATCGAACACCTCCGGCTTCAGGGCCTGGCGCCGGGCGAAGGCCAGGAGTTGCCCGGTGAGCTTGGCGGCCCTGTCGACCGTGTCGGAGATCGCGGCGATGTAGCGGGCCCGTCGCTCCTCGGTGAGGTCCGGCCGCTTGAGGAGGTCGGTCGAGGACTTGATGACGGTCAGGAGGTTGTTGAAGTCGTGCGCGACGCCCCCGGTCAACTGCCCGACCGCCTCCAGCTTCTGCGATTGCCGCAGCGCCTCCTCGGCCTGCAGCAGGGTCTCGGCACGTTCCTTCTCCTCGGTCACGTCGCGGGAGACGCAATAGAGCATTCCCTCGACGGGCACCGCCGTCCAGGACAGCGTGCGGTAGCCGCCGTCGCGGGCCCTGAAGCGGTTCTCGAAGGCGATCGTCAGGCCGCCGGCGGCGAGGCGGGCGACCTCGGCCCGGGTCCGCTCGCGGTCGTCCGGGTGTTCGAGCCACTCCGAGGTCTTGCCGACGATATCGTGGTAGTCCCATCCCAGGACGCGCTGCCAAGCCGGGTTGACGCTGACCCAAACGCCGTTCGCGTCGGCGACGCCCAGCATGTCGCGGCTTACGTGCCAGATGCGGTCGCGCTCTTGGGTGCGCTCCGCGACCTGGGTCGCCAGCGTCTCGTTGAGGGCGCGCAGGTCCGCGGCGACGCGGTCGCGCTCGGCCTCCACGGCGCGGCGCGCGTCCACGTCGAGCAGCACCCCGGGGAAGCTCAGCGGCGTCCCGTCGGCGGCATGATCGACCCGGCCGTTCGCCTCCAGCCAGTAGTAGTTCCCGTCGGCGCGCCGGACCCGGTACTGGTGGGCGTAAGCGCCGCCGCGCGCGATGGCCTCGGCGATGGCCTCCGCCAGCCCCGCCTGGTCGTCGGGATGGACGGTCTCGACGATCCGGGCGAGCGGGATGCCCTGCCGGCCGAGCGCCGGGTCGAGGCCGAAGGCGCGGGCGAAAGCCGCGTCGACCGTGAACCGGTCGCTGGGCAGGTCCCAGTGCCACGTGCCGATAATCGCGCCGGCCGCGAGCGCCAGTTGGACGCGTTGCACGTTCTCGCGCGCCAGCGCCTCGCTGGCGCGGAGCGCGGCCTCCGCCTCCTTGCGCGCGGTGACGTCGGTGAACAGCACCGCGACCTCACGGCGGCTGGCCGGCTCGATGCGGTGGGCGGCGACCTCCAACTGTCGACCGTTCGGCGCGAACTCGCGCTGGAAACGGACGGGCTCGCCGGTGCGGAGCACGTCGCCATATATTTGGAGCCAGCCGTTGGCCCCCGCATCGGGAATGATCTCGCGCAGCGTACGCCCGACCGCGTCCGGAACGCCCAAGTGGTGCGCGAAGGCCCGGTTGGCCTCGACGTGCACGTAGTCGCTGAGGGGGCCGTGCGGCCCGTCGAGGAAGCGGATGACGCAGAAGCCCTCGTCGATGCTGTCGAACAGGGTCCGGTAGCGCTCCTCGCTAACGGCGAGCGCGTCGAGCGCCGTCCGCTGCTCGGTGACGTCGCGCGCCACCCCCGAGAAACGGACCGGCCGGCCGGCGGCGTCCCGCTCGATCTCGCCCTTCCGGGCGATCCAGCGCTGCTCGCCGGTGTCAGGACGCCGGATGCGGTACTCCACGTCCTGGGGCGGCGCACCCTGCCGCCGGCTCTCCGCGGTCGAGACGAGGTGCGCGTCCTCGGGGACGACCAATTCCTCGAAGGCCGTCGCAGGGTAGCTCGCCCGCTCGGGCAGGCCGTAGAGCCGGCAGAATTCCGGGGTCGGGGTGAGGACGTTGTTGGCCATGTCGACGGTGAACAGGCCGACGCCGCCGGCCGCCTGCGCCTTGCGCAGGCGTGCCTCGGACTCTGCGAGCTCCGTCCCCGCCAAGT
This sequence comes from Methylobacterium litchii, assembly GCF_038442315.1. Classification (NCBI taxonomy): domain Bacteria; kingdom Pseudomonadati; phylum Pseudomonadota; class Alphaproteobacteria; order Hyphomicrobiales; family Methylobacteriaceae; genus Methylobacterium; species Methylobacterium litchii. Next base: position 10,081 of record NZ_JBBXMY010000030.1, on the reverse strand, counting down.
GCCGGCCCGTGCGGTCGCGCAGGATCTTGAGATACCCGACGAGGCCGCCATCCTCGTCGCGAAGGGGCATCATCTCGCCCGACGCGAAGATGCGCGTGCCGTCCCTGCGTCGGTGCCAGCGCTCGTCGGTGCCCCGACCGTACTCGCGCGCGTCCCTCATTTCGCGCTCGGGAATGCCGCCCGCGACGTCCTCCTCGGTGAAGATGGCATGGGCGGGCCTGCCGCGCATCTCCGCCTCCGACCAGCCGAGGATGGCCTCGGCACCGGCGTTCCAGCCGGTCACGCGGGCATCCAGGTCCATGGTCACCATCGCGTAGTCGATGGCACTGTCGAGGATCTGCCTGTGGCGGGTCTCTGCCGCACGGACCAAACGAAGGGCCTCGTCGCGCGCGGTCGCTGACCGGCGCAGTTCCATCTGCACCATGACCTGCCTCGCCAAGGCCTGGAGGGAATCGGCCTGCTCAGGCGTCAGTCCCTCGGGCCGCGGCTTTCCGTCGATGACGCACAGGGTTCCGAGCGGTGCGCCCTCGGGGGTCTCCAGGCGGGCGCCGGCATAAAACCTTAGTCGCGGCTCGCCGGTGACCAGCGGGTTGTCCCGGGTCCGCGGGTCGGCGGTCAGGTCCGGGATGACCAACAGGCCCGGCCGACCCAGGGCGTGCGCGCAAACCGAGTGCGACAGCGGGGTCTGGCAGGGTTCGAACCCGAGGCGGGCCTTGAACCATTGCCGGTCACCGGCGACGAGGCTTACAAGGGCGACCGGCGTGCCGCAGATCCGGGACGCGAGCAACGCGACGTCGTCGAAGCCTGCCTCGGCAGGGGTGTCGAGGATGCCGTAGCCGTCGAGGGCCGCGAGCCGGGCCGGATCGCGCGCGGCGTCCTCAGGCTCGGTCACTGTCAGCCTCAAGACTGGCGGCCCTACGGGTAGCCTTTGCCTCGTTGCGCTCGATCATCTGGCGGAGCGCCGTCCGGACGACCTCGCTGATGCATGTGTACTCGCCCTTGGCGACCTGGGCCTCGACGTAGGCGATCAGCGGTTCGGTCAGGGCGATGTGGCGGGAATGCTTTGCGGCCATCCGAGGCCCGTAGCATCTCCGGGAATACGTGTCGCTTTCGCGACACCTACCTCGCACGGACGTGTAGCCGCATCAGGTGATTGGGACGCCTGCGACCTCATCGATCCGGTCCAGTACGACGATTGGTTGGCACACGTCCCGCCGAAGGACATCTGGGGCGTGGGGTCGGCCAACGCCCGCAAGCTGGATGCCCCGGGCTGCGAGAGCGTCGCCGACGTGCGCGACCGCGACAACCACGCGGTGCGCAAGGCTACGACCTTGGTGGGCGAGCGCCTCGTGCAGGAACTGCGTGGGATGGCCTCCCTCGGTCTTGACGAGATTGCTCCAACCCGGGAGGGCTGCGCCGTGACCCGGAGCTTCTCGGACCGCGTCGAGGACCTCGCGACCATGGAGCAAGCCGTCGCTACCCACGCTGCCCGCCTGGGCGAGAAGCTGCGCGCCGGCGGGCTGGGCACCGACCATGTAACGGTGTTCTTCCATACCTCGGAGCACGACCGCGACCGGCCGCAGCGGTCGGTGTCGTCGGTGGTGACCCTGCCGGAGGCGTCGAACGACACCCTCGTGCTGGTCAAGGCGTGCCTGCACGGCGTCCGGAAGACCTGGCGCGACGGCTACCGCTATTCCAATGCCGGGGTGGTCACCACGGATCTCGTGCCCCTGGCGTCCTCCCAACGGGCGTTCCCGGGGCTGGGGCAACTCGACCGGGAGGACGGGGCCGCGCTGATGGGTGCGCTTGATGCCTGCAATCGCCGGTTCGGGCGTGGCGCCGTCGTCCCGGGCAGCGCGGGGTTCGCCCCCAAACGGGAATGGTCGACCAAGTTCGACATGCGCTCGCCCCGGTACACCACCAGAGTCGACGAGGTGCCGGTGGTAATGGCGGCTTGAAGGGCAGACGAGCTCGAAAGTGGTCATTAGGCCGTGCTTCGTACCGCCAGAACGAAGACACATTCATGCATGGGCCGGGGGATGGCGGCGGCTTCGCCTCGTCGCGGCTTCCCCCGGAAGGAGGGCGGCATGTCGCGGTCGTCGTCGGCCCCTTGCACGTGCCCCGCCCCGGGACTGACCGGAAGGGTCGACGCTCGTCGGCAAGCCATTCGGTGCCGGGTCGTCCGACAACACGTCCGCAGTATCCTGCCCGGAGAGTGCCAACCTCAGCTGTCGAGGATGCGGGAACCCGATGGCCTTGCACTTGCTCTCATCGGGCGATGCCGTCATCCGCATATCCGCGTCGAGCCCGGGTTTAGCGCGCCATCGTCTCATGATAGTTGCTGATCTCGGCCTGTCGCTTGCTGTCGTCCCTGACTTTTTCATTCAGGCCAAGGCGCCATGCGAGGTCGCGCTGCCCTGGCTCCCGATGGAGCGCCACGACGAGTTCGGCTTGGTCCTCGACCTCCCGCCAGCCATGTCTGCTTTTGAGATGTAGTCGAACACCGGTAAACGACCGGCTTGGGCGCGAAGCTGAACGTCTGGTCCTGCGGGCGACGTCGACGCGACGGATGACGGGGTATGGCCGTTCGCGGACCTTACGCCGGTAAAGCGGAAGGCCCTTTTGCGTCGCCTTGAGCGCGTCAAAGGGCAGATTACGGCTGGCTGGTGGGATCACCCGGCCCTCGACCTCATGCTGATGCTGTGGTGCTTCTTAAAGGACCTTACGGACACGGGTGTCCTGATCCTTTGGGAGGACTCGGTCATGGATCGAGCGATGCAGAAGCTCATATTGATGTGCGAGCATGGCTTTGCGAAGCCTGAGGATGCTACCGCGGCGCAGGAGCGAGCCAGCGTGTTACTCTCCACCCTACGGGCTGAGGGTTTCTACCGCTGATCGACGATGCACCCATGCAGTCGGCTTCAGCCGATAGCGTCCGTTCGCATAAGGGGGCACGGGTTACCTGCTCATTCCCGGAGGCCGACAGCGTGGCAACCCTGCCTCGGTAAGACCAAGAAACTGGGCAAGCTGTGCTAATGTCGCGAGGGAAGAGGTACTATCACTGCCGTTTTCGATGGCCGTGATGAGTTCCGGCGCGATGCCCGTCAGACGTGCAGCATCAGCCAGGGACAAACGCAGCCGACTCCGTGCTGCGCGTGCATGCTCCGCAAGATGGCTCATCAGAGCCTCTCTGCGGCATTCAAGTTCATTCATGGCTAAGTAAATATTTCGAGAGGATCTGACTTGTTTAGCTGATCTTACGGCGTTCACGCTCAGTCATTGCCCCAGGCCGTCCCAGACCTATCGCCTTCGCAAGAGCGGAACGGCGCTCAGCGTAGCTCGGAGCCACCATTGGATAGTCAGCTGGCAGACCATAGCGGACACGATAACTGTTAGGGTCTAGCCCATGACTCGTGAGGTGACGTTTCAAAGTTTTATAAATCTTGCCGTCTATGAAACTGATAATACCATCTTTGTCAAAGGATCTTCGGATTTGGGCCGCGTTTGGCCTGTCCGAAGGCTCGGTCGTAGCAGGGTTGACCGACTCTGTACTCGAAGTCCGTTCTGTAATTGCACGATGGACACGGACGATGAGTAGTGGCAGCTCCGATGCTGGAACGGAATTGCTTGAGACATAGGCGACGACGATGCCGGTAGTCAGCTCGATAAGAGCCTCGGGGCTCGCCGTGAACGGGGCAGGCACAGGATCAACTCCTCGGGAGAACGAAGCCCGAATGTAAGATGATCTGTCGCGTTGCGCTTGTCTGAGCGCGTGCTATCGTTTGCCTGACCGCGCATCACGTACAATTCATTCAGTCATCGGTTATGCGGACTTTGTTCTCGACTGCGGACGAGAAGCCAAACATCAGTTTCCGTCGCTGGCGCGAGACGATCTTTGAGCGGATCGTGCCCGTAGAGCTGACGCCTACTGGCGAGCAGCCGTTCCATGGGGTTTTAGAGGCCACGGAGGTCGGCTCTCTGCTGATCACCCGGATCACGCAAAGCGCCGTCACCACAGTGGCGACGCCCGCCACAATCCGTCAGCATGCCAAGCAAGATACTCTGAACGTAGCGATCACCCTGCAAGGGGAGATTTTCAGCACGCAGGATGACCGTACCTCGATCCAGAGGCCGGGAGACATCGTAGTGTTGGATCGCCGCCCGACCACCATGGCGTCCAAGGCTGATACCCAGACACTCTTCATCGAGGTGCCGCGCGAACGGCTCGAACGGGTACTGGGACCGACGCGACGCTATACGTCTCTAACCGTCGGCGCGGCCCAAGCCGGGACCTCGCTCGTTACAAGCTTTTTTGCCGAGCTGGTACGAACATATGGAAATCTAACGCCGGAGATGAGTGAGCGCATGGCTTCCATAGGCATCGATCTCATCGTCGCCAGTATCGCAGAACGCCTCTCGCAAGAGCCCCCTCAAAATCTGCAGGCTATGCTTATCGTGCAGCGTGCCAACGCGCATATTGAGGCCAATCTTACTGATGTTCACTTGGACCCGACCCAGATCGCGTCAGTGGCGGGCGTGTCACTGCGCTACCTCCAAGCACTCTTTCGAGAACAAGGACGAAACATTGCCGATTGGATCTGGCTACGGCGACTAGAAATTGCAGCAGAGCGGTTATCGGACCCTGGATTTACTCATATATCCATTGGCACGCTTGCCTTCGGGTGTGGTTTCAATAATCAAAGTCACTTTAGCCGGCGTTTTAAAGATCGCTATGGCCTTTCGCCCAGCGACTATCGCTGGCGTGCGTTGAACCATCGATCGTAGGATGACTAGTAATCTTAAAAATATTTTGTTTATTCGCAAATTTTTATAATACAAAATGTATCACGTTTTAGGTCTTCCTACGATCTGCAGCAGAGGCTTCTGCGGGGCTGCTGCAATACCCTGTGACCTCGCACAGCGAGTTTGATTGCGGCCCGCGGCTTTGGCTTCGTAGAGTGCAGCATCCGCAAAGCGGTAGAGCGCCATCATCGATGTGCTGTCCGCGTCGCTCGGGATGACGACGGCAAGACCGATGCTCACCGTGATCGCGCCGACGCCGATCCCTGAGGAGCCGATTGCTAGGTTAGCGACTTCAGCGTGAACCTTCTCCGCGATCCGCAAGGCACCGGCCTGATCGGTATCTGGCATGACGATACAGAACTCTTCTCCTCCTACTCGGCAGACCAGATCATGGGGCCGGTGCACGCTAGTTGATAGGCAACGCGCCAAGCCCTTCAGCACCTCGTCCCCAACCTGATGCCCGTAGCGGTCGTTGAACCGCTTGAAGTGGTCCGCATCGATGATCAGCAATGACAGAAAGCCGTTGTCGCGTCGTCCTTGCTCCCAGGCGCGAGAGCCTGCCTGCTCGAAAGCCCGACGGTTCGGTAGGCCCGTCAAGGCATCGGTTTGGGACAAGCGTTCGAGTTCGGCTTGAACGGCTTCACGACGGCGCAGCTCACGTCCGAAAAGGAGAGACAGCGCGACGGTCAGGCCGCACAGCACCAGCACTGTGCCGCCGATCACGAAAGCCTTTGTTCGCCACTCGGCCTCAATCTCGTCCGTGGCGATGGCGACATTCAGGATCAGGGGCAGGCTGCCGATCCGCGTGAAGGTGTAGTGCCTCTCCACCCCATCGCGTGCGGAGGTGCGGACGAAGCTGCCGCTGTGTTCACTGAGGAAGCCTCGGAAGGTTGAGCTACCTGCGATGCTGACGCCAATATCGGCCTCGTTGAAGGGGTGGCGCATGATGCGCGTGCCGTCATTGAGGTACAGATTGATCCCACTCTCTCGACCCAAGTCGATCTGCTGGAAGAGGTGCGTGAAGTAGGATAATTTGACGCTGCCCAGGACGACCCCTCCGAACGTCCCATCCGACTTACTGATGCGGCGACTGAACGGCAGCATCCGCTCGCCGGTCAGGCGTGACGTGATGGGGCGTCCGACGTAAAGACCGAGGCTGGCGCGAGCTTTGTGGACCTGGAAGTACTCTCGATCCGCATAGTTGCCCTTGCGCGGGGGTATCGCATCAAGGTCGGCGACGATGTCGCCACGCTCGTCGATGACGAGCATCACGCCCATGTCGCGAGCAGTTGCGGCCCGATCAAACAAGATGAGTTGGCGCAGCTGAGGATCGATCTCCGCGACCCCTGGGGTCTTGAGATTGTCCGCTGCGGCCTGGATTGAAAGGTCGTACATCTCAATGTTGCGAGCGATGTCGCGCTCAAGAACCTGCAACAGGTTCTTGGACGTTTGCTCGGACCGCTCCCAGGCATCCTGCCTGAGATCGAATAGCATGAAAGCCGAAGCAGTCAGCATACCCAAGGGTGCGATGACGCTCAGAGCGATCCACACCTTGGCTGAGCGGAATGATCGCAGTTTGTGATGCGGCCAGTACACAGCGCTCTCGCAATCAGCTCTCCCCCGGCCGACTGGTTGCATGGGAACGATTAATTACTAATTGAAGCATCTGCCATATGAGGATTGTCTGTCACAAAAAATTGAAATCACGTCAAATTCATTTAATACGCGAGCGCATACCTTAGCATATCATAAACATCGTGATGTATTGAGGAGAGGAGCCGATCTGCATGACGGTTCAGCCGTCTGGACAACGGCAGCCCCGTCGCCTGGCCTCGGATCGGAGCAGGTGGCGGGGCATTGATCTGCTGCACGAACTCGTAAATTTCATGGACAATCTCTTGCTATACCGCGCCCGTTGCGGGCGTAGAGACGCTTGGCATGTCCGTTTTGATCCTAAGTTGTCTTGTTGCGGGCCTATCGTTCGCGAATGCTGCTGGATATCGATCCAGGCGTCTTGATGCTCTGGAGGCTGCTGCCGGCTACCTGTTGATCGCCGGGCTGTTCCTGCTCGGCTTCAACCTACCGCTGTTCCGATAGGCGGCTCTCGATCAAACAGCTTGATGGCAATTACGCGAAACGCGGTGATTGCCGCCCCAACGGAAGCCGGATGCCCCAACCAATGCGAGGAATGCGGCTGCGGTTTCCGTGACCATAGCAACTGAAACCCGCCGGGTTGTACGGCGAGCGAGCGCCACGTTCGCGAGCTTCTCGGGGATGACTGGTGGCCCTATGGCATGGCCCGCAACCAAGCCGCCGTCGATACGGTGCTCCGCTAACACCACGAGTAGGGTCTGCCGCATCGTGCTGGCGGACAGCCTAGGCTCCCCTTCGCGAGATCCGCAATATCCTCGATAAGGCTCTCCCGCCACGGGTGCGCCGGGGCCCCTACCGGCAGCAATGATCCCACTCCTACGCGGCAAGCAGCTCGCGGCCCTGCGCCATAGCCTCGACGCCCGCCGGCCTGCGCGTCGGCGCCTACCCGACCGCTCTCCCGCTCCTCGCAGACATGGGCCTCGTGATCGAGCGCCCTGCCTCACGCATCGCCCACCACGATGGGCGGGCGTGGTTCCTCACCGCAACCGGACGCGAGACCGTGCGGGCCTACGGAATGGATGAGGGATGAAACGCGACTGCACCGACGAGGCCGCGCGGTTGCCCTGCGCTGCTCTGAGGGCGCTCGGCTGAGGGTGGAGCCCGGTCGCTGTACGCAATAGAGGCTGACCGAGTTAATGATCCGTTGATGACCGAGCCGCTCTACCCGGCCACCGCCTATTCGTCAGGGCAGGGCGATCCCGTCCCCCGCCACCGACGCAACCCGCGCCGGGCCTACGACCGGAAGGGGCGCGAGGTACGGCCGATGGATCTTATAAACGCCTCCTAGAACGGGGTCCGTTTCATCAACGCGATCTGCCCGCCACCATGCCGGCACGAGGGGTGTTTGCCAAATACCGACGCTCGTTCAAATTTTGCTTTAGCGAGTAATGTTATCCCGCCCTACCGGACGCCCGCTCTTTCGTAGATTTGAGATTATACTTCGGATATCGATGACCTTTGCGCGCTGTATGATGTAGTTATCATTGGATAATCGGGAGGCAGACCATAACGCAAGCGGTAAGACGAAGCGGTCATGCCGTGGGCTCTTAGATGTCGCTTCAGAGACTTATACGATTTACCGTTGATGAAGCTAACCAGCGCATCTGGCTCAATTGATTTACAGATTTCGGCTTGTGTGGCTTTGAAAATCTCGGTGACATTGACTGGGCGATCATTCGCCAATTCAGTGAGAGACGCGTGCACTAACGCTATCAGCGCAGGCAGTTCGCCAAGGGCTATACAGTGGTTAGACACGTAGGCGGCGACAATGTCTGCAACGCGATCCGCGCTTGTTCGGCTACGCTCTTCAAAATCGTCAATCATCGCATTTCCAATCAGCCAGCAGCTCAGCTGTGCCGTGAACTAACGCTATGGGTGGCTTATGCGAACAGCTTCATAGATCACGTCTCCAGCCGGATTTAGGATCTTTGCTAAGAGTGTCGAGTCCTGCCCTTGAGCTACAGGCGAGGGCGGCGATGAGGCTGCGGGCGGAAGAGGTCAGAGATCAAGCCAGTATGAACGCCAAGATAAGCGCCGGCCCGATCCAGTAGACGTCAATCAGCAAACGGACCGGGCCGGCATATCTCTCATGAGGACGCAGAGCCTACGTGTGGCATGGCTCGAAGCGTATCGTGGCAGGAACCGATTGACCGGCGGTTACTCGAAAACGGTAGATCGTAGTCCGACCATCGGGATGAGCACTGCTATGCCGCTGACCCGATCCGTAGAAAGCAGAGGCCAGTGAAGGCAGGCTGATCGGCCCCCATGAGGTGGTCCACGAGCAAAGTTAGTGCGCGGTAGGCTTGGAGTTGACCCCGTTTGTGGTCCACGGCCTATGCAAGTTCTCGGGCTGTGACAGCTTGGTTGGCGAAGGCTCGGGGCGTCAAGCCGCCCAAGGCCGTATGAGGTCGGTCTTCGTTGTAGTGGCACCTCCAGTCCTCGATGCGCTCCCGGGCATCGGTCAGCGACAGGAACCACGAGGCGTTCAGACATTCCGCCCGGAGGCGGCCGTTGAACGACTCGATATACGCGTTGTCGGTCGGCTTGCCCGGGCGGGAGAAGTCGATCTCGACCCCGTTCAGGTAGGCCCACTGGTCGAGCATGCGACCGGCGAACTCCGGCCCATTATCGACCCGCAAGCTCTTGGGCCGTCCCCTCAGCTTGACCAAGGCGTCGAGTGCCTCGGTCACTTGGTAGGCGCGGAAGTTGGCTCTCGGCGTGAGTGAGAGCGCCTCTCGCGTGTGGCAATCGACGACGGTCAGGATCCGGAATGGACGCCCATCGAAGATGCGGTCGGACATGAAGTCCATCGCCCAGACCTCGTTGGGTCCACCGATCGCAGGCCGTCCCTGGCGATATCGCCAAGCCCGCTTGCGCTTTGGTAGCTTGACCCGGATCGACAGCCCTTCGTCTCGGTAGATCCGGTAGGTGCGCTTGTGGTTCACCTTCCAGCCCTCCCGTCGCAGCAGGATGTGTAGCCGGCGATAGCCGTAACGGACCCGCGCGGCGGCCAGCTCCTTCAGCCGCATGCGCAGCGCCACCTGCGGATCCGACCGCTTCCTGTAACGCTGGGACGAACGGCCGAAGCCGGTGGCCTGACAGGCCCGACGCTCGCTGATGTCGTAGGCCACCTGCAAGTGACCGGCGACTTCACGGCGAACGACGGGCCTCACCACTTTCGTTTGAGCACGTCCTGCAGCATCGAGCGGTCCAGCGTCAGGTCAGCAACCAGCCGCTTGAGCTTGCTGTTCTCGTCCTCCAGCTGCTTCAGCCGACGGATCTCCGGCACGCCCACCGGCGGCGACAACCTCTGCGCACGCGGCGCCTACGTCATCGCGGAAGCCGACGGGGAGCGGCGGGTCACGCTGATCGGCACCGGCTCGGAGGTGGCGCTGGCGCTTGCCGCGCGGGATATCCTCCAGGGGGAGGGCGTACCGACCGCCGTGGTGTCGATGCCCTCCTGGGAGCTCTTTGCGCGTCAGGAAGACGCCTACCGCGCTAAGAGCGCCTAACAAAACCATCGTTCGATGAAGCGCCAAACGATGAGGGCGGCCGCCAGGGTCGAGAAGGCCAGATGGATGTCGGCCCGTCGTTCGTAGCGGATGGCAAGGCGGCGGAACTGGGC